>CAWKCS010000031.1:0-62801 GCA_963848165.1 uncultured delta proteobacterium | reverse complement strand
ATAAAAGAACAAGTTTTTTTCTCATGATGGTTCCTCCTTTTGATGAGGTTCAGTTTGTATCGTAGCTTTTTGATCAGCGACACAGTCGCGTTCCAAAAAAAATCGTGCAACGATTTTATTCACACCATGCATCCCCTTCCTTTGCCTTGATGGCATCAAGAATCCTTTCCGGAGTAATGGGTAGTTCGGTAATCCGGACGCCGATGGCATCGTATATGGCGTTGGCGATTGCCGGAGCTGTGGGAACGAGTCCTGGTTCGCCGATCCCCTTGGCACCATACGGTCCATCCGCATCTCCCAGTTCCACAACAACCGCCTCCACCGGAATCGTATCCTTGGCTGTCAGAATGTTGTAATCGCGAAAATTGGGATTCATCACCTTGCCTTTTAGCGATTTTATTTCTTCTGTCAGGGCGTAACCGGTTCCCGTGTAGACCGCCCCGTATATCTGCCCCTTGATCAACGTTGGGTTGATGGCCCTCCCCACATCATGGGCGGCAATCATTTTCAGAATCTTAACTTCGCCGGTTTTTTTATCGACCTCAACTTCCACCCCTGTGGTCCCAAAGGCATAGGTCATTGAATAGTTGCCTTTGAATTCCCTGTCAAGCATTTGGGTCGGAGGGTCATAAAAGACCTCTGCCATGATGGTATGACTCTCTCCGGTACCCACATGAAGTCCTTGTTTCAATATCCGGCTTGCGTCCACACTGCAATAGGGATTTTCAGGATCCGCCTTCAAGAATATCTTTCGATCCTGAATGTCGAGGTTGTCCGGATCGGCAAACAGGCTGAAATCAATATCCGGCAGTTCAAAATCAGGGTTCATGCGCTGCTTTCGTTTTAGATTCGATTGAATAATCTTGGGCATCTGTACAACCGCCATTTCAAGAATCTGCCGCCTTACTTTCTTACAGGCCTTGATGGCGGCATTGCCGGCGATGAAGGTATGCCTGCTGGCATGGGTGCCTGCATCCCACAGTGCCAGGGCGGTATCGCCGATGGTGAACGATATGTCCTGGGGTCGAAAACCGAGCTCTTCGGCGATAATCTGAGAAAGCACGGTACAGGACCCCTGCCCTTGATCGGTGCCGCCGCTGATGACATCCACCTGCCCTTCATCATCGACCTTGATCCGCATGCCGTGGCCGTCTGATTTATATACCCGGGCGCCACCGGCCACATGTATCAGGGAGGCCATGCCGACACCCCGGCCGTTTCTCTTTCCGTGTTTCTCGTCCCATGATATTTTATCCTTTACCAACCGGATACATTCTTCCAATCCACAGGTGGTGATCTGGAGTTTCATGGGTGTCAGGTCACCGCTTCGGTTCCGGTTCACGTGCCTGAATTCAGCCGGATCGATCCCCGCGGCTTCTGCCAGTCGATCCATGGATGTTTCCACCGCAAAGGTTGCCTGAGGCGTGCCGTAGCCCCGCATGGCCTGACAATAGATATTGTTCGTATAAACACAGGTCGCCTTAAAATAAACATTGGCTACCCGATACAGGGACGAGATGGGCGTCATCATGACGGATGGTGTCGTTGCTCCCCAGGAAGTGTAAGCACCATTGTCAAGCACTGCTTCCACATGTCTGAAGGTCAGCCTCCCCTCCTTGTCGCAACCCTGTTCGATATCAAAAACAGCCGGCTGCCTTGGGGGCAGTGCTTTGAATTCCTCCTCCCGGGTAAACAGTATTTTGACTGGCTTACGTGTCTTTAAGGCCAGCTGAATACAGATGAATTCGTAGATATCGGTGTCCAGCTTGGTGCCGAAACTTCCTCCCACCACCATATTGAGAACCCGAATCTTCTTCTCCTGCAGGCCGATTTTTGAAAAATACTCTGCAATCCGTTGTTTGGCCCCGAAAATAACATTGGTCTGGCTGTAAAGGGTCAGATTGTTGTTGGCATCAAATTCTGCCACACACCCGCTGGTGCCCATGCAGCACTGATTGACCCATGTTGTGGACACACGATCTTTTACGATAAAAGCCGAATCCTTCCGGCCCTGTTCCACGTCTCCGGCACTGAATTTCCACGGCAGCGGCAGAATATTGCTGCGAACCGGTTTTCCCCGGGCATCGATCTCATGGATCAGGGGTGCTTCTTTCTTCATGGCCTCGAAAGGATCGAAGACACCCGGCAGTTCTTCATATTCAACTTCGATGAGGTCCAGTGCTTCCTGGGCGATCTCCGGACTGACAGCGGCAACGGCCGCTATTTCATCCCGAAACTGACGCACACGATCTTTCTTGAGAACCGTCTGGTCTTTTATAAAGCCCACGCGGACATCAGGGATGTCCTGGCCCGTCAGTACGGCACGGACACCGGGAAGTTTTTTTGCACGGGAAATGTCGATCTTTTTTATCCGGGCATTCACATAACTGCTGTAAAGTATTTTGCCATACAGCATGCCGGGCCGTTTGAGATCATCGATATATACCGCTCGGCCGGTCACCTTGTCCGTTTCAAGGGTTCTTGGAATATTTTGGCCCACATACCGGAATGTTGTCATTTTACCTCCTGAATGGACTCGATGATTTGAACGTAACCGGTGCAGCGACAGATATTGCCTGAAATGGCCGTGCGGATATCCGCCTCGTCCGGTTCTGGATTTTCTTCCAACAGGGCTTTGGCGGACATGATCATGCCTGACGTGCAGAATCCGCATTGAACACCATTGTTTTCAATAAAAGCATTCTGGATCGGGTGCAATGAGCCGTCCGGTCTTGCAACCCCTTCGATGGTCAATACATTTTTACCTTCGATTTCCGGGATGGGATACAAGCACGCATTGACGGCGTCACCATCGACGATCACGGTACATGCACCGCATTCACCCACCCCACAGCCTTCCTTTGCACCGGTGAGTTCGAATACTTCCCGAAGCGTTTTCAACAGCGTCCATCCCATGGGGACATCGGCTGTTACGGAATCCCCATTCAGTTTGAATGAAACAGAAACGGTATTCATTGGATAACTCCTTTGTTATTCGTTATGGCTGTTTTTCTTCCTGGCATTGATGGCGGCTTCTTTGGCAACCCTTGGGATAAGGACTCTGACCATATCTTCCCGGTACCATCCTTCACACCTCAGACTGTCCCTTGGCGAGCAGCAATCCGGTGAAGAAGCGATCAGGCCTGCTTCTTTCAAGATCTCGTCCGTCAACGGTTTTCCACGCAAAAAATCCTCGGCCTGACGGACACGAATGGGTGTGGGTGCGGCAACGGTCAAGGCAATCCGGGCATCACGTATGGTCTCATCCTTCTCCAGAGCCAAGCCCACCGCGACACCGATAATCGGAAGGTTCATGGCTTTTCTGCGGGCATGTTTACAGTAAGCGGTCCCATAGGTCCCCATCTGTTCCGGTATGATGATTTCCGTGAGGATCTCATCCCACGCTTTCACGGTTTCAGAGGGGCCGACAAAAAAATCTTCAATGGGTACCTGTCGTTCGCTTTTGCTGCTCTTCAGCACCAGTACCGCATCCAGGATCATGAGGGGAGACGCGGTGTCTGCTGAAGGGGCGGCATTGCATATATTGCCGCCGATGGTAGCGACATTCCTTACCTGCACCGATCCCACCTGGGATGCTCCCTGGTTCAGGGCCGTCAACTCATTTTTAATGAGGGTTGATTTTTCAATCATACGGTGGGTGGTCAACGCTCCGATGTGATAATCACCGTTTTTATGAATATAGCGAAGCGCTTCTATACCCCGCAGGGATATAATGATCTCGGGAGAGCGGTTACTCTGTTTGATAACCACCATGACATCGGTTCCCCCGGCAATCAATTCCGCTTTCCTGCCGTGTTGGTCCAAGAGTCTGAATGTTTCTGCCAGATCCTTTGGTTTAAAATAAGCATAATCGATCATTTGACTTCCCTTCTTCAATCAATTTCAATCAAGTTATGATGTGCCAAGGCGTTCAGACTCGAGGTTATTAGACTTTTCGCAAGCTTCAGTCTAATCGTCTTCAGTCTAACAGCCTGCGGTTTTATCGGTTGTCAAACACACGTTTCGATTTTCGCTCCGACCTCGGCAGAGAGCAGGTTTCGAGCAATTCTACATCGCAGCTTACCATGATACTGTTTTTTATTTTTCGGCAAATGACAGCCTCAATCTCCCTGGCCTTTTCAACATCGAGATCCGATCCGCATTCCACACGCAGCGTCATGGTATCTCTACCATCCGTTTCCCTTTCAAGGACCACCTGGTACTCGCAGGATATTTCAGGTATCGTGGAAAGCACTTCATCAATCTGACCCGGGTATATGTTAACGGCCCTGAAAATGATCATATCGTCTGAACGTCCCAGGATGCTGTCATGCATAGGCAGCAGATTGCCGCAGGAACACGGTGACGGTATCAAGCGTGTTAAATCCCGTGTACGATATCGTATCAATGGCGATGCCTCCTTGCACAGGGTCGTGACCACCATTTCACCAATCTCGCCCTCGGAAACCGGTTCCAGGGTTTCCGGATCGAGAATCTCCAGGAGGTAATAATCAGCCCAGTAGTGTATACCTTCATGCCGGGAACATTCAAGACCGGTTCCCGGTCCATAGAGCTCCGTCATGCCGGGAATATCAAACATGTCTTCCAGACCCAACAGGGTCTTGATTCGCTGGCGCATGGCGTGACTGCTCCTCTCAGACCCGAAAATCATTTTCTTCAAGGCGATTTTGTCTTTCAGTTTTCTTCTTTGGATTTCTTCCGCCATGAGCAAGGCCATGCTTGCGGTGCAACACATGACCGTTGTCTGCAGATCCACCAGAAACTGACATTGCATATCGATATTTCCAGGCCCGATGGGCAGCGCCATGGCGCCGAAACGTTCACAGCCCAGTTGAAAACCAACCCCCGCTGTCCAGACACCGTAACCAACCGCAATCTGGACACGATCCTCCCGGGACAGTTCAGCCATTTCATAGCAGCGGGCAAAAAAATGACCCCAGTCATCGACATCTTTCCGGGTGTAGCTCAGGACTTTTCGTTTTCCGGTGGTGCCCGAGGAGGCATGAATTCGTACGACTTCGGATTCAGGAACAGACAAGAGGGGAAACGGGTATCCGTTTCGTAAATCCTCTGCGCTGGTAAAAGGCAGTTTTCGGATATCGTCCAGTGTGTGGATGTCTTCCGGGGTCACCCCTGAATCATCCATCAACTTTTTATAAAATGCGGATCCCTTATAGGCATGAGATGCCGTCCATTGCAGGCCCTTCAACTGGTGTGCTTTCAGCTCATCCAGTGATTGAAAATCCGGCATAAACGTTCTACCCATTTTCCCCCTCCTTAAACTGTATCTGTTTGACCATCGCTCATGCGAGCCCGCAGTTTCCGGGTGGCATCTTGATCGGCCTTGAGGGCTGCTGCGTCGATCACCACGCCATAATCGCTTTTTGCCTTTTCAATGCTCACATATCCATAAATGACATCTCTTTCAACTGCTGAAATATCTCTCTCCAGAGGGGCACCGAAACCGCCCCCGCCGGCGCTTTGAAAATCGATGGTATCTCCCGGGTCACAAAGTGTCAGACCACTGGGGTCTCCGGGAAGATCGTTTTTCAGGAACCGGGCTTTGGTGCCGTGTTTCCCGCCGAAAATTCCTTGGGGTGGGTATCGAAAACGGCCGGCCTGAACAGCAATGGCAACCGGCGGCTGCGGTGCAAGGGCATCATCCGGAACACGAATGCGCATGCGTCGGCCCAGACCGCCCCTCTTTTTTCCGGCACCGCCTGAATCACAGATGAGTTCTCTGGCAAGTACCATCAGGGGTGTGTCGCTTTCCAGAATTTCAACCGGCGTGTTGGCGCCATTGGCGGGGAAAATGGCACACTGGTGTCCATCTTTCGCCCGGCTCGCCCCCAGGCCGCCCCCTCGAATAATCATGGTATGGAATGGTTTTCCGTCATGCCGTTTTCCATAAAATATATTGGTCTGGGCCGGCGTCCCGCCGCTGTCTGAAATGATTCTTTCCGGAACAGCCGTGGAAAGCGCCCTGAAAACCATTTCGGTCATGAAATGACCTACCTGCATGCGGGCGGCAACGGCAGCCGGGAACCTGCAATTTACAACACTGCCCTCGGGGGCCTTCATGGTTACCGGTCGGGTTGCACCTTCATTTATGGGGAGATCCGGGTCGAAAACACTTTTGATGGCCATAAAAACATAGGCATAGGTGAAATTATAGACCACATTGACGCCCCAGTTGACCTGGGGGGACGTGTTGGAAAAATCCACCAGAATGTCACTCCCTTTTACCGTAACCGTCAGGCAGATATTGATATCATCCCGTTTTCCTGCCCCTTCGATGACACCTTCATAGGGATAAACGCCGTCGGGAATACGATCAATCGCCTGCCGCATACTCTGTTCGGTTCTCTGAATGATTTCATCGGCAAGATCTTCAAGACTATCGAGACCCTCATCCATCATCATTTCAATAATTTTTTGGCCGCAGACATGATTTGCAGCAACCTGTGAACGAATGTCGCCCGTCACTTCTTCGGGTGTCCGAACATTCCAGCGAATCATCTCCAGGACATCCTTGTTTAATACACCCGCATCATATAATTTGACGCGGGGGATAAAAAGACCCTCTTCAAACACTTCACGATTATCCGACGCCACCCGGCCACCGATATCCGAGTGGTGAAACACACAGGCCGTAAAGGCCACCGGTCGTTCCTTATAAAAAATGGGGCTCAAGACGCAGACATCGTTCAAATGGCCTGCCAGCAACCATGGGTCATTTACGATGATCACATCACCGGAGCGATATGCATCCAGGGGCACCGATTGAATCACTTTTTTGACACCCAGGGCCATGGCACCGGCTTGTCCCGGTGTACAAAACGTGCCCTGAACCAGCTCCTGCCCCCTATGGTCCGTAAACATGCATGTGTAATCATGGGCATCCCGCAACAGGCTCGAAAAGGCTGTTCTGGCTACCGATGCATCCGCTTCATCCACGATGGATATCAGACGGCGCCAGAGAATCTCGAGACGGATGGGATCGAATTCGTATTACTTAATTGTTGGCTTCGCATTACAGGGACATATGACTCTTCTTTCTTATATCATCTATTGATTATGAATGAACATGTAGTAGGTGTATTAGGCTGTAGACTGTTAGGCTATTTAGCCGCTAACAGCCTAACAGTCTATAGCCTAATCACCCTGTTTTTATAAATCTATCCACACAAACCCATACGAATCCACCGTGCAGGAGGCATCTTCACCGATAACGATGGTGGATTCTCTTTCTTCGATGATTGCCGGTCCCTTAATAGCAGCTCCTGGAAAGAGTTTCATACGATCATACACTTCATGGGGCAAAAACATCTTTCGGGTCAATGAAAATGCCGGGCGTGTCCCTTTCAATGCATCGGCCAAGTTGCCCTGCTTTACTTTCAAACCTGGGCAGTTGAAAGGGTCTTTCCGGCTCACTGACGCGGACCTTGAATGTTACAAACTCGATCTGTGTTTCCGGATACGTTCGGCCATAGAGTTTCTCATAGACCTGATCGAAAAGATGACGAATATCCGATAGCTGCCAGTCATAGAAGGGTTTGTTTTCCAACCTGAGATCGGTTTCGGCACCCTGACCGATAAAGCGCATCATAAGGGTTCTTTCAATGCGCAAGGAATCGTCATCGACGGTCTTTTGTAAAATCGCAGCGCCCTCTGACTCCAGACTCTGGAAAAGTGTTTCGATTTCATTAAAATCGGCTTCGTCTAACCTGACCCGATGACTCCTGGTCAGATCGAATGCCACCGGTGCCGTAAAAAATCCCAGAGCCGATCCAACACCCGCCAATGGGGGCACAAGTATTCGGGGGGCGTTGATTTTTTTTGCAAGCCCATAGGCATGAACCGGGCCGGCGCCGCCAAAGGCCGATATGGTGACGATATTCGGGTTGCCGCCTTTTTCCGCAATGTGTGTTTTTGCAGCGGCAGCCATGGTTTCATTGATCAGGTCATGGATGCCGAATGCGGCCTCCACCAGTGTCGTACCCAAAGGTTTTGCGATCGTTTCTCGGATGGCACTTTCGGCAGCCGATTTATCCAGTGCCATGCTGCCGCCCAGAAAATATTCCGGATCCAGGTATCCCAGTACCAGATCGGCGTCGGTAACGGTCGGATTTGCACCGCCCTTACCATAGCAGACAGGACCGGGATCTGCACCGGCGCTCTCCGGTCCTACCTGAAGCAATCCCATGTTACTTATCTTTGCCATACTGCCACCGCCGGCCCCGATTTCCATCAGATCGACAACCGGCACCTGGATGGGCAGTCCGCTGCCTTTTTTGAATCGCTGAACCCTCCCCACCTCGAAAGTGGAGACCATGCCGGCCTCTCCTTTCTGTATCAGACACGATTTCGCGGTGGTACCGCCCATGTCGAAACAGAACATGTCCTTGATCTGGAACAGGCTGCCATAGTGCTGGGATGCAATCACGGCAGCCGTAGGACCTGATTCGATAATACGTACCGGGAATTTACGGGCGGTTTCGATGGATGTAATCCCGCCACTGGACAGCATGATGTAAAGTTTGCCCTTGAATCCAAGGGCAATGAGTCTTGAAGACAGTTTTTCAAGATACTTGGATGTTATGGGCTTGACATATGCGTTGGTAACGGTTGTACAGGTTCTTTCATATTCCCGAATCTGGGGCAGAACCTCAAATGAAGTGGATAGCGAGAGTTCCGGAGCGAGCCTCTCTATCTCAGCTTGAATTATTTTTTCGTGAATCGGATTTTCATAGGAATTGAGAAGACACACCGCCAAGGAATCGATCTGCAGATCTTGAAGCTGCTGCAGTACCGCCGCGATGTCCTCTTTTTGAATCGGCAGCAGGATCCTGCCGTCGCTGGCCACACGTTCGGCGACTTCTTTTCTGAGAAACCGGGGAACCAGGGGTTCGGGATACTCCGCGAAAATATCATAGGCGTCATAACGAAGTTCTCTACCCAGTTCCAGCACATCCCTGAAACCCTGGGTGGTAATGAGACCGGTTCTGGCGCCTTTTCTTTCGATGATGGCATTGATTACCAGGGTTGTCCCATGGATGAATTCATCCGTAAACGCCATGAATCCGGGAGCGTCTATTTCAAGCTGACGTACCCCCTCCGCAACGGCTGTGGACGGGTCTGAAGGGGTTGTCAGGCACTTGTGCGTCTGGAATTCACCGGTCCGGTCATTCACCAGCACAAAATCCGTAAACGTGCCGCCGATATCGCAGCCCAAACGGAAGGCATTTTTCTTCACAACAGTCTCCAGTTATGATAGTAACTAAGATATGATGTTAGAGCTGGGATGCTTGGAAGCTGGAGGCTGTGTAGAGCTGCCTAAAGCCGATAGCTCTCAGCTCCCACTCGAACCCTTGTATCCCCTCGAACCCTTGTACCCTCTTAAAATATCCCCGGCTCCTGCCACTCTCCAAAAACATCACGAAGAACGGCACTCATCTCCCCGACAGTGGCATACTCCCGGCAGCAGTCCACCAGCAAAGGCATGACATTGTCCCCCTGCCGGGTGCCCTTCTCGAGTTCTTTCAAGGTGCGGTTTACGGCCGAGTTGTTGCGAGAGTTCTTTAGCTCCTGCAAGCGTTTGATCTGTTTTTCAACCCAAGCTTCATTATGTTCGTGAAGTTCTACATCCGGTCCGGATTCGTCATCGTCGGTATATTTATTTAAACCGATCTTGACATATTCCCCGCTTTGCAATCCCTTTTCATATTCATAGGCCTGTTGCGCCACTTTTCTCTGGATATAACCGGATGACACCGAGTGAATCATGCCCCCCGCCTGCTGGATGGCTTTCATTTCCTCTTTAATCTTATCTTCCATCTGTTTGGTAAGCGTTTCGATAAAATAAGATCCTGCCAATGGGTCCACCGTATCCCTCAACCCGACTTCATCCATGATGATCTCAAGTGTTCTGAGTGAAAGCAGGGCCGCTCTGGGTGTCGGAATGGTGTAGGCTTCATCAAAAGAGCAAAGTGCCGTTGTCTGGGCACCGCTGAGTGCTGCGCCGAGTGCGTAAAAGGCACTTCGCATGATATTGTTTTCCGGCTGCTCTTTTGTTAGACCACTGCCGCCACCGCCAAAGAGGCCTCGTAGAAAAAGCTTTTTCTTATCCTGGATCCCGTATTCATCCCTCAACATTCGGGCCCAAAGTTTTCTGGCCGCTCTGAATTTGCTTATCTGCTCCCATAAGTTTCCAAAGACATTCAGATTAAAGGAAAAACGTCCCACAAAATCCCCGGCATCAATACCCCTCGCCGTTACATTTTCAATGTAGGATTTGGCAATTTCAAAAGCGCAGGCGATTTCCTGTGAAGGCGTAGCACCGGATTCACGAATATGATAGCCGCAGATACTGACAGGATTGCAGCGGGGCAGTGTCTTCATGCTGTATTCAATACTGTCGCCAACCAGACGGACCGCATGATCAACAGGAAATATCCAGGCTCCGCGACCAATCATTTCCTTCAGGATATCATTCTGAGGCGTGGCGCTGATGCGGTCTATGGCATAACCTGTTTTCTCTGCAAGAGCCTGATACATGGCAAGCATGATACATGCGATGGCGTTGATGGTGAGTCCGGTACCAATTCGATCGAGAGGAATACCGTCAAAGGCGATTTCGAAATCCCGCAGGGAATCGACAGCCATACCGACGCGGCCGACTTCTCCGGCAGCACGTGAACTGTCGGAATCCAACCCCATCTGGGTTGGAAGATCAAAGGCGACGTTCAACCCGGTCTGGCCGTGGGAGATCATGTATTTAAATCGTTTATTGGTCTCTTCCGGTGTGCCGAAACCGGTATACTGACGTGTGGTCCAGGCCCGGCTGCGATACCCCTGGGGATGCAGACTCCTGGTAAAGGGGTATTCTCCGGGATCTCCCAGGTCCTTTTTATAATCAAAACCAACCGCCGTAAGATCATCCGGGGTATACACCGGCTTGACCTTAATGCCCGACTGATATTCAACCTCTGTTATGGCCCCTTTTTCATCTTTGACATACTTGGCAACGCCCATATCTTCACCTTTTTTTTTTGAGCTGTAAGCTTTAAGCTGTAAGCGATAAGCATGTTAGCAGCTTATTGCTTACTAGCTTATCGCTTATGTGCTTTGATCCCTTCAATCATAACGTCAAAAGGTGTTCCACCCGGATAGACGCCTTTGATGCCTAACTGCTTCAGTTTTGCGATGTCACGTGCAGGTATGACACCCCCCACTACAACCCCTGTGGATTCAATGCCTTCCTGTGACATCGTCTCGAGAAGCTTTTCACAGATGGAAAGATGAGCGCCGGACATGATACTGAGCCCAATGATATCAACCGCTTCCTGAATCGCTGTTCTTACGATCTGTTCAACCTGTTGATGAAGACCGGTATATACCACCTCCATGCCGGCATCGCGAAGCGCCAGCGCAACAATCTTTGCACCCCTGTCATGACCATCCAATCCAGGCTTTGCAATGAGTATTTTTATTTTTCTTTCACGCATAGAGAGTTCCTTCTTGTATTTTCCAGGTTGTTTAGACTGTAGACTTTTAGGCATTTAGATGCTTACAGTTTCAACTTTTTGGTTTTTACCTAAGATGGAGCGAAATGGGTGATCCCCTGGCGATTTGTGCTGTTTGAGCCAATTAGGGCTCCTTACATCAGCGCATGACGATGAAATTCCAATATGAAAACGCAGTCATTTGGCAGCCATGCCTGTTTAACCATATGGCCGACGCTGATATTAGGAGCCCTTGCGGCGAGTTCGCAAAGCGCCAGGGGATTATTCATTTCGTGTTCGCTTGGTCCAGAAAGTTGCATTACAGTCTATAGCTTCACAGCCAACCTACCTCAACTCGTCATACGATTCCATTACCGCTTTCCGTCCACGGGTTAAATGCTCTCTGACAAGGCGTTCAACACCCTCCACATCCCGCTGTCTGATACGTTCGAGCATATCTTTATGATCTTCATTGCTCATTCTTGCCAGTTTCTCGTCTCTCAAAATCAGCTGCCGAAATCGATATATTTGATCTCGCAGGTTACTGATCATCTGAATCAGTTTCGGGCTACTGCTCAGTGCATACAATAGGTCATGGAATTCCGTGTTGATATCCGGAAGCGCGTCAAGATCCCTGCAATCCAGGTGTTTCTGATATAATTTGATCTTTTTCTCCAGAGGTTTGAGGTCTGCCTTGCGATGTTTTTCAGCAGCTAACCGCGCTGCATAGCTTTCAAGAACGCTGCGAATGCCGAATGTTTCCTCCACGTCCTCCCGACTAAGTCCCAAAACACTGAAGCCGCCCCGGGAAAGTTTTCGTAAGTACCCTTCTCTTTCCAATTTGTGAATAGCTTCTCTCACCGGGGTCCGACTGATGCCAAGTGTTTCTGCCAGGCGACTTTCTATAAGCCTTCCACCCGGCGGCATATCACCTTTGACGATGGCGTTTTTAAGATTCTCGAACACATGCTGGCCGAGTGATTTCGGCTTGCCGATCTTGCCGAGTTCTTCTAACCCGCTGCTGTTACTTTCTTTTTTGGAACCCATTGCCACTAGATGATTCCCCTGCTTTTCAGGTCTTCACGTGCCGCAACATCATAGCCGAGTTTCTGACCGTATATCTCATCATTATGTTCACCAAAGCGGGGCGGAAATGAGAGCTCGCCTCCCTTTTCTTTAATAAATGAATTCATGATGGGAGGTGGGGACAGTGTGATCCGCCGGGATGTAACGGGGTCTTTGGCAAAGATCAATCGTTTTTTAACCAGTGGATCTTGAATGACGTCCTCAATGGACTTGATCTTGCTGACCGGGACCGTTATGGACTGCAGCAATTCGATGAGATCCTCGGATGTCATTTGCATGGTGATGGCATTCATGGCTTTGTTCACGTTTTTAACATCCTGTATTCGACCGGCATTTTTCTCATATTCCGGTTTGTCAAGCTGCTTGAACACAGGCTGGGAAACCAGCGCCTTCCACTGTCGATCGTTTCCAACGGCCATATAGATAAAGCCGTTTTGGGTTTGATAAACCGAAACAGGGCAAAAAAATTCATGGGTGTTGCCTCGTCGGGTAATCTTTTTTCCAAAACTGGACGTCAGGGTAATGGGGACCGTTAACCATGAAACAGAAGATTCGAACATGGACAAATCGATCCTGCTCCCCTCTCCCGTGAACTGCCTTTTGAGGAGCGCTTTCATCAGCAGTCCGTAAGCATGCTCGCTGGTTCCCATGTCCGGCAGAGGAATACCAAGCACCTGCGGATCACCGTCGGCCTGTCCCGTGAGGTCCATCAAGCCTGATCTTGCCTGCAAAATCGGATCATAGGCACCCTCATTGCTGCCGGGCCCGAATCCGGTAACACCCAGCCAGATGATGTTTTTCTTGACACCTTTGAGACGATCAAAATCAATACCCAGTTTTTGATAGTTTTTTGGCAATTGATTGGTGATAAATATATCGACGTTCAAGTCATGAATCAACTGGTCAAAAATATGCTGCCCTTCCGGTTCTGCAAGATTCAGCGTCAAGGCTTTTTTGCCTGCGTTGATACAAAGGTAATAGGCATTCATCCGTTTCTCGCCCAGCACATTTTCCCCTATCATCCTGTTGGGGTCTCCATAAACGGGATGCTCCAGGCGAATAATTTTCATCCCATCCTGAGCGAGTCGATACGTGAGATAGGGAACCACTGTTGCTTGTTCCAAGGATAACACCGTAATGGTTTTTAAAAAGTCCATATGTCTCTCCTTGATATGGGACTAGGGTGTAATGAAATTCGAGGTTGCATGTCATTGGTGGGGCGTTCACAGCTCAACTTGTTTTGTATACTGTATACAAGAAACTGTTGTCAAGAATTGTTTGGGGTGGTACATGGAACGGGTATTGACTTTGGAATTAAGTATACAGTATACGATTTCAGGCAAATTTATCATCTCAGACTCAAGGAGGTTCTATTAATGGCTGATGTTAAAGCACCCATGCCCGGAAAAATCTGTGAAGTAAAAGTCAGTCCTGGAGATACCGTGATTGAAGATCAGGAAGTTTTGGTTCTCGAGGCCATGAAAATGGAAATGCCGATTGTAGCAACGGCCGCCGGTACGGTTAAATCCGTCAACTGCGCCACAGGGGATGCGGTTCAGGGTGGTGATGTCCTTATGGTCATCGATTGATTTTGCGACCATCAGATTTGTGATTTCAGCTGTAATAAATCTTAAATCCGAATTTCGATATTCGTGCTTCGAATTTTAACCATTATTGTCGGCATAGCCAATTGTCTCTGACCTAGTCCGAAGAACCAGGTTTTCGACACTGAATAAAAAATAGCGAAAGGGGGCCAGCATGTCCGACCAGACCACGCATAAAAGTGAGCTGAACCGCCTTGCGGCCCTTACGGAAAGGGCTGAACTGGGAGGTGGCATTAACGCTATCGAGAAGCGCCACGTCCAGGGAAAGCTCACTGCCAGAGAACGTCTGAATCTCTTATTCGACCCCCATACGTTCGTAGAGATGAACCAGCTTGCCGAGAGCCAGGCTGTCGATTTCGGCATGCAGAAAAAAAAGGTCCCCGGTGACGGCGTGATCATCGGCTATGGATCCATCGATAAACGGCTCGTTTTTGCCTATGCCCAGGATGCTACGGTACTGGGCGGATCGGTCGGAACCATACACGGTCAAAAAATCTGTCGTATCATGGATGAGGCTTTGAAGGTCAAAGCGCCCATCGTAGGTCTTTTCGATTCCGGCGGCGGCAGAATCCATGAGGGCTTCTTTGCATCCAAGGGTGTGGCCGGTATGTTTTATCGCAACACGGCAGCTTCCGGCATTATCCCTCAGATATCGGCCATGATGGGGCCCTGTGCCGGCGTATCCGTTTACTCCCCGGCCCTGACGGATTTTATTATCATGGTTGAGGGGACAAGCCAGATGGCCATTACCGGCCCGGGCGTTATAAAATCCGTCACCGGTGAAGATGTGACCCTGGAAGAACTCGGTGGCGCAAAAGTCCACAGCGAAATTACCGGTCAGGCGCATATCGTTGTCAAAACGGATAAGGACTGTATTCAGTCCATCCGGGACCTTCTCGCTTATCTGCCCTCCAACAACGGAGAATCCCCGCCTGTTGTCGAATCCAGTGACGACCCCTTTCGTACGGATGCATCCCTGGAAGAAATCGTTCCGGCAGACTTCAGAAAAGCATACGATATGCGAAAAGTCATTACCCGCGTGGTGGACCACGGGACATTCCATGAATTGCTTCCCAAATATGCAAAAAATATCATCATCGGTTTTGCGCGAATGGAGGGCCGGAGTGTGGGCATCGTCGGCAATCAGCCCATTTTTCTGGCAGGTTGTCTGGATGTCAACAGCTCGGACAAAGCCGCCAGATTCATTCGATTATGCGACGCTTTCAACATTCCCCTGATAAATTTCGTGGATGTGCCCGGATATTTTCCAGGCGTCAAACAGGAATACGCCGGTATCATCCGGCATGGTGCCAAAATGTTGTACGCCTATGCGGAAGCGACCGTGCCCAAGATTACCCTGGCGCTGAGAAAGGAATATGGCGGCGCCGTCATGGCCATGTGCTGTGTGGGTATGGGTGTGGACCAGATGCTGGCCTGGCCCATCGCCAAACTGGTTGTCCTGGATACCACCACAGCCGTGAACCTGATCTTTCGCAAGGAAATCCAGACTGCCGAGGACCCTGACGAATTCAGGGATCGCATGATCAAAGCCTATGATCAGAAATACTCAAATCCTTTTCATGCGGCTTCCAACATGCTGGTGGATTCGATCATTGAACCCAGTCAGACAAGACCGGAGCTGATTAAAACCCTGCGAATGCTCAAGACAAAAAAACGTCCTGCACCCTTTAGACGACATGGGAATATACCACTATAAAGATATCAGCAAGAAAATCACTCTCAATTTTCTTTCTGAATTTTTAGAGTTAACGACTTTCCTCCGATAACGACAGTTTGATTTAAATTCGAAACACGAAATTCGAAATTCCAAACAATATCTAATGACACAATTTCAAATGACCAAAACAAGATCTTGAAGGCTCAAACCCATGGGTTAAGTTTTGATCATTTGAGCATTCAATATTTGAATTTGTTTCGGATTTCGATATTCGGATTTAACATTTATTTTTAAAAGGAAAATATTATGGACTTTACCCTCTCCAAGGAACACAAAGATATCCAGAAGGCAGCCAGAGAATTTGCCGTAGGTGAATTTGCCCCGGTGGCGCGTGAATTCGATTTAAATGAAACCTTTCCACAAAAAATTCTGGACAAAGCCCGCAAACTGGATCTTGTCGGCCTGTTCATCCCGGAGGCATACGGCGGACCGGGTCTGGGTTTCCTGGAGCATGCATTGGTGCTGGAGGAATTCTGGAAAATAGACCCCGGTATCGGTCAGCAGCTCTGCTCTGTTTCGTTCGGCGCGGAAGAACTGCTCCTGTTCGGCACCGAGGAACAGAAAAAATCATTTCTCACCCCCATATTCACCGGCAAGGCCATTATGGGGTTTGCCATTACCGAACCGGATGCCGGGAGCGATACGGCTGCCGTTGCAACAACCGCCGTAAGAGACGGTGACGACTATGTTATCAACGGCAGCAAGATCATGATCGGCAATGGCACGGTGGGTACATTTATGCTGGTATTTTGTCTGACCAACCCGGATGAGAAATCAAAGACCGCCCGGCACAGCGTTATCATTGTCGAAACAGATCGGAAGGGGTATAAAGCCGATAAAATGGACGGCAAGATGGGACTGAGATGTTCCGACACGGCCGCTGTCTACTTCAACAATGTCCGGGTCCCCAAAGAAAATCTGCTGGGTAAGGAAGGCCACGGCTTTATTCAACTGATGCATTTTTTTGATCGTTCCAGGGCCTATGTTGCGGCCCACGGCGTGGGTTTGGCGCAAGGCGCGCTTGACCAGGCCGTCAAACATGTGAAAGGCAGAAAACAGTTCGGACGCCCCCTGGGTGCTTTCCAGGCCACCCAGTTCAAGATTGCCGAGATGGCAACCAAGATTGAAGCCGCTAGAAACATGGTCTACAAATCCGCCTGGCTCCTGGACAACGGCATGGCGGACACCAAGCTCACGGCCATGGCAAAATTGTATGCCTGTCATGTGGCGGTGACGGTAGTGGACGAAGCCCTCCAGCTGCACGGCGGATACGGATATTTCAACGATTATGACATCGAACGCTTCTACCGGGCCGCCAAGGTGCTAGAAATTTATGAGGGCACCAAAGAAGTCGAAAAGATCATTATTTCCCGGGAGATATTGGGGAAATTATAAAAAAAGGATCATCTCCCCTGGAAAACAAACACTTGAATCCTTGAATCCTGGACTCCTTTAACCCTTTCTCCCGACTAATTTGGAAAAGATTCATATTTATTTCAAATAGTTAAGTTGTTATATCTATATGTCAACCTAGTATAATGTCACAAATCAGATTATACATGGCCCCCATGAAGGGCTTTACCGATCATCTATTCAGGAGTGTGTTCGCCGAGCACTTCGGCGGGTTCGACCTGGCCGTGGCGCCTTTCATCACCACCAAACAAGGCCACCGCATCAAGAGAAAATACGTTAAAGACCTCCTTCCGGAAAACAATACCCGCCTGCCGGTTATCCCTCAGATTCTAAGTAAAACCGCCGGGGACTTTATCGTTCTGGCCAACTACCTCTATGATCTTGGGTACAACACCGTCAACTGGAACCTGGGCTGCCCCTATCCCATGGTGGCCAACAAGCAACGGGGCTCCGGCATGCTGCCGTACACGGATCGGATTCAAACTTTTCTGGACAGGGTTATACCTGGACTTCAGGGGTCACTTTCCATCAAAATGCGGCTTGGGTGGAAAGACGCCACCGATATTTTCAGGCTGTTGCCGGTGATCGACGCATACCCGCTATCTGAGATTATCATTCATCCCCGAACCGGTCTGCAACGTTACGAAGGGTCTGTCGATCTGGATGCTTTTGAAGCTTGCCTGGCCATGACCCATCACCCGGTGGTTTACAACGGGGATATCCGAACAGTGGACAATTTCAGGCGACTTTCCCAGCGCTTTGACGGCGTGTATGCATGGATGATCGGACGCGGGTGCCTAGCCGATCCGTTTCTTCCGGGTTGTATCACCAGGAGTAGCGACGATATTCCGGATAAAATTTATCGAATGCAACAGTTTCACGAGGCCCTGTTTGAGGCCTACAACCGTGTTTTAGATGGACCTTCCCACGTGATGAACAAGATGAAAGGCCTCTGGCGCTATTTTTCACTCCCCTTTGAAGACTGCAAAAAGACCATGAAAAAAATCACCAAAACACGTCAACCGGATCAGTACCTGAAACGCGTAAACCTGTTCTTCGATACGGAAGCACACCTGCGGTTGATCCCTATAGTAGGGGTTGTCAATAACTGATCATGTTCCCTGCAATTAGAGTCCTCGCATGCCAAGGTGTTTATACACCTGGATAGATGGCTTTATATGTCTGAATAGGGTTCCCTTTGCATCCAAGAAACATGAACCATGGACATGGTAGTGCGATAATTAGAGTTCGACCAGCTTGATGCTCTCCACCAGCGGCAAGGCCTCTATTTCTTTCAGGACATTTTCGGGAATCGAGGTGTCGGTGGCCAGAAACACAATATTGGTACTCCCTTCAGCGCTTTTTCCCACATTCATGCGGCTGATGTTGATTCCCCTCTCTCCAAGCAATACCGTTATGCTGCCGAATGCACCGGGTTGATTTTTATTGCGGATATAGGCAAAATGGCCTCTGGGTTCCATGGTGAGATGGAAGTCGTCGATTTTGACGATGGCAGCCCGTTTCTTGCCGAATATCGTACCGGATATGTCGCAGGTGCCGTTGGTGGTCACCACACGAACCGTTATCAGATTGATATACTCATCCGGATCAGATGTCGTGGTTTCAGATATCCTGATGCCTCTTTCCTGGGCAAGTACGTTTGCATTCACGTAATTGACATCATCTTTGACCATGGGAGTCAGCAGGCCTTTTAAAACACTGGTGGTAATCGGCGTAAGCGTCATCCCCTGAAAATCACCGGCGTATTCGATTCCCACTTCTTTTACAGCACCTTTGCATAACTGTGGTACCAGACACCCGATACGATCGCCAAGATTCAGATAGGGTCCTATCTTTTTTAAAAGTTCCCCTGCAACCGATGGTGCATTGACAGCATTGGTAATGGTTCCTGTTTTCAGATAATCAATAATCTGTCTGGCCACCGCCACCGCCACATTTGTCTGGGCCTCCTTTGTCGAAGCACCCAAATGGGGTGTGCAGATAACATTTTCATTCTCAACCAGTGTACAGGTTCCTGGGGGTTCGGTTTCAAAGACATCCAGTGCTGCACCGGCAACTTTACCCGAAGCAATGGCATCATTGAGATCGAGTTCGTTGACAATGCCACCCCTGGCACAGTTGATAATCATGACCCCGTCTTTCATTTGATCAAAGGCTTTTTTATTGAGTAAGCCTGTGGTCTCTTTAATTTTGGGGACATGAATGGTGATGTAATCGGCCCTTCGATAGAGATCCTCCAACGAGACACTTTCAAAACCGTCTTTCTGAATCTGTTCCGGTGAAACAAAGGGGTCATAGACGATGACCTGCATTCTAAGGCCCCGCGCCCTGTCTGCGACAATGGAGCCGATTTTTCCATACCCCACCACACCCAGGACCTTGTTAAAAACCTCCCTGCCCTGCAGTAGTTTTTTGTCCCATCTTCCCGCCTTTAACGAACTGGTCCCTCTGGGAATATTTCTTGTCAAGGCCATCATCATGGAAATGGCATGCTCTGCCGTTGTGATCACATTTCCCGTGGGTGTGTTCATGACGATGATGCCGTGTTTGGTGGCGGCGGGAATATCCACATTGTCCAAACCGATACCGGCTCTGCCAACAACTTTGAGTTTTTTGGCCTCAGTCAATAAATCAGCAGTAACCTTGGTGGCACTTCGTATAACCAGTGCATGGTATTCACCGATGATTTTTTTGAGCTCCTCCGGCGGCAAACCCGTCTTCACATCTACTGTTATACCCTCTTCTTCCTGGAACATACTGATTCCGATTTCACCCAACTGATCACTCACCAGAACTTTCATTTTTATTCCTCCGGAATAAATCTTATTATAGGGGTTGTCATAAATATGTTCCGAATACGTCCCACAGCTCCAGGGGGTAACCGGAACGTTATTTTAACAAATGCTATAGGTGTTGTTTGTAAAACGCACCAACCCGGCTGCAGATAAAATAAAAAACGCTCCCCGCATTTTATACGACGAGCGTTTTCTTTTAATACGATGCAACAAGTCCAACTCTGTTAGCGGCTTTTCAACAGTTCCGGCTTTGGATATTCCGCCAGCACTTTTTGAGATTCCGCGATGGCATCTTCGTCGAGGACGATATCCTCCAATTGCCCTGACAGATACTTTTCATAAGCACCAAGATCGATCAAGCCATGTCCGCTGAAATTGAAAAGGATAACCTTCTCCTTGCCCTCTTCTTTGGCCTTCTTGGCTTCATCTATCACACATGCCAGGGCATGGTTGGTTTCGGGTGCCGGGATGACGCCTTCCGTACGCGCCAGAAGCATTCCGGCCTTGTAGGTGGCGAGCTGGCCCACAGCCTTGGCTTCCATGATACCCTCGGAAACCAGCTGGCTGACAGTCGGCGCCATACCGTGATACCTCAACCCGCCCGCATGAAGCGGTGGGGGCACAAAGGTATGCCCCAGGCTGTGCATGGGAAGCAGAGGGGTCATTTTTGCGAAATCGCCATGATCATAGGCAAAGGGGGCCCTGGTCAAAGTGGGGCATGCTTCGGGTTCAACCGGGTATATGGCGATCTCCTTGCCGTTGATTTTGTCATGGGCGAATGGAAATGCAAGACCGGCGAAATTGCTCCCGCCGCCTGCGCAGCCTATGACAATATCCGGATATTCTCCGACTTTTTCCAATTGTTTCTTGGCCTCGAGCCCGATGATGGTCTGGTGAAGCATCACATGGTTCAAGACACTTCCCAATGCATAGCGTGTCTCACCGGTTTGATCCGTGACGGCCGCCTCGACGGCTTCACTGATGGCGATTCCCAGGCTGCCTGGCGTATCCGGGTCCATCTCGAGAACGCCTCTTCCGGCTTGCGTTTCCGTGCTGGGGCTGGCAATACATTGGGCACCCCAGGTGGACATCATTGCCTTGCGATATGGTTTTTGATCGAAACTGATCCGGACCATGAAGACCTTGCACTCGAGCCCGAACTGGGAACAGGCAAATGCCAGGGCACTTCCCCACTGGCCGGCGCCGGTTTCGGTGGTCAAACGTTTGATGCCGAAGGCCTTGTTATAATAAGCCTGCGCAACGGCTGTATTTGGCTTGTGACTGCCCGGGGGACTGACACCTTCATATTTATAGTAGATGCGTGCCGGTGTACCGAGGGCTTTTTCCAATTCATAGGCCCGGACCAAGGGGGATGGACGCCAGATTCTCAGGACCCTTAAAACTTCTTCAGGAATATCGATCCAGCGTTCCGTACTGACCTCCTGCTCGATGAGGTTCATGGGAAATACCGGGGCAAGCATATCCGGTGTTATGGGACCATCCGGTCCCAAAGGGGGGTTCATTTTGATATCCGCAAGGATATTGTACCACTGCCGCGGCATCTCATCTTCTGATAACAGTATTTTTTTAGTTTCCATTGTCTCCTCCTTCCTGATAGGTATTTAAATGGTTTGATGGATTGCGCTACAGGGTAAGATTTGGTGTAACACGCTGAAAAAGATTCATTTTTTAACTTGACTTCAAATATGTATACAGTATACAGGTTTTAGTCAAGAGAATAATGATACGTACCCTATTTTTTAACATAAATAAAGAAGGAAATCTCCATGAAATCAAGTACCGAACTGTACCCCACCGCCTACAACCCTCTCTTGATCAAACCGGATCGTGGATTGCCCACCGCCGCTGCCGTTATTGGGGCCGGCACCATTGGCCCTGATATTGGCTACTATCTAAAAAGTGCCCTGCCGGGCATGACACTGACCCTTGTGGATATTGACGACAAACCCCTCAAGGCGGCAGAAAAACGATTGGCTGCTTATGCGGCAAAAGCTGTGGAGCGAAGAAAAATGAGACCGGAACAGGCAGAAACTGTTCTTAAGAATATTCACTACACCACGGATTACCATCAATTGAAAAATTGTGATCTGGTCATCGAAGCTGCAACGGAAAACATACCTTTGAAGCAGAAAATCTTTGCTCAAGTTGAAAATATTGTCAGTCAAGACACCATCATTACATCCAACACCAGCTCCATCCCGGCCGACCGTTTATTCATGAAAATGAAACACCCGGAACGAACCTCGGTCACCCATTTTTTTGCGCCTGCATGGCGGAGTCTTCCCGTGGAAGTTATCTCATGGCCCGGCGCCGCTCAGAAAACCATTGATTATCTTTTCTGGTTTCTGGCAAAAACCGGCAAGGCGCCCATCGTGACGGACAATGCCATCTGTTTTGTCCTGGATCGTATTTTCGACAACTGGTGCAATGAATCCGCATTCCTCCTGAGCCAGGCGACAGCCAGCCAAATTGACAAGGTGGCCGAAGAATTTGTTTATGCCGGCCCCTTTTTCGTTCTGAATATGGCCAACGGCAATCCCATTATTATTGAGACAAATACCCTGCAAATGGAGGAAGGTGAACATTACAAACCAGCGCCGATACTTCATTCGGTCGATCGCTGGGCAACCCATCGCCCCGGTAGCGGGCCCGAGATCCCTGAGAATCTTCACGCCGCCATTCGAGATCGACTGCTTGGCATTCTCTTTTCTCAGTCGTTTGACATTATCGACAGGGGTATCGGCACCATAGCAGATCTCAATTTTGGTTGCCAGATTGCCCTGGGATTTAAAGAAGGGCCCCTTGATATTATGAAACGGCTGGGCAAGTCCGAAGTGCATCGCATTATGACACGCTTTCAAGAAGACCGCCCCGGATTTCCTGTGGCAGCCCAGCCATTTGAGACCTATCAATCGTTTCATCGACATATTCTGACGGACGATATGGACGGTGTGAGGATTATCACCATCCGTCGTCCCCAGGCCATGAATGCACTCAATGACGATGTTACCGAAGAAATATGCCAGGTGCTGGCATCCAGCGAAAAGGACCCTGCGGTAAAAGGGTTCGTCATTACAGGATTCGGTAGCAACGCTTTCTCAGCGGGTGCTGACATCGGCAAGTTTCCGACCATGCTGGGAAATAAGGATGCATCCATACAGTATGCCAGGGATTGCGCTAAGGTTCAGCGCTACATGGATCAAATGGACAAGCCCGTGGTCGCAGCCCTTAATGGCCTGGCCATGGGGGGTGGGCTGGAGGTTGCCATTCGATGCCATGGTATTGTTTCAGTTGAAAAAGCAGTTCTGCAATTTCCGGAAATCACGCTGGGTATTCTGCCCGGTATTGGTGGTTGTGTGGTGCCTTACCGCAAGTGGCCCCAGGGGGCAGCGCTCTTTCATGAAATGATTCTGTTCGGAAAGCCGGTCCCGGCGACAACAGCCGCTGAGATGGGGATCATCAATCGTCTCGTCAGCGATCCGGCAGATCTGATAGATACCGCCATTGAAGAGGTTCACCGACTTCAAGGCAATATACCGAGAATCAGCGACGCCGCCGTTGACATTCCCGAAATATCGATTCCAGAGGCGCCTGCTGCCGGAAAACAGCCCTTGAGTAAAGAAGCCGTTTCCATTACTGCCGATACCATCCGAAAAGCATCGGCTGCCGACGATCTCGAAACAGCGCTGGAGATAGGGTATGGGGGCTTCGGCGACATCGCCTGCTCCGATGCCGCCAAAGAAGGCATATCCGCGTTCCTGCAAAAACGAAAACCGGATTCAAATAAATTCGCTGCGCGAATTTATTGAAGCCCGGCGACGATTGTCGATTCTATCATTACGGACAACCAGACCCGTAAACAATACTCTAGATCTGCCTTCAGTGACCAGTTGTTCTAATGTGAAACTCAAGATTCAGGAGGTATAATGAAAGAAGATTTTTTTCTCGGTAACGGAGCCATTGCGTTAGGGTTGCTGGAAGCAGGATGCCAGGTACTCACATCATATCCGGGAACGCCCAGTTCAGAGATACTGCCCGAAGCGGTTCGTCTGATAAAAGCTGAAAAACTCAATACCTACGTTGAGTGGTCTACCAATGAAAAAGTGGCCCTTGACAATGCGTACGCTGCCGCAATCAGCGGTAAACGATCTGCATGTATCATGAAACAGGTAGGTCTGAACGTTGCAGCAGATTCGCTGATGAGTGCGGCCTATCTTGGAACCGTGGGAGGACTGGTCATTATCTCCTGTGACGACCCCGGCCCGCATTCATCCCAGACGGAACAGGATACACGCCTGATGGCGCGCCTGGCAAAGGTCCCGGTACTGGACCCTTCCAATCCTCAGGAGGCTCGGGAGATGGTCAAATCAGCCTTCGAACTTTCCGAAAAATACAGGATACCGGTCATCCTGAGACCGGCCATTCGGGTATGTCACGCCAGGCAAAACCTGACCTGGGACAGCCTTCAGACCAACCATCGTCCGGCTGACTTTCAGAAGGATCCCCGTCGCTGGGCAGCCACACCAAAATTTCGATTCCTGCTTCATAAGGAACTCAACGACAAGCTGAAAGACATTGCCGAAGAATTCAACAAACTGCATCCCTACAACACGCATAACCTGAAACCAGGCACACATGTTCCTCTGGGTATTATCGCCGGTGGTGTTCCAAGTTCCGTTGTTAAAGACATCCTGGATGACCATGGGCGCAACGATATTCCTTTACTGAAAATCGGAGCCCCCTACCCCTTTCCCGACAGCCTTGCCATGACGTTTTTACAGGCGTGTGACAAGGTCCTGGTGATTGAAGAAACCGATACGCTGATTGAATATTGCCTGAGGAATCGTGAAAAAGTTTTAGGGAGGTTTTCCGGTCATGTCCCGTCTGAAGGTGAACTCGTACCACAGACAATTGAGGATATTTTGGAAAAAGCGCTTACGGAACTTGATCTGCCGTCTCTAAACATCGAGTCCCGGAATAATGTCCAGGAGCTTGTAAACAGTCTTGAACTGCCCATACGGAAACCAACCCTCTGCCCCGGGTGTATGCACCGGGCCGTGTTTTACAGCATCCGCAAGTCTCGTCCCAAGGCAATTTTTACTTCCGATATTGGATGCTATACATTAGGGCTTAATCTGGGAAGTGTGGACACGGTTCTGGACATGGGAGCTTCCATCACCATGGCCTCAGGCTTTTACCATGCCTATGCACAGGATGGTAAGCAACAACCGATTGTCGCTACCATCGGCGACTCTACCTTCTACCATTCAGGACCTGCCGGCCTGCTGAACGCCGTTTACAATGATGCCCGGTTTGTCCTGGTAATCCTGGACAATATGACAACCGCCATGACGGGTATGCAACCGACCCCATCACTTGGGATACGGGCCGACGGCAGCAAAGGCAAACAGATACCGCTTGAAAGACTCATATCAGGATGCGGCATCGACTTCATAGAAGTTGTCGATCCCTATGGGCTGAAGGACCTGCGCAAGACGCTCAAAAAAGCGTTTGCCTATGTAAAGGATCCGGACGGCGGTATTGCGGTAGTTATTACCCGCCATCCATGCATCATCGCCTACAGGGATCTGGCAATCCAAATCAGAAAAGAGATAAGCATTAGTGACGATTGTATTGCGTGCAACCACTGCATAGAGCGTTTCGAGTGCCCGGCCCTTTATCATGACGTCCATAAAGATAAAACAGCCATCAACCCGGCTTTGTGCATCGGATGTGCCGTCTGCGTGGATGTGTGCCCCAAAGGGGCGATTGTGGCGGAGTAAAAAAAGGGTTGGAGGGTTCGAGGGTGGCTAAAAGCTGTCAGCTTCTGGCACCTAACAGCCTGCAGGCTAAACCCCTAAAATGAATATATTGGAATAGATAAAAAATATTTTATCACGAAAACACGAAAAGTCGAAACCACGAAAAAGACCATAATCAATTTCGTGTTTTTCGTGATTGCTTTTATTTTTTTTTGCCACAAATTCTATACAATTTACAACAGTTAAGTGGCAAAAAGACTATCGAAAGAAAGGTCCATGGGATAGAGGATTTGAGGAAATTAAGAGCAGCTTAAGCCATTAGCAATGAACCGTTATCCGCTTATCGCTTATAAGCTTATAGCTATTTTTACAGGAGGAAGTAAATGCCTACCATAAATTTCGTACTCAGCGGCCTGGGCGGCCAGGGCATCCTGTTTATGACCAAAATCATCGCCAAAACTGCATTGCGTAAAGGTTACAGTATCATGGGAGCGGAAACACATGGCATGGCACAGCGAGGCGGCTCGGTCATTTCCCATCTCAGATTAGGCGACGTCAGTAGTAGTCTCGTCAAACCAGGATCAGCACAGTTCCTGCTGTCTCTCGAAGAAAATGAAGCTTATCGCAATCTCCCCTTTCTTGCTAAAAACGGGCACCTTTACAGCGACACGGCTCTAGGAGATTTTCCAAGGGATAGCGTCAAACGCTATCTTGATAAAATGGCGATACAATATAACACCCTGCCGGCCGGCAAAATTGCCCTGGACCTTGGTGCGCCTGTTTCCTCAAATCTGGCCATGATTGGTTTTTTTGCCGCATTTCAGGAGGGACCCTTTGCGGCGGATGATTTCCGAGAAACCATCGAGAGCAACAGCCCGGAACAATTCAAGAATAAAAATTTGCAGGTTTTTGAAAAAGGTCTTTCCTCAGGAATCGTGGCCAGGGCATCATAACGATATACATTTAACTCAACTGATTCGGACTGATTAAACCTATAAGATTCCTATACAGAGTTATGAGCGAAATGCGTGATCCGAATGGTCGATTTGCGACTTGTTTGAGGCGCTTAGGAATCCTTACATCAGCGCATGCCAGGCTATCTGCGAAGTTCTGTTTTTCTCACTTTCCCAAGAGCGGTCCGGGGCAGGTCTTTTACGAAAGTTAACTGCTTTGGGATTTTGTAGCGGGCCAGTCGATCTTGACAGTGGCGCTCTACGTCCGCCAATTCAAAGCTAGATCCTTTTTGCGGTATAACAAAGGCGTGACCCGTGGATCCCCAGGTGTCATCCGGCACGCCCACAACGGCAATGTCATCGATACCCTCCATTTCCCGTATTACCGCCTCAACCTCGGCAGGATATACATTTTCACCTCCGGAAATGTACATGTCGTCGACTCTGTCCACCAGGTAGTAATAGCCGTCTTGATCCACATATGCCAGGTCTCCGGTGTGAAGATATCCATTCTTGATGGTTGCATCGGTCTGCTCAGGATCCTGCCAGTATTCCTTCATCATAATGGATCCTCGAACGACAATTTCACCAATCTCCCCCGGTTTTACCCGACGGCCGCTTCTGTCCAGGATGCTGACCTCGGCATGGAACACGGGTCTTCCAACCGTTCCGGGTCTATTCAAGGAAACGTCTTCCGAGGCCCACAAAAGAATGGATGTTTCCGTTTGACCCATGATTTGGCGGAATCCAAATCCACCAGCCTTGCAATCCTGAAACAACTCTTTGGATGTTTTTTCACCACCACCGGCAATTGTTTTTAACGACGACACATCCCTGCGTTGCTCAGGCGGAACATTGAGAAGTGATCGAAACACCGTGGGCACGCCCAGAAATTTGCTTACACGATATTTTTCGATGTCCCTGTAGACTGAAACCGGATCAAATTTTGAGTGAAGCAGTATGGTTGCACCTTTGTAGATACTCGGTGCTGCCTGGATAAAAAGGCCACCGGAGTGAAAAAGGGGCAGCACGATCAACATGATATCATCAAAATTGAGCTTGAAAAATATTTCGGCATTCAGACAGTTAAAAAAGGTTTTCCGGTGGGAAAGCACGGCGCCCTTGGGTGCACCGGTTGTCCCGGATGTGTACATGATCACCTGGGGTTCCTCCGGGTCAGAGGGTCCCAGAGACTTTGAAACAAAAGGCTGCTTACCGTCAAGTTCGGCGGTTTCCTGATTGTAATAGCGGATATTTCCTGAGGGTGAAACATCTCCCACAACAGCCAGGAGCATGGGCGGAAGCTGGTTTTCCAACCCAATGCTTACAATCATATCCATATATGATTGATCAAAAATAAACACCCTGGGTCTGGCATTGGCGATGGGATGGTTCAGTTCTCCACCAGTGATACGGTAATTGATGGGAACAAAAATCGCACCCAGTCTGGCGCACGCCAGAAACACCTCAATGAACTCCAGCGAGTTCATCAGCATTACGGCAACCCTGTCTCCCTTTTCTATCCCCAGAGACTGCAGCCAGGAAGCGGTTCGGTTGGATCGGGTATGCAGTTCGCGGTAGGTAATGACATGGTTATTAAAAATGATTGCCGGTTTTTCAGGATGCAACTCCCGCCATCGTTGCACCCAGAAGGCTATGTTCATTGATTTGATCATTTCCATTTATCATCGATCAGTTCAAGCAACACCCCGTTCATTTTATCCGGGTGGATAAAGGCAAATTCACAATCACGAAAGGAACGGGCGCCACCAATAAATGGATATGACTTGGGTTCAAGTTCGTCAATGGCCTCACGGGTATTATCGACATTCAGGCTGATCAGCATAATGCCTTCCCCTCTTTTTTCAATAAACTTGGCCACCTCTCCATCGGGGGATGTTGACTCCATCAGTTCAAACCCGACATTACCAAGCCAATAACGGGCGACACGTATTTTCTCAGGCTCATCTACGTAGGCATCATCCGGTTTTTCCTTGCCCAATACCGGCTCCCATGTTTTCCTGGCCGCTTCCAAGTTCCTGACAGCAATACAGATGTGGTCAATCTTGTTGATTTTCATAGTCATCCTCTATTTTTTTATTCCGTCATTAAAAACCTGATCCTTTGGGCCAGGTCAGAGATATGTGGCTATGCCGATGGCGGTAGTTACTCAAATCCGAAGCACGAAATTCGAAATCCTAAACAATACCGAATGATCAAAACAAGGCCTTGGAGATACAAGTTCAAGCGCTATGTTTGAACCGAAAAAGCGAGCGCATTCCTCGCAGGTTCTGCCGTTCGGCAGTGCTTCGCATGCTGCGAGGTTCTTCAATCATTTGAGCATTTGATATTTGGATTTGTTTCGTATTTCGATATTCGGATTTAAAATTTATCACACGCTGAATGTGCATAATATTAATCCCTTATAGGGTTGAATCAGTGCCGGTCCCTTTGGACCCGGGTATCTACTCGTTTTTCATTTCACCCATTGGCGTTAACTCTTTTTACGTTATGATGACGTACTGTACCCTAATCTCAAAAACCAAGTCAAGTTAGAAGGATACATACAACATCGTACAGTCTTTTGGGGTAGGGATATGTCGTCGGGTCTGCATTCCAACTTGACATCTGCCAGGTTATCTGCAAGCTAAGGCGAGTGTTTCAATTAACCTATTGAACAGGGAGGGCGGTTACCATGTATGAAGATAGATTCTGGAAAAAAAACTGGGATGAAGGCGTTGATGACTTAGATTCCAACCTTTTTGAAACAACGTTTGTCACGATTATCGAAAAAGCGTTTCAAGAAGTCCCGGATAAAACAGCCCTGGGTTTTTTAGGCATCGACGTAACTTTCGGCGAATTGAATGGTTATGCAAATCAGTTTGCCAATATGCTTATCGAAAATGGTTTCAAGAAAGGGGATGTGGTGGGGATCAACCTGCCCAATATTCCCCAGTACGTTATCAGTGTTATCGGAACCTTGCGGGCGGGTTGTATCGTATCGGGTGTTTCACCACTTCTCTCCGCAGAGCAGATCAAATACCAGCTCAATGACCTGGGAAGCACAGGTAAAAAGGTTGCCCTGGTCACCCTCGATGCGATTTTTGCCGGTCACCTGGTAAAAATTGCATCCGACATACCTCAGTTGAAACTGGTGATCGCAACGAGTGTTGCCAGTTTCCTTCCCAAAATAAAGCAGTTCATGGGAAAACTTCTTAAAAAAATTCCCAGCGGAAAAGTCACACCGTTGCCCGGAATCACCGTTCTGGACTACCACAAAGATGTATTTGCCGGATATGGAACCAAGGCGGTTTCCGTTGATTTAACACCGGATGATCTGGGATGGATTCAATATACGGGAGGCACAACCGGTGATCCCAAAGGTGCCATGCTAACCCATAGAAATGGATGTCACAACATTATGAGCATCGCCGTCTGGCTGGGCTGGGATCGAAATGAAGGTGTTCTGCTGTCGGGATTCCCTTTTTTCCATATTGCCGGTCTGACCGTATGCGAGAGCGCCATCTATATGGGTTGGACGCAGGTCCTGATCCCTAATCCTCGTGACACTGACCATATTTGCAAGGAAATGCTTAAATATCACCCGACCAATATGGCCAATGTTCCCTCCCTTTATCAGATGCTGATCGAAAACCCAAAATTCAAGGAGATGGACCATACCAATCTCGGAACATGTATTTCCGCTGCAGCCCCCTTTCCCAAGGAGTCTCAAATTGTTCTGGAAAATATTATCGGGAAAGGAAAGTTGCTGGAACTTTACGGTATGACGGAGACATCGCCTGTGTCTACCATGAACCCCTCCAGGGGAAAAAAGAAGCTTGGAACGGTGGGCATGCCGTTTTTGAATACGCACGTCAAACTCGTGGACCCGGCTTCAGGAGAAAATGTTCCCCTGGGCGAACCGGGGGAGGTTTGTGTCAAGGGTCCCCTGGTTATGAAGGGATATTTCAACAAACCCGAAGCCACTGCTCAGGCCATCGATGGCGATGGATACATGCACACCGGTGATGTGGGTATTATGGACCAGGAAGGCTACATCAAGATTGTTGACAGAACAAAGGACATGATTATCGTGGGGGGATTCAAAGTCTTCTCCAGTAAAGTGGAAGATATATTGGCCCAGCACCCTGCCATTTCCGTACTGGCCCTGATTGGTGTCGAAAACCCCGATCGCCCCGGTTCAGAAATAGTGAAAGCCTATATTCAGTTGACACCTGAAGCCATAAAGGATAGAGGCGAGGACGCTTTGAAAGAAGATATCATCGCATTTGCCAAGGATAAATGTTCACCCTATGAAGTTCCCAAGATGATCGAATTCATGGATGAAATACCCCTGACAGCGGTTGGCAAAATCGATAAGAAGGTACTGAGAAAATAAGGAAAGGATTCGAGGATTCGAGGGTCCAAGGATTCGAGGGGTAAGCATTTAAGCTCTAAGGCATAAACGGCGGAGAGCCAATAACTGCCATCGATAAGACGATAAACGGAAGTCTGGAGAACATACATTTGACCCTCGGATCCTTGAACTCCTTGAACCCTTGCTTTTAATAATATGACCAATAAAACAAAAATCGTCGCCACGCTGGGCCCTGCATCCAGAACCAAGGCGGTAATTCAAAAAATGATTGAGGCCGGTATGAATGTCGCCCGTCTCAATTTTTCGCATGGGAATTATGAAACCCATGCGGAGTCCATCAAACTGATTCGTTCGCTTTCGCGTACAATGAACCGGCATGTCGGCATTCTTCTCGATCTGCAGGGCCCCAAAATCAGAACCGGTAAGCTGAAAGACGGTGAACCGGTCTTTTTGGAAACCGGCAAAACGATTCGAATAACGACTCAGGATATCAGCGGTACGGCCGATAAAATATCGGCTACCTACCAAGATCTGACCAGCGATACGAAAGAAGGGTGATACCATTCTTTTAGATGATGGTCTGATTGAGCTTGTCGTTATGCATAAAAGGAAGGACGTCATTACCTGCAGAATTGTCAACGGTGGCTGGCTGAAAGAAAACAAGGGTATCAACCTGCCCGGGGTCTCGGTCAGCGCGTCCTCTCTGACGGCAAAAGACATCAGAGACTTGAATTTCGGTATCAAGATGGGCGTCGATTACTTCGCCCTTTCTTTTGTCCGAAGTGCCGATGACGTGCTACAGCTCAAGAAACACATCCAAAAACAAGGACAGGACACACCGGTTATCGCTAAAATCGAAAAACCCGAAGCTGTCGAAAACCTGAACGCCATACTGCAGGTAGCCGATGGCATCATGGTTGCCAGGGGCGACCTTGGCGTCGAGATGAAACCCGAAAAAGTACCGACGATTCAAAAAACAATCATCAAGGCTGCCATCCTGGCCAATAAACCGGTTATTACGGCGACACAAATGCTGGAAACCATGTCCGTCAACCCGATTCCCACCAGGGCTGAAGCTTCCGATGTAGCCAATGCCATTTATGACGGCACGGATGCGGTCATGCTTTCCGGTGAAACCGCCACAGGAAAGTATCCTGTGGAAACAGTCGGTATGATGGCAAGAATTGCTGCCAGATACCGAGACTTCGGCATTCATGAAATACAATCTTAAGCATAAGTGTATCCCGGATGACCCGGTAGCGCATGCCGTTTCACGGTCTGCGGTGAAAATTCTACACGAACTCAACGCGAAAGGCATTCTGGCCTTTTCCGTTTCAGGCAACACAGCCAGGCTGATTTCCAAAAATCGCCCGTCCGCACCTGTTTTTGCTTTTTCACCCAGTATGTCGACCTGCAATCGACTGACCCTTGTCTGGGGTATCACACCACTCTATCTGCCCAATATCAAGGATGCCAAACAACTTATTGAAGCCAGCGTGCGCATTCTGACCCATAAGAAGTTAACAAAAACCAATGACCTCATCGTGATTGTTATCGGGCTTGGATTCAAAAAGGGCTCGACCAATGTGATAAAGATCCATCGAATCGGCCAGGACGACTGAGCCCACCCGCAGAGCGGGTGGGCTCAGGTAGCCCCCTCAAAGGGAGCTGGAATATCCAATGTCGAATTTAGATCAGAAATAAGCAAAATAGGGTTCAAGTGAAACGCTTTAAAATCACAATGATGCCGTTTCTGATAGTATGGACGATAGCCATTGTTCTGTTGTCTGGGCCGTTATCTCATGCTGCGGAAATTGTCGGGCACTGGCTGGAGAAAAATCAGGCCGGCAACACTATTTATTTCTTTTTTGGACCTGAGGATGATTTTTTTATCGAGGATGAAGCATCCTGGATTCAAGGTACATACACCATTGAACCCGACGCGACCCCAGGGCAATTGGATCTTTTTATCCAGGATGGGTCCCATGTTGAAGATGTCGGTAAGACAGTCCGTTACCTCTACGATATTGACGATGATTTACTGACGCTCTCCGGTACGGACCAGGGTCGAACCCACCACCCCACAACACTTGAGGTGGCGAATCCGGCAGGCAACTCTGTGTTTATCGGCATCAATACCGATCCGTCTGATGAAGATGATGAAGATGATGATATCACCTGGAATGTCTATGCAAGCTGCTTTGTGATGAGAGTGGCGGGTATTTTTGGTTCACCATAAACCTGTGTCCGATTCTTCATATTTTATATTGAAGAACCTCGCAGCAAGCTACGAGATCTTCGACCGTAAGGAATTCTGTCTAATTTAGATTCGCTCGCTAACCCCGCAGCATGCGAAGCACTGCCGAACGGCAGAACCTACGGGGAATGCGCTCGCTTTTTCGTTCATAATTCGATGTTGGACGTTCGATGTTCGATGTTCATTGGTTTTTGAACACCGGGTTATTATGTTTATATGATAAGATTGGATGCGGACAGATGGGGATTAGGCCCCTATCTGCAGACAGTCTTCAGCCAATATCTTCCCCAGCACCTCCACAACATCATCGGCATTCTGCGCTGAAAATACCATGGGCGGTTTCAGTTTCAGAACATTGTGCAGGGGACCATCCGTACTGATCAAAATACCGTGCTCCCGCAAACGGTTGATAATATAGGTCGCCTCTTCCGCAGCGGGTTCCAGGGTTTCGCGGTTTTTAACCAGTTCCACACCGACAAAAAGCCCCTGACCGCGAACATCACCGATGAGCGGGAAGTTCTCCTTTAATTTCTCAAAACCTTCCAGCAAGCGACGCCCAACAATCCGTGCATTTTCCTGCAGGTGTTCTTTTTCAATGACATCCAGTACAGCTATGCCGATGGCACATGAAACAGGGTTCCCACCAAAGGTATTGAAATACTCCATACCGTTATGAAACGCCCCTGCAATCTCCGGGGTCGTAACCACCACCGCCATGGGATGTCCGTTACCGATGGGTTTTCCCAGTGTGACGATATCCGGCACCACGTCCTGGGTTTCAAACGCCCAGAAATGGCTTCCCACGCGTCCAAAACCGACCTGAACTTCATCGGCGATGCAGACGCCTCCGGCATTCCTGACATGTTGGAAAGCCGCTTTAAGATAGTTGTCCGGGAGTACAACCTGGCCGCCGCATCCTAGAACGCTCTCACAGATAAAGGCTGCAATGCCCTTACCCTGGGATGTCACACGGTCAATGGCCTTTTTAACATCGTCTGCGTATGCCGAGCCCGTACCGCTACCCTGGCCCTTGAAGGGCCCTCGATATCCGTCCGGCATCATCACCGTCTGCACCCAGGAGGGGGCTCCACTGCCCCCGGGACCATCGTGCTTGTATGGACTGATATCCACAAGCAGATTGGTATTGCCGTGATAGGCGCCCTCCACGGTAATGATATCCCTTTGTCCTGTATAGGTGCGTGCCAATCGAAATGCCAGTTCATTGGCTTCACTCCCTGTGCACACAAAAAAACAGACACGCAAGGGCTCTGGAAATTTGGACAACAGTTTTTGGGAATATGTGATCATATGGTCATGCAGATACCGGGTATTGGTGTTGAGTATCCCCATCTGACGTTGTCCGGCTGCAACCACCTCGGGATGGCAATGCCCCACATGGGTGACATTATTGACACCGTCAAGATAGGCCTGGCCGTTCTGGTCGATGAGGTATTGGCCCCTGCCCCTGACGATTTTCAGCGGCTCGTTATAAGAAATGCTGTAGTTTTTACCGATGTGTTCATTCCGAAAATCCAGGATTTCTTCCAGACTCCTTCCCCGTGCAGGGAACAGGCTGTCGGGTATGCCTAATATCAGGTTGGGATCCGGTGAAAGCGCCTTCCACACCCGCCTCTGGCTTGGAGGAGCCACACCCTTGTAATTTCCTGCTTCACCCAGCATGTCCGTGATGATCTGAAAATGAAGATGGGGCGGCCAGCCTCCGTTGACATGGGTGTCACCAATTTCAGCAAAGATCTCTCCGCAAGCAATCACCTGGCCGACACTGAGATTTTCCAGAGATGCGAGACTTAAATGGCCGTAAAGTGTAAAGAAGGTAAGCCCGTCTCCTGTTTCATGTGAAAGGATGATGGTCGGCCCATAGTCGTACGCGCTTGCATTATTGTTAAAACTGTGAATCTTTCCCATCATAAAAGGCCCGGATGCTGGATCCCGGAAGCATATGAAGGTCAATACCCATATGAATCGTCCGCATTTCAGGCATCTGGTCACGCTGCTGCCTGTAGGCGTCTGAAATATATATGGCTCTCGGCTCATCGTAACAGCCGATACCGATGACGGCACCTTTTTGACGCATTTGTGCAAAAATAGCCTGGGACATCTCTGCAACGTCATTTTGCATGGCAATACTATTGACCAACGGGCTTTCGACACCCAGATCGAGCACGATGGATGACCCGTTTCCCGGGGCTGGGTCCACCAGCGGTTCAAACTTGTCTTTTTGCCCCTCAAGCCATTCAATGACTTTTTCCGCGTGAGGCACCGGTGATAGATTACAGGCATCCCGGAAATGGTATTCAGCAAGGCGCGGGTGAATATCACTGAGCTGCCCAAGCAGGGTCCAGGCTGGTTTTTCGGATATCTTCAGGTAGGCATTGTCCGGTGCCATTCGGGATTGATGGGCGGAGTGGCACACGCTCATGCACAGTCGCATGAGAATAAGATCGAACAGAACAGACAGTTCAATATCTTCCAGGGGATATGCCTGGTGATATCCGGCCACAACCGATTTTGCAGCAGAAAGCGGGTCTTTTTTTCCCATCATGGCGTAAGCACAGACAATGGCCAGTTCATTTACCGTGTGTGTATAGACCATATCACCGTAATCGATGACACTGTCTACCCTGTTTTGCCATGCAGTTCGCGGTAACCACCAGCACATTGTAGTCATTGCCGTCGTTGTGGATAACACTCTGCCGCAACCGGTCCAGTTTTGGCTGGGTGTGAGACAGATAACGATGTCAGGAATTCGTGGATCATGGTCTGGTTTTCTTATTGCCGCAAACCATCTCAACAAGACTTTCGATGACCTGGGGTGCCTGTTTGAGATCCCAGTGAAATTTCCGGTGTGCCGCAGGATGCTCAAAGCTGCTGAGGGCCTCATCCAGGCTCCCCGATAAACAAACCCAGACTTTTCAGAAGAGCGGCATCATGTGGTTTTACCTTTGAAAATGGCTTTCCCGGAAGATAGGACAGCATCCGTACATAATGGTGTCACCTGCAGTGCTGGTAATAGTGTCGATCATATCCCCTTTGCGCGTAGTGCATATTTCGGGGCATACCTGCATGTCGCCCGGGAAAAAGATCTTTATGACGATTCACGTGGATCCATGGCCTGGTTTTGAAATTCAAGGCCTGTTTTTCTTCCGTTTTATTGGCGATCTTGAGGACATATTCTTTCCGTTCTTTTGTCCGAATATGAAAATTCTGATCCCGTTCACTGGGAAGCTGTCTGAATACGCCGCAAACCCCGAAAAATCCTTTGCGATCTTCTCCGCTTCAGTCGCTGAGAATCGAGGTGCATGGGATACGATTGATGTCATGGTTTTTTCCTTTCTCCTTTTTTGGAGAAGATCTAACTTGTTATAGCATTATTCGTAAATAGGTTTATTGAGCTTGAGAGTTTTTATCACAAACAATGCAAATAAAAATAACGAGACGATGCAGATTCTGCCGCAGGAAAGGAATAATTTAGTCTGTTATTTTTATCCCATTTATGCGATACATATAGACCAGTAAACAGAAAACTGGATGAACAGGGAGACAAATCATGGCTGTAAAAAAAACGAATGTATCACTTCTCGCCACTGAAAATCGGAAAACCGGTATCGGTACCTGTCTGGACGCCTTGGGTGTCAATCCTGTAACAAACAAGAACGTGCTCATCAAACCCAATTTCAACACAGCGGATCCCGCTCCGGGGTCCACCCACAATGACACCCTCGTTTCCCTTGTCAGGAAAGTGTGGGACATGGGAGCAAAATCCATCAGAATCGGAGAACGCAGCTTTCCCCTGACATCTCAAGTCATGGAACAGAAAGGTATCCTACCGCTTCTTAAGGATTTGGATGTCGATGTTGTGGATTTTGATACATTGGACAAAAAAGACTGGGTAAAAATGGACCCGGCCGATACGCACTGGCGGGATGGATTCCGGGTGGCCAGACCTGTTCTGGAGGCGGAATGCCTGATTTCCACCGGTTGTCTGAAAACACACCAGTTTGGCGGTGTGTTCACCTTGTCTCTGAAACTCCACGTGGGGGTCGTTCCCACAACCCGTCATGGGTTTGATTACATGACCGAACTTCATACATCCCCCCATCAGAACAAACTGATTGCTGAAATCAACCAGCCCTTTCAACCTGACCTGATCCTGATCGACGGCATCGATGCTTTTGTGGATGGCGGCCCTGCCACGGGAAAACATGTCCATGGAAACCTTCTGCTGGCCGGCACGGATCGTGTCGCCATGGATGCCGCAGGTGTCGCCGCATTGAAATTTCTCGGCAGCAACAAAACGATCATGCAAACCAGGATTTTCGATCACGAGCAAATCGCCAGGGCTGCCGAATTAGGCCTCGGCGTAACTTCCGTTGAACAAATTGAACTTGTCTCCGCCACAAAAGAAAGCCGGCAAACCCGGGACAAGGTTCTTGCCCAGTTAATTTAAACTTGACGCAGTCTCCATGACTTCGTGTATGGTTTTTTAGCAGCCTTAAAATACCACTGTGTGTACATTTCACGATACGGACACGCATGACCAACAATTAATTTGATCCACTCACCCAGCCTTGTCACAAGACATGAGGGAGTGAAATGAAAAAATTCATTATTGCTGCCGCCCTGGTGGGTTTCGGCGTATTCGTTGCGTTTCCCCTGTTCAGTCTCAGTTATTACACCATGGTGCGGACCTCTACACCCCAATTCTGTGCATCCTGCCACGAAATCAAATATGCTTACAATACCTGGAAAACATCCACTCATGTCAACAATGCCCAGGGATTTGTGGCGGACTGTATGGACTGCCATCTTCCTGCCCCGCATGATACATTCAATTTTTTTTATGCCAAAACAGTACACGGTATCAAAGATATCTACATTCATTTTACACAAGACATGAGCCTATATGATCATGCCCTTCAGAAAGAGAAGGCCTACGCTTCATTCAAAAATGAACAATGCCAGAAATGCCATCGCAATATTCTTTATATACCCGACAAACGCGGGGCCATGCTGGCACATCGATCCGTTCTGTACGCAAGACCGGGGTATGAAAAAAAATGTGTGGATTGTCACAAAAACCTGGTTCACAATCAGAAACCCATTTACGATTACAAGCAATACAAAACAGTTTATCGGGGGTTGGGCATTTGACCATTTTGTTAATAGAAAGGGGGAGGATTATGAGACAAAGAGCATTTCTGATGATGCTGATCCTGGCCTGTGTCACGGTGATGTTCTGCTTGTCCACCGCCATGGCGCAGAACATTCCGAAAATCAAGGAGTTTCGGATCGAAAGAGCCATGCCAAAGGAAGCCGTTGCCTGTATTGAATGTCACAAACGGGAACACCCCGGACTCTTTGCAGACTGGGCTCGCAGCCGTCATGCAAGCGCCAACATCACCTGTCTCGACTGTCACCAGGCCGAAGAATCGGATATGGATCTGAGCCGTGAGCACTTCAAGCAGTACCAGCGGTCTGACCAGCCCTTTGGTACCAAAGAATACAAAGTGCCCATCACCGCGGTGGTGACACCCAAGGACTGCTCGCGCTGTCATCCTGATGAAGCCAAACAATACAGTGTGAGCAAACATGCCAATACCATGGAGATCATATGGAAAATCGATCCCTGGCTCAACAAAGGCATGAACAGCGACTTTGAAAGATCCGCTGGATGCTATCATTGCCATGGAACCATTCTGAAGATGAAAGATGGGAATCTTGATCCTGAAACCTGGCCGAATGTCGGCGTCGGCAGAATCAATCTGGATGGAAGCAAGGGCAGCTGCACGAGTTGCCACACGCGTCATATGTTTTCGGTCATGGAAGCTCGCAAGCCTGAAGCATGTGGTCAATGTCACCTGGGACCGGATCATCCCCAGATTGAAATCTTCATGGAATCAAAACATGGCGACATTTATACCGCCCATGGGGATGATTACAACTGGAATGCCGCTCCCGGCACATGGTCACCGGGAGTCGATTTTCGTGGCCCCACCTGTGCGTCCTGTCACATGTCCGGTGCCGGCACGACGTTGACGAGTCATGATGTGACGGAACGTCTGTCATGGGAAATACAGGCGCCACTGACCATTCGGCCATCCGATTTCAAACCCTTCCCTGCCAAGAACAACTGGGAGACGGAACGCAACAAAATGAAAGTGGTCTGTACCCAGTGTCACGGCAAAACCTGGGTTGATTCTCATTACGTCAAACTGGACAGGGTGGTGGAAGAGTACAACGAAGTTTATTTCAAACCGGCAAAGAGTATGCTGGACTTGTTATATGAGAAGGAACTGCTGGACAAAACAAAGTTCTTTGATGAACGACTTGAGGTTGAGTACTATGAACTCTGGCATCATGAAGGCAGAAGAGCCCGTATGGGCACAGCCATGATGGCCCCTGACTATGCCTGGTGGCATGGGTTTTATGAATGCAAAAAGCGTTTCAGTAATTACATGGAGGAAGCGCGTCACCTGATCGATACGAATCAGAAAGCCTATATCGCGAAAGACTTTCCAAACGCCACCGGAAATACCACCAAACCCAAGGAGGTCTTTCCGGACAACTAATGATAGATATGCAATAATGCCTAGAAGCTGGGAAGCTATGATGCTGGGATGCCGACCCCAGCTATTAGCTGAAAGCCGATAACAGCCTCATAGCATCCTAGCTTCCAGCTTCCTAGCTGATATATTAAAAAAGAAATGGCATCTCATCGATCATGAGATACCATTTCTTTTTTAGGGTGTCACACCGAACCTGAGCCACTTAAACTTCTTCTGATTCTCGGCCGACACACACCGTCCAATACGTGCCATGAAAAGGTTTTCAGACTTCAGACAGATATTCGGTTCGTTGGTCTGAAGTTCTTGAAGACCCAAGGGCTCAAACAGCCTGATGAGCATCTTTCGATATGCCAGTGCGGACTTGCCTGTACCGTCCAGGTCCCACGTCCAGGAGTACCCCACCATATAGACGATCAGTTTCTCTACAATAGACGGATGCATCAGCAGTTCCAGGATTCTTCCTGCAATCCCACAGGATCGATATCTACGGCAGATTTCTATGGCTTTTACCTCCATCATCAACCCGGGCTCCATCTCTTGCCAGCGGTCACCTTCATCGGGGTGATTGAGGACACCAAAACCGATAATATTCTCACCTTCCAATGCCAATGTAACATTCGCATTCACTTGTGCTGTATTATTTTCAAGACTCTCCTTTTTGGTGTAGAGAGACTTGTATTGCGCGTGCATACCGAACTGCCCGTCAAACGCATAGCGTCGTATCTCTTCAGGTTTGCAGAAAGAGCGGATGCAGATCTCTCTGCCATGGATGGTCAGGTGTTTCTCAAGGGGAGGGGGATAGGGTGGAGGGGTGGAGGGTTGGAGGGGTGGAGGGGAAGAACAGGGTCGGAGGGGTGGAGGGGTGGAGGGTTCAGGGGTTTGTCTTCTGTAGAATGATGCTTCAATGCAATCGATAGTCTTTTAGGGTTTAGACTTTAGGCTGTTAGGTGCTTATCGCAGAGGCTCTGAGTTGGTAGTCTGTTGCGGCGAGATAGAATGCTGAGATGCTTTTGAAAAGCCATCAGCTGCCACCTTCGACACCCTCGAACCCTACCTTGGACCCTCGAACCCTTGTTTTAAAAATCAGTCCACGTAGAATGCAGTCTTTTGATCATGATCACCATGTCATGGCTGCTGCCATCCGGGCCGATGGCATAGTTTTTGAGTTCTGCACGTTGAAAAAAATCAAATTTTTTGACGGCCTCGATGGCGGCATCTTCCATACCTCTCACCAGATCCGTTCGTAATGTTTCCAGCCCTTTGTCCATGGCGGCCTGAATCAAGTCCAGCAATATCCAGGTTCCCAATCGCTTGTTGCGGAATTCCGGCATAACGACGATGCGGAAGCGTCCCACATGCTTGGCTACACCAAAATCCCGCATATGCAAACTCCCGTGACCGACGATTTCTCCGTTGCAGAGTGCAATGATGGAAAACACCCTATTGGATTCCATATTCGCAATCCACTTCCGGATAACCGCCGGGTTGGTGGTGTCATAGCGCATGCACCAGCGATCGTTTTCAGGTATTTTCTGATAAAAAGAACGCAGCTGTGATTCGTCCTCCGGCTTCAGTGGGCGAATCACAGCCTCTTCACAATCTTTGAGAATACATTCTTTGGGGTATCTCACCGCTCGGCAACCTCCTTTTTTATACTTAATGAAAATTCATGCCTTTTACGACAAAATGATAAATCAATCACAAAACACGAAATCTGAAAAACACATTAAAGCAGCATGAAATTTTTGCAAGAATTCGATTTTTTCATGTCTTTTTCGGTTTTCTACTTTCGTGTTTTCGTGATACAATATCCGTTTATTTGGGTTTCCCCATGACCTCTGCAAACATATCCATGTCCCAGCTTTTGCACTCGGCTATGTTCTGTCGAAACTTGATAAAATCGATGGTATCCTGTCCTGTAATCTTTTTGGTATTGAAAGCCCCGAAACCGAGAAACGCTTCTCCGCCCATGTTGGCTGCGAGCCAATGTCTGTGTGAGTTTTTCATGGTATCCCAGAAATATTTTTTCTTCTGCCGTATACTGTCGATGGACTCCATCAGACAGCCCGGGAAAAGGTTGGCAAATGTCCAGACAATTTTGTCGACTTCCTTGTCCAAAAGTTCAAAATTTGCATTGGGTTGATGTTCTTTAACAAAAGTACGGGCTTCTTTTAACGCCTCACCGGCTTTGTATTCGCCAAAGACAATTTCACCGTCTTCCACATATTTATCAATAGTGATCATGGGGTTGCGAACCCATTCGCCATCAACATTCAGAACCGGAACCACTTTACTGATCAGATTTTTGGCCTTCATTTTATAGGCTGACCACATTTCACAGGAAATACAGTTCCACATGGAGTCCTCCATGCTCAGGAACCACGGCAAAAAATCGGATGATCCACCCACCGGGGCAGATCCGTGTTTGGGACCGGCCTGCCCAAAAATGGCCAGGTCCGAAGAAATGGCAAGATCGCAGGCCATGCCGATTTCCTGACCACCGGCCACCCGCATCCCGTTGACACGACAGATAACCGGCTTTTTACAGGCCAGTATGGCATCGACCATATGATTGAACAGTTCCATGTACTGGCCGTATTCATCCGGGCGGCGGCTGTAATATTCACTGTATTCTTTTGTATTTCCTCCCGTACAGAACGCATAAGGCCCGGTGCCGGTAAAAACAACCGCCACAACACTGCGATCAAGAGAAGCATTTTCAAAGCCGGCAATCACGCCTTTGACCATTTCGGTTGTGTAAGAATTGTACTGTCTGGGGTTGTTCAAGCGAATCCATGCAGTGTACAGACCGTCGATCATCTTTCCAGAAGGGTCCTGCAAGGGCTTTTTCTCGAACACGACACAGGGTGCTTCGCTCCCCCAGTGCCCTTCCGTGTGTAAAGAATGATCTTTCCTTTCGTCGTCCCGAGGCATCCAATCTAAAGCCATGATATTCTCCTTTGTTTAAATAATTGTTTTATTGTGTTTCGTGTTTGGTTTTTGCGTGTTATTGGATTTCGACGCTTAATAGCATGCCAAACACCAAATACTAAACACCAAACACTAATTCTCAATCTAAAAATCCGGGACCAGCACTATCCGCTGATCCGGTGACTTCGTGTGCGCCTCTTCAAACGCGGCAGCAATGCTGCTCATGGGACGGGTCTGAACAAAAGGCGCCATATCGATCTTTCCTGAAAGAACCATCCCGAGAACCTGTGGATAATATTCCGGCAGACATCCCCAGGTGCCGATGATTTCTGCGTCAAAAGCCATGAGGCGACTGATGGAATACTCGAGTTTTTGCATGCCAAAGCCCACAACGATCAATTTGCCTGTAAAGCTGAGGAGTCCCAGGGCGGTTTCCTGCCCGGGCTTGCTGCCGGTGACTTCGAATATTTTCCAGCCATAACCGGGGAGACCTTTTTGCTTTCTCAGGGCTTTGATTTCATCAGAGATGTCCCTGGGCCCCTTGCCGGTGGCATTGATAGCCACATCAGCACCATAGTTTTGAATTTGTTCCAAGCGTTTTTCGTCAATATCCACGGCGATCACACATCCGGCCCCAAGTGCCTTGGCGATCTGGACCATATACTGCCCTACCCCACCGATACCGATAACAATAACGTTGTCACCGATTTGGAGGTCGGCTCTTTTGGCTGCTTGAAAGGGGGTAGTTGCAGCGTCCGCCACCACGGCCAGATGGGCCAAGGGAATCTCTCCCCTGTCCTTGATTTCACACAGATCAATACTCGGCACAGGTATATGGCTGGAGAAACCGCCATAAATTCCGATACTGTTGCCGGGCATTTTCTGACTCAAGCACCGGTTTCCCCTGCCGGTCTTGCACAAATAGCAGCGGCGGCAGGGCATGACGGCAGGTATCAGGACTTCCTTTCCTATCCAGGCTTCATCGCCGGCCACCACGGTGCCGGATATTTCGTGCCCAAGTGTTAACGGAGGTTTTGCGACCGTTGGGACGCCATCATAAAAATAGCCCAGATCCGTGTGGCAGACACCACAACCGGCGACTTCCACCAGCACATCCTGGGGCATAAGATCGGGAACTGGAAGCACTTTTTTTTCTATCTTTCCCGGTATGATTTCTTTCGTCTCTTTGTTCCGGGTTGTCGGTTGTACCATTTGCCAGGTCTGAATTTTCTCGGGCACATTTCCCATGCTCTACCTCCTTGGTTTGATAAAAAATCGTTTTTGCGATTTATTACGATGGGTCAAAGTTATAAATTAGCTATAATGTAACTTTTAGAACCATTTAAAGTCAATAATAAAATCGCTTCGCGATTTTATATGGCGCGACGTTGTCGCTTTTTTCTTGACTATTTGTGTAGCTAATATATAGCTGTTGTGATCCGTTCACGTTATATACCCCACCATACGTCACGATGTCTATTTCAGGTGTGGGATTCATTTTATCAGCATGTTAATAATTGCCGGGTGTCAACCAGGTTCTAAAAGGAGTTCACATGAAATTAGAGGGAAAAGTCGCATTGGTAACCGGAAGTAGCCGCGGTGTCGGCAAAGCAGTAGCGCTCGGTTTTGCAGCAAGCGGTGCAGATGTGGTCATCAACTACACGTCCAACCAGAACGCCGCCGATAACGTGGTCTCTGAAATTCAATCCATGGGTCGTTCTGCGGTGGCTGTAAAAGCAGATGTTGCCGTCAAGGCGGATGTCGAGCGTCTCGTGAACACTGCTGCCGAAACATTCGGGAAACTCGATATTCTTGTCAACAATGCCGGATTTACCCGGCCTGCCATGATGGTAAAAATGACCGAAGAGCAGTGGGATCAGGTGGTGGACATCCATTTGAAAGGGGCCTTCCTGTGTTCCCAGGCCGCCGGAAAGCTGATGAAGGAGCAAAACAGCGGCAAAATTATCAACGTGACCTCGGTGGCCGGAATTGTGGGAACCGTAGGACAGATCAATTACAGTGCCGCCAAGGGCGGGATTATCAGCATGACCAAATCCATCGCCAGAGAGATGGCAAGATACAATGTCTGTGCAAATGTTATTTCATTGGGAATCGTTGCAACTGACATGACGGAAAAGATCAGGACCGATGAAAAGCTCAAAGAAATCTATATGAATCGTATTCTGCTCAAACGGTTTGCAGAACCTGAGGACATATCGCCCGCTTTTGTTTTTTTCGCCTCGGATGAAAGTAGCTACATCACCGGGCAACTGGTGTGTGTAGACGGAGGCTACGGAATGATCTAAAATAAAAGCGTTGCACGATTTTATAGGGCGGATTTCGTCACTTTTACGAGTAATGGCCTACACTTTCAATCAATGAGCGACTTGAACAGTCGGTACGGTTTATAATATCGATCATTGAAATAGATTTTATCAACGATAGGAGAATCTACGTATGAGTAAAGTAGCCATCATCGGTGTCGGTCAGAGCACATTTGTTCGATCGTACCCTGGATCCATTCGGGAACTTGTCTTTGAAGGGTTTAAAGACTGCATGCAGGATGCCCAGATCGCTGCCAGCGACATTGACGCATCGATTGTCTGTTCAGCTCCCGAATATGACAAGCAGCGATCACCGGCAGGTGTTTTTGCAGAATATCTGGGTCTGAATCCTCAACCGACATTTTATGTCGAAAGTCTCTGCTCTTCCAGCACAACCGGTTTGAAACTGGCTTATTCCCTGGTAAAATCAGGACTCCACGATGTTGTAGCTGTTCTCGGCTTTCAGAAGATGTCCGAGATCTCCTCTTCGGAGTCCCAGGAAAGGATGGGACGTGGGGCGGACATTCAGTGGGAAAGCCCCTTTGGCACCATGATGCCGGCTTATTATGCCATGTACGCCCGGGCATATCTGGAGCGATACGGCGCAAGCCTGGATGACCTTTCCCTGATACGGGTTAAAGCCGCAACCTACGGTCAGATTAATGAAAAAGCCGTGTATCGCAAACCGGTTACTTTCGAAATGTTTCAGGATCCCGAACATATCATGGGAAGACCCGTGTCCACGCCTCTTCGGGTCGGCGATTGCTGTGCAAATGCGGATGGCAGTTCATGCATCATTGTGGCCAGCGAAGAAAGGGCTAAATCCTTATGTGCCAAACCCGTCTGGATCCTGGGTTTGGGCTCAGCCAGCACCAGTGTAAACCTGGCCGGCAGAGATCTTTTTTCGGGCCTTTCCGTAGCACAGCATGCTGCGAGCCAGGCATACAACATGGCAGGGATTACACCCAAGCATGTGGATGTTGCTGAAGTACACGACTGTTTCACCATCGCTGAAATGATGGCTTATGAAAATCTCGGTTTTGCCGAGCCGGGAGAAGGAAAAGATCTCATTCAAGGCAAGGAAACCTACAAGGAGGGCAGTATTCCCGTAAATGTCGATGGAGGGCTCCTCTCGAAAGGACATCCCATAGGGGCAACCGGCGGATCCCAGGTGCGAACCATTGTTTTACAGCTCAGGGATGAGGCTGGTGATATTCAGGTCAAGAATCCCGAAATCGGTCTGATTCATAATATCGGCGGCGTCGGACTCTACGGGAATGTGACCATACTTGGACGCTAATTTATATATCATATCAGTATTCTTAGTATTTTGACGAGGGTTCTAGCATTACAAGCTTCAAGAGTGGTTCAAAGACTTTAAGCAGTCAGCAGCATCCTCGAATCCTTCAAGCATCCTCGCTTCCCAGCATTCATTTGGAGGTAACATGGGAAAAAAACATGAAATAGACGATCGTTTTAACAAATTCGGGACAGTCAGTTTTACTGCGACCACCAAAATAAATGACTTTATCGACTTCCTGGAGAAGGGAAAGGTCATGGGGTCTCGTTGCATGAGTTGCGGTCTTGTGTTTTTCCCTCCCAGAGCAGATTGCCACCATTGTTTGAGCAGTGACATGGAGTGGTTCGAGGTAACCGGTACCGGCAAGCTGGTTACCTACAGCAAACTGACATTTGCGCCCATCGGTTTCGAAGATGATGTGCCCTACTGCATCGCTCTTCTGGATTATGGCGCATTTAAAATTTTTGGGAGAATCGCATCCGGGTTTCCGGACGAGGAGCTACGGATCGGTATGGACATGAAAACAAGCGCCAATACACTTTCAAACGGCCAGTTGAACTATGTTTTCGCAAAAGCCTAATATATGCTATCCCTACAAACTTAGTTACTTTGTTCATTGTGTTCTTTGGGTTTATTGTGTTGTTTATGGCCGTCGGTACAGAGCCTTCAACTCGCTTCCGTTGTCATCCACCCAATGAACCCAAGAAACTCAACAAACTCAATGAACTATTCTCTGAACCCTTAATAAGGACAATAAACATGACAGACAAAACGATACGCATCGAAAAATCAGACAGCGTTGCAACAATTTCTTTTGCGAGACCCAAACACAACGTGTTCAACATCGATATGATGAATCTTTTCTGTGATACCCTGGAAGACCTGTCAAAAGATTCTGATATTAAATGCCTGGTAATAAAAGGACAGGGTGCGAGCTGGTGTGCCGGGGTTGATGTGGGCGACCACAAACCGGATATGGCCGATCAGATGATTGCAACCTTTAACCGTTCCTTAATGATTCTGGAAACTCTCAAAATGCCCACTGTGGCAGCCGTACATGGTGCCTGTCTCGGTGGCGGCATGGAATACGCCATTGCATGTGACATGATTATCGCCGGGGAAAGTGCGAAATTCGGGCAGCCTGAAGTAAAACTCGGATTTCTGCCGCCTTACGCAGCCATACGCCTTCCCAAACTGGTGGGTCCGGCAAAAGCCATTGAAATCTGCTGTTCCGGCAAAGTCTACAGTGCCGATGCTGCCAAATCCATGGGTTTTGTCAGTCTGACTGTCCCGGATGATCAATTTGATACAGCCGTTGATGGCTGGATAAAAGATATAAAGGCAAGCAGTCCGTTAATTCTTCGCCTGAACAAACAGGCGGTAACCCAACATCTCGGCATGAGTACACCCGATGCACTGGAAAGCGTCGGCAACCTGTTTCTCAACACCCTCATGAAAACAGAGGACACCCTGGAAGGCATCGCCAGTTTTTACGAAAAGAGAAGACCGAACTGGAAGAATAAATAGATAAGCTACGGTATTGGCTGTTAGAGCTGGATATAGGCTGTAGGCCGCATTAGCTCATAGCTGTAAGCTATACAGCTTCCTAGCTTCAGCTCTAATCAGCTTATAGCCTAAATCCTTGGACCTGAATGATGCCCCGCGAACAAGAACTCAACAAACAAGGCTGGACAAAGCAATCCACCCACGATGAACCCCGCTTGTCCGATATTGTAGAAATGTACCAAGAGATCGGGCTGGAAGTTCTTCTTGAGCCCTTTGACCCGGACGAAGAACCCGGATGCACAGAATGCATGCGGAGGTCTGCTCGGAATTACAAGACGATTTACACCCGTGAAGCTGTAAGCTCTAAGGCTGTAAGCGATAAGCGTGATAAAGCCATCAGCGCTTACAGCTCTACTGCTTAAAGCTTAGAGCTTTCAGTATCCGGAACAACTCAATGAACCCGACAAACTCAATAAACCCAAAGAACACAAAAAACTCCGCAACTGAATCTCCCGCCCTTCTCATTATCGACATGGTTAAAGACAACTTCAAACAAGAAAGAAACCTTCCCATCACACCTCTGGCGATAAAAACCATCGACCCTTTGAATCAGATCATCCGATTTTTCCGTTCCCATGCATGGCCGGTTGTTTTTTCAACAGACGCTTTCAATAAAAACGACTTCATCTTTACCGGTAGAATGCCGCCCCATTCGCTGGCCGGAACCGAAGGTGCGGAAGTGGTGGACGAGCTGGACTTTCAGGAAACAGATACCTGGCTCCCCAAGCCGCGGTTTTCAGCATTTTTCAAAACCGGACTCGAGAAGATGTTACATGATCGGGGAATTACACTTTGTGCGGTCGCTGGTATCGCCACACCCTTTTGTGTGCTGACAACTGCCATGGATGCCCTGTGCCATGACTTCAAGGCCGTCATTCTCGAAAACTGCTCTACGGCATTTTCAGATGACCTGCACCAGCAAACGCTGAGCATCTACCGCCGGAATCCCCTTTATCCCCTCTTTCGTATCATGACATCCTCTGAACTGATGAATGAACTCAACCCTGGCATTTCATAGAATTATAACGCCCTTGATGGTACATGCGGCGAAGCCGCCTAAGATAAAATCGCGCAGCGATTTTATCTTGACTAAACTGTTTTGTAGCTGTAATGTAGCTTCAAATAAAAAACGCAATTGAAGAACCTCGCAGCAAGCGACGAGGACTCTTCTACCGTAAAGAATTCTGTCTGATTCAGATTCGCTCGCATTCCCCGCGGCATGCGAAGCACTGTCGAACGGCAGAACCCACGGGGAATGCGTTTGCTGTTGCGGTTCATACCTGTAACCAAATCGTTACCCCATAATATCGTGTAACGATTTAATTCCCCATAAATCTAAGGAAACGATCATGCACAAACTACTCACTGACGAGCCGGGCAAGAAAATGCTTCTTCTCGGAAATGAAGCCATCGCAAGAGGCGCCATCGAAGCAGGTGTCGCCTTTGCCACAACCTATCCAGGAACACCGTCTTCTGAAATATCCCTTGCTCTTTTTCAGATGTCTCAGCAGTGCGACCTCTACTTCGAGTACAGCACCAATGAAAAAGTAGCCCTTGAAGTTGCCGCTGGAGCTGCCAATTCAGGTGTCAAAACCATGTGCATGATGAAACATGTGGGCTTGAATGTTGCAGCAGACCCACTCATGACCCTTGCTTACGTGGGTGTCAAAAACGGTCTCGTCATCTTGACTGCAGATGACCCCTTTATGTTTTCGAGCCAGAATGAGCAGGATAACCGCTATTACGGAAAACTTTCGGGTTTGTCGATCATTGAGCCGTCTTCGGTAGAAGAAGCCAAGGAAATGATCCCTTATGCCTTTGATCTTTCTGCAAAATTACAGGAACCTGTCCTCTTCCGTACCACCACGCGTATAAATCATTCCACAGGGATTGTCACCCTTGGTTCCCTAGAGAAACGTATTACCAAAGGTACTTTTACAAAAGACCCGTTCAACCTGGTAACTGTGCCTGCCGTTTCACGAAAACTTCATGTCAAACTCCTGGATAACATTCAGAAAGCCCAGGAAATATCTGAAACATCAGAATATAATTTTTCTTCTGGTAAGGGTCCCTGGGGTATTGTCTGCAACGGAGTTAGTTACAATTACGTATGCGATGCCATCAAGGATCTGGGGATCGAGGATAAAACCAAACTCCTGCGCATCGGTTTTTCCTATCCCTTGCCGGAAAAACGTATCAAGGAATTTACTTCCAGCTGTGAAAAAATTCTTGTGGTTGAAGAAGGCGAACCCTTTATGGAAGAGGCCATCAAGTCATTTGCACAGGAAATCCAGAGTACCATTCCCATCAAAGGAAAGGGAGAAGGACTTTTCAGCCCACTTTATGAATTTAACCCCGCCTTGGTCAGGCAGGTCATGGCCAAGTTCTTTGGAGTACCCGTTACAACTGCTGTGATTCCTGATCTGACCGATGTGCCGGAAATTCCCCAACGGCCACCCAATCTTTGTGCGGGCTGCTCCCACCGTGCCACTTTTTATGCGGTGGGAAAGGCGCTTGAAGGCCAAGAAACCATTTATCCAACCGATATAGGTTGCTACACACTCGGCTTTCTACCTCCCCTGTCCAAGGGTGATTTTCTCATTTGCATGGGTTCCTCAGTAAGCACAGCCTGCGGGTTCTCAAAAACAACCGATAAAAAAGTCATTTCCTTTATCGGAGATTCTACATTCTTTCATTCCGGAATCACGGGACTTGTCAATGCTGTCTTCAACAACCATAACTTTACTTTGATCATTCTCGACAACGGTACTACGGCCATGACAGGGCACCAGCCCAACCCAAGTGTGGACATGGGCAATTTTAATCTGTCCGGTTTTGGCCGTATATCCATTGAAGAGCTTGTCAAAGGAATCGGTGTAAAACATATCTCGAAAATCAAACCCTTCAGATTAAAGAAGAGCATACAGGCGATTAAAGAAGCTGTTGACTACGAGGGTGTCTCTGTAATCATAGCAGAAGAAATCTGTACCTTATACGCCAAAGGTTTGAAACAGTTAAAAGCCCGCCCTTTCCATGTAACCGACAAATGCAAGGATCATAAGGATTGTATCAGCAGTTTGGGATGCCCTGCATTTTTTATTGACGAGGGCCGTGTCAAAATTGACCCGGAGATATGTGTGGGGTGTGCCGTCTGTGCTCAGATATGCCCTGAAAATGCAATATTGCCCATGAAATCATAAATATGAAATATTAACAAATTTGCTTTTTCGTGCTGCGCAAGCAGCGTGGGAAAAGCAAATTAAAGATTGGACACATCATGGAAACAAAAAGATTGATAATTGTGGCGGTGGGTGGCCAGGGAAATCTCCTGGCTTCAAAAGTTCTCGGCGAAGCTGCATTGAATTCCGACATACCCGTTAAAATGAGTGAAATTCATGGTATGGCTCAGCGGGGTGGCGTTGTCGAATCGGCCATCATTTTCGGCGATGCCAAAAGCACGATCATCTCTGATGGCGAGGCAGACATCCTGCTTGGATTTGAACCCTCTGAGACGCTGCGCGCTCTGAACAAATGCAACAAGGAAACGGTGGTTATTACGAACACATCGCCGCTACCCCCTTTCACCGTGGGCATCGGTATCGGTACCTATCCGGACCTGGATGAAATCCAGCGCCTGATCAAAGAAAAAACCGGCCGGCTCATTGCCTTTGATGCGTCGGCTCTGGCAAACCAGGCCGGCAACCCCATGTCGCTAAACATCGTCTTGCTGGGTGCGCTGATTCAGGTCGGCTATCTGCCGTTATCGGCGGAAACCATCAAGCATGCCATACGCACCACCACAAAAAAGGCATTTGTAGAAACCAACATCAAAGCCTTTGAGTTAGGTTTTTCAGCAGCAGAAAATGCTATTGCTAAGTGAAGGTGATCAGTTCTTAACAGTACACTTTGAATATCGATGTATGTTTTAAGTGTTAAGTTTTAGGTAATTTATGACAACACGAAATTTTCATATTTATTCATGATTTCGCACCTTCGAACCTTCACGATGGAAGATCTCTTACGGTTAATCCATTTTTATGCATATAACGTCAAGGAGGTATCAAATGCCCTGGAATAAAGAATTCGAGTGCATGCCGGCCGCAAAGCTCAAAGAACTGCAATTGGAAAAGCTGAAAGAAACCGTTGCGTGGGTATCCAAAAAGGTTCCATTCTACAAAAATAAATTCAAGGAAATGGGGCTTAAGCCGGGTGATATTAAAAGTCTGGAAGATATCGCCAAATTCCCTGTTACCGTTAAAGAGGATTTGCGCGACAATTACCCCTTTGGCTTGTGTGCAGTCCCGCTGAAAGAAGTCGTCAGAGTTCACGCTTCCTCAGGAACCACCGGAAAGCCGATTACCGGTCCTTATACCCAGGAGGACCTGGATCAGTGGACGGAATGCATGGTCCGGAATTTCTGGGCCGCGGGTGTTCGGCCCGATGATATCGTTCAGAATGCTTACGGCCATGGACTTTTTACCGGCGGTCTCGGTTTTCATCAGGGATCTACCGCCCTCAAGTGCACGACGGTTCCCACCAGCGCCGGTCTGACGGAACGCCAGATCACATTGATGAAGGACTTTGGCGCCGATGTACTCTGCTGTACACCCTCTTACGCCCTGACAATTGCGGAACGTGCTGAAGAATTAAAAGTCGATATCCGCAAACTGCCCTTAAGGGTCGGTATGTTCGGTGCCGAACCCTGGACGACGCAGATGCGCAAAGAAATTGAAGAACGTATGGGCATCAAGGCGCATGAATCCTATGGTTTGACGGAACTTGGCGGACCCGGGGTTTCTTTTGACTGTGAGGTTCAGGATGGCCTGCATATCAATGAAGACCATTATCTGGCGGAAATTGTTGACCCGGCCACCATGGAACCGTTGCCTCTCGGTGAAAAAGGTGAACTGATTTTCACATCTCTGCAGCGCAGGGCCATGCCCATGATCCGCTACCGTACCAAGGATATCACCAGTCTCAGTCGTGAAAAATGTGCCTGCGGCCGGACCCTGATCAAAATGAAGAAGGTTTTCGGACGAACAGACGACATGCTGATTATCAGCGGCGTCAACGTGTTTCCATCCCAGATAGAATCCCTGCTCCTCGAAATCGATGAAGTCGAACCCCAGTATCGCATGATCGTTCGCAAGAAAGGTTACCTCGACCAGCTCGTGGTTCAGGTTGAAGGCAAAAAAGAAGTTTATGATGCGGGGCCGGACAAGCGAGCCGAAATCGAGGGTAAGATCATGGGGCACATCAAGGGTAATATGGGCATCGGGGTCGAAGTCAACCTAGTGGAGCCCAAGTTTATCGCCAGGAGCGAGGGTAAGGCCCTTCGTGTTGTGGATGAACGGCCCAAGCAATTACGATAATAAAATTGCGCTGCAATTTTATCTGGCGCGACTTCGTCGCTTGTTGTTCAATTAATTTGATTTTAAATTCGCTTTGCGATTTTAAAAGGGGGGTATTTATATGAAGGACAAATCGTCATTTAGTCCCCGGAAATTCGCTGTCATCGGTGCGGGTCCTGTGGGTTGCATCGTTGCCGCTTTTCTTGCAAAAAATGGGTATGATGTCACCCTTTGCGATATCATGCCTGAATTGCTGGAACCGGCCCTGAACCCCGGCATCACCCTCGAAGGCGCTGAAAATCTCCTTCAACCGGTATCCCGCACCTGCCTGGCAGTTGATGAACTGGCAGACCACCGGCCGGATGTCATTTTCATCACGGTCAAAGCCAATGCGCTCCCCTTGATTGTATCGGCCATCGAAAGCTTTTATCGGGATGGCATGTTCGTGGTCAGCTGGCAGAACGGTATCGATACAGAGCTTGAAATTTCCAAGACCCTTGGAGACAAGCCGTCCATGCGTGCCGTCGTAAATTACGGCTGTGGCCTGAAATCACCCTGTCACGTCCTCATGCCGTTTCACCATCCCCCCCACTATATTCAGGAGCTCACGCCTGAATCGATACATGCTGCCGTTGCCATTGCCGAGTCCCTGACCCAAAGCGGTCTCGAAACAAAGCATACCGATCAGATTATTTCGATGGTGTGGCGCAAGGCTGTCATGAATGCCTGTATGAACCCCGTATGTGCTGTCACAGGGCTCACCATGGCGCAGGCCATGGGCGATCCCATTGTCTTCAACATCGTCGACAATCTGGTCAAGGAATGCATCAAGGTCGCCAGGGCCAACGAAATCAATCTTGGATGGGATTTTTACCCCTTTGCGATTAACTATATGCGCAATGCCGGCAATCACAAACCTTCCATGCTGATGGATATCGAAAATAAGCGACGAACAGAGATCGATTATATCAATGGGAAATTCGTGGAATATGGCCGGCGGGCAGGAATTGAAACACCCTACAACATCACCTTGCGTTCCCTGGTAAAAGGGTTAGAATCCAAGTAATGGCGTCATCGAAACCCATCTATGTCGGCGTCGATGTGGGGGCATCCCGAACCAAGCTGGCTATTTTAGATTCAGAACACAAGCTGTTAGGCCATGCTGTTCGGAAATCAGGAACTGATTTTTCCGCAACAGCCGATCACTGTCTTGAAACATCGCTTAAAATGGCCGGTGCTACCCGTGCCGACATTCAGCGCGTGGTTTCGACGGGCTATGGCCGCAAAAATGTTACCTACTCTGACGAAACCAAAACCGAAATCGGCTGCCATGCCAAGGGTTGCTATCTCTATTACCCTTTTGCAATCACCATTATCGATATCGGCGGACAGGATAACAAGATCATCAAGCTGGATGACAGGGGCCGCAGAACCGGTTTTAAAATGAACCGCAAGTGTGCAGCCGGCACAGGCGCTTTTCTGGAAGAAATGTCCCCGCGCCTGGACATCCCCCTCGAAGCAATGGATGGTCTGGCCAGACAATCCGTGGAGATGGTTAAACTGGGCAGCTTCTGTACGGTTTTTTCGGGTACGGAGGTGCTTGAAAACATCCGCCGGGGTAAAAAGGTCAGCGATATCATCAAGGGGCTGTTTTACTCGGTCATCAAGCGGGTCATTGAAATGGATGCCTTTACGGATAACGTGGTGATGACAGGTGGCGTGGTGGCTCATAACCCGTATCTCGTAAGCATGACCGAAGAACTCATCAACCGAAAGATTCTCGTACCCGAGTTTCCCCAGCTGACCGGCGCCATCGGGGCGGCGTTGTATGCCAGGCAGGGTCGGAGGGTTGAAGGGTTCGAAGGGTTGAAGGGTTGGAGGTTTGGAGGGTGGCAGACAGCTATCAGCTGACAGCAGCATCACAGCCTCCAAGCATCATAGCTTACCAAGCATATCAAAGATTTGAACCCAACGAACTCAATGAACCCAATTAAACTATTAGTGAGGTAAACCAATGAACGACGAAAAAAAAATCAATATTCGACGATTGAAAACGGCCAGGGACATGGGAAAGTTCATGGCGGATTATTACTATGAATTGGATGAAGCCTCTAAAAGCGGCAAGCAGAAGATCGCCTGGTGCACCAGCGTGGGGCCCGCCGAAATTCTCAGAGGCATGGGTTTTCTGACGTATTTCCCTGAAACCCACTCTGCCATGCTCGGCACGACCCGAATGGCTGTGGATCTCATACCCAAAGCCAATGCCATGGGGTATTCTCCGGAGATTTGCTCTTATCTCACAGCCGACATCGGCGCCTTTGTAGAAGGCGTCTCGCCCCTTTCAAGGGCATTCAAGGGTATTGAAGGTGTTCCCAAGCCTGATGTGCTGGTGTTCAACACCAACCAGTGCCGGGATGTGCAGGACTGGTTTGCATGGTATGGCGAGAAGTTCAATGTGCCGGTTGTGGGTGTCCACACCTACCGGGGAGTGAAAGATGTAACACCTTCACACATAACGTCCATTGCCAGACAGATGGAAAACATTGTCGAGCCTCTGGAAAAAGTTGCCGGACGAAAACTGGATATGGACGAGTTCAAGCACGCCGTTGGATTGTCCAGGGAGTGCTCGGACCTGTGGGAAAAATGTCTTGCCGCAGCTGCAGCGAAACCGTCCCCCATCTCTTTTTTCGATGCAACCACCCTCATGGGCCCGGCCGTTGTTGGCCGCGGGACCCAGAAAGCCATCGATGCATACAATCTTCTCCTGGAAGAGCTGCAGGAACGTGTGGACGAAGGAATCGGCACCATCGACCATGAGCAGCACCGCATTTACTGGGAAGGTATGCCGGTGTGGGGTCGTCTGAGCATGCATTCCAAACTGTTTGCGGCCCTCAATGCCAATGTCATTGCATCCACCTACTGCAGTTCCTGGATTTTTTCGGCCCTCGACCCGGATGATCCTTTCAACAGCATGGCCAGGGCCTATACCGAGCTCTTTATCGTCAGGTCCGATGAATACAAGGAACAGTACATCAAGAACAAACTTGATTTTTTCAATATCGACGGCGTGGTCTATCACGACGCCAAGACCTGTCCCAACAACTCCAACTGCAGGTATGGCATGCCGCAACGGCTCGAAGAAGAAACCCACATACCGAGCCTGACGATCAATGGGGATTTGAATGATCTGCGTCTCCTGTCCGATGAACAGACCAAGACCAATGTGGAGGCGTTTATCGAGCAACTGGAGGAGAACCGGTAGCCTCAGGAGTCAAAAGCTCTGATAGAAATTGAAACCCAAAGATATTATTTGTAATTGTAATGATAAATTCGAAATCCGAATATCGAAATCCGAAACAAAATTTAATATCGAATGCTCAAATAACCAAACAGCGCAAGGTGTTGCAGTTTAAGGTTCTTTTTTGGTCATTCGATTTTTGACATTTTAGTATTGTTTAGGATTTCGAATTTCGTGCTTCGTATTTGATGGAGGATACCATGTTAGACACATTGTTTCGCCCCAAATCCGTCGCCGTCATCGGCGCATCCACCAAAGAACTGTCCATTGGTAACCGGGTCATCCGAAACCTTGTGGATTTTGGCTTCAAGGGACCCATTTTCCCTATCAACCCCAAAGCCGATGAGGTCAGGGGCATCAAGGCATACAAGTCGATTTTGGATGCTCCGGACAATATCGATGTGGTCCACATGGTCATTCCAGCCAAATTCGTGCCCATGGCGGTGGAAGATTGCGGTAAAAAAGGTGTTAAAAACATCATTATCAACTCGGGTGGTTTTTCCGAAGTCGGACCTGAAGGCGATGCCTACGAAAAAGCGTTTCTCGAAAAGGCCAGGCAATACAACATTCGTGTTTTAGGTCCCAACTGCCAGGGTATCATCAACACGGACCCCGATGTAAGAGCCTACTGCAATTTTACATTTACCAAGCCGGACACGGGTCATATCTCCATCGTGGCTCTCAGCGGCGGTGTCGCGGAAGTAATCCACCAGGGATTTTCCGCCATGGGTGTCGGCACACGTATCTATGCCTCAAACGGCAACGCCTGCGACATCACGATTCCGGAAATCATTCAATACCTCGGTGACGATGATGGAACACGGGTTATCGTCACCTATGTCGAAGGGTTGAGGGATCCGGCGACTTTCATGAAAGTCGCCCGGGAAGTTGCCGCAAAAAAACCGATCCTGGCCATGAAAGCCGGCAGAACCCTGCAGGGGGCCAAAGCCGCAGCTTCTCATACCGGTGGTCTGGCCAAAGAAGATCTTGCAACGGACCTGATATTCAAAAAGGCCGGCGTACTGACTTTCATGGACGAAGGTGAGCTGATCCAGGCTGCCGCTGCGTTTGCATCCCAGCCAATTCCTAAAGGCAATCGTGTGGGTATTATCACCAACACGGGCGGTCCGGCCGTCATTGCCACCGACATACTGGTGGGAGCCGGCGCCGAGATTCCCCCGCTGTCTCAGGAAACGGAAACCCTGCTTAAAGGCAGTCTCTTTCCGGAAGCATCGGTCAACAACCCCGTGGATGTGCTTGCCACGGGGAATGCCGCGCATTACCGGACCTGCATGGATGCCATGATAGCCGACGATGGTTTTGATGCTCTCTATATCAATTTTGTGACACCCTTTTTTGTCGACACGGACAGTATCGCCAAGGAAATTGCCGAAGTCAATCAACAGGGGCGCAAGCCAATGGTCTGCAACCTGATGACGGATAAAAAACAGTGGGCCGAAACCACAAACATCCTGATGCAGGCGCAAGTTCCGACATACGCCCTGCCCGGCGAGGCTGCACGTGCCATGACGGCACTGGTACGTTACCAGGGTATTCTGGCCCGTGACATCGGGGAGCCGACGACTTTCAACGATGTGGATAAAGACAAGGTCAGCAAAATTCTCAGCCGGGGCAAAGAAGCGGGGCTCACATTCCTGAAGGCTGGAGACGTTTACGACATCCTGGGGGCATATGGCATTCCTTCGGCAAAATGGTCCATGGTGAACACGGCCGAACAGGGTGTCGCTGCCGCCGAAGACCTGGGATATCCTGTTGTTGTCAAAGCAGATGCGGCTTCCATCATACACAAAAGCGACATGGGCGGTGTAGCAGTGAATCTTAAAAACGCCGCCGAGGTTCAAAAGACCATCGTGGAAATGCGTGAACGTCTCAAAGCGGACGATCTCACCTTCCTTGTCCAGAAATATCTTCCCGGGGGACTGGAAATCATTCTGGGCGCCAAGGCAGAACCGGGGCTGGGCCATCTGATCATGTTCGGGATGGGAGGCATCTACGTCGAAGTGCTTAAGGATGTGGTGTTCAACCTGACACCGGTAAGCTCCTTCGAGGCCGAGGAAATGCTCGATGCCATTCAGCTGTCACCGATATTAAAGGGCGTCCGCGGCCAAAAAGGAATTTTTCGAAACGGTGTCACGGACATCATTCAGCGCCTGTCTCAGCTCGTTTCGGATCATCCCATGATCCAGGAACTGGACCTGAATCCCACCTTGGCGTTTGAAGACAGCGTGGTGGTGGTGGATGCGAGAATTAGCATCTAAGCTGTATAGCGATTTAAGCTGTTGAGCAAGCTAAGCAGCTAAGCGCTATACAGCTTATAGCTATCGCTGCATCGTGTTAATAGCATTCAAAATATATGATAACCCTTTTTACTCACATATTATATGCAACGACTTTAATCAAGACACACAAGGAGACGCCCATGACCGCCTGGATGAATTTGGGTCAGCAGTTAAAAATGAATGCATCCAAGTACCCCGGCACCATCGCGCTGGCAGATAAAGACCGTAAATTCACCTACCCCGAGACCAACCAACGGGTGAACAAATTGTGCCACAGTCTGCTTTCGTTGGGATTGCGTAAGGGCGACAAGGTGGCGGTGTTCATGGAAAACAGCATCGAGATCGTGGAAATTTTTCTGGCAACAGCTAAAACCGGCCTCGTGATCGTTCCCATCAATTTTCGTCTCGTGGGAAAAGAGGTTTCCTACATCGTCAACAACTCAGATGCAAAAGCGTTCATTGTTGATGATGAGTTCACGCCCATGCTCGATGGAATCAAGAATGAACTCAAGGGCATCGCACCCGGCAACTATATTGTCGTCGGTGAAGTCAGCGATGGCTATCAGGCCTACGAGCCTTTCATCGAAAAAAGCCAGGATCATGAACCCGAATGCGATGTGGCGCCCAAAGACACCTGGATCCTGATATACACCTCCGGGACAACCGGGAAACCAAAAGGTGTGGTCCGTTCCCATGAATCTCACATCGCGTTTTTTCTGATCAACGGCATCGACTTTGGATTCAATGAGCATGATGTCTGTTTGAACGTCATGCCCTTGTGTCATATCAACTCAACTTTTTTTACCTTCACGTTTATCTATGTGGGGGCAACCGTCTATATTCACCCGGCCCGTTCATTCCAACCCGAACAAATTCTCGATATTATCCAGAATAAAAAGATCACGTTTATTTCACTGATTCCAACACACTACAACCTGATTCTTAATATCGCGGAAGAAGCCAAAAAATACGACGTCACCTCTGTTCGAAAACTCCTCTGTTCCTCCGCACCGGTTCATAAAAAGATGAAACTCGACATCATGGATTTTTTCCCGGGGGTACAGCTCTATGAAGGCTACGGCTCCACAGAAGCCGGCATCGTCACCGTTTTGAAGCCCGAAGATCAGCTTAGAAAGTTAGGTTCGATCGGGAAGGAATCCCTGGGAACCGACTTTATCAAAATTCTTGATGAAAACGGAAAGGAAGTCAATCCCGGAGAGGTGGGTGAATTGTATTCCCGCGGTCCCATGTTGTTTGATGAATATTACAAATTGCCCGATAAAACAAAAGAAGCCTTTCAGGGAGGATGGTTCAGCGCCGGTGACATGGCCCGTAAAGATGAAGACGGTTTTTATCAGATCGTCGACAGAAAGGACAACATGATCATCACCGGGGGAGAAAATGTCTACCCCAGTGAAATCGAAGAAGTTGTCGGTAGCAACGATTGCGTATTCGATTGCGCGGTTATCGGCATCCCCGACGACAAATGGGGCGAAAAGGTTGTCGCTGTGGTCATTCCCAAGGGCAGTGAGGAGATCGAAATCACCGAGAAAATGATCATGGATTGCTGCAAGGATCAGATGGCGGGCTACAAGCGGCCAAAGGAAATCCTGTTTATCAAAGAGGATGAAATGCCCCGTACGCCCACGGGAAAAATTTTGCATCAGAAAATTGAGAGAAAAATTTAAAAAATAAAATATGTTCTCTCGATGTGAGAGAAGAATACTTTTATCAGTGACAGCTATGAGCTGCCAACACCTGCTATGTTTATCTAGCATAAAAACCTTTACATCTATCGATAATTTTCATATTAACACTCGGCATAAGCCGCAACAGATAAAATCGCATAGCGATTTTATTAAGGAGGAAATCCAATGTTAAAAAAAGCCTTTATCCCCTACGGCGGTTATTACAGCTCACCGTTTTGCCGCTGGCAGGGAAGTATGCAGAACGAAAATTCCATTGTACTGGGTGCTGAAACCTCTAAACGGTGGCTTGCCGAAAAGGGCTACGATGCCGGTATGTTCGATTATCTTTACCTCGGTGTCACCATCAGTCAGATTCATCAGTTCTACGCCGCCCCCTGGGCAGCCGCCTTGATGGGGGCCGGTCATGTACCCGGTATTGCCCTGAGTCAGGCCTGCACCACCGGTACCACCTGTGTTTTCCAGGCAGCCGTCGGCGTGGAAACAGGGCTCTATAAAAATGCTTATGTCCTGACGACGGACCGCACGTCCAACGGGCCGCATACCATATGGCCGAACCCCAAAGGACCCGGTGGTGAGGTTATTTCGGAGAACTGGCTCATGGACAATTTCAATGCAGATCCCAATGTAGGTCTTAGGATGATTGAAACGGCGGAAAATGTTGCCAAAGAGGAAGGGATAACAAAGGAAGCCTGTGATGCCGCCGCATTGAAACGCTACGAGCAATATCTCATGGCATTGGAAAACGACCGCGAATTTCAGAAAAAATACATGTTTCCGGCAGAAATTCAGATATCCAGAAAAAAAAGTATTCTCGTGGAAGAAGATGAAGGCATTACCCCCGCCACGGCCGAAGGACTGGCCTCCCTCAGACCATTGATACCCGATGGTGTTCTCAGTTTTGGTGCCCAGACCCATCCAGCCGATGGCAATTCGAGTATGATTGTCACCACCCAGGAAAAAGCCAAAGAACTGAGTGCCGATCCTTCCATGCCGATTCAAGTGATCGCCTACGGTTTCTCCAGGGAGAGAAAAGGCTACATGGCTGCAGCCCCGGTTCCGGCAACCAAAATGGCGCTGGCAAATGCAGGCCTCGCTATCGGTGACATGAAAGTCATCAAATCACACAATCCGTTTATCGTGAATGACATCAATTTTGCCAAACAATTCAATATCGATGTCGATGGAATGAATAACTATGGGTGTTCCATGATCTATGGGCATCCCCAGGGGTCTACGGCAACGCGTCTGATTATTGAAGGTATCGAAGAAACCGTCATGAAGGGCGGTGGTTATTTTCTCTGGACCGGCTGTGCCGCAGGAGATTCCGGGGCGGCATTGATCTTAAAAGTAGGGAAATAAATCCAGGCTGTAGACTGTAGGCTTTTAGGCCGTCAGCGGCTAACAGCCTACAGTCTAAACCGCTAAAAGGCTGATCTTGGGGGTGTTCGGTTTATGGCCGACACAAGGGGCCTGCCCCCCTGGTATTCAATCAGATTGAGCGCCGCATAGTCCTGTGGAATGCTGAACAGTTCCTGGATCGGTTTTTCCATAACGTGGCATAAAATGATGCGGTTTACACCGGCATGTGCCACCACAAGGACATCTTCGCGCGCCTTCAAGGCTATTTCTTCAAGCACCGGTATGACCCGTTCATGAAGGTCCTGAAAGCTCTCACCACCGGGAGTTCGAAACGTGTCTATATGCCTGCCCCGTTCTTGCCAGGCATCCGGGAACCGCGTCTTGATATTTTCCATGCCTTTGCCGTCCCAGTCACCAAGATTGATTTCGCGCAATAGTGCCATGGTTTCAATATCCACATCAGGAAGACCGGACACGATTCTGGCGGTATCAAGCGCCCGGATCAAATTGCTGGAATAGACCT
>CAWKCS010000030.1:0-157043 GCA_963848165.1 uncultured delta proteobacterium | reverse complement strand
AGGAAAAGATCATGCTTCCGGAAGAAAGAAAACAGATCGCTGCCTTGAACGACAAACTGATGCGAACCATCAATATCCGACTGACGACGAGTCGTGATGCACGAAGCCAGGTTTTGAAGTCCTTCAGCAGCGAACTGGTCGAGAATGCACCCAAGATACGGATGGTTTTTGAAAAGGATGATGAGGCGGATGCACTACCCGGGCTGCATATCGCCTCATCCATTGTGTATCATGCCGTCCCCCATGGAACGGAACTGTTGCCCTTTCTTGATATGCTTGCTGATATTTCTGAACAAAGAGAGAAAAACTTGCAGATCGGACCGGTCCAGGATCTTCAATTGCCGGCAAGACTGAAGCTGTATGTGTCGAGCATGTGCTCCTTCTGCCCTGCCGTGGTGAGGAAGCTGATGCCATTGGCGTTGCATAATACCAGCATCCGGCTTGTCGTTATCGACGGTGTTCTCTTTCCTGAAATGGCGGATACCGATCATATCCGATCGGTTCCGACATTGATTCTGGACGACCAATTCCGCTGGACCGGTACGATGGACCTCAACGAGCTTCTCAATACCATTCAGCACCGGGATCCGACGCAACTGAGTGCAGAGACACTCGCATCCATGATATCTGACGGCAACGCCTATGGACTATCCGAAATGATGCTGAAGGAGGAATGCATATTTCCCGGGTTTATCGACCTGTTGACCCATGAAACGTTTTCGATACGTCTGGGCGCCATGGCTGCGGCCGAAGAGATTGCCGAAAGGCGTATTTCCCTGGCTGTTGAGATGGCAGCGCTCCTGGCGGAACGGTTTGAACGGCAGAGCGATGCCGTGAAGGGAGATATTCTCTATATCATAGGCGCTTCAGGTGATGACCGGAGCCTTGATTTTCTAAAAAAAATTTCAACCGGAGAATATTCCAAGGACGTCAAAGAGGCTGCTGCCGAAGCCCTGGAAGAGATCCGTTCCCGTTAAAACTTCAGTGTAGCACCAACGGTATAGCGTGTATCCTTGTTCTTGTCAGGATCGTTAAAGTCTTTTTCAAGATATCCCAGATAGCAATAGACGTATTTATCGAAGTGCAAACGCATGCCGAGGACCCAGGCGGTGTGGCCATCTTTGCTCGTTCGGCCCTTGTCGGAATCTTTTCGCCTGCCATATTCATAGAGGAAGGTGACCCTGCCGGTTTGGTAGGATGTGCCCAGAAACCAGACATCTGCTCCGGTGGTCTTGTTGCCTTTGAAGATGTTGTCGTCATCGGCCGTGTTCACAGCATCGGTACTGAGCGAGGAAAGACCCTCAGACAGGGAGATCAAACCCTTGTCGTACTCATACTGGCCAAAGAGCGAGAAGGCGTCTGAACCGAGTTTGGCACCGAATTTGACGGCTTCGTCATCTCCGGATTGACCGTTGTCATAATACTGCATGAACAGGGACATGCTCTGGGATGTATAGATAAACCCGCCGCCGAAAGCAGGGTCCGTATTCTCAGTGTTGTCGATTGTGGTGAACAGCTGACTTGTTAGGCCGGATTTCGATATGGGCGAGTCGTAGCGAAGGGTATTGGTTGCGCGTCCACGCCCTTTGCCTGTGTTGTGGTGCAGTGCAGACTGAATGTCCACAAAAAAGCGGGTCGAGAGAGCGTCGCTGGAAAAAGGGTCCAGCGTATTGCCGGTCTGCATATAGGGTGTTTCGATGGTGCCGCCTCTGAATAGACCCCAGTTACTATTTATGCCGAGGTACTGTTCGTAACTGCTGAGGATTGTATCATCGTCGCCGTCCGGCGTATCGACTCGCCATTCTGTCTTGAAAACCGCGCTCATGCCGCTTCCCATCTGGCGGGCGCCGCTGATAGAAACGTGTGAAATATCCCCTGTCAGATATTTATCGGAATCTTCATAGGCGGTTGTATTGGTATCGGTTGTACGCCAGATATCCTGACAGTCACCATCGCAGTCTTCCTGGTTATAGCTTATTCTCAGGGCGCCACCGATATTGAGTATCCAATCGCCGGCATTTATTTCTGCCGCATGGCACACAAAAGGGCTAAAAAAAACAACGAAGGTCAACCAAAGAAGTGCATTCCGCCTCAGAATACGTTTCATTTTTTTCCTTTCTCCTAATTTGATTTTACTTCAGGTATCAAAAATGACCTTGGCTTCCCACCGGTTACCCGTTTCATAGACCTGGACCTGATGATATGTCACCGCCTTGATCTCTGATAGTAACTTGTGCCGCTCAGAGGAAAATGGATCCACCCACAAATGCGCTGTCAGACTGTTTTCCGCTATTGATTCGATTTGAACTGATTGGGCGAAAATTTCTTCTCCCACCCACAGGTATAGTATTTCTCTAAGCCAGTTGACCATGAGATCCGGCCAGTCATTTCCTTGTATGACTATCCGTTTTTCTTCTCGGGCAAGAAGGTCTACCGTTTCCACTAGCTGATCTATCAGGGCCATTGCCGCATTCTGGAATAGGTCTTTTGGATTGTCTCCAAACACATGAATACCAACATCTGCTGTGTGGTCCATCAGTTCATAAGAAGGTTTTTTCACCATGTTTTTCATCTTCGACCTGGAAAATGCTTCAAAGAAGAATGGTCCCGGTTTTTTTTGTGCTGTAACCCCCCAGGGCCTCCACCCGTTTTTTGAACACACCAGAGTTGATAATATCCAATAGGATCTGCATCTGCGGCATGTCAATGTAAATCTGGGGTATCACCAGATCGTACTGTTCGGTGACCATGGGAATAAAGTCGAGATCAAGGGCTTTTGCTGCAGCATAGATACCGAGTCCCACATCCACCGTGCCGCTGAGAACGGCCACCGCCACCGACATGTGGGTAAACTCTTCCATCTCATAGCCATTGATCATACCGGCGTCTATTCCGGATTGTTCCAGGCGATAATCCAGAAGGATACGGGTTCCGGATCCACTCTGCCGGTTGATAAACCGGATATCTTCCCGGCAGATATCTTCAATTCCATTGATATGTTTGGGATTCCCTTTGGGAACGATGAATCCCTGGTCACGGAAAACCAGATTGACCAGCCTGACATCGATATCCGGCAGATATTTTTTCAAATATCGAATATTATAGGAACCGTCTTCCGTATCCAGGAGGTGAGAGCCGGCCATATGGCACACCCCTTTTTTAACGGCCATCAAACCTCCCATGCTGCCGACATGGCTGGATGAGAGCGTGAGATTTGATTTTTCGGCTTTGAGCTGATCTGCCAGAACATCGAGTGTATTGTCGTGACTACCCACTGCGACCAGGGTGTTTTGTATCGCGCTGATGGGTCGCAGAAGTTCTGCTGAAACGTCGTCGTTGTCCTTGATGCCTTCCACGTGGCTGGGAACGCGGATGATGCCATCGGCTTCTGTAATACTGGTGATGCATCCGGCACCTCTCGGTAAGGGCGTCGCCACGATGCGATTGCCAACAAGACCGAGCTTTACCCGGATAAATTCTTCAAGCCCGAGTTTTGAAGCAATCTTTCGGGTGGGTTCCACGGATACGGTCTGCCGTATTTTCTCGGGTTGTCCCAGAAATTGATCGATCAATGGCTGAACAAACTGTTCAAAAGCAATAATCGCCGAAACAGGGTAACCGGGAATACCGAAAATCGGCTTGTGGTTGATATTTCCGACGATAACCGGTTTGCCGGGCATAATCGTTACCCCATGGACCAGGATGTCGCCCAAGGTCTCAATAACATCTTTTGAATAATCTTCGGACCCGGCAGAGGACCCACCGACAGTGAGAATGATATCCACATCGGAATGGGCGGCCAGACGAATCTTCTCGGTGAGCGTTGCCGGATCATCCATCAATGGTTCATGGCGAACGACAGTGGCTCCGGAAGATGCTGCAAGACTGCCAAGGACATAAGAGTTGGCGTCCAGAACCTGGCCGGGTTGAAGTGCTTTATCTCCCATCTGCTGCCAGTCAACCAGCTCAGAGCCGGTGGGGATAATCAAGATTTTCGGCTTTTTTTTCACCGTCACCGAGAAGACACCACCAGACAGCAGGGCCCCAAGGCAGTAGGGTGTGACGAGGTGGTTTTGGGGAAATAACAACTCCGTGGCAACGATATCCTCCCCGATTTTTCGAATGTGCTGCCAGGGAAAGGCCGGCGAATCGATCTCAAGGGTGGCCTCGTCGATCACATTGATGTGTTCAACCATAATGACGGCATCGGTATTGTCCGGAAGAACATGACCGGTGTTGACCCAATAAGCATCTCTGCCAATGGCAAGTTGCTTTGGCTGTGCTTCGCTGGCACCGAACGTAGCGGATGCTTTAACTGCGATGCCGTCCATTGCGGCCGCATGAAAGTGGGGTGCTGACAAACGGGCATGGACCGGCTCGGCCAGGACCCTGCCCACGGCATCCGGTACAGCGATTGTTTCCATTGCCCTATGGCCGGTTGTATCAAATCCGTTCAAGATGATTTCCCTGGCTTCAGCCAGTGTTTTCATCTTGAGATAGACATTTCGTTTTTTGTTCATTTTTTCACCGGACTGATTATATCAGAAGAGTCCACTTCGACGATGGTTCCCTTGTCCAGGCCTTCCGTATTTTTATCGATTCTGACAAGCCCATCCGCTTTTGCCATGGTGTGAATCAGCCCTGACTTGCCCAGAACCGGTTCTGCAGACAGGGTGCCATCTTCATGATGCAGTTTTACGCGGATGTAATCGACACGTCCCTGCTTTGATGACAGGTTTCTTTTCAATCGCGCGTAGCACGACCGTGTATTTTCGTGGGCCGGATTTTTGCCGCCGATATGTTCCAGAAACGGGCGGACCACCACATGAAAAACGACCATGGCCGATGTCACATGACCCGGCAGTCCCCAGAAAAGCGTATTGCCGACTTTTGCCAGGATGGTTGGCTTCCCGGGGCTGATTGAAATCCCATGCGCGAGAATTTCTGCATCCGGTATGGCCGAAAGCACTTCTATGGTGAAATCTCGCATTCCCACCGAACTCCCCCCGGAAACAAAGACCATGTCCGACTGTTGGATGGCGGCCTGACACATGTCTCGCAGGGTTTGGAAATCATCCTTTACGATACCCATCTGAATGGGCAGGCCGCCGGCCTGTGTTACCTGACCGGAAAGGGTAAAAGAATTGATGTCGCGAATTTTGCCGAGGGTCGGTGTTTCGCTGATGGGAAGAACTTCATCACCCGTGGAAATAATACTGATGACCGGTTGCCGATACACGGAAACCGTTTCGATTCCAAGGGCTGCAAGAATGCCTATTTCCTGCGGCCGCAACTTTTGTCCTTGAAACAGGATGGTTTGGCTGGCCCGGATATCTTCGCCGATTTGAATCATATGCTGTCCCGGTGCCACACTGCGATAGACCTCGATGGTCGTATCATCGATGACATCTGTGTGCTCAATCATGACAACGCTGTCGGCACCCCCGGGTAGCATTCCCCCGGTAGATATTTTGGCGGTTTCGCCTTGCTTGATAGAGAGTGTCGGGTTTTCACCCATGGCGATGGTGCCTACGATGTTCAAATAGGCAGGGTTTCCTTCGGATGCTCCGAAAGTCGATGAGGCTTTCACGGCATACCCATCCATGATCGCCCGGGGAAAATCCGGCAGGTTGATCTCCGATTGGATGTCTGTTCCCAGAATTCGGCCAAGCGCACTGGTCAGGGAGACTGGTTTCTTTTTCTACGGGTTGAAAAAGAGATGTCCATCCAAGAACTGTTTCGAGATCGGTGACCTTAAAAAATTCTTTCATTAATAAATTTTCTCCGAAAATTTATTTAGCGGCTTGTGCTGAGAGCGATATTTTCTACGGTTTCCCGGATTCCTTATGATCAGGGAGCGTCCTGCTCCTACCAGCATCCAAACACCGGCGACTACAAAGAATATGCCGGCACCTATTTTGATATAACTTTCCGGAACAAACCGGCTCAATGTCGAGCCTAAAACAACTGCGATGAGCGTACTCAATACCAGCGCCAGGGCAGCACCGACAAAGACGGATACTTTTGGATCGCAGTCGGCCGCTAGACAAAATGTAGCCAGTTGGGTTTTGTCACCCAACTCGGCCAGAAAGACCATACCGAATGTGGTTAAAAAAATTTGAAAATCCATGTGTATTCTACCTTGTATTTATGTCAGGGATTATGAGCAGATGTTTATCCGTCTTCCCTGAAGGTTTATTTGTTTTTTAGCTATAAGCAACAAACGGTAAGCAGCTTAGAGCTTACGGCTTACAGCTTATCGCTTTGGTTTACAATGCCCTCATCCACTCTGGTTTGAGGGCGATTTTTCCGGACAGGGCCTGGTCGATCTGCTGGAGGGTTTGTTCCTTGTCTTTTGGCATCCGTGCCTTGATGGGAAGATAATTGGAAGCATGGTTCGCGTGGAACAAGCCCCTGGAGAGATGCGTGTGGGCGATCATCTGCCGTAATTCCCTGAGCATCTCGTCCGGCTCCAGTAAGGGAAAAATTCCCTCCTCATGGTCATTACAGAGCGGTGTCCCCGGAATGAGCATCAAGCTGAGGGCCCCCACGTATTCCGGGTCGATGGCTGATAAGACATTTCCTGTTTCCTGGGCATGGATCATGGATCGATCTCTGCCTGCCAGGCCAAGCAGGACGGTTATAGACAGCTTGATACCGGCTTCCCGGATCTTTTTGCCCATGGCAATCATTTTTTCGGCTGTCGCGCCTTTTCGGACAGCTTTCAGGGTAACGTCATCCCCTGTTTCCAGGCCCATGTAGGCAATGCCCAGTCCATGCTGATGAAGTTCCGTGAGCTCTTCAGGCGTTTTCATTTGAATGCTTTTGGTGTTGGCATAGACGCCGACTCGGGTGACCCAGGGGAGGTTTGTCTTGATTTTTTTCAGAATGTTCACCAGGCGCTTCTGTGGGAGAATGAGTGCATCACCGTCGCACAGAAAAACACGCCGCTGCCGCCGGCAGTATTCTTTTGCAAATTGAATGTCCTGCTCGACAATCTCGTCCGGCTTAATTTTGAATCTTTCCCCGGTATATGTTCCGCAAAATGTACATTTGTTGTGTGAACACCCCACCGTTACCTGGAGCAAGATACTGTTGGCTTCACTGGGGGGACGGATAATCATTCCTTCATAATGCATAGCGCCGACCTTCTATCAATGGTGTTGCCGGTCATTTATCACTTGTCGCCAGTTCCGTCTCCGGGGCGATTGTCTTTTTTCAATATCGGGTCAATGTGACAGATAGTGAGTTGAAAAAACCAGCAATTACTGTTAATAATGTTTTCGTGCCGGGGAATTAATTTTTACCTGCACGATGGTCACCATTCATGAATGATGGCAACACTTCTTGATACTCTAGTTACCTTTACGTTAAATGCAACCGTAAAGTGTCTATTATCTTATTTGCGGTGCCGTTATCAATATCAAAGAATTTCAGGAAAATTGACCCTTAAGAAAAGGTTTATAAACTTCAATGACCAGAGAATTAGAAGAGAAACGGAAATTCCCAAGACACAAAGTTTACACCCCGGGACAGTTGGAAATGTTTGACGGTTCATTCCCGGTTTCAGTGGAGGAATTGTCGATCGAGGGGCTCAAAATCCGGTCTGCCAATTCAATTGCTCCCGAGACACATGTCGCCATCCGGATTACCGTGGGCAGGGATATTGTTTTCCATAGCCAGGTTGTGTGGGTAACGAATATGCTGACAGAAAAAGAGCATATGTACCAAATGGGTCTCCAGATAGATGCCATCCTGGACAGGGGTGATGAGATAATCGATAATGCGGAGCGAGAGATTCTGATACAGGATCTCGTCATTATACTTAAACGTGTGTAACTCGGCTATTGAGTTATTGAGAAATGAAAGTAATACTTCTGATGGCGCTGACGGCGGATGGCAAAATTGGAAAGGATGCAGCGCATTTTCCAGACTGGTCCGGAAAAGAGGACAAGAAACGCTTCAAGCAACTTACACTGGCGGCCGGTGTGGTTATCATGGGATCGGCAACCTACGACACCATCGGGATACCATTGCCCGGCCGGAAAAATATCGTTTTGACCAGAAAGACCGATAGGTGTTCAAACCAGGACAACCTGGTTTTCACGAATCAGACGACCTGCTGAAATTCTGGAGGATCTGACATCGGAAGGTTTTAATCATGCAATCTTGATTGGCGGTGCCCAGATTAATTATCTTTTTGCACGGGAAGGTCTTATCGATGAAATGATCCTGACCTATTGCCCGAAAATATTCGGTACCGGTCTTGATGTTTTTTCAGAAGAAATCTCGATGAATCTCAATCTGTTATCTGTGGAACAACTCGATGAAAATGTGATTTGTGTACATTACAAGATTCTTTTGCCTGAACATCAACAATAGATTGCAACCCACTTTTCGTCAAATCTGCAACGTGGCGTTTAATAAAAGCGTCTTCAGGATTTTAGTTTGACCACTTCCAATATTCTATCCAGGATAATCCCCGCTTTTTCCGTAATGAGGACATCACACATATCGTCACAAGGTGTTTCGGACAGGTTGATGATGGCCAGGACGGCATTGTTCTGTTTGGCATAGATGGGCATGTGGGCAGCCGGCTGCACCAGCAAAGTGGATCCCACCACGATAAACAGGTCGCTGTGCTGAGACAGGGCAATGGCCTGGTTGACCTTGTCCATGGGCATGGACTGGCCAAAGGAAATGGTATCCGGCTTTAAAAAGCCTCCGCAGTCACAGGTTGGTGCGAGGTCGCCTCTGGAAAGCCGGTCATGTGCCTCCTGGGTGGCGGAAATTCTGCTGCAGGACATACAGCGGATACGCAGTGTGTTGCCATGCAGTTCGATGACAGCGGAATCCGGAATGCCCGATGCCTGGTGGAGGCCATCGATGTTCTGGGTGACAACGGCTTGTACCAGTCCCATTTGATACAGTTCGGCGATGGCCTGATGGCCCTTATTGGGCCTTGCCTGACACAAGCCCCGGTAGAGCTCCTGCCAGCGCTGCCAGTATTCCACCCGGGCATCTTCCCGGGACATGAATTCGTCAAAATAGACCGGTTTGAACTTGTCCCAGATGCCCCCCTGGCTACGGTAGTCGGGAATCCCGCTTTCCGTGGAGATGCCGGCACCGGTGAAAATTATATTCTTCCCGCCTTGGAGGATTTTCTCTGCGATTTGGCTGATGCCTGGGTTCATTTTTGTGGATCTCCCGTACTGGATCTGGGCAGGGATGTAACGCTGGCAAACACTTTCAGGCGAATATATTTTAGGTCAGTTGCCTGAGCATGTTACCGGAAACCATTTTGGTTCGACCCTAATAGCTTATGTTCTCTACCTCCTACTTAGATGATATCTTTAGGATAGTTATCATAATAATGGGCATTCTGCCAGCTCAGCTTGAGAGCCTGATTAAACTTGTATATCGCATAAACTCTTTTCAGGCTGCGCAAACTGAATAGCGATTTCAGCAACCGAATCGGATAGGCTGGAAAAGAGTAGAGCCTGGTTTTGATGTAGTTGTCTGCAGTATATATTGTTTCCAGAGCAAGTTCTTTGGGTTTGTGTACCACGTAGGAAAACCTGTATTTATCCCAATCCTGGGGAAAATCTTTATAAATCAACCTATCGCAGGTGGTGATTTCCTCCATCAAATCGGTTCCGGGCAGTGGTGTTAGAATGCTTATCTGAAACATGTCTATTCCGGAATGAACCAGGTAATCAGCCAGCTCCCTATAGTATTCTTTTGTTTCAAACTCGTTCCCGATGATAAAGGCACCGAACACGCCGATACCATGTTTATGAAACGTATCCACCACGCGCCTGTAATTGTCCACACCGGTCTTGACGTTGATGCCCTTTTTCATTTCTTTTAATGATGTCAAACTGATGGCTTCGAAACCGATAAAAACAAACATGCATCCAGCTCTGGCGGCAAGTTCGACAACTTCCTCGTCATCCGCGGCATTGATGGAAGTTTGCATCCACCATTTTTTTTGCAGGTTTTGATCTAGCATGCCTTGAAACAGATTTTTTGCCCGCTGGACACTTTCCGGGCTATAGCCGATGAGGTTGTCATCCATAAAGGCAATATGTCGCTTTTCAATACTGCTGAGCTCTTTCAGAACATCTTCGGCCCTGCGACAGCGATAGGTTTTGCCAAGGTATCTTGAAACAGAACAAAAATGGCAATTAAAAGGACAGCCCCGTGAGGTTTGAACCGATTGCCACATGTAGCCAGGATTGAGCAGATCCCTTCGGGGAACAATGTCATAGTTTTCCAGATCGATCCTCGGTCCTATGTATTTTTTGGCAAGCTTATTCTCTTCAAAGTCTTTCAGGACGTCCTTCCAGATGTCTTCCACTTCTCCAACAATAACCGCATCTGCAAACGTCATCACCTCATCGGGAAGCATGGATGCGTGGATGCCGCCCATGATCACTTTTATTCCGCGGTCCCGATATATTCCGGCGATTTCATACGCCCTGTTAACGTTACTGGTAAAGGCTGTTATGGCCACTAGGTCGGCATCTTCAAACTCAAACGGCTGAAAGTTTTCATCCGCTATTTTAACTTCCCAGCTGTCAGGTGTAACCGCAGCAACATACGCCAGCCCCAAGGGCGAAAAAGTGGAAAACCTGCTCATGAGATATCCACTTTTTCTGCCTACCGGGTTGATCAACAAAAGTTTTTTCATATCAATTCGGTTTCTTGCCTCTGCACAGGATAATTGGTGTATAGGTAAATCTTCTGGGATGTGAAAAAATTATTTTAAACTCTTCAAAGAACTCTTCGTATCCACCTTCATAGTCATCGAATGGATAGCCTGACAGTTTTCCACCCACTTCAACTTTTTTGGTCCAGTTAAATGCATCCACCTCGTTTAATTCTCCAAAAATTAAATGATGCGCCTCTATAGTCATGTCGATATTTTCATATTCCATATCGTAAAGATATGAATAAAGCTTACGGCCGGCATATGGATCAAAATCCGCTTTTTTTTCTAGTGTTCGCTTGATTCCCTGTATGGCTGATTCAAGCCGTTTTGGCAGGCCATAATGGGTCAGGCAGTTATAATCGAGATCGATAAGACAAAGTATCCCTCCCGGGTTAAGAATCTTACTGATATTTTGAATGATTTCATACGCCGTAGACCTGTAGTATTCCATAACAAATCGAACCCAGATAAAATCAAATTTTCCCAGATGATGTAAATCAGAGCGAATATCTGCCAGTACATAATTAATTTTTTCTGCAGAATAATGCTTTTTTGCAAATTCAATCCGTTGGTCGGCGTTGTCAATTCCGACGGTCTCCCCCTTTGTACCGGCTATTTTGCTGAGACAAAAAGTCGTCTTCCCAGAACCACATCCCAAGTCGGCCACACGCATACCCGGCTGAAGGCCTGCCCACCGGGCATGCCTGTCTACCACCATTGGATCCGTCTTTAGATCCAGGCGCTTCGCCTCTTCTTCACTTTCCATAAAATATTCATCAATACTCATTCAGCTTCCCTTCAGTCAACCCCATCGATTTCTTTAAATTGAAGATTCCTCGCAGCGACCGTAAGGCGTTCATCTATAGGGGTTGTCGAAAAACGTTCCGATTGAGGACCTTTTTTCTGCTACAACCCCTTATGCCGCCATCCTATTTTCGGAACATTATTATGACAAGCGGTATAAGTCAGATTCGCTCGCTATTGCGGTTCAATAGGCGAATTATAGTATGTTGCCGGTGATGTCAATCGTTACACATCCAGACTATTGATATTTTCAACATTGATGTGTGCCAGATAACAAATAAGCCGCTTATCGCGGCTTATTTCTGTTACGTCTATAAGGTATTTTAGTCTGGAAACGATTTTTATTTCTCATTTCGAACAGGCACCTGCCCATTTGAAATGAAGCACCAGAAGACTCCTCCTAACCCGTACATTTCATAAACCTGATGGGCTCTATGGCAAGGCATTTCAGTGCTCATCACGTTTCATGAAATATTCGGGCAAAGATTATGTGCCGTACTTGAAGGAAAGTGTGACCCTTGCTCGAAAGGCAACGACTTTGGAATTTTCCACTTTCATGTCAAGCTTCGTGATTTCCGCCACCCTGAGTTCCCGGAGGCTTTTGGCCGCAGTTTCCACTGCGTTTTTTGCAGCCTCTTCCCATGACACTTCGCTGGTGCCCACAAGTTCTATAACTTTGTATACACTATCCGGCATATCTTCCTCCTTTTCTTTTTAGGGTTAATCGATACTTTCAGGGAGAAACCTCCCATTATCCATTATGCAGATGCCATTTTGAGACAGATTGTATTAGAACACTCATAACGACTTGATAACAGACACCCTAGGTGCTGTCTAAATGTCGAATGAATAGATGAAGTGGTAAAACCAGCTTGAGAGGAAGAAGCGTAACAACTTAAAATATTTCAATGCGTTTATGAGCGTTTTCTTAATCGCAGTATGATTAATCAATACAATAGAGCTCTACTTCAAGTCAATAGGGAATGGTGATCAAATATACCCCACCGTATCGATCTCGATGCGAAGACCAAAGGGTAGTTTTTTACTTCAACACATGTTCTGGCCGGCATTGGATCGTTAAAATATTTTCTGTACACATCATTGAAGCGGGCATATTCCCGAATATCCGTGAGATAAACGCTGACCTGCAGAATGTTATCAAGCGAAGACCCGGCTGATTCCATGATGATCTTAATATTTTCCAAGGCCAGCCTTGCTTCCTTTTCAATGGTGCCGGTTGTCAATTGGTTGGTTGAAGGGTCTACCGCTCCCTGTCCGGATAAATATATCATGTCCTTATAAATTATCGCTTGTGAATATGGTCCCCCCAACTCTGCCGCCTTATCCGTGTGAAATGAAACTTTTTCGGTCATACATACCCCCAATAAAATCGTAGAACGATTTTATAATACGCGACAGCGTCGCTTTTTGATAAACGATTTGCCAACCGTTTACTAGTTGTCGGCCTGCTGGGTGGCGGCCGAAAAACTCATTTCTCGTCTGCTTCAGACAAGCCTGTTATTCGGTAAAAGGGTTTCCAATAGGCTTTTTGTATCCATTTAATCGCAGAAGCCATGGCCAGACTGCTCGTATGAATCAGTGCATAAAGCGTCGGGACCACCACGAGCGTCAACAATGTGGCTAGCGCCAGGCCAAAGATAACCGCGCTTGCCATGGAGCTCCACCATTGTGTCGATGCGCTGATCCACGATATTTTCATCTCGTGAAAATCGTATGATATCCCCGTGACCATGGGCAAAAGTCCGAGGATCGTGGTTATTGCAGTCAACAACACGGGTCTTAGGCGTGTACATCCGGCAGCAATAATTGCCTCCTTAAAGGGCATGCCCCTTTTATTCAGCTGGTTGGTATAATCGATCAGCACGATGGCATTGTTGACAACGACGCCTGCCAATGAAATGACACCGACGCCGGTCATGATGATACCAAAGGGATACTCCATCACCGCGAGGCCCAGGAAAACGCCCCCTAGGGAAAGAATGACCGATGTCAGGATAATCAAGGGCTGGGCAATCGAATTGAACTGCGTAACCAGAATAAACATGATAAGAAAAAGAGCCGCGGCAAACGCTTTTGTCAGAAAAGCTTCTGTCTCTTCCTGTTCTTGCTGTTCTCCGGTAAATCGCATCTTATAGCCCGGCGGCAGGCTGATGTTCGACATATATTTTTCAGCCTGTGCCCTCACCACCGGGCTTGGAATATTTTTCTCGTCCACATCGGCCTTTACCGTGACTACCCGCTCATGATTCACGCGGTTGATCTGCCCCAACCCTCCGGTCACTTCAAAGCTTGCAATCGTACTCAAGGGAATAAGCCCATCACCCGTGGGAATCAGGAGCTCTCGAAGGATGTCGGTCGACCTTCTGCCGGATTCAGACAGTTGAACCGTGATGTCGAAATCCTCATCTCCCTCGCGATAGGTGGAGACTTTTGTTCCATTGAATGCAACCTTGAGAACGAACCCGATGACCTCGGTAGACAAACCCAGCAAAGAAGCCTTCTGTCGGTCGACCCGGACGCTTACAGTAGGTGACCCGGAAACAAAATCATCCTGAATATCCTGCACAAAAGGAATTTTTTCCAATACCTTCGTGACCTCCTGGGATATGCGGCCGAGAACGGCAAAGTTGTCCCCGGCAATTTCAATATTGATGGGCGCCCCCGTGGGCGGTCCTTCCTCCTGGACGGACATGGTTATCTGGGCTCCCGGGATGTCTTTGACCCGCTTTCTGATCTCTTCCATCGTTATAAAAGAGGATTCCGGACGATCTTCCAGATCATGAAACTGGACACCAATATGATTGGGCGAGGTGCTTTCAAACATGGAGCTTCCACCGATAACCGCGACCGTTCGGGAATAAATGTCCTTCACATTTACCAGGTCTGTCAAACCGGTGTATTGCCTGCCACCCCGAAGTGTATGGTTTTTTTTCTCCGTATCGGCGTAATAACACTCGGCAGGATCTATATGAGCCTCGATGATTGACTGTTCAGCGCCGTTGCAGATGGCGGCTTCCACCTGCCTGGAAATACGATCGGAAAAGTCAATATCCGCACCTTCTGAGACATCCAAGTTAACGTATATACTGTTCGGCTCTATATTTGGAAAAAACTCGACCGGTTTTTCCAGACCGATTCGATACATCCAGATCATGGCCATCGCCACAACAGCCAGAAAAGCCATCAAGAGAACGGCCAGTCGATTGTTGAGCGCGCCTTCCAAAAGTCTGCGATATCCCTTAAGCAGGGGACCCTGGATCGCAATTGGCGCCTCCCCGGCCTGCTCGATATCTTCCGCCGTAGCCTGTTTCTTTGCAAATGGGTGGCCAAAAGGCAACTTCAGGAATATGGCCGCAAGCGCAGGGTTGATGACCATGGCAACAAAAAGAGAGGAGGCTAGCGTAATCATAACCGTTTTGGGCAGGTAAGACATAAATTCTCCCATGATGCCCGGCCAGAAAATCAGCGGGAAAAAAGCAGCCAGCGTTGTCAGTGTAGATGCTATGACGGGTTGTGCCACCTCGCTGGTTGCTTTCATGGCGGCCTGTATTCTCGGCACCCCCTGCTCCATATACCGATAAATATTTTCGACAATTACGATGGCATTGTCCACCAGCATTCCCAGTGCCAGGGTCAGTGAAAACAGGACAACCATGTTTAATGTGATACCGAGGGCGCTCAACAGGACAAAGGAAATAAACATTGAAAAGGGAATCGCCATACTCACCAGAACAGCATTCCGGATTCCCAGGAAAAACAACAACACGACGATAACAAGAATCAAGCCTGTAATGATATTATTCTCCAGATCAGACACCATCATGCGGATGTCCTTGGCCTGGTCCATGAGCTTGGTAATTTCCGTTCCGGCGGGCCAGGTATGTCTTTTCTCGTCGACAATGACCGACACCTTGTCTGTAATACCCAAAATGTTCTCACCGGCACGTTTTTTTATCTGTATGTTGACAGCCTCCTGCCCGTTCAATCTTGAACGACCTTCTTCATCCTTGAATCCATCCACCACACGGGCCACATCTCGGAGATATACCGGCTGGCCATCGTGTACACCGACGATCAGGCCATAAATCTCATCCGGTGTTCTGAATTCCCCCGGCACCCTCAGCTGGAAACGGCCATCTCCCATTCTGATGGCGCCGCCGGATACATTCTGATTCTCCTGTGCGATGACATCCTGAAGCATTAATATGGACAGACCGAAATACGCGAGCTTGTCCGGGTAGGGCTCGACCCGTATTTCCCTTTCCAAACCACCGGTAACATCCACTTCAAGTACGCCGGGTATGGACTCGAACTCCTCTTCAAGACCTTCGGCAATCTTTTTCAGGCACTCGAGACCGCAGGTTCCGGAGAGAGAATAAACAACGATCGGAAGTTCGGATATATTGATTTCCATGACCTCAGGGTCATCTTCCAGGTCCTGCGGCAATTCGGCTTTGGCCAGATCCACCTTGTCCTTTGTCTTAGGCAGAACATCGTCGATGTCCGTCCCCGCGACAAATTCAATTACGATAGAGCTCATCCCCTCGGTGCTGGAGGATTCAATTTTCTTCACTCCCTCAAGGCCTTTGAGTTTTTTCTCGATGGGTATGGTTATGGCGCTTTCAATATCTTCCGGTGCTACACCGGCATAATTCGTCATGATAAACACGAAAGGGATTGTGATATCCGGTGCCGATTCTCTGGGCAGGGAAAAATATGACAAAGGTCCAAACACGAGAATCATGAGTGCCAGCACCATCACACTGGTTCTTTTCTTAACCGCCAGATCGGAAACAATCATAGAGCTAAAATCTCCCGCACATCCGAAACATTCTTTATGACTTCAATGGGCTGGCCATCATTTAAGAGCCGATGCCCTACGACGATGACCCTATCGTTTGCCGATATCCCGGAAGTGATATGAACCTGCCAGTCAACCAGCTGCCCCAGTACAACCGGTGTTTTTTTGGCTGAACCGTCATTTTCAATATAGACAAACTGCTCGTCACCCTGCCTGATAACCGCATACAGTGGTATCACCAGCGCCTTTTCATGCACAGCTCTTATGAGTTCAACGCGGGCAAACATGCCCGGCAGAATATGGCCGTCCTTATTGGGGATTTCCAGTTCGAGATCGAACAGTCGTGCCAGATTCCTGGGTTGCCTGGAAAGGAAAACCTTCTTTCCTGTTACACGTCTTTTTTCGAGGGCATCGATGATCACCGTCGCTTCGTTCAGATCGAAAAAAAAGGCGACGTCACTTTCGGGTATGCCCACGGTTACTTTTACGTCTGATAGACGAAGTATTTGCGACACCGGGTCTCCCACGCCGAGAAAGCTACCCTGTTTGGCGATGATCTCATTGACCTGCCCTTCTATGGGAGCCAGAATCCGGGTTCTGCTCAAAGCCAGTTCAGCTTCATCCTGTTGGGCAGAGACATCGTTCAGCCTGGCTTCGATTTCATCGAGTCTGCTTGCCGCGGTAATTTTCTTTTTATCCAGAGAATAAATTCGATCGTATTCCAGTTTGGCCAGGCGATGGTTCGCTTCTATTCGGGCAAGCCGGGATTTGTAATCACGATCATCCAGCTGCGCAATCACCTGGCCTTGCACGACCTGTGTCCCTTCTTTTGCCAGGATCTGAACGACCTGCCCGGAAACCTCCGTTTTTACCCAAAGATCTTCTGCGGGTTCAACATACCCCGGAAGCTTAATCATATCTTCCAGGCGTCTGGGTATCGCTGTCAACGTAATTACCCTGACAGAAGGGGTGTCTTTTTTGATCGCTTCCTGTTTGACTTTTTCCAGCCTAGAACGCTCTGTCCGGATGTCTTGGTACATGCTGAAAATGAAAACGACGATGCACAGGACAATTGCCCAGGGAAACAACCCCCACATCAGTCTGAGAAGTTTTGATTTTCCGGTTGTTTGATTCATTTTGTCCATCTTTAATGATATGGTATTAAACTAAATTGAGTGATTGCCGAAATTTTTAAACTTGAAACGCTTACTTTGGTAAAGTTGCGTCATTCGAGATACGCGTCTCTAACACCTTGGATTGCCTGCGAAAAGGCACAGTCCGTTTCAAATAGCAATTTTTCAACAATGAATAAAGCGAATTTTTCTTGCGTGAACAATGATTTAAAAGTATGTGTTAATATTTTATACAAGGATAACCACCTTCAACTCTTTGGACTCAAATGAATTTAAATGCATTAAAAAGACAAGCGGAACCGGCCGTTGATGTTGAAGCGATTACAACCTTAATCGCCAACACGCAGAGAGGAAACGGCGAAATTCCATGGAACCCCGGTGCTAAAACGGATCCATGGGACCACGTTGAGGCGGCAATAGGGCTTTCCATCGGGGGATATTTCAGGGAAGCGAGACAGGCTTATCAATGGCTGGCAGACATGCAACTCAAGGATGGCAGCTGGTACTCATCCTATATCAACAGCATTCCTGAAGATAGAACCAGGGAAAGCAACATGTCCTCCTATCTGGCGGTCGGCCTGCTCCACTATTATCTCTTGACGGGTGACACAGCATTCCTGAAAACCATGTGGCAACCCCTGTGTGGCGGCATCGCGTTTGCACTCAGTCTGCAAACACCCAACGGTGAAATTTACTGGGCCATCAGCCCCGAAGGAAACGTCGATAAAATGGCCCTTCTCACTGGTGCCAGTTCGATTTTCATGAGCCTTAAATGTGCACTACATATTGCCAATATCCTGGGTCGTTCAAGACCGGATTGGCAATCAGCGTTGCTCAGATTAGGCGACGCCATCAAGAATAAAAGCTATCTGTTCAATATAACCAAGTCCCGATTTTCCATGGACTGGTTCTACCCCATACTTTCAGGCTGCATCACCGGTGACAAGGCGCAAAAACGAATTGACGCCTATTGGAAAAAATTTGTTATCAGGGGTCAGGGTGTACGGTGCGTGTCCGATGAACCCTGGGTGACGATTGCCGAAACCTCCGAGTTGTCGCTGGCACTCACCGCCATGGGTAATGTCGATCTCTCACGAATTGTGTTTAATTGGATTTGCGACAGAAAATTCGATGATGGTTCCTATTGGTGTGGATTTACCTACCCCGATATCATTACCTGGCCCGAGGAGAAAATCGCCTGGAGCAATGCCGTTGTCCTTATGGCTGCCGATGCAATATACCAGATGACACCGGCCAGTCATCTGTTCAGTCATCATTTCTGGAACACACTTCCGTTTATTCAGTTACCTAAATGAGAAAAGACCACAGACCCTATTATTTAAAAAAACTCCACACACGGATTCAGGCTTTATATGTAAAACACTTCATCAAACCGCAATTATCCTCCCTGGGAAGGGGTTTCACGTTTATGAAGCCCTGGCATGTCAAGATCTTCGGCACACCCATTCATATTGGAAAATACGCCACTCTGATAGCCTCTTCAGACAACAAAATCCGGCTTTCCGTATGGTCGAATAACGCCGCCAAGGGGTCCATCCACATGGGAAACTACTGCATGATCTGCCCTGGGGTTCGTATCGGATCCGCCGATCGCATCAGCATCGGCGACAATTGCATGATTGCAAGCAATTCCTATATTGCCGATTCAGACTGGCATGACATCTATAACCGGATTACCATGGGGAAAACAGCCCCTGTGGACATTGGGGACAATGTTTGGGTGGGGGAGGGTGCCATTATCTGCAAAGGTGTCTCTATCGGTGAAAACAGCATCATCGGAGCCGGAGCCGTGGTGGTAAGCGATATCCCACCGGATTGTATTTCGGCAGGCAATCCTGCCAGAATCGTCAAGCACCTCGATCCTAATGAAAAAATAATTACAAGAGCCCATTTTTTCAAAAACCCGGAAAAACTGTTTCAAGATTTTGATCACTTCGATCGCGTTCTTCTTGGAAAAAACAGCCTGCTTCACTGGATGCGCCACCTGGTTTTTCCAGGTAAAACTGATTAACTCGAACATTTTGTATATACTGCAAATATCAGTCCCGCAATCAATGACAGCAGACCACTGACGAAAAACATGGTCACCGCACTGGTGTGCTCATATAAAAAACCACTGACAAAAAAACCGGCCATCAGTCCCAACCCATACGTCGTCGCATTATTTACCGCCTGGCCAAACGTTTTTGTATCCTCGGGTGATAGCGAATCCATATAAAGGATGCTTGCCATGTGGAACAACCCATAGGTCACACAATGGGTAATCTGCAGCAATAAAATCCAATAAGGAGACATGGCGACACCCGATAAAAACCACCGAGCCGTTGCCACCACAAAGGAAAGAATCAGAACATTTTCATAGGACAATCTACTGAAAATCCACCGTGAGCGGACCATGACCACGATCTCCGCAATGGAGGCCAAGGCCCAGGCCATCCCTATAAACGCGCTGTCATAGCCCAGATTTTCAAGGTGTATGGAAAAGAATCCATAATAGGCGCCATGGCTCATCAACATCAGAAAGGCGCACAATAAAAAGACAACCACGCGTTTTTGAAAGAAACGTTTGGGGTTTAACCGGAAATCGTCTGCCCTGACCCTGCGGACATGCGGTATTCGCAGGGAAAAACCCGTCTGGAGAATAGACCCAATAAAAACGGCCATCAGAATGATTCGGATTGAAAGCACATCAATGAGATAGCCCATGAACAGGACCATGACGATGAAAGCGATAGAACCCCAGGCTCTGATGATACCATAACTGCTTTTTTCCTTGCCCAGGACCTCAATGGTCATAGCCTCCAGAAATGATATAATCGGCGCATTAAAAACTGAGTAAATACATGTTATTATCAATATCATTAAAAATTTATCGTGGAAAAAATAGAACGTCCAGACAATGGTGCCGGCACAACTGCAGGCGATAAAAATGGATTTTCTGATTTGATACCTGTCTGCGATACCACTCCACAAGATCGCAAAAATTACCAGCAGAATAGACCGCATAGATGAAAGCGCGCCGATTTGAATACCGCTAAAGCCAAGGTGATGGCAGTATAAGTTGAAATAGGGCAGGAAAACGCCTAAAATGGCAAAGTAGATGAAATACTGTAAAGAAATGGTCCCTCTGCGAGAATCCTTTTGATAATCGGCCATCGCACCATCATAGATAACTTACCTATAAAGCGCAAATTCTATCTTTACTTTACAAAAATCCGGGTTACTGTTAATTATATGAGCCATAAAATCAAATCTGAGCGGTTTGACTTCCGGGAGTGTTCAATTCCCAAATATTTTATAGGAAACGCTCATCTTAGGGGAAAGTCTCCTTGCAACCGGTAAACAGGAGTCGGATATGGGCTATATAAAAATACGCTTTTGTAATGATGTTGATCAGCTTCATTCAAAAATCGAGAGGTCTATCGAAGATGTTTATCGCTCCATGAATCCTACGTTTTCCCTTAACGAACGCACCTGGCATCCTCAGATTGATATTTACGAATCCGGAGAAGAGATTATTGTTCGGGCTGAAGTCGCGGGTGTTGATATAGAAAACCTGGCTGTAGAGGTCAGCCATCGGGCCATAAAACTTACGGGAAAACGCTCGGAGCTCCCGCGTATTGACAACGCCACTTACCGTCTTGCAGAAATTCAGTACGGTAATTTCGAAAGAGTGCTTTATCTCCCGGTACCCATCGATACTGAAATCGTATCAACCGCTTACACCAATGGTTTTCTGGAAATTCGACTGGTCAAACTGGACATTGATAAAGCCTATAAAATTCCAATTTCAGAAAGAAGTTAACCGTTTGGATAATGTTTGCTTTTTAGGGGTGTCATAATATTCAATCGTCACAGTTAACGGAACGATTCAACTGCTACCCGCTGCTTGCAGCACGGATCAAAATTAAATCATCCCTAGGATTTTATTGCTGGAGGGTTAATAATGACCGACCAAAAACCAAGCTTTGATGTCGATTTAAAAGAGCTCCCTGAGAAATTGCCGATTCTGCCGTTGTTTGACACTGTTCTTTTCCCGAAAATGGTCTTGCCTCTAGTGGTCATGCAAGAAGAATCGGTTCAGTTAATCGATGAAGCCATGTCAAACAATCGTGTCATTGGCCTTTTGGTATCAAAAACCCCTCCCGGAGAAGGAACCTCCTCCACGGAGGACCTATACCGTATCGGCACCAGTGCTCTCATTCTCAAAATGGCAAAAACAGAAGATAATAAAGCTCAGATTCTCGTGCAGGGGCTCGGTCGTTTTAAAATAAACACTTACCTGGAAGACAAGTCTTATTTGATGGGAAAGGTAGAGCATCTCCCGGAAAAAGAATCCAACGATACACAAACCCAGGCATTGATGGCCAATATCATCCATCTATTTACCAAAGTTGTTGATCTCTCGCCGGTTCTTCCCCAGGAAATCAGTTCCATGGCAAAATCGATTCAAGAACCGGGTATTTTATCCAACATGGTTGCATCCAGCATCAATGCCTCTGTCGAAGAAAAACAAAAAGTTCTTGAAATCGACAATGTCAAAAAGCGTTTAAAAGAAGTTACCAGGCTGATTAACCATCAGTTGGAAATTCTTGAGCTTGGGAATAAAATACAGTCCCAGGTTAAAGGCGACATGGATAAAAGCCAAAGACAATATTATCTTCGACAGCAGCTAAAAGCCATTAAGGAAGAATTGGGCGAACAAGATGATTCTAAGATTGAAGTCGAAGAATATCAGACCAAGATATTGGAAAAAGGTCTTCCCGATGAAGCAAAAAAAGAGGCCGAACGAGAACTCAATCGATTGTCCAGAATGCACCCCTCATCGGCTGAGTACACGGTCGCATCCACCTATCTGGACTGGATGACGTCCCTGCCATGGCAAGAAAGCACCAAAGATAAGCTGGATATAAAAACAGCTCGCAAAGTTCTTGATGAAGATCATTTCGGATTGGAAAAAGCCAAGAATCGTATTATCGAATATCTGGCCGTTCGTAAGCTAAAGCCTGATTCCAAGGGTCCCATACTTTGTTTTTCCGGCCCTCCAGGAACCGGAAAAACATCCCTCGGCAGCTCTATTGCCAAAGCCCTGGGGCGCAAATTTATCCGTCTTTCTCTGGGTGGGGTCCGGGATGAAGCAGAGATCCGGGGACATCGGCGAACCTATATCGGTGCCCTGCCGGGCCGAATTATTCAAGGCATCCGAAGAGCAGGATCTAACAATCCGGTCTTTATGCTGGATGAAATTGACAAAGTCGGCAGTGATTTTCGTGGTGACCCTTCATCGGCCTTGCTGGAGGTGCTTGATCCGGAACAAAATTTTTCTTTTTCAGATCATTACCTTGATGTTCCATTTGACCTGTCCGGCGTTATGTTCATTACTACAGCCAACATCCTCGACACCATCCCACCGGCGTTACGGGATAGAATGGAGGTTCTTCAACTCCTTGGATATACCCTGGATGAAAAAATAAAGATTGCAAACAGGCACCTTATTCCCCGACAGCGGAGAGAGCACGGTTTAAAATCAGATCAAATCTCCTTTACCAAGGGTGCTGTCAAACAGATTATCACCGGATATACCAGAGAGGCCGGGCTGAGAAATCTTGAGCGGGAAATCGCCACCATCTGCCGAGGTGTGGCCAGCAAAATTGCAGAGGGAAAGATTCAGCCCGCCTCCATTAAAGTCGTCAACATCTCAAAATTTCTTGGCCCTATCCGATTTACTTCGGAGGTAAAAGCAAGGATCTCGACACCCGGAATCGCTATGGGACTGGCATGGACACCTTTCGGTGGTGAGCTGCTTTTTATCGAAGCCACGGCTATGAAAGGCCAAAAAGGGCTTACGCTGACAGGACAGCTCGGTGATGTCATGAAGGAATCAGCAACAACGGCCCTGAGCTTTATAAGGACAAATGCCAAATCCCTGGGAATAGAGGAAGATTTTTTTGAAAAAAGCGATGTTCATATTCATGTTCCCGCAGGTGCCATACCAAAGGATGGCCCTTCCGCCGGTGTAACCATGCTCACCGCCCTGACGTCATTGTTGACGAATAAAATCATCCATAAGAACCTTGCCATGACAGGCGAGATTACCTTGCGGGGACAGGTGCTGCCGGTCGGCGGTATCAAGGAAAAAGTTCTGGCTGCACATAGATCCGGAATAAAAACGCTGATCATGCCGCTTTCAAATCAAAAAGATCTTGTGGATATTCCCAAAAAAGTTCAAAAGGAAATCCGTTTTCATTTTGTAGATAAAATGAAAGATGTATTAACGTTGGCCATGGAATAACCACCCATGTCGAAAAAAGAACACTTCTTACATCTGAAAACAGCCCTGCGTCTTTTCTGGATAGGATGGTTGGCTGTTGGTATCATGACCGGGTGTACCACAATACCAACGGCCCCGACCCAAACCCCTGGAAAGCCAAAACCGTATAGAGTTGCCGGCAAGTGGTACCAGCCCGTATCACATGCCAAAGGGTTTCAGCAACGTGGTATCGCATCCTGGTATGGCGAAAAATTTCATGGAAAAAAAACATCAAACGGCGAGATCTACAATATGTACGCCATGACTGCGGCACATAAGACACTGCCCCTTGGAACTTATGTACACGTCAGAAATCTCGATAACGGCAACGAGATCACGGTGAGAATCAATGACAGGGGTCCTTTTATACAAGGCCGAATTATCGACCTTTCTTATACGGCAGCCAAAAAAATTGGCATCACAACATCGGGAACGGCGCCTGTTGTCATCATTGCATTGGACTCGGACAACCGCCAAACACCCAAAAGACAAGACAAACCCGAACACGAACCCGTGGACTACTACAAAGGAAATTTTACATTTCAAATCGGTGCATTCAGCGACAAACAAAACGCCCTTCGATTGAAAGAGAAACTGAATCAAACCTACAAGAACGCACACGTCTCCGAATACGATAATGGGCAGGAAATTCTTTACCGGGTTCGTGTGGGCAGAGCATCTTCTCTAGAACAAGCCGTCGAATATGAAAAAGCCCTTATCCAGAACGGTTTTAAGGATGTGTTTATTGTTGCAGAATAGATAAAAGCATCAGGAATCTTCTGGATCTGCCGGCATGGCAAGCGGAATTTTGAAAAATTGAATGCCTTCCTTAGATAAAATTTTTTCTTCTTCCTTTGTGCTGACACCTCTGATATTTCGAGACTCTGTAACACCGTAATGCATTTTCAGCGCTTCTTTGGTGAACTCACATCCCACATTATCAAAATTTTTGTTTACATAGTCGCTGATTTCATTACTCATTTTTTTTAAATCGATCTGCTTGTTCATCAGGTCAGCCAACGGTTGAGAGCCTTTGATGGCAAACGTGGAAGGAAGTTTGGAAATAACGGTACTGTTGCATGACGGACACGTAATAAGCCCTTTCTTTTTTTGCGCATCATAGGCCTGGCTGTCTTCGAACCAACCTTCAAAGGCATGCCCTTTCTCACACTGTAAGTCAAATGCTATCATGAATGAAGAAATCCCTTTTGCGATAACAGTATTGCCCGGACCGTTCCCGGCAAATACTTGAAATTATCATATGCATTGAAGTAATAAAAGAATTTATTGACAGATCCGATTGTTCAACACAAAATACCATGACCGTTAACATAATGTCAAAATCAGACTTTACAAGCTGGTGACACCAATCCTATTGCGCTGTTGTTGCCACTCATTTTGGAGACACTTTCTCATGAAACAATCAATATGCCGTCTACTTATAACGGGAACCGTCATTCTATTTCTCGCAACCATGGCACAGGCCGAAACCCGGTATGTAATAGACAAAATGCAAATCACCTTTCGAACAGGTCCTGGAAACGATCGAAAAATTTTATCGCTCCTGAACAGCGGCCAGCAGGTGACATTCCTTCAGCCAGAGGGCGAGTGGGCTAAAGTAAGCCTTCCAGGCGGTAAAGAGGGCTGGGTTCTCCAACGATATCTGTCAGCAGAAGTTCCCTGCCGGATAAGAATCAAAGACGTCAGTCAAGCCCTGGAAGTATTGAAAACAGAACTGGAAACTGCAAAAAAAACCAGCCGGCAGCTCGAAGCTGACAAGGCGAGTCTTGAGATGGACCTGAAGGAAACCCGACAGACGCTGACAAAAACAAAACAGTCATATGAAAAGCTTAAAAAGGATGCCGGTGGTTTCCTGGAGCTCAAAGCCAGGCATGATAAGACCGTTGAACGACTCTCAACACAGAGCCAGAAGGCCAATGCGCTCGAAAAAGAATTGAACAGCACCCTGAAAAAGCAAAACATACGGTGGTTCCTGGGCGGCGCCGGGGTGCTCTTGTTAGGCTTCATCATGGGTTTCAGCTCCAAAAAACAAAAACGTCATTCATCCCTGTTGTGACAGGTGTTTATAAAACGATAGAAAACGAGATGCTGAATGAAAAATTCCTATGATTTTCTGGTCATCGGCAGTGGTATTGCAGGCCTGACCTTTGCTCTGAAAGTTGCCAAATTCGGATCCGTCGCAGTCATCACGAAAAAAAAAGTGATGGACAGCAATACCAGTCTTGCCCAAGGGGGTATTGCTTCTGTTTTTGATGAGCTTGACTCCTTTGATCTTCATATTAAGGACACCCTGGCCTCAGGAGACGGCTTGTGTAACCTGAATGTTGTGGAAACCGTTGTCAAGAACGGTCCGGACAGCATCAAGAAACTGATTCAACTCGGTGTCAAGTTCAATATTAGAAAAAAAGCACACGCCCAGGATGCTTCCGACCAGCTCGATTTAGGACGTGAAGGGGGTCATTCTCAGAACAGAATCGTCCATGCCCAAGACATGACAGGCCAAGAAATCGAGCGCGTTCTTGTTTCACATCTGCAGCACCATGAAAACATAACGCTATTTGAAGATCACATTGCCATCGATCTCATTACCCTTTCCACCAGTATGAAAAGAGGTCTCATTACGACCACCCATGAAGATTACTGTTGCGGCGCCTATGTCCTCGACAAAACAACCGGTTGTGTGCTTTCGTTCAGTGCGAACATCACGCTGATCGCCACCGGTGGTGCCGGAAAGGTGTATCTATACACCAGCAACCCTGATGTGGCAACCGGGGATGGCATCGCCATGGCATATCGTGCAGGCGCTACGCTGGCCAATCTGGAGTTTGTCCAATTTCATCCAACCTGTCTTTATCACCCGGATGCAAAAAACTTTCTTATCTCTGAAGCTGTTCGAGGAGAAGGGGGGATTCTGATTGACGCACATGGAAATCCTTTCATGCAAAACTACGACCCACAAAAAGATCTTGCATGCAGAGATGTGGTAGCCCGCGCCATCGATACAGAATTGAAGAAAAGTGGTGATGATTCCGTGTTTTTGGATATTTCCCATAAAAAATCTGAAACTGTGCGAAATCGTTTTCCCAATATCTACCAGAAATGTTTGCGTTTCGGGTATGACATGACAAAAGAACCCATTCCGGTGGTTCCTGCAGAGCACTACATGTGTGGCGGAATCGCTACCGATCTTTTTGCCAGAACCGATATTCAAAATCTTTACGCCGTTGGAGAAGCCGCCTGCACCGGACTGCATGGTGCAAACAGACTTGCCAGCAATTCATTGATCGAGGCGGTTGTCTATGCCAATAATGCATCGACGCAAGCCATTAAGGACCTCAAGAAGGGTGAATTCAAGCCGCTGCCGGAGATACCTGACTGGGACGACACCGGAACAACCGACAGCGACGAGGTCATTATGGTTTCTCACAACTGGGATGAAATTAGGCGGCTCATGTGGAATTATGTCGGTATCGTCCGCTCCAACAAGCGCCTTGCCAGGGCAAAGCGGCGAATCGATATCATTCAAAATGAGATTCAGGAATACTACTGGAATTTCAAAATTGAATCCGGCCTGGTCGAACTCAGGAACATCGCAACCGTCGCAGAGCTGATCATCAAATGCGCCTCTTACCGAAAAGAAAGCCGTGGGCTTCACTACAATATTGAATATCCGAAAAGAAACGATGCCAAATGGCAAAAAGATACACGCTTCCGAAGATCTTTTGTCGACTAAACCCCAACATCGACCCTATCCTTTGCCATGTTGTTTATGCAACCTTGGGGAAAGCAGATTTTCCCTTGAGTATTCCTCTTAATGCCGGTTCTATTGCTTTTGTTCATCAAATCCCTTCCGATGTAGCCATCATGCATTGACAAGACGCCATGCTGCATTATTTTTATGACCAATTGGTTCGGCCACATTCCATTCATCAAACAGGTTATTCATGCAGAACAAGAGAGATTACTACGAAATTTTAGGCGTCGACCGAAACGCTTCAGAATCGGAAATCAAGACAGCCTACCGAAAGCAGGCCATAAAATTCCACCCGGACAAGAATCCGGGAAATAAAAATGCCGAAGAAAACTTCAAGGATGCCGCAGAGGCCTATGCGGTCCTCAGGGACAACCAAAAACGAAAAATCTATGACCAGTACGGCCATCAGGGCCTGGAAGGATCCGGATTTTCGGGTTTTGGCGGATTTGAAGATATTTTTTCGAGTTTTGGTGATATTTTCGAGGATTTCTTCGGGTTCGGCTCGGGCCGGCGTTCCGGGCGCAGCAGATCCCGGAGAGGAGCCGACCTCCGCTATGATCTCGGTCTTTCTTTTATGGATGCGGCTTTCGGCACGGAAACGACCGTTGATGTTGAAAAACTGGAAACCTGTTCAGTTTGCGAGGGCAGTGCCAGTGAGCCAGGTACCTATCCGGAAACATGCAACCAGTGTAACGGAATGGGCCAGGTTTCCAGCAGCCAGGGGTTTTTCACCGTCAGAACCACCTGTTCACAATGTGGCGGGAGCGGACAGACCATTTCGTCTCCTTGTAAAAGCTGCAGGGGGTCCGGCCATCTGAAAATAAAAAAAACCGTTTCCGTCAAAATCCCGGGAGGTGTCGATACCGGTAGCAGGCTTCGCTTAAATGGTGAAGGTGAGGCAGGCAGCAACGGAGGCCCTCCGGGGGATCTCTACATTTTTATTCATGTCGAGCCACACAATTTCTTTGCCAGAAACAATTCAGATCTGATATGTGAAATCCCCATTTCATTTGTCCAGGCCGCATTGGGAGATAACATAGAGATACCGACACTGGTCAGTAAAAAAACCTTAAAAATACCAAAGGGTACACAACCGGGTGATGTTTTTCGATTTTCAGGAGAAGGCATCGCTTCCCTGAGAAACGGTAGGCGCGGTGATCAGATCATTCAGGTATCCATCAAAACCCCTACCAGCCTGAACAAAAAGCAGGAAAAGCTCTTAAAAGAATTTGCAGCACTGGAATCCAAAAAACTCTCCAATAAAATAAAAAACTTATTCAAGGGAGAGCCGGAAAGTGCATCCCATTAGAATTGATTGGTGACACCCATGTATGAGTTAAAAGTCGTTAACCACTTTGCTGCGGCCCATCAATTGGCGATGGTCGCAAAAAAATGCGAAAACCTACACGGACACAATTGGAAGATTGAAGTCTTTATTGCAGGTGAAAAATTGAATGATGCCGGCGTGGTGATTGATTTTGGTGAAATCAAAAAACACCTGGCTGACATTGTTAAGACCCTGGACCACACATTTCTTAACGATTTAGCGTGCTTTCAAAATAAAAACTCTTCCTCAGAAAATATTGCCAGATACATTGCCGAGTCGATGCAGGAAAAAATCTCTGATCCGGGAATTCGTGTTTCCCGTGTCCGAACCTGGGAATCTGAAGATGCCTGCGCCACATACATTCCCTGATAAGCTATTTTTTCTATAAGCAGCTATATTCGCCGTTGTTTCCAGTGCCGGATCAACTCATCACGTAAAATGACCGAGGACACATCCGGCACATGCTTGCGTATATTCTCGATACCACCTTCCTGCCTGTCCACCAGAATAACGACTTTGATGACATCCAGCCCTTCGGATCTAGCCCGTTCAATCGCCTTTATGGTCGAACCGCCTGTCGTTGCAACGTCATCGATGATAACAACCCGGTCACCTGGATTCAAGTCACCCTCGATCCACTGGATAACGCCATGATCTTTCTGATTTTTCCGAATGGAAAAAGCCTTCACGGGCTGACCTTCAATCTCGGATGTATATGCGGTTGCCACCGCTATCGGGTCCGCGCCAAAGGTTAACCCGCCGATACCCTTTACATCAAGATCCTTGATTGTCTGAAACATCAGATGCCCCACAAGAAACAAGCCGCGGGGATCAAGCGTCACGGGTCTACAGTTGATATAATACCGGCTCATCTGACCAGAAGCCAGCTTAAAAACAGGTTCATCATGATACTTGAAAGATTTTTTACACAGAAGATCAATGAGTTCCTTTTTCATCTTTGGCTTCTCCTTAACTGTTCCTTTAGTGAAAACCAGGCGATTCCATGCGATGCCTATTACAAGAAACAGTTGATTTAATGTCATCTTTCGGGTAAAAAAAAGCCTCCACCAAAACGGAAGAAGCGATTCAATGGGTTTCAGTGGAGGCATTGAGAAAGGAAAACTGGAGACAGCACTCCTTTATCTCAGGAATCCTTTAGCAATTATTTGAGATCGGGTCAAATCAAAATCATACCACTGAGCGTCAGGATATTTATATCATGTCAAAAAAAAATTTCCTCAAAACCTGCTTATATTGTCTTTTGATCATATTCCTCTGGACTCAAAGCCCGCTAACGGCAGAAGAAGCTAAATCACCCCCGCTGTCCCTGCAGCAGGTCGTCCAAATTGCCCTGGAAGCAAATCTCGACGTCAAGACGTCGGACAAGGAGACCGAGGCTGCAGAATATGCAAAAAAAATGAGCCGAACGAATTTTTATCCAATCCTCAACACAACATACCAGTACAAGCGTAACGAAAAGGAAATCAGTAGTCCTTTTGTGGGTATCATTACCCCTGAAGAAAGATACACGCTGGTCGCCTCCATAACCCAGCCGTTGTTCAGTGGTTTTTCCATTACCAATCAGTATAAAATGGCGGAATTGAGCCTTGACCTGACAAAGGCAAATAAAAAACGGGTCAGGCAGGATGTGGCAATAGAGACAACCAAAGCGTATTTTGAAATTCTAAAGGCTGAAAAACTCCTGGGCATTTCCAAAGAAACGGTCAGGCAGGTCAGCGTTCAGACGGATGTGGTAAACAACTTCTACCAGGTTGGCATGTCTCCTTTAAATGACCTGTTAGAGTCTCAGGTTCTGCTGGCAGGCGCAAAGCAGGAGGTGGTCCTTAGCGAGAGCAATCTGGACATCGCCAGATCCTATATGAACGTCCTGCTGCGACGACCCATTCACCAACCCATTGAAATCATCGACATGCTTGATTACAAGCCCTTTGAGTTTGATCTTGATTTCTGCATCAGGACCGCGTTGGAAAAACGGATTGAACTCAAAATGGCTGATATTGAAATTGAACTGGCCGAAAAAGATATCCTGCTTGCGAAAAGAACCTATTATCCGAAACTTAATCTGACAGGGCAGTTACTACAGATATGGAACGGAATGGGATGTCAATGGCGGTGAAGGCATCGGGGATGAGGACACGTGGGATATCAGCGCTGTTGCATCATGGGATTTCTGGGATTGGGGAAAAACATCCTATGGTACCAGGGAAAAGAAGAGTCGTCGCTCTCAGGCAATGTTGAACCGTTCAAAAATCGAAGATAGCATCCAGTTCAGTGTTACGCAGGCCTATCTGCAGATGCAGACCTCGGAGAAAAATATCACCACCATCGAAACTGCCATTGAACAGGCCAAAGAGAATGTGCGGATCAACGAAGAGCGCTACAAAGAACAGGTTGCGACATCCACCGATGTCCTTACGGCACAAACGCTCCTTTTCAGAACCATGAACAACTATTACCGCGCATTATATGATTTCCAAATCGCCAAAGCCTCTTTGTATCGAGAGATGGGTCAGGAATCCTTTGAATGAAAACCGCGGACACTGCGCTGATTCGAATCTTCAATGTCAGTAAGCACTATGGCTCAAAACCCGCGCTGAATCATATTACGCTGGAGATATTTAAGAACGAGTTCGTTTTTTTTACCGGTCCCAGTGGCGCAGGAAAATCCACCCTGTTAAAGCTCCTTTACCTTGGGGAAAGCATCACAGAAGGCCAGGTGCTGATCGATGGCATGAATCTGGCCAGAATATCAAAGAGCCGTGCGCATATCTTGAGAAGAAAGCTGGGCATTATTTTCCAGGACTACAAGCTGATCCCAGGAAAAACGGTGTTTCAAAATGTCGCTCTCGTGCTTGAAGCAAGAGGTTTGCGTCAGCGGTTCATACAAAAAAAGGTTCATAGCGTTTTAAGAACCGTTGGCATGGAAGATCGTTCGCGAGCCTTTCCTCTGGGCTTATCGGGTGGTGAACAGCAGAAAGTTGCTTTTGCCCGGGCCGTTGTCGGTGAACCCAAAATAATCCTGGCTGATGAACCCACAGGAAGCCTCGACGCAGATGCAGCGGAAAACATTTTCGAACTTCTTACAACATTTCATAAACGGGGAGCGACAGTCCTCTTTGCGACACATGACACGGGTTTGATTCGTAATACCAAGCATCGTGTAATCTATCTGAAACAGGGACGTCTCCAGGTTTAAGCTGTCTTTGTTCTGAGTGAGAAAATATGATAACGCTTTTCTTCAAAAAAGCCCTGCAAGACATCTCGAGCAACCGATTTCTAAATTCCGTAACCATTGTGACCATTGGCCTTTCGATTTTGATCGTCAGTTCTTTTGCTCTTTTTTTCATTAATACCAATGCGTTATTGGATTTTTGGAGGAAAGGAATCCGTGTCCTTGTATACCTTGAACCGCAAGCAACCGAAGCCAACCGACTGGATCTGCGTTACCAGATTCAACAGATGGAAAACGTGCAGGAAATTCACTTCATTTCCAAAGAGACCGCTCTCAAACGCTTGAAAGACCAGATGAGGAACCATTCTTCCCTGCTTGAAAACCTCAAGGAAAATCCATTGCCGGATGCTTTTGAGATTCGTATCATCGATTCCTCACGTGATTTGAACAAAGTAGCGGTGCTTGCCGAAAAAATTAAGTCTCTTCCCCAGGTTGAAGAAGTAGAGTACGGCCAGCACTGGATTGCAAAATTTTCCCATATCATCAATATATTCAAATTCATCGGATATGCCATGGGAGGACTTTTTCTATTCGCGACACTGTTCATTATCGCCAACACCATCCGACTCGTTCTGTACTCCAGAAAAGAAGAAATCGAAATCATGCGTCTGGTGGGGTCCAATGACCGTTTTATCAAGACCCCCTTTTATATCGAGGGGCTTATTCTCAGCGGCCTTGGTGGTATTGTCGGGCTGGCGGCTCTGTTCACCGCTTATCAATTTGTATTGTCAAAATTTCACTCCAGTTTGTCCCTGGGATTACTTGAAATCAAATTTCTCTCCATCGAGCAATTTTTTCTTTTTATTGGCGGCAGTATGCTGGTGGGATGGATCGGTTGTTATCTGTCTCTTAAACAGTTTTTAAAAAACTAATGTATTTCTTTCCCATATATGTTTTGCATGCCCGGCATTTCACGCTACGCCCAACGACAAAGGTTTGGGTGTTTTCCTTTCTCTTGATGACTTGCTTATTTTCCAGTCCTCTTTTGGTGCAGCCCGAAGAGATCGACGCCCATAAAAAAGAAATCGTATCGATTACAGAAAAAGAAACCAAGGTTATTGTGGAACTGGAAAACCTGAATTTTGACCTCAATGATGCCAGGCAGACGGTTTTTCTTGTTCAAAAAGACATGGTCAAGATAGATCAGCTGATGAATGAAAATCGTGACAGATCCAGGGAGCTTTCAAAAGATATCATGCAAAATGAAAAATATGCCTCCCAACGCATCGTTGCCCTTTATAAACTGAGTCAGATCGGAAAATTCAACCTGCTGGCTTCTACGGACTCGCTCTACGATTTTTTTCATCGAAAAATAGCATTGGAAAAAATTCTGCATCAGGATGAAGTCCTTCTAGAAAAACTGCAGGAAAGCCAGAATGCGCTATCTTTGGTTCGCCAGGATCTGGATGCACAAAAAGAGAAAAAAAATGCTCTCGAGAAACAATTGAATGCTCAAATCCGGGAAATGACACAGAAACGGCAAAAAAGAACCCAGTTGCTGAATAAAATTCGCAGCAAAAAAGCGCTGACCCTGGCAGCGATCGAATCTTTGAAGCAATCAGCAGAAGCCCTGGACACAACTTTCAGCGATTTTAAAAAGGAAAACCCTGGAAAGCATCCCTACGCTGATTCGGCTCCGCATGCCTTTACGGACTTAAAAGGGTTGCTAATTATGCCGGTAAACGGTAAGATAGTCGAGTCTTTCGGATCTTACACAAACACCGAGTTCAACCTCGTTAATTTCAGAAGTGGTATCAATATCAGCGCTGAAAGAGGGGAGCCCATACGTGCCGTATACAAGGGCAAAACGCTTTATGCCAACTGGTTTAAAGGTTACGGCAACATGATCATCATCGATCATGGCGACCACTATTACACCCTCTATGCGCATGCGGAAGAGCTTTTTAAAAAAAAAGGAGATCCCGTTGAGGCAGGGGAGGTTATTGCCACGGTTGGCGATACAGGCTCCATGGCAAAACCCGGTCTTCATTTCGAGGTCCGCTATCATGGCAAGCCCATCGATCCGACTCCATGGATTAACAAGGGATAAAAGGAGCTGTAATGACAGGTAACCGATACGGTCGCACAAATTTGTGGCTCGTTCTTGTCGTAACCATTGTTTTTTCGACCGCGGGGGCAGGGTTTTACCACAAACTTTCCGCCGATAGCGACGAAACATACAAAGGCCTGAAAGTATTTTCAGACGTTATTGAAATTATACAAAAAAACTATGTGGATCCTGTAGAACCAAAGGAACTCATAGAAAAAGCGATTCAGGGAATGGTCAGCAGTCTAGACCCACACTCCGCTTTACTTCCACCGGAAGCTTATGAGGAATTACGGATCGATACCGAGGGCAAATTTACAGGTATCGGTATTCATGTCACCATGCGGGATGGTTTTGTCACGGTCGTTTCACCGATCGAGGGTACACCGGCATACGAAGCCGGCATCAAAGCAATGGATAAAATCTTGAAAGTCGACGGCGTTACGACCTCGGATTTGCGAGATGCGGTCAATCGCATGAGAGGGCCCAAGGGCACCACCGTCATTATAACGATCGTCAGGGAAACCGTTAAAGAACCGCTAGAATTTATATTGGTCCGGGATGTTATTCCCATCGAAAGCGTTAAATCCGTCACGTATAGAACCTGGTTACGGATACGTCCGGATCACCAATTTCAGAGAGCAGACCACCGATGATGTAACAGCAGCGCTGAAAGATCTGGAAAGCAGCGGCAATCCATTAAAAGGGCTTGTCCTGGATTTAAGAGATAATCCGGGCGGCATACTCTCCCAGGCCATCTCCGTGTCAGATCTTTTTATCGAAGAGGGAACCATTCTAACGATCAAAGGTCGACTCGATAAGCACAACAATGTTTTTAAAGCGCATCCCAGCGAGGCCCCGAAAAACTACCCCATCATCATCCTTATCAATGGTGGCAGTGCCAGCGCCTCAGAAATTGTCGCCGGCGCATTAAAAGATCATCAACGGGCGTTATTGCTGGGAACCCAGACCTTTGGCAAGGGATCCGTCCAAACGGTTGAATCCTTGAGAGACGGTTATGGCATCAAATTCACCATCGCAAGGTATTACACTCCCAGTGGTCAGTCGATTCAGGCCACCGGTATAATGCCGGATATCATCGTTCATAAAATGAGTATCGATAGTAGCGACACCCCCAACCCCGTGGATGGGCTGCTGAAAGAAAAAGACCTTAAAAATCATTTAGATGCTAAGCCGTTAAAAGACAAAAAAAAGCAGATTGACGAGCCAGAGAAAGACCTGACGAAACCGAACGCGATACTGCTGGAAAACATTCAGAATGACAACCAGGTAATGCGCGCATTGGAGCTCCTGATCAGCTATGACATTTTCAAAGATTTAACCAATGCCAAATAAGCGACGCCCAAAAAAAACCGTAGCAAGAAAAACTAAAACCGCCAAAAAGAAGAATCAGTTTCGACAGTTTATAAAGATCCCGCTGGGTCTGGCCGTATTGCTCGTTCTTGTCGTCCTGGCCGGCGTCCTGACACAGCACCTCCTCTCAAAGAGGCACCCCGTCACGATGATTGGAGACAATTTTGAAAAAGGCCAACACCACACAACTGACTTTCGATTCGAGATATATCCTGAAAAGGATATCCCCCTGCCCAAAGAAAAAAAACCACAGGAAACGTCACCACGCATCGCTCTAATTGTCGATGATATCGGCTATGATCGTGCCGTCGTAAAAAAATTTCTCAGTTTAAATCTTCCCATTACGCTCTCGATGCTCCCCAAAAGCCCGTTCGCAAAAAGCATTCTTGGCGAGGCCCGAAAGAACCATGTCGAAATCATGCTTCACCAACCCATGGAACCCTTTGAGTATCCACGAATCAACCCGGGTCCGGGCACGCTGCTGACAAGCATGACACCGGATGAACTGGTGCAACAGCTCATTCAAAACCTTGAGGATATGCCTTTTGTGTCAGGCGTCAACAATCACATGGGTTCAAAAATGACGGCAAGCGCCTCTCAAATGCGCCAGGTTTTCTCAGTTCTGAAACAACGTAACCTTTATTTCATTGACAGCCGGACGACAGAAAAAACGATCTGCCGTTCTTCGGCGGATCTTTTACAGATACCCTTTGGAGAACGAGATATTTTTATTGATCATTTTCAAGACAAAGACTTCATCAAAAAACAGCTTTATGAGCTTGTTCGTATAGCAACAACACATGGTGAAGCCATCGGGATTGCACACCCCTATACAAAAACCTATCAGGTGCTGAAGACCGCACTGCCTGATCTGAAGCAAAAGGTCCAGTTCGTGCCGGTTTCAGAAGTGGTCCGGGTTTCCGGATAAATATTCAGTTCATAAACACGTCAGCATTAACCCTGGATTTCTCAACGGTTTGATGCGTTTCTTTGGAAGGCATCCGAGGTGAAGCCGTATATGCATACTGCGATCCTCGGATAACGCCCCAAATGGGCGTATCAGGCCGCTGAGGAATCCGGGTTGGAGCAGGCAATCGCAACCCAGCCATCATCATGCCGTTCTTCTAAAACCATTAGGCCCTGTTGCTGCATCTTTTTCAAAACATCCCCACAATTATTTTTATAGATACCCGAGCAGATCAAGACACACTTTGACGACATATGACGCCCAATGGTTCCAAGAAGTTTTAAAATCGCTTCCGATAGAATGTTGGCCACAATGATGTCAAACCGGCCATCAATGCCATCGGCTAAATTTCCTGCCTTCAATTCAAAACATGGTTGGTTGACGTGGTTTAATTGAAGATTCTTATCCGCTATTCCCAGGGCGATCTCGTCATTATCAATACCCACAAGACGGCCTGCCCCCAGCTTGGCAGCTGCAACCATTAAAATTCCCGAACCTGTTCCAACATCCAAGAAAGTAGATCCTGCTGTGAGGTATTTCTCTATGAGTGTGATGCATAGGGCTGTTGTCGGGTGTGTTCCGGTACCAAAGGCCATGCCGGGATCGATTTCCAGTACAATTTCATCTGCTTCGGCCTTGTAATCCCGCCAGGTCGGTTTAACCGTTATTCTGGAAGTTATGCGTTGTGGCCAAAAAAAAGCCTTCCATGATTCGGCCCAGTCTTCTTCATCCACCTGCCTGTATTCCTTGCGGCTGCGGATCCCAAAAGTTTTTTCCAAAAGCCGAATCTTTTGCTCCAGCGCACTTAACTTGTGGACCGATTGAGGCGTATCCGGAAAAAACCCGATAACGGCATGCTGTAAAGGCCCACTGCAAACACCCTCGCCCCACGCTTCCTCCGGTTCGAGATCCTTATCCTCGATCTCGACACCCTTCAAGCCAAGACCGTAGAACACATCTGCAATCAAATCCGTCGCAAGCTGCGTGTTCTCATGGTCAAAAATAATTTTTGCCGCTATCCATTTCATGGTTTCGCTTTTGGCTCTATCGTTTTGATAAATCTCCACGTTTCCTTGGGCGGATTAAAGTAGCCAAAAGACAGGTCGGGAAACTCCTTTTGAATACGCTTGAGCAGGTATGAAACACCTAGCCCGTCTCCACAGGGTGCTGCACGATTGCATGGTCTCATAATAACGAAGAGGATCAAAATTCAGGTTTCGCCACTGAATCCGGTGAATCGGATAGTTCTTTAAAAATGATAACAGGCTTTCGAGCTCTTCCGGTGTATCGGTTAGACCGGGCATGTTCAGATAATTAATCGAAACATACAGGCCTCTCTCTAAAGACAATCCAATACTGTTCATGACATCGGAAAAATCGTACCCCTTTGGCCGAAAGTAGGCCTGATACCACTCTTTTCTGAAACTATTGATGCTGATTCGAACACTGTCGATGCCGGCCGAAATTAACCGTTCGAGTTCTTTGGTGAGACTGCCGTTGGTATTCACATGGATCGTACCCTGGTCTGTTTTGGAACGTATCAGATGCACGGCCGGTTCTATGACATGGGTCGCCAGCAAGGGATCCCCTTCACAGCCCTGTCCAAAACTGACAATACCCTTGGCAACGCGCTCTATATGAATCAAGGCGACCGCCGCAATTTCCTCCGGTCGCGGTGTGAACGATATCCGTTCCTGACTGCAGGATATCTCCTTGTGTTTTTGAAGAGACAAACACCCCAGACACTGCGCATTGCAGGCGCCTGCGGTTGGTAGCGGTGCCTCGTATCGACCCAGGAAAAAGTTTTTCCCTGCAGGACATCCATACGTCAGTGCACAGGTTTCAAGATGCTTTCTCAGCCTGTTGCCGGGTAGTTTTTCTCGCATGCTTTCCACACCGGCAATGACATGGCGTGTCTTCATCCGCCGGAGATCCTGTCGTCTTTCCCGGTCAACACAAACAACGGCGGATCGAAACACATCCTGGTGCCAACCCACCGCTCCATATGAAAAGAGCGGCAACGGCTTGGCCTGTTTGGTGGCCTGATAAGCCGCTGATATGGGTGACAACATACCCGGGAGAGTTAAATGCCGCCACAGGGTATATGCTCTCTGAGGGAAAATAAGGATTGTGCGTCATTACTTCAAGACACTGGTTTTGCACATGATACAGTATCGGTGTCCGGTCCGGCAAGAGCATCAGCTCACTGCCGAAAGGCATCGGCATTGTTTCACTCACCATCAAGGGCTTCAGGATCGTCCCTGACATGCCCACCGCAGCATATCCCTCCAGTTCAAAGATCTCCCCATCGGGATTGGCCACAACAGCGGTCAACCATTTTTGCTTCGTTTCGGAACGTATACTGTTTTTCATTATTCAAACTATAATCGCTGTCTCTAATAACAGCTTCTATCCATGGTATATGTGTTTAACGATGTGCCCCAGCTCTGGAAAAATCAAGGCCTTGCAGGCAAGTTTGCAGGCGCTGAGACTGCCGGGCATGCAAAAAACGGCTGTTCTGTTGACAATCCCAGCGGAAGCACGGGACAGAATGGCAGCAGAATCAATTTTCTCTAAACTCAATTGCGCAAAAACAGGCCCAAAGGCTGTAAGCTCCTTTTGAAACAAGGGTGATATCGCCTCAATGGTCACATCTTTGCTGCTGATACCGGTACCCCCCGTCAACAAGACCGCCTGGGCATCCGATAAATTGATCGCATCAAACAAGGCTGCTGTAATGTATTTCTTGTCGTCCGGGACAACCCTGTGGAGAACAACGGTATGCCCTTCCTTTTCAGACATTTTCTTCATCCATAAGCCACTGTCATCTTCGGCAATCGTTCGCGTACTTGATACCGATATAATGGCAATCTTAAGTACCTTCAATGTGCCTTTTTTATGCTCTTTTGTCCCCATCCTCTCTCCTTTATCTGTCGCTTTCATCGGGAGCGCTCAAACCTAAGTATTGAGCGCTCACAATATAAACCACCTCTTCATGAATTGACAATATAAAATCTTGCCTTGATTTTAAACCCGTTGTCTTTTAATGTGGGTGTTTGATCGGATTGACAATTTTTTTATCTGAAATCTGAATGTAAACTTTCAACTTAGTGAAAGCGGCATCGCGCTGATTCAGCGTATTGTTTCGCTGCATTTTTTTGAACTGATAAAGCGCTCGCTAACCCCGTGGCTTGCGACGGGGAGCTTCAATTTTTTCCGATGACACAGCAAACGTGCACTGGCATCATATTGGCGGGAGGCGAAAGCAAAAGACTGAACAGCGTCGAAAAATCGAACCTCCTTGTGGGAGACAAGCGTATCATCGAGCGGATGATGACCGTTTATGAAAAACTCTTTAGTGAAATCATCCTGGTCTCCAATCACCCGACAACATATCTTGAATGGGACGCCATCGTTGTTAAGGATATCTTTACCAAAAGAAGTTCCTTAACCGGAATTCACTCCGGTTTGTTTTATACAAAAACCGACCATGCATTCATAGCGGCATGCGACACACCTTTCTTGAAAATGGATCTGGTAAAAATCATTCTCCAGCATATCGATTCCAGCGCCGATATCGTTATCCCGCGAACAGATGTTGGGATTGAACCGCTGTGTGCTGTTTATTCCCGGCGGTGCCTTCAAACAATTCAAGGTGCCCTGGAGCAGAACAGTCTTAAAATACGTAGTTTTTTCAGCAAGCTAAGGGTAAAAGAAATTCCGGAAACTGTTTTACGAACAATGGATCCCGGTCTTGTCTCGTTTTTTAACATCAACACACCAGATGACCTGGAACAAGCAAACAGGATGATCAACAAAAATGGGAATCAAACAGCTATTTCATGAAATAAAAAATCATCCGGATTATGCCAAAGCCGGTATGATTCTATGTCACAACGGTATCGTCCGAAATACCTCACGTGACGGCAAGGAAGTAACAGGGTTAATGGTACAGGTGGATCATGCCCGGCTGCGAAACATCATTGAAGAACGCAAACAGGATCCCGGCATCATTGAAATCCTCGTGGAAATACAGGAAGACCAGAGACTGTCTGTGGGGGATGATGTCATGTTTCTGGTTGTCGCGGGCGACATACGGGAAAATGTGATCCACACCCTGCAGAGCACCTTGGATGCCATCAAATCGACGGCTACCCAAAAAACAGAATTTTTTAAACACACAACAAGATAAGGTTATAAAATGTCTGATTTTTCACATATCGACACCAAGGGCCGGGTCAGAATGGTGGATGTCACCGAAAAAAAGCCGTCGCATCGAAAAGCCCTGGCTCAGGCCGTTGTCCACATGCAGCCGGACACCTTTGATCGTATCATCACCCAGAATGTCCAAAAGGGAAACGTGCTCGAAACAGCCAGAATTGCCGGTATTATGGCAGCCAAAAAAACATCGTCTCTTATTCCCATGTGTCACCCTCTCAATATCACCCATGCGCAGATCGATTTTTTTCCGGACAAACAGCGACACGAGATTCGTATAGAAGCCCTGATGCGAATCGTCGACCAAACAGGTATCGAGATGGAAGCACTCACAGCGGTATGTATCTCGGCCCTGACGATTTATGACATGTGTAAGTCTTTCGATAAAAATATGCATATTTCAGGTGTTTGTCTTTTAAAAAAATCCGGCGGAAAAAGCGGTGATTTTGTTCGCCGGACAACCCCTGACATGGACAAATGATGTCGATGAATCTGTCGGTATTAGAAGCCTCACTCGTCTTGACTGCAGGCGCCCTCATGGGGCTTCTTCTTGGATGGTTTTTGGCAAAATATCGACTGACGCCTTCTCTTGTAAAAAGAAAAGCCGAAGTCGAGGCCCACCTGGAAACACTCCAGAATAAAAAGGAAGCGATAGAAGATTTTAAGACCCGGGCGGCAGCCTTTCAAGTGGAGATAAAATCCCTAACAAATCAGTTGCTCCAAGTTTCACAAGAACGGTCTGCCGCTTCAAGCAAGCTGGAGCACATGGCGGCACTCCAAAACACCCTCAAAACACGCGAACAGGAGCTATTGGATCTTCGGGCAACAATCTCCAGCCTAAAGGAGCAGATCGCAACCTTAGAAACCACCCTTGACAAGGAAAAGACTTCTTTTGACGAAAAAATATCATTGCTGCGGGAACTGCGAGTCAGTCTGACAGAAACATACAAATCCCTTTCCGCCGGTGCCCTCAGGGAAAACAATCAGATTTTCATTGATCTTGCCAAATCCACATTTTCAAAATATATCGACTCTGCAAAGACAGACTTTGAAACACGCGGAAAGGCCGTCAAAGAAAGCATTCTGCCTCTCCATGAAGCCCTCAACCGTTATGATGAGCATATTCAGGCCATGGAAAGATCCAGGGAAAAGGCGTACGGGGGTCTGTCTGCCCAGGTTCAGTCGCTGATTCAGACCCAGGATATCTTGCAAAAAGAAACCGGGAAACTGGTCAATGCCCTGCGGGTACCACATATACGTGGACGATGGGGTGAAATTACCTTACGACGTGTTGCAGAACTCAGCGGCATGCAAAACCATTGTGATTTTTTCGAACAGAGCTCCACGCGTTCCGAAGACGGTCTTTTAAGACCGGACATGGTCATTCAACTCCCGGGTCAACGGCAGATCATCATCGATGCCAAGGTGCCTCTCATTGCCTATATAGATGCCATCGAGGCTGATTCAGAAGAGGAAAGGGAAGAATGCCTCACAACACATGCCAGGCATATCAAAACACATATCAACCAGTTATCCCAAAAAGCCTACTGGACACAATTCAAACCGACACCGGAATTTGTTGTCTTGTTTATCCCGGGCGAAAATTTCTTTTCCGCCGCGTTGTCAAAAAATCCACAACTGATCGAACTGGGGGTCCAAAAAAACGTGATTCTTGCCACCCCAACAACACTGATTTCCCTCCTAAAAACAGTTGCTTTTGGATGGCAGCAGGAAAAACTTACCGAAAATGCCCGGAAAATCAGTGAATTAGGTACAGAGCTGTTTGAGCGTCTTTCAACCATGGGGCAGCACATCAACAATCTTGGCAGGGATATCGAGCGCTCCACCCACACATACAACAAGGTTGTCGGATCTCTGGAACGCAGGGTTCTCAGCTCCGCCCGAAAGTTTAAAGATCTGGGCATTACCCAAAAAGATCAGAACAAAACATTGACCGTGACGCATATTGATTCCACCACACGAACATTTAGAATGGACGATTCCTGATGCACACTTCCACCTCAAAAAAAAGCCTGCCCTGGCTGCTCAGTCTTATTTTTATTCTTTTTACACTTTCGGGATGCGGTTTCTTTCTGAAGACGCCGGATATTACTTCAAGTACATCCATGAAAAAGCTGAAACCTTTTCATTACCCGGAGTTTTCAGACGATCACGACTACAAAGACCTGGGTGTCAGTATCGAACAAAGCCTGGCTTATTTGCGCAGGATTCCGGCGGACCGTGAATTTTCCTTTGGAAAAGATCTCTTCACCGCAGCACACCTCATCGCCTCTCATGAACTGTTTCTAAATTTTCTTCACAAGAATCCTTCCCGGAAAGAACTCAACCGGTTTATTGCCTCAAACTATATGGTATATCAATCTGTTGGGAGCACGCGTAAAAGAGAGGTTCTTTTTACCGGATATTACGAACCAACGATCCTGGGAAGCCTCATTCCAACCGAGACCTATCGGTTCCCGGTATATGCCACCCCCTCGGACTTGATAGCCATCGACCTGTCTCTTTTCTCGGAACGCTTTTCCGGTGAAAAAATTGTGGGAAGGTATACCGGCAAAACCATCGTACCGTACTATGAACGAAAGGAGATCGGTGAGCTGGAGACTTTTTCAGCGACCAGCGAAACCATCGCCTGGATAGAAGATCCTGTCGATTTGTTTTTCCTTCAAATTCAAGGATCCGGCAAGGTCCTGCTGCCGGATGGTGACCAAATAAATCTTCACTACCACACCACCAATGGACATCCGTATCGCAGTATCGGAAAACTGCTCATCGACGAAGGGAAAATTGCCAGGGAAGAGATGTCCATGCAGAAAATCCGCTCCTATCTTCATGCAAACCCGCATGAAATGGATCGGATTTTAAACCATAACCCAAGCTACGTGTTTTTCAAGTTGGAAGAAAAAGGACCGATCGGATACCTGCAGGTACCTTTGACCGCCGAAAGATCGCTGGCCTTGGACCGTCGCATCTTTCCGCCTGCCGCCATTGTCTATATCGAAACATCCAGACCGGTTTTAGACCCGGAAGGACAAATCAAAACATGGGAACCGTTTAAAGGGTTTGTCCTCAACCAGGACACCGGTGGTGCTATCCGGGGACCGGGTCGGGCCGATCTTTTTTGGGGAAATGGTCCCTATGCAGAACTTGCGGCAGGACACATGCAGCATGCCGGCGTCTTTTATTTTCTTGTCCTGAAGTTGGATGGCGCATAATAGTTGACACATCGGCTGTTTATAATATATCTCATGAAACAACTCCTGTAGCTGAATAACAGGTGACAAGAAACATGTATTACTATTTTTTCAGATAGTTAGGAGATTATATGTTTGGTATCGGAATGCCGGAAATGCTGTTGATTCTGGCTGTTGCGCTCATTGTTATCGGCCCCAAAAAACTTCCCGATCTTGCCAAATCCCTTGGCCGGGCCATGGGTGAGTTTAAAAAAGCCACCAGTGAAATCAAACAGTCCATCGGCGTGGATGCTGATTTTAAGGAAGTCAAAGAGACTTTCACAGATATCCAGAAAGATATCAAAGGAACCGTCAGTTTCGACAATATCGAAGAATATCAGCCTGATCCCGGCAAGTCCGTGGACAGACCAACCAGCATATCCCCTGACCTTCAAAAAAGAGAGACCGCAGCCACCGACGAAGCACTCGGGGAACTGAAGCAGGCCTTTGATCACATGAGCCATGAGGATACCGAGTCCCCCACTGGAACCACATCAGAAACAGATGAATCCGGAGCCGGCCCTGACGCGATGAAAGAGGAACCCGACCGCAATGAAAGAGGATGACAAACGCCCTTTTGCCTCCCATCTGGAAGAACTGAGAAACCGCCTTATCAAATCATTTGTTGCCGTAGGGGTCGGTTTTGTCTTGTCTTATGCTTTCAAGGAAAAGCTGTTCCAGATACTGACAGCACCCTTGATTTCGGTGATGGAAGCCGGTGAAACACTCATTTATACCAATCTTCCGGAAGCTTTTTTTACCTTTCTGAAAACCGCGTTCCTGTCCGGCATATTATTGGCCTCTCCCATTATCATTTATCAATTCTGGATGTTCACCGCGCCGGGATTATATCAGCAGGAAAAACGCCTGCTGCTTCCGGTTGTTTTTTTATCCTCGGTTTTCTTTCTCGGGGGTGCCCTGTTCGGCTATTTTATTGTTTTTCCCTGGGGGTTTAAATTTTTTCTGGGATTTGCCTCGGAAACCGTCAGACCACTGCCTTCCATGAAGGAATATCTCAGTTTCTCATCCAAACTGCTCCTGGCATTTGGTCTGGTGTTTGAGTTACCCCTCGTCATTACGTTCCTGGCCAGACTTGGGGTTGTTTCAGTTGAATTTTTAAAGAAAAACAGAAAGTATGCACTGCTCCTTTTTTTTACCGGCGCCGCCATATTAACCCCGCCGGATGTTGTGACACAGATCATGATGGCGTTGCCCTTGATGGTACTCTATGAGATCAGTATCATTGGTGCGCGGATTTTTGGTAAGAAAAAGGTTTTAACGGAAGAAGCGTCTTCGTAAGACACCTCTGACGCTTTACCGTTGACAGTCTTATGGATAATTGATAATTAGCTCTTCAATACAGAAACAGGAGCATATTGGAAACTTCATGTTACAATCAAAGGAGGCATTGGGAAGCGATGAATAAAAAGGGCTTTTTGATAATCACCACCATTGGTTTTATCGTGCTGTTCGCATCCGTAGCGTTGTATGCCGGTAGTGACGTGCCCGCTGTCATTAACATGCAGAACGATTACGAGCACACCAAGGAAATCGTTGTGTTTACGCATGAAAAGCATGTCGACGCCTACAAAATCGGTTGTGGTGACTGTCACCATGATGAAAACAACAAACCGTTAAGCAACCTGAAAGCAGGCGATCCCGTACAAAAATGTATTGAATGCCACAGCAAGCCGGGTGAAGTGCCCAAAGATGAAAAAGATAAATGGAAAAAAGAAAAGATAAAAAAGGCTGAAAAAGACAAGCTGGCGCGTCAGTGGCATGCAGAAGCCATTCACGACAATTGCCAGGGCTGCCATAAAGACTACAACAAAAAGAACAAAACCAAGGCCGCTCCCACAACCTGCGTCAAGTGTCATCCTAAAAAAGCAGAGTAATCAAACAGGTTTAATGATAAAAGGCGTGCGTTCTCACAGCGCACGCCTTTTTTAGCTCTCTTTGTACAATACGATTGCCGCCCACCCACGTTCTTCACCCACCCATTCCCGGTTCAATCCAAACCCATGACTCTGTTTGATAAATGAATCAAGTTCTTCGCTTTTGATTCCGGATAGAAGTATTTTGCCGCCTGGTGTGGTTCTTTCCACCATTTGTGGAAGAAAAGACTTCAGGGTGGGCAAACGCAGGTTGGCCAGTATGAGATTAAAGGCTTCTTCGAATGTTTCAAAGGGTTTTGATGATATGGTGATCCGCTCTGACAAGCCGTTATATGCGACGTTGTCACGGGCTTCCGATATTGCGCAGGGGTCGATATCAATGCCGACACCTGATGCGATACCCATTTTCAGGGCGGTTATGATGAGTACGCCTGAACCGGTCCCGATATCGAGGGCCCTTGTTTTCTCCCCATGCCATAAACCCGCTTCATTCTGTTGAAGATATTCCAGGCCTTTCAGGCATAAGCGGGTGGTAGGATGCTGGCCTGAACCAAAGGAAATGCCGTGGCAAAGACTGACAACAATATCCCCGGCACCCTGTTCAAACGTGCACTCCCATGGTTTTAAAACAATTGTCTCTGTTATTCGGACCGGTTTATGAATCGACGTTTCAATAAAAGTATGCCCGAAATCCGAGACATACATGAGCTCCTGCTGGTCCACAAGTTCCTTAATCGCCGATCGAACCGCTCTTCGGTCATCTCGGCAATGCCGGGATAACCGTCTTTCGATGTCCAAGAGAGTCAAACGCGTATCAGCGTCCCGTATGGTTTCTCGTACAGCCTGCTGAACAGTTTGTATCCGGGAGATCACTTTCGGGTTATGCTTGGGTTTTTCGGAAAGAGACCGCATTTTCCACCATGCTCCTGGCCCACAAGGGTGTTCCCAGGGAATGGATGTGGGTGTAGGTGGCCAAAACCTTTTTCCGACAGATGCCGTCCCTGCCGTTAATCAATCCGGCCCCTCGTTTGACCTGAAACACCAGAAGCTCCATGGAACCCCTGTATTCGATGGCTTTTGAATAATGGAACTCATGACCCTTGATTTCGGTCCCCACCTCAAAATAGGGGTTTTCATGATCAACCGAGACAATGGTATACCCGTGCCCTTGAGGGCGTTTATGCAGATCAAACACCAGGGGAAAAAATCCTACCATGGCATAGGCGTCATCTTCCAGTAAAAGACGTTCTCCCAGGTACATCAGTCCCCCGCACTCGGCATATATGGGAAGACCTTTTTCAGCCAAGTCCCGTATCTGGTTCCGGTAGGAAATATTATCTGCCAGCTGTTTGGCATGTGTTTCCGGAAACCCCCCGCCGATATAGAGTGCATCGACGGGCGGCATCGCTGTTTCCGTCAGTGGACTCGTAAAAACGAGTTCTGCACCGGCCGCTTCCAGAGCCTCCAAATTTTCAGGATAGTAAAACTGAAATGACGCATCCCGGATGATTCCGATTTTTGGGGCATTGCCGGTCACGACATACTTTTCAACGCAGACGTCCGACAACGGTTCAGGCGATGAAAATTCACGGACAGTCGTTGCCACTCCTTGCTCTTCCCGGGTCGATTGCTCTTTAGGTACCGACCCCCCACCTGTCCGGGCAATATCCAGAATACCCTCCAGGTCCAGGTATTTGGAAACAACCGCCGCAATTGCATCTATGGACGTCTTCGCCCATGCATGTTCGGGCGTCGGCACCAGACCCATATGTCTCTCCGGGAACGGTTGGTCTCTGAGTTTGGGAACCGCCCCCAGCACCGGGATCCGGCAATAATGTTCTATGCAGGTTCTCAGGTTGTTTTCGTGACGCTTGCCGGCAACACGGTTCAAAATGACACCCCTGATCCTGACACCCGGATCAAACTGCTGGCATCCCGATACCACGGCCGCCATGGTCCGTGTTGTCTTGGTGCCATCGATACAGAGGATTACCGGTAGATCCAGGAGTTTGGCCAGTTCGGCCGTACTGGTGTTGCCGTCCAGGTCAATGCTGTCGTACAGGCCCCGGTTCCCTTCGATAACGGCCATATCCGATGTTTGGGTGTAGCAGGCAAATGATTTGAGGATGGTCTCTTTCTGGATAAGGAATGTGTCCAGGTTATAACACTGCTGGCCTGCCGCCAGGGCAAGCCAGCCTGCATCAATATAATCAGGACCTTTTTTGAAGGGTGCGATTGTTTTGCCGCGCTGTACCAGTGCGGCAATGATTCCCACAGAATAAATGGTTTTTCCAGACCCTCCCCTTAAGGCAGATATGATGAGGCCGGGAAATCCCGTCTTTTTCTGATGTGTCTGATTCTGTTCCAAATAAGCTACATTACAAAAAAACAGATTGCGAACGGCTCAAGATTAATCTTCGTGCTCCGCCCCTGCCTGTTTCCCTGTTCCCGGCAGACCATACATAGAGGTGCTGCCACTGGACCAATATTCAAGAACGCCTTCTACCACCATCTGGTTGATAAACTTTTTGGCGGCTCTTGGTTTTTCACCAATGAGTTTTGCCAGATCATTGAAATAAAACTTGGATTTCATTTTTTGTTTCTTTGTCAGACCGTCTACAATCAGTCCTTTTGCCTCTTCGTAATCCATTGTGTTTCACCCCTTTTGTATGAGTGGGCGGGAGGCCCTTTACAGGGCCCCCCTTTGGTTTTAAACAATTAGAACTTGAATTGTGACGTCTGCCGCCACGTATAGTAGGCAGGATCACGGAAATCATCGATAAGATGATGGGTAAAGGGCAATTCGCATCTCTCAAAGAAGCGTTCCCACCCGATCCGCTCAGCCCATTCACCGAGACGCTCATATTTATTGGCGCCGGCCGAATAGGCTTCAACGATCTTTTTGATGGTGGCGGTGGTCGATGGCCAGCGTGGTGCCTCGTTGGGGAGAAACGCCACAACGACCTTCGAGAACTTCGGTGCAGATAATGCGGTTGGAAACCTTTCCACCGGCCATGATGACGATACCGTCCCCCACATCATCTGCTAGTGGCATGGCAGGGCACATGGTATAGCAGTTGCCGCAGAACATGCAGCGCTCATTCTTTACGGCCACACTTTTCAGCGTCTACACCGTTGACCTCAACCTTGGCCGGTTTGATGGCGGCGGTAGGGCAGGCAGCAATGGCCAGGGGAATTTCACACATCTTGTCCAGATATTCATGGTCCAGCATGGGCGGTTTTCGGTGATATCCGAGAATGGCGATATCCGAGCAGTGAACCGCTCCGCACATGTTCAGGCAACAGGCCAGGGACACGCGCAGCTGGGCCGGAAGACGGTGATCTTTAAAGTCGTCAAAGAGCACGTCCATGGTGGCCTTGACCGGCCCGGATGCATCGGTTGCCGGTGTGTGGCAGTGAATCCATCCCTGGGTGTGAACAATGTTGGTCACGCCGGCGCCGGTGCCGCCAACGGGAAACTTGAAGCTGCCGCCGTCAAACTTGCGGCTTTCCAGGTCCTTCACCAGTGGTTCGACCTTGTCTTTGCTGTCCACCATGAACTCAATGTTGTTACGTGTGGTAAACCTGAGATATCCATCACAGTGCTTTTCTGCAATTTCGCAGATTTCGCGAATGTGCGTGGTGCTCATAAGCCGGGCGCCGCCACATCGAACCGTGAAGACCTCATCACCGGTTTCGGAGACATGCACCAGCACGCCGGGTTTCAAAATTTCATGATACAGCCATTTACCCTTGTTTTTGGCGATGACCGGAGGGTAAAACAGATCATATTTTTTCGGACCGATGTCGGAAATTCTGTTTTCCATCGGTTTGTCCGGATTGTATCCTGAAGAAATAAAAGCCATGATTTTCCCCCCTATCTCTTGTGGTGTTTTCTGAATTCATTGACGTCACGATCCCAACCGCCCTCAACCTCTTCCTCTTTCCAGAAGATGTACGGATTGGCCCGCGGTTCTTTAACATGACGCGGATCTGGATCGATCCCGGTGGCTTCTAGAAGTTTCTGGAATCCCTGGCGTTTCATCAATTCACCAAGACGCTCACGGTTCTTGCCTTCTTCCATCCACCAATCCCATATATTTTCAATGACTTCTTTGATTTCGTCATAAGGTTCTTCTGCGCTGATGAAGGGCACCAGCAGGGATCCCATCTGAGCACCATCCAGGATCGGCGCCTTGGCACCTACCAGCATGGAAAGACCTCTGTCGTCACCGATTCTCAACGCTCTGGGCATCACGTTTATGCAATGCATACAACGGGTACATTCCTTGGTATCGATCTTGAGATCCTTGCCTTCCATCCACATGCAGTTGGTGGGACAAAGATTGATGACCTCTTTGTCGATGTCGAAGGCGCCCCAGTCACGCCCGGAATGGGCATTGCCATTGGGTGGAATCTCGCCGCCGATGTAAGCCTGTACGGCCTTCTGGTCGATCTTGATATCGTCCCTCCAGGTGCCGATAAAGGAGATGTCGGCCCGGGCAATCGATGCCACACAGCAGTTGGGGCAACCGTCGAATTTGAACTTGAATTTATATGGGAAATGCCGGCCGGTGCAGCTCGTCCTGATATTCCTGGGTCAGGTCGTAACAAAGCGCCTGTGTATCGTAGCACGAATACTCACACCGGGCCTGGCCGATACAGTCGGCCGGGGTCCGCAGGTTGGAACCGGAGCCACCCAGATCCTGGTCATGCGTATGACTCAACTCGAAAAATATCTCTTCCAGCTGTTTGGTGGTGGTTCCCAGAAAAATGATATCGCCGGTGGAGCCGTGCATGTTGGTGACACCGCTTCCTCTAAAATCCCACAGATCACAGAGTTGTCTCAGATATTCCGCCGTGTAAAATTTTCCGCCCGGCTGAGCCACTCGCATGGTGTGAAAATGTGCCACGCCCGGAAACATCTCAGGCTGATCACAGTACCGGCCGATAACGCCGCCGCCATAACCGAAAACACCGACGATTCCACCGTGTTTCCAATGGGTTCTACCGTGTTTGAATGAGAGTTCCAGCACACCCATCAGATCTTCAACGACATCCACGGGAATCTGGAATTCAACATTGCCTTCGTTTTTAGCCCTTGCTTCAGCCTGCTGTTTCAGATCGGACACGAAACTCGGCCAAGGTCCAGACTCTAACTGGTCCAACAAAGGGGTTTCATGTTTCGCCATCTTTTTACCTCCATTCTAATTAGTAATTAACCTTCCGAAAACAATAAAGTTCATACCCCTAAAGGATTAAACCTGTCACCTCCTCTCAATATGTTTTATTCTAATTCAGCCTAATAATTAGTCGTTATTAATAATTTTTTTAACCAAATGGCACCTATAAAATGGATCGTGGATCTTGTCAATAAAAATCCATGGTTTCAGGACAACAATGAAAGACAAAACCCGGTAAGCCGCACCGCTGCTCAGCATCCTGTGGTCGCATGTTTGTAGGATACTTCATGTCGTATCTTTGGTGCGACAGATTACAGCGAGGTCTCCATCTGGCGAATCCCCGACAGAACGGCCTCCACGTGGAGGTCGAGGTTTGGTTTTATCACCGGCAGATCAGGATTTTTAGGGTCCATTTGATGTACAATTCCCGTGAAAACATCACGGATATCCACTCCTGGTAAATGGAAAAGAAAGGCCTTGAAAGCATCAACCAAGGTATGGGGTATACATGAATTTTCGGCCTGTAATATAAGTCCGTTGAAAAATCCACGGATAATTCCTTTGATGACATCCGCCTTGATCCATGTCATGTCTCCAACACCGTCCAGGCGATCGATCCGCAGACGTATGGACATATCCAACAAGAATATCAATAGGGTATTGAGTATCACCTCCAGTGTATCGGCCTCTTCCGAGAGAGTAAAAAGCGGTTCATATTGCCGAACGGTAATCAATTTTACTCTGGGTTCATCGCCATGCATACAAACGACAAAATCACCGGCAGCATGGTGCCAGGAAGCAATCCTCTCAAATGTCTCGATGTTGTAATAGGCCGTCAAAATCATGGCCGCCTGCTCAAAAACGCTCAGGGCCTGGCTTCGGGAGAGAAACATCTTTTCATTTTTAGGATCCCACACCCTGATGCCCGTTGCGCCCTGACCGTTTCTGTCCGACACATGAAACTCGTGAAAGCCCTCAAACCATTCTCCCAGGAACATCTGAACATGCCGCTGTCCGTCGATTTGAATCCGTCCATAACCAAATACTTTGGGTATCCATGCAGGTGAAAACCTTTCTGCGAGTCGTTTTAACTGGCGATACTCATTCTTGAGGGTTGTTTTCCCCACGGCTGAAACAGCTACATTGACCACCAGCGATATTCGGCAATCAGACAATGACAGGACAATTCTCGCCGGATGATAAAACGCACCATGTTTCTCGATGTGAATATGGATGCGGGAAATTTCATGCGGATCTAATGTTCGTTTTATTAAATGGAATACCGCTTTTGGGATAAAATCAGATTGGTGCGCCTCCAGAAATTCAGCGACCGCTCCAAAGTACTCACCATAGGTCAGGTTTTCATCTGCCGGCGTAACTTCCGGACATGGATGTTGATGACGGTCTAGTGGAAGGGCTGTGTCCCAGAGCGAGCTGTTTCCATGAACCGGTTGCGGGTCATCAGACACAAAATAACGGGTTCGCTGCTGTTCGGGCATCGTTTTTGCCGCCGTAACGCCGGTCCATGGGTATCGCGCAGGGGTTATCGATGTGTGTTTAGTTCTTCCAGGATCTGTGGAGCAACATCATATCCCAGCTCCACAGCTTTGTCTGCGTTTTCAATGGCCAGATCGAATTCGCCTTTTTCCAAATAGGCAATGGCCAGATTGTTGTAAACAACCGGAAAATTGGGTTCCATGCTGATGACTTTGAGGTTGGTTTCGATGCTTTCCTCGATCCTTCCTTTGGCAAGATATGCATTGGCCAGGGTCGTGTACGCCTGCAGAAATTTCAGGTTCCATCGAACCGCTTTTTCAAGAGCCGGAATCGCCTCGTCTATATTGCCCAGCTGCATCTGTACAAACCCGATATTGCCCCAGCCCTCTGCGAACCCGGCCCTGGCTTTAACGGCCCGTTGGTTATAGTCGAGGCACCCTTCCAGGTCTCCCCGCTGTAAACGGATACCCCCGAGTTGAACATATGCTTCGGCCAGGCTCGGGCTGCAACTGATGGCTTCGTGCAGCTCTTTTTCTGCTTCTTCATATTTTTTCTGTCCAAGATACCCTACCGCAAGATTGTAGTGGGAGCTCCCGCATTCCGGGTTGGAGGCAATGGCGGCTTGCTGCATGGCGATATATTCTTCTACGTCTTTTGGTTTTTCCATTATCCTGTCCTCATATAATATAAAGATCCCATTCGTATTCACACAGTACCGATGATTCCTAAAGGAGGATCTTTTCTAAAAGTTCAGAAACTAGTACGACCGCTCTCGATTGTCAAGGATAATTTTCATGGCATAACGCGTGAAAACCTGAAGAAAACTGTTTCATGAACCGATCAATATATGGTGTTTTCTCGCTCGAAATATCCCGGTGAGGTTATAATTCCAAGGGATCGTGACGGGAGAAGTCGCTTGACATAAAATAAATTTCCCTTTATAAATTTTAAAATATATTGAATATATATTGGGTTAGTTAAAAACATTTAGAAGGAGGAATAATTATGGCGGACTGTTATGTCAATGTGTTTTTAAATGATGAAAAGCTCAAAAAAGTTGAAGAAGTCGGTTTGGCCGGCGAGGTAAAAGATGTAGACGGCAAAAAAGCAATTCAGGTCGTGATGACGCAAAAAGATAAAAAGAAACTCCAAAAGGGTTTCCAAGACTTAACGTTTGATGATTCCGACACCTGTGTTCTTCCCGAAAATGGGGAACAGACATTGTTGAATATCATTCTGGAAATGAAATCTGTTGATGTTATGAAATTCGCCATCACCAAGCTGTACAATCCCCTTGCTGGAAGAGATGTGTTTGGCAGAGGCACAGGTATGCGTTAAAAGGAGAAATCATGGACGCAGGATGTTATACAGCAATCATTACCCCTTTTACAAATTCCGGCACGGCTGTTGACTACACGTCTCTGGAAAAGCTTGTGGACTTCCAGATAACCAACGGCATCACCGGCATCCTGGCGGTCGGAACAACGGGAGAGAGCCCTACGCTGGCATGGGAGGAACATCACAAAGTTACCCAAACCATAGCCGAACAGACGCGGGGCAAGTGTTTATGCATTGCGGGTACCGGAAGTAACAATACCAATGAGTCTATCGCCGCAACGGAGCACGCCGTAAAGGCGGGCGCCGATGCGGTGCTTTTAGTGGATCCGTATTACAACGGACCCAGCTCCCTGGAGATACGAAAGGAATACATAGCCCCTATTGCAGAAAAATTTCCTGACGTAACCATCATTCCCTATATCATTCCCGGCAGAACCGGCGCCCAGCTCTTTCCGGAAGACCTGGCCGTGCTTTTCAACGCGTATCCAAATGTCAATACCGTGAAAGAAGCCACGGCCAATGTCGACAACATGAAGCGCACACGGGAATGCTGCGGAGCGGAATACACGATCTTATCCGGAGACGATGGTATGACGTTTCAAATGATGACGGACCCACTTATCAAGGCTGCGGGCGTCATCTCCGTGATAACGAATATCGCACCACGCGCCATTACCGAGATGGTTCGACACCTGAATAACGGCGCCGAAGCCGACGCCCTGAAGCTGAAAAAAGCGCTCGACCCGCTATTTGGGCTGGTGACCGTCGTCACAGAAGAAAAAACGCCCTATGGTGGCGTCACCTGCAGGGCCAGAAATCCCCTTGGAATAAAAACGCTTATGGCCATTCTGGGAATGCCGGTGGGTGGCTGCCGGCAACCAATGGGAAAAATGTCTCTGAATGGTATCCAGAAAGTTCTTGAAGCAGCCAAAACCGTTCAACAGAACACCCCTGAAATATTTCAACCCCTGGCCGATTTTTTCAGTGTCGATATCGACGAGCGTTTAAACAACCCCGCATCTCTTGAGGGGTTGTTTTACACAACCGACTAGATTATAAAATCAGAAGGACGTTGTCGCTCTTGGGATGAAAGGCAAAAACCCCTTCTTTCAATTTAAGAAGGGGCTTTTTAGTACTTGTTTCAGAGTTCGCTAACCAGAAATTTGGCAATTTTTGAGATAGCTTTCTATTCTTTTTTGCCTCTAAACGCCGCTGCCTGATCCTCTGGTGATGTCTGCTTGAAAAGGATCTCTTTTAACCAGTCGATGCCGAAGTTGAGAAGTGCCACATCATCTTCCTTGATTTTCTGCAGCGTTTTTTCGTCCACATCGAAACGCTCCAGAAAGGAACTCTCAAAGACAAATTGTCTGAATTTGTCGATATTATAGCTGATCATAAAAAACATTTTTTTGGCCTGATCGGTCAGCTTGATATTGGGGGGAAAAGATCGTTTTCTAACCACCAGGTCCGTCCAGTTTTTATTGATTTCATCATGAATATCAACGCCCTGATCTTGACGCCATTCCTTGACCGACCAGGTCCTTTTTTCTTCAAACCCCAGGCAGTGCGGCTCATTCACAAAAAAATAGAATCCTTCATCGTCCGCACCTTCCTTGTGACTGAGGGAAGCTACTCCTAGAGGATAATAACGGCATGTGGTGGGCCGGTCTTGATAGACGATGCACCCGTCCTCCCTCACAAAAGGACAGGCGTTCTCCTGGTCTTCCATGAGCTTGAGGGTAACCATCGGCAGGTCTGTTTTCTCCAGCAGGTGCAGGTCCGTATAAATGGCCAGAAACTCTTCGGAGGACAGGTTCAATCTCTTTTTAAGCCGTAGTATATCATAGGGTGTCAGGGTAATCTTGATTTCCCTGCAACATTTGGTAAAACATGCCACATCCTTGTGGCATCGGAATTTAAACTGACTGTCTTGGCCAAGTTGAACCGGATCGATACTGGCCATTCCTTCTTTTTCGTTCATTCTGATTCCTTTCGAGCAATTGTTTTCCACTCTCGCTCTTCTAAACTAGTGCCCATCCACAAATGGTCTTTTTCCGCGATATCGGCGTTGGACGCCATGATTTAACTCCTCAAAATAGCACGCTATTACTCCGGGTTAAATCTGTCGTCCGCCTTGATCTCACGTAAAAATCCTCATTTCTTGACGGACACTAAACTAAGTATCCGCTGCTTGTCAATTGAAGAGTTCCCTGCAGCAAACTGCAGGAAGTCCATACGCCAAGACCCATTACTAGAATGACTGACGCATGATATCCTAGGTCCTTGCGTTATACCCGGCTTTTATGTGATAATAGCTGGTCGGCATTGCCAAACAGCATTGCGGGAGCAGAAAGAATGCAGATCGTGAAAACCCAGGTCCTCATTATTGGAGGTGGCGTCACCGGCGCCGGTATCGCCCGAGACCTTGCACTCCGGGGTGTAAACTGTGTCATCGTGGAAAAACACGACATCAACGCCGGTGCTTCCGGGGCCAATCATGGTCTTCTTCACAGTGGTGCAAGGTACGTATCCAGCGACGCGGTCTCGGCAGAAGAATGCCGGGATGAGGGCCGCATCCTTAAAAAAATGGCGCCGGATTGCATTGAAGATACCGGCGGGCTCTTTGTTGCTGTGGCGGGTGATGACGAAACCTATATTGCCGATTTTCCCCAATTATGCACCAAAAGCCAAATCCCGGTACAGGAGCTTGACATAAAAGAAGCGCTTGAGATGGAACCGGCACTTTCCAGCAAGACCATCGCAGCCTTCCAGGTTCAAGATGCATCCATCGGCCCCTTCAAACTCTCCATGGAAAATATCCACCAGGCCAGGGCTCTCGGTTGTGACCTCCTTCGCCACTCCCAGGTGGTGGGCTTTCAAATCGAAAAGAAACGCATCACGGCAACAAAAATTAAAAACCTCCTGACCCATGAGCATTTCATGGTCGAGGCAGATCAGGTTGTAAATGCCGGCGGTGCCTGGGCCAAGGAAATCGCCGCCCTTGCAGGGTGTCAAATCGATCTGTTGTATTCAAAGGGAAGTCTCCTGGTTACCCATAGTCGATTAACCAAACGTGTTATCAACCGACTGCGTCCATCTTCGAATGCCGACATCCTGGTGCCCGGCGGAACGGTCTCCATTCTGGGCACGACCTCCATCCGGATTGAAAACCTGGATGCTATTTTCCCGACGGTAAAGGAAATTGATGCCATCGTGGGCGAGGGCGCCGCCATGATTCCGGAGCTGGAAATGACGCGGTATATCCGGGCTTATGCCGGTGTTCGCCCGCTTGTGGGAACAGCCGGAGAAGAGGGGGGAAGGAGTATCAGCCGCAGTTTCACCCTGATAGACCATGAAACAGACAACCTGAAAAACTTTGCCACCATCACGGGGGGTAAATTGACCACCTATCGTCTTATGGCGGAAAAAACCGCAGACCTTGTCTGTGCAAGACTCGGTGTGACCAAGCCCTGTGTGACGCGAACAGAGCCCCTCCCTAGCGCTCCCGCAACCAGGTGGACCAAGCCGGGCATGGCGCCAAAGCTGTGGATTAAGCACAATGATCCTCAAGATCTGTTATTGTGTGAGTGTGAAATGGTTCCCAAAAGCGTGGTCAACAGCCTGGCACAATCCATCCATGAACAAAACGGGAAACCCGACCTGGTTGCCCTGGGTTTGCGCAGCCGAATCGGCAAGGGTACCTGCCAGGGAACATTTTGCGCCCAGAGAATCGCAGCCTATCTTTACGATATTGAAGAACTGGCCGGCAGGGAAGGCCTGGAAAACATCCGGGCCTTTGTTTCTGAAAGATGGCGGGGGGAAAGACCGCTTCTTTGGGACACCTCTCTTATTCAGGCCGAACTCAAGGAAGCCCTGTACTGTGGGTTATTTGGTGTGGAACTCAATGACTGATACCCCTAACATAGACTGTGATCTGGTGATTATCGGTGCCGGCATGGCGGGTATGGCAGCGTCACTTTTTGCAGGCAACAGAAACATTTCGACAGTGCAGGTGGGTATCGCCAGTGAGATCATCTTTGCCAGTGGATTGCTGGACCTTATGGGCGTCCATCCGGTAGAACATAAAACCATAAGGAAAGATCCCTGGGAAGGCATTGAAGCGCTGTGCCGGGATATCCCGGATCATCCCTATGCCAAGATTCCACAAAAAATAATTCATGATGCTTTTGAAGAATTGGTCATTTTTTTAAATGCATCCGGACTCGTTTATGTCCGGCATGAAAGCCAAAATGCGCTTGTTTTGACACCGGTCGGCACCGTCAAACCCTCTTATTTCATTCCCCAAACCATGTGGAACGGCGTCCAGGCACTCGAAACAAAAGAACCCTGTCTCATTGTCGATATTGAAGGTCTCAAGGGATTCAGCGCCCGCCAAGTCGTTGCGTCGTTTACATCGCGCTGGCCCGGTCTGAATCATACGACCATTTCATTTCCCGGTGCCCTAAATCAGGGAGACGTGTACCTTGAGCCCCTGGCCAGATCGCTGGTAATCCCCCAGACCCGCGAAGCCCTGGCAGACATACTTCGGCCCCATTTAAAGGGCGCCCGTTTTATAGGAATGCCCGCTGTTTTTGGTATACAGGATTCCCACAAGTTTCTGGCGGACATTGAAAAGCGGGTGGGTGTGCCCATGTTCGAGATTCCCACCATGCCCCCATCCATACCGGGGCTCCGTCTCAAGGAGGCCTTTGAATCAAACCTTCCGGCAAAGGGTGTTCGACGATTTTTTCAGAAACGTGTCATGGCTGTCCGGACGAAAGGAAAGGGCTTTATGGTACAAATTGGGGACACCTCGCCGGAAACCCTCATCAACACCAGGGGAATCGTCCTGGCAAGTGGCCGTTTTCTGGGAAAGGGGCTGTCTGCTGACCGCAAGCAAATCCGCGAGTCCATTTTCGACCTGCCGGTACACCAGCCGGACAAAAGGAATGAATGGCATTGCTATGAGTTCCTGGACCCTGCCGGTCATCCCGTCAATCGGGCCGGTCTTTTAACCGATGACCGGTTTCGGCCCCTGGACCGCTCGGGAAAACCCGCCCATGAGAGGCTTTTCGCAGCCGGCTCGATCCTGGCTCATCAGGATTGGATGCGCCAGAAGTGCGGGTCCGGCCTGGCCATTGCAACAGCCTATGCTGCAGTGAATGCCTTTCAGAGGAAAACAACTTGAAAAAAGAAAAGTAAAATTCTTTTGTGATGTTTACTTTGTTCTTTTTTGCTGAAATAGAGATTGGCAACCGCGGCCGTGGAAGTGCCGACGATCAGGAGAAACGAGATGGCATTGATTACCGGCGTGCTGCCGTCTCGGACCTGAAGATAGAGATTGATGGGCAGGGTGGCGTCCGAACCCACCAGGAAGAGGGTGGTGTTGAAATTTTCAAAGGACATGAGAAAGGCTACGGCTCCGGCGCCGATAATGGCGGGACGCAAAAACTTCAGCGTAATATGCCAGATCACTTCGAAGCGGTTGGCCCCCAGGTTCATGGCCGCTTCCTCCAGGGTACGATCAAATTTTTTCAATCGGGCAGACACCACCAGGGTCACCAGGGTGGCAATGAATGAAAACTGACCCAGAACCACCAGCCAGAAACCCGGCCGGAACAAACCCACATCCAGTGCCCAGTGATCCTCAAAATACATCCCCAGGGTATTGCTGAACAGCAGGACCGATATGCCCAGAATGACACCCGGTATGACCAGGGGGGAAAGCATCAGGAAGTAAAGCCCCTGTTTGAAGCGAAAATCTTCCTGCTCAAACAGAAAGGCCGCACAGGTGCCCACGCTCACCGATAAAATCGTCACGAAAAAAGCGGTCTTGGCACTGACCCACATGCTGTAAAGGTTGATTGCGTCATGAAAAATACCCACACGTTCGGGCAGGTTGCCGGTAAACCACTCGATGGTAAAACCCTTCCAGGGCAAAGAGGGGAACTGGGAGTCGTTGAATGCCAGGATGCAGGTCACCAGCAAGGGTGCAAACAGAAAAACAAAGTATAAAAGAATATACAGCTTGAATCCGAGAAGATAGGATCGGGTATTGGGCAGGGAGCGGATCATTTCACCACCTTGCTCAGTTTCTGTTTGGTCAGTTTCAAACCGGTCCAGATCACCAGGGAAGAAAGCACTAGCAGCAAAAACCCGAATGCGGACCCCTGGTTCCAGTTAAAGCTGGCAATGAACTGGTTGTATATCTGCTCTGTGAACCACAGGGAGTTCTTACCACCCATCAGATTGGGCGTCAGATAATTGCCCAAGGTCAGCATAAACACGACAATGGATCCGGAAACGATACCCGGCATGGAATGGGGAATGATAATTTTTACCAGAATCGTCCACATGTTGGCCCCGAGATCGTATGCCGCCTCGATGAGGCTGTCGTCCAGGCTGTCGAGCACCGAAATGATGGGGATCACCATGAAAAGCATGCATGTGTAAACCAGCCCCATCACCATGGTTACATCGTTATACAGCATCTCGATGGGTTGCTTCAGTAGACCGGCTTTCAACAGGAAGTGGTTGATGACACCGCTTTCTCTCAGAAGAATCATCCACCCATACACCCGCACCAGTTCGCTGACCCAGAAAGGGAGAAGCAGGAGCATGGTCAAAAAGCCTTTGTAGCGGTAGTCCACCACCTTGGTGATAAAAAATGCCACGGGCAGCGCCACGATGAAAGTCAACAGGGTAACCAGGATGGAATAGGCCGCCGTACGGGTGAAGGTCAGCCAGTAAATCGGCTCTTGAAAAAAAGCGAGATAATTGGACACGCTCCAGGTGGGATTTCCAAAATTATCCTCGATCCGGAATGACATGATCAAGAGATCAATATGCGGCAGAACGATGAGCAGAAACAGCCAGAGCAGTACCGGCGTGATAAAGATAACCAATCCCCATCGAATGCCTTTTTTCATGGATGCGAAACCTGCTTATTAACGAAGAGATAAAACGAACAATGAAATCGTTAAAAATATAGCGGCAACGCCGCGTCAGATAAAATCGCCCAGGCGATTTTATTTTTGGAAACAGATACCGGAATTAAGATCCCAGCCGACCTCGATCCTGTCGGCAACCCGGATATGATCGTACTGCCGGTTCTGGGGCAGGGCGATGAGTATTTCCCGGCTCGATTGCGACGGGTTCACCAGCAGGCGACTGTTGGCCCCATCGAAAAGAATGGCTTTAACCACCACCTCAAACCGGTTAAGCGTAGAAAGGCTCGGGTCCGGCTGGATCAGCATGGCTTCCGGCCGCAGAAACAAATCGATCTGCGTCCCCTGCAGTATCGTATGTTTTGGTCTTACGCGAAATTTCTGTCCCTCATCGGTCTCGATAGACACCAGATCATCATCAGCCTCGACAACCCGGCCGGACCAGGCGTTGTTTTCACCCACAAATCTGGCAACAAACGGTGTTTTGGGGTCACTGTACAGGTTCTGCGGGGTATCGATCTGTTCGAAGCGACCGGCGTTCATCACGGCAACGTGGTCGGACATCACCAGGGCCTCGGATTGATCGTGGGTAATATAGACAAATGTGGTGCCGACCTGGGACTGAAGTTTTTTCAGCTCCACCTTCATCTGGTCTCTCAACTTGAGGTCCAGCGCCCCTAAAGGTTCGTCCAGCAATAAAACCGTTGGGTCCATCACCAGGCTCCGGGCAATGGCGATGCGCTGCTGCTGGCCGCCTGACAGCTGATCGATCTTCTTCTCTCCAAACCCAGGCAAGCCGACCCTTTCCAGTATGGCTTCAACTTTGGTGGCGATCCCGGCCCGGCTTTCCCTTCTGCGCTGCAGCCCAAAGGCAATGTTTTGGGAAACATTCATCATGGGAAATAGCGCCAGGTGTTGAAATATCAGGTTGACCGGTCGCTTGTTGGGTGGTGTGCCGAGGACGCTTTTGCCCCTAATTTCAATATCCCCCCGATTCGGTTCCGTAAAACCGGCAATCATCCGCAGCAGGGTGGTTTTGCCACATCCGGATGGTCCCAGAATCGAAAAAAAATTGCCCTGCGGCACGTCGAAGGAGACATCGTCTACCGCTGTAAATTCTTGAAACGTTTTTATAATATTTTTAACGGCCAGATCGATTTGCATTGTTCTTAGTAAAAACACCCCCCTGAAAGGGACTGAGGCCCGATGGGCGGTCAGCTTCTATTTTTGCCCCATCGCATCTTCATCCCCGCCATGGTATAGCGTGGCGAGGATGAAGAGCGACCTTTCCTGATTGACGTAAAGGACACAAGCTGTCTTCTATCTTTTACTGAGACGCTTTAACCTTGTCTAAAATTTTTCCCTCGATGGATTCAATATTGGCCGGTACCGGTGGATACCATTTGATATTGTTGATATCCTCTATGGGAAAAGTGCGTTCAAAATTACCCCGAACAGACGTCTCCAAAAGCGAGATTGCTCCCGCAGAGGCCGTTCCATATTTCTCCATGTTGGTAAAAGCAGCCGCGTTTTCCGCTTTCAGCATGAAGTTAATCCATTTATAAGCACCGTCCACGTTTTTGGCTTTTGCCGGCAGTGCAAAGGTATCGATCCAACCCAAAGCACCGCTTCGCGGCGCTACAAAATCGATATTCGGGTTTTCTTCATGCAATTTCCATCCAGCACCGTCCCAGGCCATGGCAACGTAGACCTCATTGGACCGCATCGCTTGTAGCAGCGCATCCCCATTTGTCCAGTAGTTCTGTACAAAGCCCTTGCCGTCCATCATGGCTTGACCCACTTTGTCCATCAGCATTTGATAAGCATCTTCGTTACTGTATTTGGCAAACGGATTTTCACCCATTGCAAATGCCAGTGCTATCAGCGTCGGTCGTTTGAGACGGTAGCTGACACGTCCATTATAAAACGCATTGAGTAAATCTGAATAGTCGCCTGCATTGGGTGCAAATTTCTTGTTGACCACCAGACCGGATGTTCCCCAGCAAAACGGTACGGCATGCGGTTTTCCATTTACTTGGGTATTCTTCTTAACGGCTTCCAGCATGGATGGAATAATCTGGTCTGTTTTAATTTTAGCCAGATCGATGGGCTGGTAAATGTTATATTTCTCTTGAACGGAAGAGATACGGTCCTGGCTCGGTTGGGCCAGGTCGAACCCTGCACCACGTGTTGCCCGCAGTTTTGCAATCATTTCTTCGTTGTTTGTATAGGTAACCTTGACCGTGATGCCGGTCTCGCTTTCAAATTTATCTACAAGATTCTGTGGTGCATAGCCTTTCCACGTCAAGAGCTCCAGTGTTTCGGCCGAAGCGGTTCCAATTGTCCCGAAAACGAACACCAAACCAAAAATTAAAAACAATGCTTTTCTTTTCATGACAGGCCTCCTTTTTTTTGTGAGAATTGATTGCGATCAATCTTTAACCGAGAAAAGAATCCAGGATCAGGTCGTTTGGAGCAGCGACATTTTAAGAAAGAAGAATCGTAAAACGATGGTATTAACAAATCAAGCTTTCCATCAAGTGTCAATGGGTATTCTTTTCCAGCAGCGCCGCCGCTCATATTAAATTCGCCAGAGTAAATTTATCCGATCTGCGCTTTAATGGTCTGATACCCATCCGCGATAAATGACGCGGCAATTTTTTCCTGGGTATCCTTGTCGGGTACAAGGGCAGACATATAACCGCCCCGTCCGCCTCCGGTCACTTTGGCACCCAACGCTCCCATGGAAATCGCCCGGTCGCAAAGGCCCACCAGGATTTCATGGGAAAGGTCCATGTCAATCAGGATCTTGTGATTGGCGGTCATGATCTCACCCACTTTTTTAAGATCATACGTTTCGAACGCCTTTTTCATCTCAACCCCCTGGCTTATGATGGTATCAAGACGTGACGCAAACAGATCCGGATCGCGTTCAATTTCTTTTTCGACAAATATGTCCAGTTTGGAGGTGTCGGCCGTTATGCCGCTGTTCCCCAATACCAGCAGGATCGGCTTTTCCACCTTGATCTGCTCGAAATGTTTTTCTTCATTTTTTATCCAGTATCTTATCAAGCCACCATACGTTGAGGCTGTGTTGTCCACACCGCTTGGAATACCATGATAGGCAAACTCACCCTCCCAGCCCACATGATTGATCTGTTCGATGGAATAGCCCAGATTGAATTCGTTGCTGAGAGCCCGGGCCAAGGAGACACAACTAGCCGCACTGGCACCCACGCCGCTGCCGGCAAGAAGATCCCCACCATAGGTGATTTTGATGGGTGTTTTTTGTACATCGATCTCCATTACCTCCAATATGTGGTTGATGGAGTCTACCTGTTGATGTTTCTTTTTCTCTTTGTAACCCGGAACTTCCATGCGGTTATCTTCCAGTGTCCATCCGCTGCCATCTGTTCGCTCAACGATGGCTTCCGTGACAAACGGCAGTGCCGCAAGAATGGCCGGAACTTCCCGTAGAACAAACTGGTCACCGATAAAAATTGTTTTTCCAAATGCCGTACCTTTTCCCATGTCTGTCTCCTTTGTTCGATGAATTCCCAAGATCTTGAATTCATCGTGTTGTTTGGTTTTTGGTGTTTGGTGTTTGGTTGCATATTAGCATTTACTACCGAGGAACGCTTTCCACAAAACACTAAATACGAAACACAAAACACCCGCTTAAACAGCTTCTATCTTTAACGGCTGAGTATTTTTTCCATTTCCGCGATGAGTGCTTCCTCTTTGCCGATGGCCAGGGTTGTGGCAGCGGTAAGGCTGTGGCAGGCATCGGAAAAGCCCCCGAGATTGCCGGTTGCTTCGGGAAGGAAGGTGTCGAGTCCCGGCATTCGGCCGGCCCTGATCTCTTCTTCCACAAAGACGGGTGCTCTCATGGAAATTTTTACCTCATCGAAGGTGATGGGACCGAAACCGGGTATTTTGTTGGGGATAACCTGGAACCCGGCGATGTATTTCTGCGGATCGAATCCCTCGGTTTCTTTGTACATGTCACAGAATGCACCGATCATCTTGACCCCCATAGGATTGAACCTCTCCTGTACATGAAACCATTGAATGTGCTCAGTGTGTTTGATCTCCCCCTGCCGGATTCTTTTGATCTGGTTCTCGAAAATTCCCGTTTGAATTTTGCGCAGTTTTTCCAGCATTTGATCCGATTCCGGTGTTTTTCCTTCCAGACAGACCTTTATTCCCATGTCCGGGCCATCCTGATAATATCCTGCCGCTCCCAGCGTATCCAGATAGAACCCCAGTTCATCACAGGGAACCGGTCCTTTTGGGGTTAACAAAATATATGCTTCACCGGTTTCATGCTCCCTGATCTCCAGCAGTCCCTGTCGTTGGGTCTCCAGTGCCACCTCTCGGTTCTGTGTAGCCAGGCGACCGTCTAAAAAAACTGATCGCCTACGGCACCAATGGTGGCAATGTAGGCCAGATCCCGGTTTGCAGGGTCCATCTCTTTTGCAAAAAGATAACACGTCGTGGAGGCGGTAATGTCGAGATCGCCCTTGAGGCCGAAAAGCTCCGGGTCCAGGTTATGCACCATGGGGTCGGTGGATGGGGTGGCTTTGTGGTGATCCAAGATCAAGACAAGGTTTTTCCCGTTGTTCAGGTCCGATATCAGCGGCGCGATCCGTCCTGCAAAATCGGTAAAGACAATCAGTTTTCCTTTCTGATGGAACACCCTTTTCAAGATGGCCGGGTAGGGTTTTTCAAGACAGAATCGCTTGACGCCAAATCCTTTGCGCTCAAATGTCCGGGTCAGAATAGCACCGGAAGTCAGCCCGTCCGAATCGTTGTGGTGGAACAATTGTACGGATTTTTCAGGCCATGTATTGACCTCCTGGATCGCCTTTTTCATGGCGGCGATTAATTGAACTGTCATTTATCTTCTCCTGTCGATGAATTCCCGTTTGTAAATTCGGGGGTACACGTTCTTAATGTCTCATTAGCCCACAATTCCTGGTAAAGTCAAAAAAATATTGACCATCATTCCATGATGACCGAATATAACACCATGAAACCTTTTAAAGAATTCCCATCACGGTCAAAATCACAGGTTAAGTTCGTTCTCACGGATATCGACGACACCTTAACGGTTCATGGACGCCTGCCTTCGGTTGTTTTTTCGGCCATGGAAAAGCTACAGCAAAACAACATCCACGTAATCCCTATTACCGGCCGACCGGCCGGCTGGTGTGATCACATCGCCCGGATGTGGCCTGTGGCGGGTCTGGTGGGGGAAAACGGGGCATTCTATTTTCGCTATGACGCAGAAAAAAAGAAGATGATCCGACGCTATTACAGGTCGGAAGAGGCACGCAGGAAGGACCGGATAGCACTGGACACCGTAAAACAAGAAATCCTAAAAAAGGTTCCCGGCGCCCGTGTCTCTGCTGACCAGGCCTACCGGGAAGCGGACCTGGCCATCGATTTCTGTGAAGATGTTCCGCCCTTGTCAACGGAAGCCATCGATAAGATTGTTCAAATTTTCAAACAGGCCGGCGCTCAGGCCAAGGAAAGCTCCATCCATGTTAACGGTTGGTTTGGTGAGTATGACAAGCTGACCATGAGCCAACTCCTTTTTGATGAGGTGTTTAACCTGTCTTTGAATCAGCTCAAAGATCAGGTTCTCTATATCGGAGACTCACCCAATGACTGCCCCATGTTCGCATTTTTTCCCCACTCTGTGGGTGTGGCCAACATCCTTGACTTCAAGGGGCGCCTGGAGGTGGAGCCTGCCTGGGTCACGACAAAACCCGGCGGATACGGGTTTGCCGAAATGACCGACATCCTGAGTCCTGGAAATTGAGCTACAACACCAACCGCTCAGATCGTCTGCGACAATTCTTTCTGATTATTGAAGAACCCCGCAGCATGCGAAGTACTGCCTAACGGCAGAACCTACGGGGAATGCGCTCGCTGTTGCGGTTCAAAACAAGAGCTTACATTTTTGGGGATTTAAAAACAGGTAGATCTCCTGCCCTTCTTCCAGTGGCAGATAATGCGATATCTGCACCCGCACCTTTGTGGTGTTCACGCTGACAAAAAGGTACAGAAAGTTACCCAGATAGGCCTTGTTGGCGATGGTGCCCTTGAACAGGTTCTGTCTGTCTTGGGGTGGTTCAATAAATACTTCCACGTCCTCAGGTCGTATGGATGCGTACGCTTTTTCCCCGGATGTTATTTCCGATACATCGGACATCATACACAGCAGGTTATCACTGAAATCAGTGCGAACGCTGGCCTGCTCCTTGTCCGGAAGTACCTGAACGATCTCTCCGGAGATAAAGTTCATGGTGCCGATGAAATCGGCTACAAATCGATTGGAGGGTCGTTCGTATATCTCCTGGGCAGAACCGATCTGGACAACATTCCCGGCGTGCATGACAGCAATTCGATCCGAAATAACCATGGCTTCAGCCTGATCATGTGTGACGTAAACCGCGGTGATGCCCATGCGCCTCACCAGGCTTTTGATTTCAAACCGCAGCTCCTCCCGGAGCTTGGCATCCAGGTTGCTCAAAGGCTCGTCCAGCAGCAAGACTTTTGGGTTTCGGACAAGTGCTCGCGCCAGCGCTACCCTTTGCTGCTGTCCCCCGCTAAGCTGGGACGGATATCTATCTTCCAGACCTCCCAGACCCACCAGTTCCAAAACGTCGCGTGTCTTTTCCCGTACATCACGTTTGGGCATTTTCTGAAGTTTCAGACCATAGGCGACGTTGTTGAAAACCTTCATGTGCGGCCATACGGCATAGTTTTGGAACACCATGCCAATACCTCTTTTTGAAGGCTGGACAAAACCTTTCGACAGCATGGGTTTGCCATCGATAACGATGTCCCCTTCCTCGGGCTTTTCCAGTCCGGCGATGCATCGTAGCGTGGTGGTCTTCCCACATCCGCTGGGCCCGAGAAGCGTCAGCATTTCTCCCTTTTTTACGCCGAGCTGTATACGATTCACCGCCACAGTGTTTTTAAAACGCTTAAACAGGTTCTGGATTTCTATATAGGCCATGAAATCTATCTCCTTAAGGGTTTGCCCGATCCCTTTCGCTACCGGATGCGCTATTTTTCAGCGGCACCCCAGGCTGCTTTCAGAACACCCCCGCTGATTCTTGATATGATAAGCAAGAGGATAAAGGTAATCACAATCATCAGAAACGCCATGGCAGCAGCAATGCCGAACTCCATGCCGCGGTGCCAGTTCAAATAAATACCGATGGGCAAGGTTTCCCATCCGCCCCGATAAAGAAATATCGCCGTGGATATCTCCTGGAAGGCCATGATGAAAAACATCACCACGCCCACAAGCACCCCTTTGAGCAACAAGGGCAGGGATATGCTGAAAAAGGTTCTGATTTTACCGGCACCGGAAACTTCGGAAGCCTCTTCAAGGGATGGATCCAGTTGCAGATAGGAGGAGTGCGCCATCCGTAAAAAATAGGGCAGACGTCTGGCAAACAAGGCCAGAGGCATGATGATCCAATGGGTGGCAATTGGAATTGTCTGCCAAAAGGCCAGCAGATAACTTACACCAATCGCAATACCCGGAAAGGCCAGCATCAGGGTAATCACAAAGTCGAGCGCATCTTTGCCCGGAACGCGGGTGCGTACAATGATGTAGGCCACCGGAAGTCCGAAGGCAATCCCAAAAATCAAGGCAATCCCACTGAAGAGAAATGAGTTTTTTATCATGTCCGGGCTTTGCAACAGAATTACCCTGAAATTCTCGAGGGTCCAATAGCTTGGAAACGGTTCAAACACCCATCGCCTGGAAAAAGCCGCCAGCCCGAGCACGATGGGGATCAACAAGACCAGTGCAGCAACCAGAATCATATACACATATGCGCTGGTTTTCATCAATGCGCCCGGTTCAATTACCCGCCCTTCAGAGGTTGTCCCTTTGGAGAGTCCGGTATACTTACGCTTTTCTACCCACCACCTTGCAATCAAAAAAAGAGAAATGCAAAAGACGGAAGAGACAACCACCGCCACGATACCCATATACTTGCGGTGCACATCGGTGAAGTGATAGGCGATGTTGATATAGGAAACCGAGGGTAAAAAATCCACCTGTCCTAAAATCAATGGTGTCAGCCAGTCCGTAAAAGGCCACAAAAACACGAGAACAGCGCCGGCCAGATAACTGGGGGTACAAAGCGGCAAAGAGATGGTGAAAAACCTGCGAAATCCCCCGGCACCCTCGACTTCGGCGGCTTCTTCAAACGAAGGGTCTATGTTGGTGAATCCTGCGGAAAGACCCAGAACCATAAACGGCAGCATGTGCAGGGCCTGGATAAAAACCAGCCCGTGAATGCCATAGATGAAGTTGATGGGCGTCTCTATCAACCCCATGTCCATCAGGAGCAGGTTAAGCGTGCCATACTTGCCGAAAAAAATGATAAATGCAAAGACACCGGCAAATGCCGGCAACACGATGGGCAACAGAATCAAGGCCGTGAAAATCGTCTTTCCCCAATGCCGGTATCGTGCCAAAATATACGCCAGGGGCACCCCGAAAATGGTCGTGGTCACCAACAGCAGCATGCTCAGGAGCAAGGTGTTTCCAAAGGTTTTTAAATAATAGGCGTCCTTAAAAAATTCCAGGTAGTTGCCGATACCCCAGGCGTCCGTTCCGGATATTTTAAAACTTTCCTTCACCAGAATCGACAAAGGAAAAATCACCAGAAAGGCAATCACCAGCCACAGGAATGCCGCCAAATAAGTATCGCCTCGCCTCATATCATATCCTTATTCGTCATGCAGAAACCGTGTGGACACGCATGTGCATGCCCACACGGCTCTATCGGGAAAAATTCCCTGGCCAAAGGAAACGTTAGGGAGCGACCAGCAGCGCGCGTGCCTTTGATGCAGCCAGTCGCGCGGCCGCATAATTGCCCTCATATTCAAAAAGCGCTCTGGCTTCTTTTATTTTTGCTTCCGCTTTGGCCACCTTCATTTTCGCCGCCTTGGCGGCATCCACTTCTCCTTCGACCTCTTCAATCAGAAAGAGGCTGCTTTTCAGCTCACCCCACTTGCGGTAGATTTCATACTCATATTTCTTGTTGACCTCATCCCATCTCGATGCGGCAAGATCCAGGTCGTATTCAATGAAGCCGACTTTAAGATCCCAGAAGGAATCGACCCCCAGCGCCTTTTGGGCGTGAATGGCCATTTCGACGCCTTCCTTTTCCCACACGGAGAACTTGATGTCCGTTCTGGCAGCAAAGTATCGACCCTCGAGAACGTATTTTTGCCCTTCCATGCTGAACAACCAGTCCAGAAAGATCTTCGCGGTGGCTTCATTGGGCGCGCCTTTCAACAGCGCCACTGCCTCCGGAACCAGGATGGTTTTTTCCGGCAGCAGATCCCGTACTGGATAGCCGTCTTTGCGTGCGGCCATGGCGTTCATTTGCGGCTGGGCGATCCCGATGGGAATCTCACCGCGGCCTGTTAACTGGGTTGTATCGGTACTGCCTGTGGAGAACCTGGCCAGTTGTGCCGCCAGCAGCCTGAGGTATTTCCAGGCTTCTTTTTCTCCAAAGGCCTGGATGAGAATTTCTATCGTCTCATGCATGGTACCGGAAGCATAAGGCAAGGTGTGCACGATGTTCCCTCTGTAAATAGGATCGAGTAAATCGTTCCACGTTTTCGGCGGCGGCAGTCTCAGTTTTTTCAGAACCTTTTCATTGTACAGATTGGTGACGATCCAGGGTGCAAAACAGGTCCAATAGTAATCGGCATCCTTGACCTTCATCCCGCCCCACTTGGCCGGTACCATGTCCCAGTCCTTGGGCTTGTAGGGGACGATGAGGCCCTCTTTCTTTGCGAGTTCATGTGCCGGCGCGCCGGCGCCCAGGAAAATGTCGGCATCCGGTTTGCCTCCCCACAGCCTGACCTTATCAAGACAGACCGGCCATCCGCCCGGGTTCACAAATGTGATGTCCACGTCCTTGCTATAGGTTTTTTTATAATAATCCTTAAACCCCCTGGTCAGGCTTTCGGCCAGCTCTGTGTAAACAGGACCGACCCATCCAACCTTGTCCGCCGCCAGTGCTTCCGGTATGGATATTGCCAAAAGCAACAGTACCATGGACAGAGCAGCGATAAGGTTTTTTGCTGAATTTCTCTTCCTCATGATAAACCTCCTTTTCTTTTTGTTGGGCACAATTTAGGAACGGAAACTGGGTCGTGAGCTATTGGTAAGAAATCGTTTGGAACCTTGAGGCAATCAGAATCATTTGCCAATTCCCCCCTGATGGTTTTTTAACAATTGTCTTGTAGAAAAAACTGAAGTTTTAGAAATTTGAGACCTAATTGGTTATCATCTACTATATCTTGAGACAATTTTTTGTCAAATTAAAAAACAGGTGGGTTTTTGTAACCCTGAAGGAGCGTACATCAAAACAGCCTGTTATGATTTTGCCTTTTCGAAATTTTTTTTATGGGGTTCTCGGCTGAGAACGGGCTTGCATGCTTGAAGTTGAGAATAGACAATCCGCTTGATTTAAAGCAAATATGTGTTATGTGAATAACAAAAGAGCTACTTTTTAATAAGAAGGAGGACATCATGCAACCAACCATCACCCGGGCGGAAACGCTGAAGCCCAAACCGGATCAGACCAAGCTCGGTTTCGGCACCATATTCACCGACCATATGTTCAATATGGATTACAGCATTGAGAAGGGGTGGCACAGCCCCAGAATCGAGCCCTACGCCCCCATATCCATGGACCCTTCGACCATGGTGCTGCACTACGGTCAGGCGGTGTTTGAAGGGATGAAGGCTTACCGGAGCGGTTCGGGGAGGGTTCAGCTTTTCAGGCCCCAGGACAATTTCAAACGCTTGAACCGCTCTTCCAGGATGCTCTGTATTCCCGAACATGACGAGGCGGCAGCGCTGGATGCTCTCAAGCAGCTGTTGACTCTCGAAAAGGACTGGGTGCCGAGCCAACCCGGTACAAGTCTTTATATCCGGCCCACGATTGTATCCACAGACCCGTTCCTGGGGGTACGCGCTTCATTTACCTACCGGTTTTTTATCATTTTATCACCGGTGGGTGCCTATTATCCCGAAGGATTCAACCCGGTAAAAATCCTGGTTTCCAAGGATCATGTTCGGGCCGTTCGGGGGGGCATTGGTGAAGCCAAGACGCCGGGTAATTATGCGGCCAGTCTGTTTGCCGGAAACAAGGCCCACGATGAGGGCTACACCCAGGTTCTCTGGCTGGACGGAGTGGACCGGAAATATATCGAGGAAGTCGGATCCATGAATATTTTCTTCGTTATCGATAATGAGATCATCACACCCATGCTCAGCGGGAGCATTCTGCCCGGCATCACCCGCAATTCCGTCATCATGTTGGCGAAGCACTGGGGAATGAAGGTTTCGGAAAGAAAAATCAGCATCGATGAAGTCATGGATGCCCAGGATTCGGGCAAATTGACGGAAATATTCGGTTCCGGAACGGCGGCGGTTGTTTCTCCCGTCGGCGAACTCAAGTACGGAAACCATATCATCTCCATCGGCGACGGCAGCGTCGGACCCGTGGCGCAGCGTCTCTTCGACGCCATTCAGGATATACAATACAGCAAGACCGAAGATTTCATGGGCTGGATCGAACCGGTTTGCTGAATAAAATCGTTACACGATTTTATGAAACGCGACGTTGTCGCTCCTTTTAAAAATTGTACTTTCCGGTAGTCAGCCGGGCTAAAGAGCTTAAAACGAATTTTTTTATATAATGAAGAACTCACTATCGGCGTTTGTTTCAAAAATGGAAAAGGCGGGCCTGCCCTCTTTGGTCATTGATACCTTTTCTCATTATTACCGGCAGCTTGCCTCAGGAGAGACCGGGCTTTTGTCAGATGCCGACATTCAACCCCTCTCTCCTGAAGACCTTGTCGACGCCGCTGACTTAAAGACTTACTCAGATGCCGGCCGGGATGTCATGAAAAAGACGGTGGCCATTGTTCTAAACGGCGGCCTCGGCACCAGTATGGGACTTACCAAGGCAAAATCTCTTATTCCCGCCAAAGAGGGAAAATCCTTTCTCGAAATCAAATTGAAACAAGCCGAGCATTGCGGTGCCCAACTGGCCTTCATGAACAGTTACAATACCCATCGGGACACTGTCGAAACGGCAGGGACAATCAGCCCCCTTTTTAAGCCTCTATATTTTATCCAAAACAAATTCCCGAAAGTGCTTGCGTCTAATCTACGGCCGGTTCAGTGGCCGGATAACCCCGATCTGGAATGGAACCCTCCGGGTCACGGTGATATCTATCTGGCTCTTTATTCCTCTGGTCTACTAAATACTTTATTGGACGGCGGTATTGAATATGCTTTTATCGCCAACTCGGATAATCTTGGTGCAACACTGGATGAATCGCTTTTGGGTTTTTTTGCGACGCATGACCATTCATTCATGATGGAGGTGGCGGAAAGAACACCGGCCGACTTAAAGGGCGGGCACCTTGCCAGGTATAAAAACGGCCCGCTGGTCCTGCGGGAAATCGCCCAGTGTCCAAAAACCGAAATAGCCGCATTTCAGGATATCCAGCAATACAGGTATTTCAACACAAATAACCTGTGGGTCAATCTTAAATACCTGAAGACCCTTTTCGACACAAACAAGCATCTATACCTCCCCATGATCGTCAACCCCAAAACCGTGAACCCTAAAAATGCCGACAGCCCGAAAGTCTACCAGATAGAATCCGCCATGGGGGCTGCCATTTCCCTGTTTCAGGGATCGACTGCTGTCCGTGTTTCTGAAGACCGGTTTCTGCCGGTGAAAAAATGTCAGGACCTGCTTGCCATCCGTTCGGACTGTTATCTGCTGACCAAAAATAACCGCCTTATCTTGAACCCGAAAAGAAAAATACCGCCCCCAAAGATTACCCTTGATCCTGTATATTTCAGCCATCTCGATGATTTTAACCATCGGCTCCAATGGCCTCCCAGTCTTGTTGACTGCATATCGCTGAATGTAGAAGGGAAATGTGTTTTTTCAACAAAATGTCACCATCACAGGGCAGGTAACAATTACAAATCCAGGAGATTCGCCGGTCACCATACCATCGGGAAGCAGGATCCATCAGGATCTGGTTGTAAAGGAGTGATCACGCTTCTTTAACAAGCGGTCCACCGTTTTTATTGGACAATTCTTTTTAAAACATTTATAGTTTACTCTCTACTGGAACCTGATTATCAACACACCCGAAGTAATTGCGGATTATTTGTTTCGCGTTGGCTGAAGCCGGATGGTTGAGGTATTCATTTTCATGCTGCGCGCGATCATCGCCTCTGATAGATTTTCTCTTCACCGTATTTTAACAAAATATCCAAAAGGAGATGCCTATCATGAAAATCAACTTCAATAACATACTGTGCGCCACAGACCTGTCTGATCTTTCCGCCATTGCCATATCCTCCGGCGTGGCTCTTGCAAAAGAATTCAATGCCAAGCTCTTTGTCTGCCATATTGTGGATTTAAGTACCACGGCAGCCTACGGGGATATCATTTTTGCACCCCTGGAACTTCAGAACAAAACCATCGGGTATACCCATGAGCAACTGGAACAGATGATGCAGAATCAGACCATCGATTGGGAACCGCTGGTCACCGCAGGCCATCCCCCGGATGAAATATCAAAATTTGTGGCCATGCATCAGATAGATCTGGTTGTTTCCGCAACGCATGGTCGCAGTGGACTCAAGCGTGTTTTCCTGGGATCGGTCACCGAGCGCTTGATGAGAATCCTACCATGTCCGTTGCTTATCGTCAGAAGCCTCGAGGATGTCGACACCTTTGTTGGAAAGTCTCCGCTGGGTTTTAAGAAAATACTCGTGGGATGTGACTTTTCATCATTTTCCGAACTTGCTTTTCAATATGGTTTAAGTCTTGCTCAGGATTTCGAAGCAGAGCTACACATGGTACACGTAATAGAAACACCGAGTTACAAGGAAAGATTGAAGTCCGGTGCAGGCGCTGGTTCTTCATCCGAAAAAACCTTGTACGACCGGTTGGGTGAAAAGCTGTCCAATATGATTCCTGAAGAATGCGCTGTCTGGTGCCGACCCAAAACAATTCTCTTGGCCGGTAGACCCTATGAAGAGATCATCAAATATGCCCTGTTAAATTCAATAGATCTCATCATTCTCGGCATTCGTGGGCGCAACCTCCTAGAGGTGCTTATGACCGGATCGACCACCGACCGGGTTTCCCGCCGGGGCCCCTGCCCGGTTCTGTCGGTTTGTCCGATTACAGAATAAAATCAGCTGTTTTTGTATAGATAAAAATACTTCATAACCTTTTTTACATAATCTTCCGTCTCCTGGATGGGTGGAATATTCATGTATTTATCCACAATGGTCGGGCCTGCATTATAGGCGGCCAAGGCCAGTGGCAATTTTCCTTCAAACCGTTCTATAAGAGATTTCAAATAACGGGCACCACCCAGAATATTGTCCCTTGGATCATACGGATCCCGGATATTGAATGCCTGCAGGTTCTGGGGCATAATCTGCATCAAACCAAGGGCTCCTTTTTTGGAAACAGCCCTTGAATCAAAATCAGACTCCACTTTTATGATCGCCTTTAAAAGAGAAAACGACAGACCAAACTTATTTGAGGCTTCCTGAATGATTCCATCATATTTTATTATTGCCTCCGCCGGTTTTGGTCGTTCTTTGATATACAGTGTGTATTGAGATGATGTCGGTGCATTGGTGAAATGAAGCACGCCCTGGCTGTCGATAAACATGTAGATATCCGCCAGAACAGCAGGCGCTGCCATAAAAAGAAACAGAACAGCAATAAGTATACCCAGCTTTCTGATTTGAACCGCGAAAATCATACATTTCCGATCATTTTTTCTTTTTCCCGGGACGTAAACAATTGAATCGTCCCGAACGCACCATCATATCCTGGAAAAATCTGAACTTCCTTTTTCCGCATTCGTCTAATCGCCTCGCCCAATAAAGGAACTTCCCTGTGATTCAGTGATTCTATCGGAAGCTCATGCAGTATTTTTAATTCAGATCCTTTTTGCATTAACAATGCATGATATACCTTGTTGACCTTTTTGGTATTGGGTCCGACACCCAGTAGTTCCGACAGAATTTCATTAAGCGGAATAAGGTGATAAAAGGGATGATGATTCTCAGGATGCGCTCCAGGGGGACGTTCTGCCAGTTGTTCCACCCGATATGAAACACCGAGTGTCATGGCCTTCCCGCACACGGGACAAATTCTTTTTTTTTGAATCGTTTCTGTTGGCCATGAACGATACTCACACTTCCGGTGTCCATCGATGTGATATTTACCCGCTTCAGGAAAAAATTCAAATGTTCCATAAAACAATTGTGGATCACCTGTCTTGATGGCATGCTTGATGTGAGAATAACTCAATTCGGTGTTGAATATATTGGCTTCACGCCCTAATTTCATCGGAGAATGTGCATCTGAATTGGATATAAGGGTATATCCATCCAAACCTTTAACGCGCCAGTTCATTTCGGGATCAGAAGACAATCCGGTTTCCACCGCAAAAATATGAGGTGTCAGATCCTCAAAACATTCCTGGATCGAATCAAATCCTGATTTCGAGCCCAGCACGGAAAACCAGGGTGTCCATATATGGGCCGGTACCAGAAAACTGCCCGGCGACATTTCAAGGGATATTTCCAGAAGATCTCTGGCATCCAAACCCAATATCGGTCTGCCATCAGATTTGATATTTCCAATCTTATCAAGCGCCTGATTAAATCTTTCAACAGATTCAATATCCGGAAAAAATACAAGATTATGATTTTTCCGTGTTTTTTCATGTTTTTTATAAATATTACTGATTTCTGAAACCAGGACAAATCGAACGATACCCCGACAGCTTTCAGGTATGTGGTCCCTACAGACCCGGGAGATGTCTTCTTTGAGTTTAAACAATCCCCCTTCGGCCGGCACTAATTTTTCTTTTATTTCCTTAAACCAGGCAGGATGTGTGATATCGCCGGTACCCAGTACGGTAATTCCTTTTAATTGAGCGGCTATATAGAGATTTTCCAAATCAAGATTTTTAGCAGTGGCTCTGGAATATTTTGAATGCACATGAAGGTCGGCAATAAATTTCATCTTGTTTTATTTGGCTCTTCCAGCTATATGTATATAGTTAAAACATACTTATACACAATATCTTGTATTTTGTATTGATAAAATGTTCATAATTTTCTATTTATAAACAAAAGGACTGCCATAGACGAAAACGGCCTGTTTTTGAACAGCTTTTCACGCCCTTATTGTAAAAGAAAAGATTATATTATATTAATAAAATCAATTTATTGTTAACTTGTTGTTATTATGAACAGCCCTTATTAATACTTCTTTATTTATAAGGTAGGAAATACATATGAAGATTACAATCAAAAAAGGGGATATTCTGGCGGTTCTTTCTAAAATTCAGGGATTGACCAGTCGAAAGAGCAATCTTGCCATAACTGAAAATGTTATGTTGACCACAACCGGCAACGGTATCACACTCATGGCAACGGATCTTGAAACCGGTATCGAGGGTTCCTATCCGGCGGTTGTTGAAAAGGAAGGCAGTCTCGCCATCAGTGCCAGGAAATTTTATGAAATCGTCAGAGAATTTCCAAACGAGGATATAGAAATCAATGAGGTGGAGAATAAATGGATTGAAATAGGCAGTCCGGATATTCAGTATCATATTGTGGGGATGGATTCCGATGAATTTCCGGAAAATCCCAATGTGGATGAAATTGAACTTTTTGAAATGGAATCCTCTTTTTTGAAAAAAATGATTGAAAAAAGTGCCATGATCAGCGGTGCAACAGACGATAAACGCGCTCATATAACCGGCACACTTTTCGAGCGTATTGAAACAGAGAATGATATTTGTGTCAGAATGGTATCAACCGATGGAAGTCGACTTTCAAAAGCGGATTATCATGTTAAGAAAGATGCTAACGTTCCGATATTTGATAAAATAATCATTCCCAAAAAAGGATTGATGGAAGTTGCAAAATTTTTATCTTCAGAAGGAATCGTTCACGTCGGAATAAAGAAGACGTATTTTATTGCCAAAAAAGAGACCGAAACGGTTATTATCCGGCTTTTGGAAGGAGAGTTTCCAGAATATAACGATATTGTCAAAAAAGAAAATAGGTTTGATATTATTGTCAATCGGGCTCAGTTTACAATGATGTTGAAAAGGATGTCTATTTTATCCTCGGAAAACTATAAAGGGGCGGTTTTTGATTTTGGACAAGACCGTATTACCGTAAGTGCAACAAATCCTGAAATTGGTGAGTCAAAAGAAGATATGGAAATTAATTTCAGCCGGGATCCCATAAAGGTCGCTTTCAACCCGAAATATTTTATTGAAATATTAAATGCCATTGAAACTGAAAATGTATTGATCAATATGGTCAGTGAGGAAAAACCCTGTGTCATTGAAGGGGAAAATGACAAAACATATTTGGGCGTAATTATGCCGATGAGAATTTAATGGAAGCAAAATACGACGAAACGAGCATTAATGTACTGGAAGGGTTGCAGCCTGTAAGATTAAGACCCTCTATGTACATCGGAAATGTGGATGTTGCCGGGCTGCATCACCTGGTTTATGAAGTGGTTGATAACAGTATTGACGAGGCAATGGCCGGATACTGTGAGAACATCACGGTAACCATTCATCCCGACAACAGTGTGAGCGTGGAAGACGACGGCAGGGGAATACCGGTTGGAATTCATAAAACGGAAAAAATTCCAGCCGTGGAAGTGGTGTTAACAAAACTGCATGCCGGGGGTAAATTCGACAACAATTCCTATAAGGTTTCCGGTGGTCTTCATGGCGTAGGGGTATCGGTTGTAAACGCGCTTTCAGTGATTCTGGAAGTAGAAGTCTATAAAGATCAAAAGGTCTATTATCAGATATATGAGAGAGGCCAGAAAACAAATGAATTAACGGTGGTCGGGAAAACAAACAAAAGAGGCACCAAGATACACTTTACTCCGGATCCTGAAATATTTAATCTTGTTGAATTCAGTTATGATATTTTAGCCCGCCGGATGCGAGAGTTGGCTTTCCTGAACAAGGGCATCAAAATTATCCTTCAGGACGAGAGATCTGATGAGAAAAATGAATTTATGTATAGGGGTGGTATTGTTTCATTTGTGGAATACATCAATAAGCGGCACGCAAGTATTCACAAGCCCATTTTTATTGAAGGCGATAAGGCCGATGTTCAGATAGAAGTCGCCATACAATATAATGACACATTCAAAGAAAAAATATTTTCTTTTGCAAATAATATCAATACGATAGAAGGTGGTTTTCATCTGATAGGCTTCAAAGCCGGATTGACCCGCACCCTTAATCAGTATCTGTCGAATGGCAACTTGCCCAAGAATCTCACTTCAAAAATAAGTGGAGATGATGTTCGAGAGGGTATCGCGGCCATTATCAGCGTTCGCATCCGCAACCCGCAATTTGAGGGGCAAACAAAGACCAAACTGGGTAACAGCGAAGTCAAGGGTCTTGTGGAGTCTCTGGTCAATGAAAAACTGAGTATTTTTCTTGAGGAAAACCCCATTATCGCTAAAAAGATCATTGCCAAGGCTGTGGATGCCGCCAGAGCAAGAGACGCTGCAAAACGAGCCAGGGATCTGGCCAGGAATAAAGGCTCGCTGATTGATTCGACCTTGCCGGGAAAATTGGCGGAATGTCAGGTGTCGGATCCGGCCCAGCGGGAAATTTTTCTGGTGGAGGGAGATTCAGCCGGAGGCTCGGCCAAACAGGGAAGGGACCGAAAATTTCAAGCGATATTGCCTCTTAAAGGTAAAATTCTGAATGTCGAAAAGGCGCGGTTTGATAAGATTCTTCGCAGTGAAGAAATAAAAAATATTATCACAGTCCTAGGTACAGGGGTCGGTAGAGAAGAATATGATATCGAAAAGCTCCGCTACCACAAAATTGTCATTATGACCGATGCCGATGTTGATGGTTCCCATATACGGACATTGCTCCTGACCTTTTTTTACCGGCAATTTCCGGAAATCATAGAGAATGGATATTTGTATATTGCCCAACCCCCTCTTTTGAAAGTGGGTAAAGGCAAAAATGAAATATATTTAAAGGACGAACTGGAGTTCAATGAGTTTATACTGAAACGGACCTGTGAAAGAAAAATCGTAAGCTTTGGCAAGGAAACGGAAGAACTTTCCAACCATCGGTTGATGATTTTTCTGGGTAATCTGTCGGAATATTTTAATATACTCTCCAATATTAAGAAAAGAGGGTTTTTTCAGGATCTGACCGAGGTTGTTGTCCGGCAAAGCATTATCAGTAAAAATTTTCTTCGGGATGAAGATCAAATGATGGCGCTGAAGCTGGCGCTTGCAAAACAGCGCTATGAAACGATCGACCTGAAATGGAATAACGAACTAAATACCTTTGAAATGACAGTCAGCCCCACCCCGGAACTCAAAAGCGAATTATTGATAAAAAATCCGTTTATCACGGATGTGGGTCCCATCAAAATAGGCAAGGGCCTTGTTTATGCCGCAGACTTTCAGAAAGCCAGGATTCTGGGAAAGAAAATATTTAAATTTGATATACCGCCGTTCGTGGTAACTTCGACGGAAAAAGAAGAAGAGGGCTGTGTGTTCGAAAACAAGAGAGCACTTTTCATCCATCTCGTGGAAGAAGGAAAAAAGGGCCTCAGTATTCAACGTTATAAAGGTCTGGGTGAAATGAATCCGGAGCAGTTATGGCAAACAACCATGAATCCGGAGAAACGGACGCTGCTTCAGGTAAGAATTGAAGACGCCGTGGATACGGATGAAATTTTCACTATTTTAATGGGAGATGAGGTCGAGCCCAGAAGAGAATTTATACAGAACAATGCCCTGTCGGTCAGCACCCTGGACATCTAAACCCACCGCTTGCCGATACTTAAATCGCATCTACTACGTCAATTGAAATAAAAAAGTAGTGTTGCGCCGGCAACACTACTTTTTTATTTGAAGAAATGAACTTCTTGTCATTCCCGCACCCACCGAATCATTGAGAATCACCTTTGCTGCTGCCAGTTTTTCAAGATTCCGGTTGATGGGGAAGTCATTGATACTATCCGGTGAAAGTGCTCCCCGATTCAGATCATAGGGCAATCGCTGCATACACACCACCGAACAATTACCACGCATATGTATATTGGTGATCATTTTATTGGAGACGTATTCGATTACATCCTTTCTTAAATCGGGTTGACCATTGTCCAATACCTTTTCGAGGGTCAAGGGTATCATGGCAAAATTGGCCTGGTGTTCGATCAATAAATCGAGATCGGCCATGGTCAGGTGATTGTGCTGCAACAGGTCGGTTAAATGGTCTCTGGCACCCCGGGTGGCGTAGAGAAAAACACCCTTTCCGTTCATATCGCCAAACACGTCATTTTCGGTTGGAAGCGCCTGGATATAGTCTGCAAAACAACCATGCGTTCGGGTCCGTGTATCGACAATACCTGCAAGGGGTCTTTCAAAGACAAAGCCATCCCCCTGATGAACAGCGATCTCTGCATTCAGATCTTCGGCAAGATAAACAGTCACTATCGAAGCATACTTTCCCGATTGAATATAGGCTTTGGCGATATTCTCCACAAGGTGTGAATTATTGGAAAGAGACATGATATCAAACGCAAAAGAATCTACGTGGCGGTTGTAGAACGCCATGGCGCGCTTGAAATCGTTGAAGTGCCGGCCCTTTTTTTTATCCGGAAACATCCGAACGGCAAGTTCGTGTTGAACCCTTGCGGCGGTTGCCGGCACCCTGTATTGAAGTTTACCCAGTTGGTTATCGATGATGATACCATCGATTTTTCGATTCCCGTTCAATTTGAGGATGGCCTCCGCAAGACCGGAGACAAAGTCGGAAGAGAGCGAACAACGTGTTTTTTTTGTAAGAACTTTTTTTTCCGGGGGCATACGGGTAGCCGTTGTTACAAGAGCTGTTGCCAGTGCATCATCGCCGAAAATGATGTTGGAAGTATCAAGTGGTACAAAGGCTTTGGCACGATGGATATTTTCCGCGCCCACAACGATGGAGATATCACCCTCCTTTAGTTGGCCGGCCAGGGAGAGCATGAAGAGCAATTCAACGCTGACATTATAGCCGGGACACCCGGCGTATAGATCAAAAGGAATCGCATCCGGGCAATGTGTCTTTATGGTTTCAAAGGAGTGCCGGATCAAGGGACCCTTTTCGTATTTATCCTCTCCTACATTGGTAGCACCGATAATCATTTTGATACGACCCGGATCGATATCCGATGTTTCCAGCAGGTTCTGAAGAGCAATGACCCCGATTCTGGCATCGTCCGGTGCTACCATGCGGGTCCTGATGCCGATGCGTTCTTCAATGGATTTCATGTTTACGGGGATGTCGCCCTTGAAGAACATACCCTTGTTTTCGTAGATCGAGTTGTCGGTAAGGGTGCCGCCGTTCCATGCGCCGGAAGCTTTAATTTCGAGAATAGATTCTTGTCTCACGATATCTCCGAATTCTTGTTTATGGTTAAAGAAAGATTCTTATAACTCAACTTTCGGGATTCAAAAACGCGAAATGAATAATTCCCTGGCGCTTTGCGAACTCGCCGCAAGGGCTCCTAACATCAGCGCTGGCCATATGATTAAACAAAAATGGCCACCAATTGACCGTGTTTTCAGAGTGGATATTTCATTGACATGCGCTGATGTTAGGTGCCCTAAGCGGCTCAAACAGCGCAAATCGCCATTGAATCACCCATTTCGCTCTATCGATGACGAAACCCGAATGTTGAGTTATAAGATAAGCACTTGATGTTTAAAATTACCAGAAATTTTTCTGTTTTCAATAGCTCCGGATGAATGTTTTTCCTTGATTCAAAACGAGACAAATGGGAAGGATAGGCAAATCAGCGACAAAAGAGACGTGGCAGGTGTTTGTAAAAGTTTTGTAACAATAAAATCGCGTGCGATTTATCAAACGCGGCTTTGCCGCTTTAATTTATTGAGGAGCAACATGGATATTCATATGATTAAAGCGAGAGATCTGCCGGATCTCTGGTTTCAGGCGGTTCACGATATTCTGGACAAAGGGCGGCGGTTCAATATTGACAGGGGGTCTTATGCCGGCCAAACACGGCTGGAATACGATTATTTCTGCGGCCATATTCTGCACCCCGGCACCGAACCCTTGTTGCCGGATATTCCGTCCTCCTGTGGTATTCCAAACCCGGTGGAGGAAGCGTATATTTATGGCGGAGAGGGATACCAGCGGTCCTATATCGAATACCTTATGACGGGTCATAAAGAGCCTGGCGAGTCCTATACCTATGGCGAGCGCCTGACACGGGCGCCCATTACCCGCAATAAGCTGGCGTGGTGGCAAAGCGGCAATACGGAAATCATCGACAAAAGGGATATCGACGGTAAAATCGTCTTTGAGGAAGAGGGCACGATTTACCTGAACCAGATTGAGTGGGTGATCGATACCTATAAAAAATTCGGATACCGAAACAACCAGATGGTACTTCAGGTGGCACATCCATCGGACATCACCCTTTTGGACCCACCGTGTCTTCGATCCATCGACACGCGCATTCAGGATGAACGGCTCTCTTTTGTGGTCTATTTCCGGTCCTGGGATTTGTGGGGGGGGCTGCCGGCCAACCTGGCAGGTATCCAGAACCTGAAGAGCTATATGGCCGCAGAGATCGGTGTGGAAGACGGCGAGATGATCGTCGAAAGCAAAGGCCTTCATCTGTATGGCTATGCCGAGGATCTGGCCAAACTGCGCTGTTTGCGCGAATAACTCTGCTATGCAGAGTTATGAAACGCGGCTTCGCCGCTCTGAATCTTTAAGGCGGCATAACCTGCGGGGATATGCGCTCGCTATTTCGGTTCAACAACGACAGGATTGAAATTAAGGTTCTAACGTCTGTATCCTCCCTAAATGAAAGGCGTTGGCGTATAAAATAAAATATGTCAAAGAAGATGGAGTGGTCGTGCACTTACCTGCGACTATGTTCATTGCGTTGGTTCAATCGTAATGCAATGGGTATGTTCTTTCGCGGAAGTCATCTATTCTATGGTTCATCCCCACTTGCAGTGTTTCCTTCTGGATAACATAGGCTTTGACAGATACGGTCACACCAAATCAAATATTTCAAAATATATTCACAGCCCAGATTGGGAAAAAACTGACCTCTGAAAGGTTGCTGAACGTCAAAAATGGTCACGCTCGTCTTCGTCCCTGAATGACGTCGGTCCGGGAGTTTTTTCTGATCGGTTCATACCCGTACTCCATTTACATTATTGTTTTATTACAGCACGTTTCATGCCAGCTTCCTAAAACGCTGTCTCACGTCCCCCATCCCTCTGATTTGTCTGGTCGATCAGATACAAAACCACTTTCAGGGAGCTTGCCGTTCTCCAAACAAAGAAGATCACATGCTTGAATCCGACATGGTCATACTATGAGCTTTTTTACGGGGCTTCGGTATGAACGGCCAGGGATCGATGACAACGGTAAAAAAGCCTTGTAAATGGCATCGATTCTGAAAAGTTGGGATGTTCAGAAGATTAGAAATGCAAATGTCAATAGCTATCTGTATAATTAAATCGACGACGTCGCGTCAGCTAAATTCGCGCTAGCGAATTTAGAACTCGATATTGTTGGGTGTCCTGGGAAAGGGTATCACATCCCGGATATTGGTAATACCGGTCAACAACATCAGCAGACGTTCAAATCCCAGGCCAAAACCGCTGTGCGGCACACTGCCGTACCGGCGCGAGTCGAGATACCACCAGTAGGCGTCCCGGGGAAGACCGGCTGCGGCAATACGTTTTTCAAGAACCTCGTAGCGCTCCTCCCTCTGGGAACCCCCGATGATTTCTCCGATTTGGGGCACCAGAACATCCATGGCGGCAACGGTTTTATCGTCATCGTTCAGGCGCATGTAAAAGGCTTTTATCTCCTTGGGATAGTCGTAGACGATGACCGGTCTTTTAAAGTGCTTTTCGGTAAGATAGCGCTCATGTTCAGACTGCAGATCCTTGCCAAAGTCAATATCGAATTCAAAAGAAGTTTTGGAAGTCTTTAGAATGTCCACGGCCTCTGTATAGGGAAGCCGTACAAAATCAGATTCAACAATCGATGCCAGGGTTGCCATAAGATTTTTGTCGACAAATTTTGCAAACAAGGCGATATCTTCCTGACAGGCGTCCATGATGTAGGTGGTTAAAAACTGGATCATTTCTTCCCCGAGATCCATGTTTCCCTGCAGGTCACAAAACGCCATTTCCGGCTCCACCATCCAGAATTCCGCCACATGCCTTCGTGTATTGGAATTTTCAGCCCTGAAAGTGGGCCCGAAGGTGTAGACATCCCCTAGAGACAGGGCAAACATTTCTGCCGCCAGTTGTCCGGAAACGGTCAGGTTGGCTTCTTTTCCAAAAAAATCACGGGAATAATCAGGGGCACCATCCTTGAGAGGGAGGTTGTTTAAATCAAAAGCCGTTACCCGGAAAAGCTCTCCCGCACCCTCACAGTCCGACCCTGTTAGTATGGGTGTATGGATATATCGAAATCCGCGCTCTTTAAAAAAGAGATGAATCGCGTAAGCCAGCTCGGAGCGAATGCGAAAGGCCGCACCATATTTGTTGGTCCTGGGTCGCAGGTGGGCGATGGTTCTCAAATATTCATCGGTATGCCGCTTTTTTTGCAAGGGGTATTCTTCGGGTGCCAGGCTGACAACCTCCACGGCCGTGGCCGTAAGCTCCCACGACTGTCCTTTGCCTTTGGAGGGTATCAGGTTTCCGTGTATGGCAACGGCCGAGCCCGTGGTGAGCTGCTTTGTTTCGCCATAGTTTGACAGGCTATCGTCGACAATGACTTGAAGGTTTTTCAGGCAGGACCCATCGTTTATTTCCAGAAAAGAAAATGTTTTTGTATCCCGTCTGGTTCGAACCCATCCTTTGATCAGGATATTTTCCACGGGGGTTTCAGCTCTTTAACAGTTGGTTGATTTTAATTCGTGACATATGTTTTATTCCTCATGGTTTTACGGTGATATAATATCCTTGTCCACCCCGCTGTACAAGAATCACAAGGGTTTTTTTCTGGCGGCTCTTGATGATGGCCTTTTTAAAATCGTTCACAGAAGAAATGGTCTGATCATCTATTTGTCGAATAACATCGCCGACATCGACACCGATACCGGCCAGGTATGACCGGGGAGCCACCCTGGAAATAACGACCCCCTCTTTGGCGGAAATTTGATGTCTTCGGCGGTTTTGGGGTGACAGATCCTCGATCAAGATGCCCAAAAGCTTGTCGGCCAGTTCAAATGCACGATCTTCCGGAAAAACAGACGTTGTCAATGAACGTGTCTTCTGCTTGGCATTCTGCAAGAGTTTAAACGTGATCCTGGAACCGACGGAGAAACCTTTCAGGGCCTGCTGATAGTCATCAACCGAACGAATCGGAATATTTTCAAGGGCAAGAATGATATCCCCTTTGCGGATCCCGGCGGTTATGGCCGGGCTGCCGGGCTCAACTTCTTTGACAATGACGCCTTTGCCTTCGGGAATCTTTAAATAAAGGGCAAGTTCCTTGTCCAGGTCTTGCAGAAAAAGCCCTGTCCAGGAAGGGACCACTTCGCCATATTGAATCAGGTCTGAGACGATGCGTTTGGCCTTGTTGATGGGGATGGCAAATCCGATGCCCTGTGCCTTTGCATAAATGGCGGTGTTGATGCCGATCAAAGCACCCTGGATATTCAGCAGGGGGCCCCCGCTGTTGCCGGGATTGATGGACGCATCGGTCTGGATGAAATTGTGGTATACCGTATCATCGGTTCGGACGCTCCGGTTCAGCGCACTGATAACACCGGTGGTGACCGTATGAGAAAACCCGAACGGGTTACCGATGGCAATGACGGTTTCGCCGATCATGAGATCTTCGGAATTTCCCATTTCAATAGCCGGCAGGTCTTCCTGGTTTCCGATTTTCAATACAGCCAGGTCCGAATCCGGGTCCACACCCACGATTTGGGCCTGAAACTCCCGTTCATCCTTCAGTGCAACCGAGATGGATTCCGATTGGGTGACCACGTGCGCATTGGTAAGAATGAAGCCTCTTTTGCCATCGATGATGACACCGGAACCGAGGCTGGTTCGTTTTTGGCGGCGCTCTAAACCCGGATCAAAAAAATCTCTGAAAAACGAATCGAAAAAGGGATCCATTCCAAATCCGGAAAAGGGATTGCGTTGTGCCTGGACCTGATATTCGGAACTGATGTTGACGACGGCCGGGCCGATCTTTTGAACGGCGCTCACGACAGCATTTCTGCGGTCCGGTTCATGACCGTTGCCGGCAACCGGGAAACAGAGGAGCAACAAGAGCACACACAGAAACCGATTGAAGTATAAGGATAATTTTTGCATAATCGTTATTCGTGATTAAAATATACCGAAACCAACCGACGGACCCGGCAGAGGATAGCCGTTTTTAGAAAGACATATCATGCCCCTAAAAAGCATTCAAGACATCTTGCCCCTGGTGGACAAACCAAGTCGCTACCTGGGAACGGAAGTCAACGCAAGCAAAAAGGATTTATCAAAGGTTCAGCTGAAAATAGCATTGGCGTTTCCGGATCTCTATGAAATAGGCACGTCCCACTTTGGCATGCAGATTCTGTATCACCTTTTAAACCAACGTCGGAATATTGCCGCTGAAAGGGTTTTTTCACCGGCCGAGGATATGGAATCCTTGTTGCGAGCCTCATGTGTACCACTGGCAAGTCTGGAATCGCAATATCCTCTGAATCAATTTGATATCATTGGGTTCAGTCTTTTATATGAACTCAATTATACCAACATGTTGACGATTCTGGATCTTGCGGGTGTGCCCTTTTACGCCTCCCAAAGAACGGATTCGGACCCGCTGGTCATCGCAGGGGGCCCCTGTGTCAGCAACCCGGAACCCGTGGCGGATTTTTTTGACGCCATCGTAATCGGAGACGGGGAGAATGTCATCCTGGAAATGGCCGATATCCGAATACAGATGGCAAGTGATGGCGGGATGGACAAGAAGGCGCTCCTGAAAAAATGGTCGCAGCTGGAGGGTGTCTATGTACCGTCTGCTTTTAAGGTAACGTACAATGAAAAAGGGCACCAGATTACACGTCCCCTGAAAGAGGAGGGCCCGACCGACCAGGGGCGGGTCAAGCGGGCCATTGTCAGTGATCTCAACCAGGCATTGTTTCCGGACAGGCCTGTGGTTCCTTACGGCAAGCCGGTTCATGACCGTTTACGTCTGGAAGTTTCAAGGGGGTGCACCCGGGGCTGCCGATTCTGCCAGGCCGGGATGATTTACCGCCCGGTCAGGGAGCGTTCCATGGATACCGTCATGGACCTTACGGACAGGTGTCTTCGGAATACCGGCTATGAAGAGGTGTCTCTGCTTTCTCTGAGCACCGGCGATTACACCGGCATCTCTCCTCTGATAAACACATTGATGCACAGATATTCTTCCCAGCACCTATCTGTTTCACTTCCTTCCTTCCGGGCCGGGACACTGGGACCCGAACTCATGCAGACGATTCAAACGGTTCGCAAGACAGGGTTTACCATAGCGCCGGAAGCAGGCAGTCAGCGCTTACGTGATGTCATCAACAAAAACATCACCACAGATGAAATTATCGCAACCGTTCAGGATGCTTTTTCCGCCGGCTGGCGTGTAATCAAGCTATATTTCATGGTCGGGCTTCCAACGGAAACCCAAACGGATATCCAGGGCATTGTGGATCTGGTGAAAACCCTGAGAAAAATCAAGGGTCCCCATGGTCGGTATGGCAAGTTGAATGTAAGTGTCGCAACCTTTATTCCAAAACCGCACACGCCTTTTCAATGGGCAACCCAGTTGCCTCTTGAAGAATCCAGGGCGCGGATTGAATGGCTGCGCTCGAAACTGCGACTTCCAGGCGTGACCTTTAAATGGCAGAATCCGGAGGTCAGCTTTCTGGAAGGACTCTGGGCGAGAGGAGACCGGCGTCTATCGCGTCTTTTGGTGAAGGCCTATGAAAATGGTTGTCGGTTTGATGGGTGGAGCGACCGGTTCAATTTTTCCGTATGGCAGAGGTCTATTGCGGAATCGCAAATAGACATCGATTTTTATATGCGTCGGCCAAAAGACTCTCGAAGAACCCCTTCCCTGGGATCATATCGATGTCCGTGTTGAAAAAGCGTTTTTAATCAATGAATGGAAGGCTGCCCTGGAAGGTGCCAAGACAGAAGACTGTCGCTGGCATGCATGTCAGCAATGCGGTGTCTGTGATTTTGAAAGCATCGCACCGCATCTGTTCGAAACAGCAGCAGCAGAACCTCTCTGGAATAGACGCGTCTGATGACGCACCGCAAACAGCTTTCAGAAAGCTGAAGTTGTTTTATTCAAAAAAGGGTGATGCACGGTTTTTCGGACACCTGGAGTTGGCCAACATCATCAATCGGGCGTTTAGAAGGGCAGGTGTCGACCTGGCCTATTCTAAAGGATTTCATCCAATGCCCAAGATCTCTTTTGATGATCCGTTACCCATGGGTATGCAGGGCGTACGTGAGTTTTTTTTCATTTCCGTGAAAAACGATATGGTTTGTGACGAGCTGGTTCGAAGAACAAATCAGGAACTTCCCGAGGGACTTGTCATCAACGGCTGCGAAGAGGCGATCTCCAAGCAACCGGCTCAGGGGTCCCATGTGGATCATTATACGGTTACACTCAAAGAGAGAGTGTTTGATCGGCAGCGGCTTGAATTGTTTGCTGAAAGCAAGCGGATCGAATATACGTTCACAAATAAAAAAGGCGTTCCCGGTACCATCGATCTCAAAACGGCAATTTTAAGTATTGATTTAATTGAGCCGAACAGCATACAGTTAACAATTCAAAATAAGGGGGGAAAACGGATCCGGCCGGCGATCGTGTTAGAGCATGTTTTCGCATTGCCAAGGGAAGATATACAAAAGGCATTGATAATCAAAGGGGGCATTCATGTATAAACAGATCGTCATCAATGTGGCTGAACACGAGACCCGCGTGGCGCTACTGGAAGATGGAACGATCGCAGAGCTTTTTATCGAGCGAAACGACGGCTCGGATATTGCTGGAAATATATACAAAGGAAGGGTGCAACGGGTACTTCCAGGCATGCAGGCGGCTTTTGTGGACATCGGCCTGGACCAGGCGGCCTTTATATATGTGGATGATGTTTTAGGGGATAATCTCAAGGAAATAGAACGGCTTTTCGAATCGTCGGACACCGAAGATGAAACGCCCTTTTTTAGAAGACGGGGTGTCCCAGGGAGCGTTTGTTTCAAAATCAACCAATATCGAGGAACTGATTACGGAAGGGCAGGAACTTCTGGTTCAGGTGGTCAAATCGCCCATGGGAACAAAAGGCGCCCGGATTTCTTCCTATATTTCACTCCCTGGTCGTTTTCTTGTCCTGATGCCTACATCCAACCATATCGGCATTTCACGGCGAATCGAGGAGAATGTCGAAAGAGACCGGCTCAAGGAAATGGTGAGCGTCTCGAGGCTTGAAAATCTTGGCTACATTGTGAGGACGGCTGCCGAAGGGATTCAACAGGAAAAGCTGTCGTATGAAATGGGTTTTCTTAGAAACATATGGGCCGGGATCAAAAAAAAATATGAAACAGCGTCTTGCCCGAGCATGATTCACCAGGAACTTTCGGTAAGCCTTCGTGCCGTCAGAGACCTTCTCATCCAGGATGCGGAGAGGCTCGTTATCGACTCAAGGGAAGGGTATGAATCAATTATTTCTTTCCTGGACACCTTGATGCCGAGTTTAAAAACGTCGGTGGAATGTTACGATGGAACCGAGTCGATTTTTGAAGCCTACAATCTAGAAGGTGACATCTCCCGGGCACTCAAACGAAAAGTCTGGCTAAAATCAGGTGGATATATTGTCATCGAGCAAACAGAGGCACTGGTTGCCATCGATGTAAACACCGGCCGGTATGTGGGCAAATACAATCTGGAAGAGACAATTACCAAAACCAACCTCGAGGCTGTCAAAGAAATTGCCTATCAGATTCGATTAAGAGATATCGGAGGTATCATTATCATCGATTTTATCGATATGGAGAAGATGCCAAATCAAGAGAAGGTGTTTAATGCCTTGACAGAGGCGCTGAAAAAAGATCGCAGCAAGACCCATGTGCTCCCCATGTCTGAAATGGGGCTTATCCAGATGACACGCAAACGGGTACGAAAGCCGCTGACGCGGTTACTTTGTGAGCCCTGCAGCTACTGTGACGGCGAGGGATATATTGTTTCCAGAAAAACAATCAGCTATAATATTTACCGGGCCGTTCTGAAAGAGGCCGGAAATATGATGGGAATCCGGTTTACGGTACGGGTGAATCCGGAGATTGCCGAGCTGCTTTATGGTGAAGAGAGCTCCCTGATCAGTTCCCTTGAAAGAAAAATCGGAAAACGGGTTGCTATTTATCCAAACCCAAAATTTCACATGGAAGAATTTGATATTCTGGAAAGTATGGGACCCTAAAAAGGCATGCAATTTCAAATTGTTTTATTTGCGGTTTAAGAATAAATGCCTTGTTGACAAATGAATATATATATGATTTTGTTTTTTGTTTAAATATGTTGGAATTAAAAAATAGATCAAAGAGGTAAAATAAAATGAAACGAACATATCAGCCAAGCAAAATCAAACGTGCCCGAACGCATGGTTTTTTGCATCGGATGTCCACGAAGGCCGGCAGAAGAATTGTCAACAGAAGACGGCAAAAAGGTAGAAAACGGTTGGCCGCCTAGATGCTACCCATTGTATTCACGAAAGGATTTGCCGGAAAGGATTTGTCACTAGAATTAAAGCGTTTGTTTGGCGGAATAAGAGCACCGATTGGTTACGGGAATTTTTCTGTTGAGCGGCAACACATATACCAAAGCAGATAGACTGCGAAAGCGAAGCGAATTTGTTCATGTCTTTCAACAAGGTAGCAAAGTGCAGAACAGGCATTTTACCGCCTTTTATTGCCCCGGTCAAAACAGCGCATCGCGAATTGGTATCACCGTAACAAAACGGGTCGGGAAAGCAGTTACAAGGAACAGGATTAAAAGAATCGTTCGCGAGCACTTCCGGCTAAACCGGAAAGGCACACAACCGTATCTTGATATCAATGTCATCGCGAAGAAAGAAGCAGTGGATTTAACATCTGAGGAAATGCGTCATTCCTTAAATGGCTTGTTTGAGAAGATCAAGAGGGCTTGTTGTCATTAAGTATCTATTTCTCATCCTTATAAAAGCATACCAATATACGATATCACCGGTGTTGGGTCCAGCTTGCCGATTTTCACCCAGTTGTTCCAGGTATTCCTATGAGGCGATAGCGCGATATGGAACGGTAAAAGGCCTGTCCCTTTCAATCAGGCGGGTTTTGAAGTGTCATCCATATCATCCAGGTGGGATAGATCCGGTCCCCTGATCGGTTCCCATGCAGATGGTTATGCCCGCCCCTTGTTCGTTGCTTTCCACATGCTTTATTCCCCATCCAATCTGTTTGTAAAACTTCAACAGGTGTTGCTTTCCGTTGTAGGCAGAAAACCGATCAGTAGGAGAAGATTATGGAGCAAGCTCGTGTATTGATTGCAATTGTGCTGTCATTTCTTGTGTTTTTCTTGTGGAATTTCTTTTTCGTCGAGAAGCAGACACCCGAGGCACCGATAGCAGAGACCGCCGGCCGGAAAACCGAAAAAGATATTATAACTCAGGAGGAAGCACCTGCCACTAAAGCGGTGGAAGAAAAACCGTTGGAACGCTATGTGGCGGAGGCCCCCGTTGGTTCACAAAAAACGCTTGCCCGGGTGATCACGGTTGAGACGCCCTTGTATTCGGTTGCCATCAACGAGAACGGTGCCGTGTTTCAGAGTTATGTTTTGAAAGAATACAAGGAAAGTATTGACCCGGGTGCCGCCTATAAGGAACTGATTGATCCGACGACCAGCCATGACATGCTGGCGCTGTCCCTGGCCGGAAAGAGTGTTCCCGGCCTGGAAGAGGCCATTTTTACCGCTCAGGAAGCGCCTGACAGGCTCGCTGTGGTGGATGCGGAAAAGGAACTTGTTTTCAGCTGGCGTTCCGATGCCGGTGTTCTAGTTGAAAAGCGATACAGGTTTACACCGAAAAGTTATCTTATACATCTTACCATCGATATCAAGAACGGATCCGAACTGCCGATTGTCGATAAGCTAGTTCTGGGTATCAAGGATGATCCAGGGTCTGAAAACGGCGGCTATTCCTTCGAAGGCCCCTGCGCCTTGATTGATAATAAGCTCGAACAGATCAAACAAAAAAAGATCGAGGATAAAAGTGATTATGACGGTAAAATCAAGTGGTTAGCTATTGTAGACAGGTATTTTATGAAGAGTCTGATTCCTTTGGACGAGACCAGAGGCGTTATGAAACTCTCCCTGGACAGTAATGGGATTTTGGGCAACCGTTTCATTGGACAGGAAAACACGATCCAACCAGGAACCCAGAAGCGTTTTGCCTACGAGATTTTTTTCGGCCCGAAAAGCATGCAGGTTCTCAAGGATGTCGGCCACGATCTCAGCAAGGCCATCCATTTCGGTATGTTTGACATCATCGCAAAACCGCTTCTCTGGTTTATGAATTTTATCTACAGCAGGGTTCCCAACTATGGCATTGCCATTATTGTCCTGACCATATTGACAAAACTTTTGCTCTGGCCCCTTGGATCAAAGAGCTATAAGTCCATGACTGAAATGAAGCGCCTGCAACCGCTGATGGCGGAGATAAGAGAGAAGCATAAAAATGACAAAAAAATGATGAACCAGGAAATCATGTCATTGTACCGAACGTACAAGATCAATCCGATGGGCGGATGCCTTCCTATGATTCTGCAAATACCTGTTTTTTTTGCACTATATAGAATGCTCTATCAGGCGATTGAACTTCGTCACGCACCCTTCTTTTTGTGGATAAACGATCTTTCAGCCCCGGATCGTCTGTTTCATTTCTCCTTTTCAATACCATTTATGCAACCGCCATACGGTATACCTGTGTTGACGGTCATTATGGGCGCGACGATGCTTTTGCAGCAGAAAATGTCCCCGCCGCCTGGAGACCCGACTCAGGCTAAGATGATGATGCTTATGCCGATCGTTTTTACGGTAATCTTCATCAATTTTTCTTCAGGGCTCGTACTCTACTGGCTGATTAACAATATTCTGTCGATTGGACAGCAGGCGTACATTCAGAAAAAATATGCATAAAAGGGAGAAAGCCCATGTCCCCTGTCTTAGAATTTGAAAGTAAAAGCGTAGAAGAAGCCGTTCAAAAAGCAAGTCAGAAACTGAACATTCCACCCAAAAAACTTGCACATGACATCATCTCTTACGGGTCCACAGGGATTTTTGGTTTGGTGGGTTCTAAAAAAGCCAAAATCAGAGTGGTTGTTCCGGATGATGTAAAAGAAAATACAACCGACAGTAGCGCTGGAAAGATTGAAGAAGACCGCAAAGAGGCCATCGCGATTGTGGACGAGGCCTTTGAGAATACACTTGCCACCGAGGTGTCGGATAAAGACGTTGCGCTTGGAAAAGAGGCGCTGCAGAAGATAGTCGACTTCATTAGCACCGATGCGGTGATTTCCGTAAGCCATAACGACGGAAAGCTTGTTTACGAAGTGTCCGGAGGGGAAACAGCCGTTCTTATCGGAAAAAGAGGCCAGACATTGGAAGCGATGCAATACCTGGTTGAAAAAATAATAAACAAGCAGAACGAACAGCGGATTCGTGTTGAAGTCGACATCGCAGGATATCTTCAAGCACAGCGTGAACGACTCGAAAAATTGGCTTTACGGTTAAGCGAAAAGGTAAAAAAAACCGGAAAGCCGGTGACGGCGGGCCAGTTCAATGCCCACGACCGCAGAATCATCCATATCGCTTTGAAAGAGGACCGAGAAGTGCGCACCCACAGTGTCGGCGAAGGATATTATCGTAAGCTAAAGATATATCCTAAAAGAAAGCGTAGAAAGAACCCATCATAGACGACAAAAGACATTCATGAAAAGCACCACAATAGCCGCCATCTCAACGCCTTTCGGAAACGGTGGCATCGGCATTATTCGACTTTCCGGAAACCGAGCCGTCCATATCATAACATCCCTGTTTAAAAGAACACAAAAAAAAGACGAAGCCGGGATCACCCGGCAGGAAGCGCAACTTGACTCTCACCGGTTTTATCATGGGAAGATCATCGACCCCGACAGCCTGGAAACCATCGATGAGGTTCTGGTTGTCGTCATGCGGTCACCCCGATCATATACCCGTGAAGATGTCGTTGAAATCCATTCCCACTCAGGCCCTGTCGTAATGGCCAAAATCTATGAAAAGGTTATCAATGCCGGGGCCGCCATCGCCGAGCCTGGAGAATTTACAAAACGGGCCTTTCTCAACGGCAGGATCGATCTGACCCAGGCGGAAGCCGTTGCGGACATCATCAATGCAAAAACAGGCATGGCCCTGAAGATCGCCAACCGCCAGCTGGCAGGGGGGTTGACCGAAAAGATCGTCAGTATCAGAGAAACATTGCTCGAAATTCATGCGTTGCTTGAAGTTGCCATCGACTTTACCGAGGACGTCCAGGATGATATCCAAATCGAAAAAATGGTGGGGCAGCTGGAACAGGGGGTTCTGCAAAAAATTGAACAGTTGCTTAACGATTATGAGCAGGATCATTTTTACAGAGACGGTGTCAAGATGGCGATCATCGGCCGGCCAAATGTTGGAAAATCAAGCTTGATGAACTGCCTGATCCAAAGAGACAGATCCATCGTCACGGCAGTGCCCGGGACTACCCGGGATGTCATTGAAGAAATGTTACACATCAAAGGGCTTCCGGTTGTCATCATGGACACAGCCGGTCTTCATGACGCCCAGGGGGAAGTTGAGAAAATCGGTGTCAAGAAGACCCGCCAATCCATCAAAGATGCCGACATTATTCTTTTTGTGGTTGATAACAGCGAACCGCTGCATCCCCAAGATTTTGCAATTTACCGAGAAATAGCAGACAAGAAGCATCTTGTGGTCAAAAACAAAGTTGATTTGCCTTCTGACGAGAGGGGTTTAGATTTGCCTGACGCCTGGCAACAGCAAGTTTGCGTGAAAATATCTGCGCTTAACGGAATGCATATCGAAGAACTCAGACACATGATATGGAAAGTGATCGTAGGCGAAAATGGTGTCAACAGGGAGGTTGGCAGCGTTCCCAACCTGCGCCACAAAAAGGGACTGGAACAATGTGTGGTTTCCTGTAAGCAGGCCAGAAACGCCATGATAAACGGATTGCCGGATGACGTGGTGGCAACCGACATCACAGACGCCATTGATCGGCTGGACAGTATTTTGGGACACCACCATCGACCGGATATTCTCGATCAGGTTTTTAGCCGGTTTTGTATCGGAAAATGATGTTTCACGTGAAACAACCGCTGCAGGGAAAACGAATGTTTCACGTGAAACACAGAACAAGGAGTCAGAAATGAAATTAGAACCATTTTTTAAAAAATATGAAGCATTGTTGAAAACGGCTGATGATATTTTCAGCAAAGTAACGGCTGAGTTTCCAGAAGAGGTTACGTGCAAGCAGGGTTGTGCTGATTGCTGTTACGCCCTCTTTGATCTGACCTTGATTGAAGCGCTATATATCAAGCACCACTTTGATGCCTGTTATGAAGGACTGGAACGAGAGCGGCGGATCGAAGTTGCCAGCAAAATAGACCGGGAGATCTATAAACTGAAACGAAAAGCGTATAAGGACCTGGAGGCCGGCAGGGAAGAAGCGGAAATTTTCCGGGACCTGGCGGAAAAGAAAGTGAAATGCCCCCTCTTGAACGACAAGAACACCTGTGATCTTTATGAACACAGACCCATTACGTGCCGGCTTTACGGTATACCGACCTCTATCGGCGGAGAAGGACACACCTGTGGTATTTCGGGGTTTTTAAAGGGAGCGGCATATCCAACCGTGAAACTTGACATCATTCAGAACAAGCTTTTTGAGCTCTCTGCTGAACTGGTTTCCGCGATCCAGTCCCAATATTCAAGAATGGGTGAAATGCTGGTGCCGTTATCCATGGCCCTTCTGACCGAATATGATGATGTCTATCTCGGTATCAAGGGAACTGAAGATGCGCAGGGCGGTACAAAACAAGAAGAAACGTGATTGTATAGGGGTTGTCAGAAAAACGTTCCGATTGAGGACCTTTTTTCTGCTACAACCCCTTATGCCGCCATCCTATTTTCGGAACCTTATTATGACAAGCGGTATACACGGTCGTTTCAACAAGAATGTACTTATGGCAACGATGGCTGGACAGATGCTCGGCCGGGGTTGGGCAAAGGGGGTCGCATGAACAATTCATCTCAGCAGGATACAGAGAGAAAAAAAGCAATTTTTGATGCCATGTCGCCCCGCCGCCAGCGGCATATCCTGAAAAGGGGTTACCATAAGTGGGATCCATTTCAAGAACCCAAAGACCCCATCGATATCCGTAAGGATAAAAGCAAACGCACAGCACAGATGCTGGTCAATGAATTTCTGCATATGAAAAAACCGGATGGTCACAGTCCCTGCCTACGGCAGGGGAGTTCTAGAAATCAGCCTCGGCATTGTCAATGATGATGATCGTTTTCTGGGGATGTATGAATTTTCCTGCTGGTACCGGGATCTCCTGATACGTGAAGGATACGAACAGTAAAATCGCGCGGCGATTTTACCAAACGCGGCTTCGCCGCTACTATATATAGCGTGTAGGCTTGTCTTATCGGCATTCTTTTATGCGAGAGAATACGTCGCTGACAAAGGAACGTATGGCACGGGCTGTTTCCGCTGGTTTTTCCATGGGAACGAAGTGGCTGGTTTTTTTGAAACACTGTACATGGGCATGGGGGACCTTTGCTTGAAAGCGCTTGACGGCACTTTTCAGGAATGTATCCGATCTTTCTCCGTAAAGAACAAGTGTGGGCTGCTCAATGGCGGGAATATATCGCCAGAGATCGTGGGGATAAACTGAAAAACACCGGGCTTCCCATGCGGGTTCACAGGAGAGTCGTACCCGGCCATCCCCTGTTTCCGTGGTCCCGTCTTCGATATATGCTTCCAGAAAACCTTTTTCCCATGTCTTGAACATGCCCTTGGTCTGGTATGTCTCAAAAATGGTTTTTCGGTCGGGCCAGACGCCATTTCTTTTGGCCGCCCTGGCAGCGATGGGGATATATCGATTGAGTCCGGTCCGCTTGGCCAGATAAACCAGCCACATGGCCGAGAAAGGGAGAATTGTCGGGTCGATAAGAACGAGCGCCCGGATGAGATCCGGTCGCCGCAAGGCCAGGAGCATGCTGACAACCGCACCTCTTGAGTGACCCATGGCGATGACCGGTTCCTGGAATGAAGAAAGAAATACATCCAAATCATCGATAAATGTTTCCCAGTTATGAAGCTTGCGGATGTCTGCAGGCGCCGTTGTTTTGCCGTGCCCTCGATCATCCATACCGATGACCCGCAGCTGATGGGTAATCCGGCTTATAAGCGGCGAATAACTATGGGCGCATAATCCCGTGGCATGGGAGAAATGCGCCAGGGGACCGTTTCCACCCCAGTCAATGTAATGAAATGAACCGTTTTCTTGATTAAAGGTTTGATCTGTTTTCATTTTTGATAAGCCACTTCCGGATCTGTGGAACCACCTTCCCATCCCAGTCATTGGAGACCCGCATTTTAATAAACCGCTCAAAGAGGGTGTCGATAAACTGCAGGATTGTTTCGAGCAAATAAATCTTTTCCAGCAGCGCTCCTTCGACATCATCCAAAGACGCTATGGGACCGGTGGAGGACATCCTCATGCTGGAAACAGAAAGACTTTCACCTTTGAGATTGAATGCCCATGTCATTTCAGCGGACTTGGCTTCCAGAGAAAGTTCGGTAACGAGGGAACCCTGTCGGAGAGGCAGGATGCCGGCTTCGAAATTGGCGTAATCCCCTTTGATGGTAATCTTTTCAGCGTGATCCTCCCGGGGGTTTTCCAGAACAATGCGTTTTCCAAGGGCCAGAACAATGGGCAATGGATCAGCCTGCCCCAGACGGTGTCCATCGGTTTCGATAAGATACCAAAGCCAGGTCAGGAATTCATGGCCGAGAAATTTATAGCGATTATAAGCGGTTGCAATGTCGAGCATCGGATTACCTCAGTATTTTTGTAGGAGATAAGGTTGTCAGAAAGTCGAGGTCAAAACCGGACATGCCGGGGGCCGATTCTGCAAACGTGAAAGGAAAAATTCGTGTAAAACCAACCCGAAAGACGTTTTAAAAAGCGTTTCAAGCTCTTCGTTGGGTCCTTTGAGATGGGTAAAAAACCAGACAAGGGAGGCCTCGTAATTCCACAAAACAGTGTAGATGTTGGGTGTTGCAGGAATCCGGAGCCCCAAAAGACTGATGACGTTTTCCTTGATCATCTTTTTTTCATTTTTGGAAAGGAACTCCCGGCCGGTGGCCTGGCATTTTTTGGCAATTTCGAGGGCCATATATTTTTGAACCAATTTGGAGGGGATGATCTTTTTGTCGATTCTCAATGAAAAAACGAAATAATTCCCGTAAACAAACGAAGAGCCTTCAAAGCTGGGTGTAAAGGGCTCCTGGAAGGATGTCCAGCCTGCAGCGTTGGCAGATTCAACATCGTCGATATCCGGAAGCATATGATTTTTTAAACCAAGAAAAACCGCATCGGTTATGGGGTCTTCTAGCTTGCCATTGACCCGATAGCGGTTAATGGAAATGGCGCTGGAAAGTAGGCTCATAAAAAAGTGCTCCTTATCGTAGACCCGCAAAGGATATCTGAAACGCGGGTAGAATTTTTCTTGGATCTTTCGAATCCTGCACGAAGAAATATAATAAATATATCAAGTCGTTAAGCATGACTCAACACGCTGCGGTTTATATCGTCTGGGAAAGAAGGATACAAGGTAAAACATGATCGGGCATGCAGAAAAAATCATTCCGCAGAAACCCGAGACCATTGTCATCCCTATTACGGTATCATGCAGGCAATCTTCACCGCAGAGGGAGATGCAGGCATGGTGTCTTCAATGGGGGGATATTAAGCACCGCATGGCGTTAGGCTTATGCTGAAATCCCGAACCCCACCACATATTCCCGGTATTCGGTCGGTCTTTCCTGGTAGATGTCCAACATGGCTTCCAGGTTTTTTCGCTCTATGTTTTCTTTCCACGAATGCCAACTGTCCAGAGACTGCCAGGTACTGATGACCATCATGTTCCCAGGATCATCAGGCGCCGTCATCGTCAAACCGGAAACATATCCCGGCTGATCCATGGCGAGGGATCGTAACTTGTTGAAAAGGGATAGAATCTCTTTTTCATTACCGGATGCAAACTGTCTTTCAATCAAGATTTTGGCGAGCATGTGAACCTCCTTATGCTAAAAAACTCCACAAGATACCAGCACAGATGGCCGATCCGATAACACCCGACGAATTTGCAGCCATGGCATGCATGAGCAGATAATTGCTGGGATCTTCTTTTTGGCCCACCAGATGGACTTCTCTGGCGGAACCTGGTACCGCGGATACGCCGGCGGCACCGAGAAGGGGGTTAATCTTGGTTTTCGTGAACAGATTCATCAGCTTTGCAAAAAGTATCCCTGAGGCCGTTGCGATACTGAAAGCCACGGCGCCGAGAACAAAAATGCCTACTGATTTGGGGGTCAGAAAAACATCTCCCTGGGTGCTGGCACCGACGGTAAGACCCAGAAAGATGGTGGCCGTATCGATGATCGAGGAAGCGGCTGTCTTGGCCAGGCGGTCGACCACACCGGACACTTTCATAAGGTTGCCAAAGAAGAAGGTTCCCAATAGCGGAATCGATGCCGGTGCCAGAAAGCAGCACAGGATGACGCCGATAACCGGAAACAGGAGCAGTTCCCTGCGCGTCACCGTTCTTTCAATGTCCGGCATTTTTATGAGGCGTTCTTTCCTGGTGGTCAGAAGGCGCATGATGGGCGGCTGAATGATGGGAATCAGGGCCATATAGGAATAGGCGGCGATGGCAACAGGTCCAATCAGGTGGGGTGCCAGCTTGGCGGTTAAAAAGATGGATGTGGGTCCATCGGCACCACCGATAATAGCGATGGAGGCGGCCTCCTTGGGCAAAAACCCGAATGCCAGGGCACTTAGCAGGGTGAAATATATGCCCATTTGGGCTGCAGCACCCAACAGCATGAGTTTTGGACGTACCAGCAGCGAGGAGAAATCGGTCATGGCACCCAGCCCTAAAAATACAATAGACGGATACAAACCGCTGGTGACACCGAAATAGAGATAGTGAAGGACACTGTTCGGTTCGTAGATGCCCAGTCCAAAGCCCTTGAAAAAGGGAATGTTTCCGACGATAACACCAAAACCGATAGGCAGCAGCAGCAAGGGTTCATATTTTTTAGCAATGGCCAGATAAACAAATGTGCTACCGATCACGAGCATGATCAGGTGCCGATAGTCTGCCAGATAATAGCCGGTGTTGGTTAGAAATTGGATAAATAGGTCCATGCAATTAACCTTTTAGATCGTACTATTGGAGTTTCCAGGAGAAAAGACCTTCCCCGGCCGGAACCAGATAGCCTTGTTCTCTTAATGAACGAATGGTCAGGTGCGGATGTGGGTCGTCATGGTGAATGAAAACCTGAAAGAGTGCAGCCAAATCAAAGGTATCACCGGTTTTCTGTGTCAATGGCTTGAAACGATTCATTGTTTCGCTCAGGTCCGAAAGGGGCGGCATCACCGGCTTGGGATTCCGAAACAGCTGTTTGGCTCCGGGCATTCAATTTTTTTGCCTTGCGGTCGTTTCGATTGTCGACGATATCGATGATCCGATGAAGCTGGGATATAATAAATGACAGAATGGTGAGGCCTATCATGACGATGACGGCGCCTGTAATGGCCATGGCCCAGCCGTTGTAGGTCTGAATTGCTTCGAGTCCGTACACGTTTTATACCTCCTTGTCTATACAGATGATCGTGTAAGCATAGGGAAGCTCTATACCGCAATCTTTTTCTATGTCAACAACAAAGCAAGAAAAGGTATGTTTTGGATCCATCAAGTGGTTGACTTCGGTAAGGAGACTATCGTATGAATGCTCTTTAATATTTTCGGTTCTATATGTTAAGGTGCGAAGCTGATGTTTGCGCCCTTTTTAATATGACAGGTCCGAAAAGATAAAAATCCATCCAAATAAAACGAAAAGGAGCAGAAAATGAAACGTGTTTATTGCCTGTTGGCTATCTGTCTTTGCCTGCTGTTAGCTGTCGGAATTGCAGTTGCAGACGACAAAAAACTCAAGGCAGGATTCATTTATGTGGGTCCGGTGGGTGACTATGGCTGGTCGCATGCCCATGATGTCGGTCGAAAGTTTGCCGAGGAAAAACTGCCCTGGCTGGAAACTGTTTATATAGAATCCGTGGCTGAGGCTGATTCGGCCAGAATCATCGATCGGTTTATCCAGGAAGAGAAATGTGATGTGGTTTTCACGACCTCCTTCGGCTACATGGACGACACGATTAAAGCCGGAAAGAAATATCCCAACAAACACTTCATGCACTGTTCCGGTTTTAAGCAGACCGAGAATGTCGGCACCTATTTCGGCGATCTTTATCAGATGTATTACCTGAATGGTCTCATGGCGGGCGCCATGACAAAGAGCAATAAAATCGGGTATGTTGCTGCATTTCCAATTCCTGAACTGATTCGGCATATCGATGCGTTTGCCCTGGGTATAAAGGAGGTCAACCCAGCCGCAAAGGTTCATGTCAAGTGGATCTATGCCTGGTATGGCCCGGACAAGGCCAAAGAGGCTGCGGAATCCCTTATTGCCGAGGGCTGTGATACGCTTGCTTTTACAGAAGACACCCCGGCCGTGATTGAAGTAGGTCAGGAACACAGCGAAAAGGGAAAACAGATCTACACTTACAGCCATTACAGCCCCATGCAGGCCTACGGGGTTGATTCGGTTGTTTCCGGTCAGCTGGCGGACTGGGGGGTTATGTATGTTAAAATTCTTCAGGATCTCTATGACGGAACCTGGACCAATAAGGATTACTGGTGGTTGGCCAAAGAAAAAGCCGTATTACTGGGTGGTGACTTTGATGGCATCGTCAACAAAAAGTTCGAGGGTGACCTGAAAGCCATCATGCTCGACAGCAAGGATTTTGGAAAAATATCCGCCTATGACCTGGTGGTAAAACGATATGACCAGATGATGCAAGGCCCAGATGTCTTCGATCCATATGATGGTCCTGTTTATGACAACACCGGCAAGCTCCAGATTAAAGCGGGTACGCGGGCATCCAAGGGCGATCTGCTCGAGCATTATGTATTATGTGGATAATGTTGTGGGAAGCATTCCCAAATAGAGCCCATTTAAATGAATAAATGGGGGTTGACCTTTGGCGGCCCCCATTTTCTTTTTGTGGAATACCAATGAAGAAAATTGAACAGCTGGAAATGGTCGATATTTCAAAAGCATTCCATGGCGTTCCAGCGAATGACCGGATACGTATCTCTGTGCGATCCGGTGAGATTCTGGGGTTGCTGGGAGAAAACGGTGCCGGCAAAACCACCTTGATGAATATTCTCTACGGTCTATATCAGCCGGATTCGGGTGACATCAAGATAAACGGAGAAGCTGTTAAAATCAGATCGCCGTTGGAGTCGATTCAATTGGGTATCGGCATGGTTCACCAGCATTTCATGCTTATTCAGAACCATACCGCCGGTGAAAATATTGCCCTGGGTTATAAACAGACCCCTTTCTTTTTTCCTCAGAAAAAAGTCAATCAAAGCATTGTTCACTTTTCAAAAAAATTCAACTTTGTCATCGATCCCCAGAAAAAAGTCTGGCAGCTTTCGGCCGGAGAGCAGCAACGCATCGAAATTATCAAGGCCCTCTTCAACGGTGCAGAACTTCTTATTCTGGATGAGCCGACGTCTGTATTGACACCCCAGGAAATCAAGGACCTGTTCGTCATTCTCCAAAAGATGAAGGCCGAGGGGCATCTGATCATCCTGATCAGTCATAAGCTGGATGAAATCATGGAACTTTGTGATCGGGTAACCGTTTTAAGCAAGGGCAAGGTTACCGGAAATGTGGACACCAAAGAGGTGAACAAAAAAGAACTGGCCCGGTTGATGATCGGACGGGATGTTATTTTCAATATTGAAAAAGAGGATATGCCCAAGAGCAAAGAGGTCCTGACCGTTAACCACCTTTCTGTCATGGGGGATAAAGGGTACCCCATGGTAAAAGATGTTTCATTTAAAATTTATCAAAATGAAATTTTTGGGATTGCGGGTGTTTCCGGCAACGGTCAGCGGGAACTGGTGGAAGCCATTACCGGGCTAAGGAAAAGCATGGCCGGGTCCGTACGTCTCAATAAACAAAACATCACCAACGTGTCTCCCCGGGTTGCCTATGACAGTGGTGTTTCCCATGTGCCGGAGGAGCGCATAAAATTCGGCATTGCGCCGGGTTTGTACCTGTATGAAAATGCCATTCTCAAGCAGCAGCACCTGGACAAATACACCAAGTACAAATTCATGACGTATAAGAATATCAAACATCATGCCAGCAACCTGATGAAGACCTTTCAGGTCGTGGCGCCCTCGATCCAGGTTCAGACGAAAAATCTGTCCGGCGGTAACATTCAAAAATTGATTTTGGGCCGTGAAATCAGTGGGTCACCCCCCTTGCTGGTAGCGTCTCACCCCACCTATGGCTTGGATGTGGGTGCAACGGAGTATCTTCGCAGGCAACTGCTGAAAAGACGAAAAGAAGGGGGGGCAGTGCTGTTGGTATCAGAAGATCTGGAAGAAATCTTTGAACTTTGCGACCGGATTGCCGTCATTTTTCAAGGCGAATTCATGGGAATTCTGGATGCCCAGGATTCACGCCTGGCGGATATCGGCATGATGATGACCGGCTCCACGCGAATTGAGTCAACTCTTTGAAAACGGACATTGGTCTGGGTTCCCAAAACGGGTCATAATGTTTAAGATCAATGTAACGGACAGAATCAAGACTACCCCAAAAACATCGGTGCTGACACTGCTGGCATCGCTGGGGGCGGGTATGATGACCATCGGACTTATCTTTCTGCTTTCCGGTGTGAATCCCCTGTTTGCTTTTTACAAAATATTTTCCGGCTCGTTTGGCAGTTTTTACGGGATCAAAGAAACCATTACAAAGGCCATTCCCCTGATTCTCATTGGCGGTGGTCTGGCCATGGCTTTCAGGGCAAAGTTCTGGAATATCGGAGCAGAAAGCCAGCTGCTCATGGGAGCGATTTTTGGTACCTGGGTGGGTCTTTCCTGGGGACCGCATTTGCCGTCGGTTGTGATCGTGCCCCTGATGTTTCTGGCTGGTTTTACAGGGGGGGCACTGTGGGGGGTCATACCGGCCATACTGAAGATCAAATACGCCATCAACGAAGTTATTTCTACGTTGATGATGAACTACATTTGCGCCGAATTCTTGATTTTCCTGATTGTGGGCCCCTGGAAAGGGAAGACCAAGTTTGGGTTTCCCTATACCGATGACCTTCCGGCCTCGGCAACCCTGGGCCTATTGCCCGGGTCAAGAATTCACTACATTACCCTGCTGCTGGCCATTCTTTCGGTTACACTTTTGGCGATCGTTCTTTACAAGACAAGATTTGGGTATGAGGTCAGGGTCATTGGAGAAAACCCGGAGGCTGGAAAATATGCCGGCATCGATTTTTTTAAGACAACCCTGATAATCATGGCCATCAGCGGTGGCGTGGCCGGCCTGGCCGGTGTTGGTGAAGCTGCGGGTATTCATCACTACTTAAGTTATCCCGCCTCAATATCATCGGGCTACGGTTACACGGCCATTATTGTGGCATGGCTTGCCAAGTTGAACCCACTTTTTGTCATTGTTTCGGGCATCTTTTTTGCCGGCATCCTGGTGGGGGGGGATGCCATACAGATATCCCTCGGCCTGCCGGCGGCCACGGTGGAAATTTTTAACGGAACCTTGCTCGTATTCCTTATCATGGGAGATTTTTTTCTCAAACACAAGGTGCGACTTATCTGGTCAAACCGGAAACATTCATAATCATTTTTCATTGGTAAGTATTTCAACAAACTGAATAGCCAGGAATAAGGCACGATCTATGGAAGACATCATCATTTCTGTGGCCCAGCGCACATTGATTGCCGGCACACCGCTGCTTTTAGGTACCATCGGAGAGATTATCTGTGAACGGTCAGGGATTCTGAACCTGGGCGTAGAGGGTGTCATGTCCATCGGAGCGGTCACGGCATTTATTGTTACCTTCTATACCAATAGTCCCTGGCTTGGACTCTATGCGGCTGTTTTTGCCGGCATGATGATATCGATGGTTCACGCATTTGCTTCCATAACACTACAGTCAAACCAGGTGGTGTCCGGGTTGGCATTGACCATGCTAGGGCTTGGTATTTCCGGGCTGGTGGGTAAACCCTATGTGGGCAAACCACTTGTGGTCAAAATGCAGACATTTCCCATACCGGTTCTGTCCGATATTCCCTTTGTGGGACCCATTTTCTTTAACCAAAGTCCCTTTTTTTATATGGCAATTCTGCTGGCCGTTGCAGCGTGGTTTACCCTGGAACATACCCGAATCGGCATCAAGATTCGATCCACCGGGGAAAACCCGAAGGCCACCGAGGCCCAGGGTGTTCATGTTTCTATGATCCGCTATGCATGTGTTCTGGCAGGAGGGGCATTCTCTGGATTGGCCGGCGCCCATTTATCCATTTCCTACAGTAAATCATGGATTGAGGGCATGACCGCCGGCCGGGGTTGGATCGTTATCGCCCTGACAATTTTTGCACTCTGGAATCCAACCCGGGCCATGGTCGGTGCATTTTTATTCGGTGGCATATTCGTGCTCCAGTATCTGCTGCAACCCATGGGCATATCACCCAACTTCCTGGCCATGTTGCCGTATTTGACAACCCTTGTGGTCCTGTTGATCATCGGTCTGGGAGACCGTCGAAAATTGAATGCACCGGCCATGCTGGGCGAACCGTATAAACGAGGGGAACGGTAACACACGCCGGCCGACCTACCAAGTCGACGTCCGTATTTAAACCGCAGTTATTCGGCATTGAATTCCGATCATAATCTGGCATTCTTGTGGTCAGTCCTTTTATCTGCACATTTCATGTTTGCGTGCAGTCATCATCGGGTAAGGAGACGACCACATGATTGATCAATATATTACCCCCGAGTTGCTGTTTGCACGTTGTGAAAACTGGAACACATTGGAATGCCCGCATCAGACAAACGCTATTATGGGGCTGAGTATTATTAACCAGGACCATTTGTTTTTGTTGTCGGATGAGACCGTATTGCAACTCAAAAAGATGTGTAAGGGATGCCCTGTCTTCAAGAAGAAATAATGCCGATAACCATATGTTTTAAGCGGCAACGCAGCGTCAGATAACAGCGCGCAGCGATGTTATTTAGTGGTTGTTATTTCCAGGGTTTTTGGTTATGTCACGGTGCTTGATTTAATGCCCATCAACGACGTTCGACTGAAAGGAATATCCCATGCTCGGGACCATCGTCAACACCGTGGCTATCATCGCAGGAAGCCTCATCGGGCTTTTCTTTAAGGGTAGCATTCCGGAAAAATACAGTAAAACCATTATGCACGCCATCGGTCTTGCCGTGATTCTGATCGGTCTGAAAACGGCGCTCAAAACCGATGATATTCTGATCATTATCATCAGTCTGGCCATCGGTAGCGTTATCGGTGAACTGCTGCGCATTGAAGACCGGCTCGAACGGTTGGGGAAATGGTTGGGGCACCTGGTGTCAGGAGACAATGAGGGGATCGCCAAAGGGTTTGTGACGGCAAGCCTGATATATTGTGTGGGAGCCATGGCCATTGTGGGCTCTTTGGAGAGCGGGCTGTCCGGCAATCACCAGACATTATTCGCCAAGTCACTCCTGGATGGTATTGGATCGATCCTGTTTGCCTCCACTCTCGGTATCGGCGTGCTCTTTTCTGCCGTGTCTGTTTTCCTTTATCAGGGAGCCATCACACTGGCTGCCTCGACCCTGAAACCATTCCTGATTCCAGGTGTCGTGGTTCAGATGTCCGCCGTCGGGGGCTTGTTGATTCTGGCTATCGGGATCAACCTCCTGGAGATAAAAAAACTCAAGATTGGCAATATGCTCCCGGCCATTTTTATTCCACTCATCTATCAGATACTCAAACGGTTCGTGACCTGATTTATTTTTCCCCATACAGGGCGAGTTTTCTCCGCAGCGTATTCAGACCGATCCCCAGGACCCTCGCCGTCTGGGATTTGTTATTCCCCAGCTGTCTGTAAGTATGAAGAATATGGGTTTTTTCAACCGTTTCCAGAGAGGCAAGCGGCGGCGAACCTGCCGGTAACGTCATGGTCTTGGGCCGTTTTCGGTGACGGATGGATTCCGGGAGAAATCTGGGTGAAATGGGTTTTCCCTGGGCCAGATTAGCGGCCGACTGCACAAGGGCTTTGAGTTCCCGCACATTGCCGGGAAAGTCATAATTTACAAGAAGTTCAATGGCCTCAGGTGTAATAAAAACGCCTTTATTAATGTCGTAATAGGTCGCAAGAAATGTCCCTATCAGCAAAGGAATATCCTTTTTGCGTTCCCGCAGGGGCGGTAAATGTAACCATCCACCCCGGATGCGGTAATAAAGGTCTTTCCGGAATTGTCGTTGCTTCATACGATTTTCCAGGTTGGTGTTGGTAGCGGCAACAAAACGAACATCCGCGTGTTTGTCCGCGCTGGTTCCCAGCTTGAGGTACCTGCCGTCCTGCATAAACCGCAGAAGCTTTCCCTGAACCTCCAGGGGAAGAAGCCCAATCTCATCCATAAAAAGCGTCCCCTTATTGGTGTATTCCAGATATCCGGCCCGGTCCTTTTCTGCGCCTGTATATGCGCCTCTTGTGTGTCCGAAAAACTCACCATCGAACAGATTTCCGTTGAGAGAGGCCATATTGATGGCTGTAAATGGGTGGGCTTTTCTGGGGCTGGCCTGGTGGATGGCCCGTGCGAGTAACTCCTTTCCTGTGCCGCTTTCACCGGTGATGAGCACTGGAACATCGCTGGCCGCATGGAGCTCAGCCTCTTTGAGAACCCGCATCATACGGTTTGAGACGGTATTGATTTCTTTAAAAGCCTCTCTGTTCTTGAGACGGGGCACTGTCTGCTGCTTTCCGATATCCCGAAGATCCAGCAGGCGTTTGTGCTCCAGTGCACGGTGAATGGACAAGGCCAGGTCTTCCTTTGATACCGGTTTGAGCAGGTAGTCATAGGCGCCTTTTTGCAGGCATGTCACAGCTGATCTGGCTTCGTCCACCGCTGTGATGATGATGCATTCGGTGATGGGACTGAAACCTTTAATTATATCCAAAAGCTCCATCCCGGTCATGTCCGGCATGGTCATATCCAGCAGTGCCAGGTCAATATGCTTGCCGGTTTCTAGGAGCGACGCTGCCTTGAATGGATCTTCCTCGAGGTGTACATGCCTGAAATGAAGACTCTCTAAGGCGGCGTTTCATGATTTCAAGAAAATCGCGATCATCATCCACCACAAGAATATGCGGCTCCATACTTTTCCTCCTACGCTTGAAACAGTTGAAACACTGCTGAGATACCTGTGCGGCCGACGAAGGGTCACTGCCCTGCCATTCTGGCATATGCCAAGATTGGCACATACCATCCAATCTCTTAACAATACAACATAAATATGAATCTATGTTCCAAAATGGCATGGTCAGCCAGGTTATGAGATGTGACCCGAGTGGGTACTTTCAGTCGACATAAAAACATAGTTGTTTGATATTGTGGGAGTATTTAAGCCTCCCGCAATAAAAGGGTCTTTGGCACAGTCATTGCTAAACTATTGCGGCTGATACATTTCAATTCCATTTTCTCTCGCATGGTCCATATCTCGACATTGAAGGGAACGCGCGGGTTTTATAGCACCGGACGCCGGCTTTATTCGGAGGTAACCCATGAGTCTAAAAAAGAAATTGGAAGCAGGGAAATTTGCTGTTCTTGTAGAAATGGAACCTCCCAAAGGAGTGGACGTTTCCGCAATGGTTGCAAATGCGCAGAGAGTTAAAGGCATCGTCGATGCATTTGTTGTACCGGAAATGCGTAACGCCGTTATGCGGATGAGTTCCCTGGGATGCGGTATGATTCTCCAGTCAAAAGGTATGGATGTGGTCATGCAGGTCAATTGCAGGGACCGCAACCGTCTTGCCATACAGGCGGATCTTCTGGCGGCAAATGGTTGCGGGATACACAATATAATGGTGGTCAGGGGAGAAGATCCGAGTTTCGGTGATCACCACCAGGCCAGAGCGGTGAACGATATTGACCTACCGGAACTGCTGAGGGCCATTCAGGGCCTTCAGAATGGACGCGATATGGCGGGTATCGAGCTTGATGGTGCACCCGTCCTTTCTGGTGGGATCGACCGTCGATGCCGGTGCAAGAGACAAGTCGCCGGAACTGATACGGGAAGAAATGGACCAGAAAAGAGAAGCCGGCGCCGCGTTTTTCATTACCCCGCCGCTGTTCGACCTTTCCACCATCGAACCGTTTCTCAAGCGTGTGAACCGCACAGAAACCAAAATTATCCCGACGGTGCTGCTGCTTAAATCCCTTGGAATGGCACGCTATATATCCCGTAATGTAAACAGCACATTCATTCCCGATTCGTTGATCCAGCGTCTCCAGAAGGCACCGGACAAGGTTAATACGTGCATCAAAATTGCTTCAGAAATGGTCGAAACACTAAAAAAGGAAGGCTTTTGCGGTGTGCAGCTTTCCACAATCGGGTGGGAAGATAAGCTCCCGGCGATACTGAAAGGGGTTTGAGGAATCGAAAATGACGAAACAATCAGGTGATCACAAAAAGGATTTGGTCGGTTCGGTCATGGTGGTCGGTGGTGGCATCGCGGGTATGCAGTCGGCCCTGGATCTAGCCAATTCAGGTTATTATGTGTACATGGTTGAATCATCCTCTGCCATCGGTGGAATGATGTCACAGCTGGACAAGACATTTCCCACCAATGACTGTGCCATGTGAATTATTTCACCCAAACTGGTCGAGGTCGGCCGGCATCTCAACATCGAACTTCTAACCAACACCGAACTCATGTCTCTCACAGGAGAACCGGGCAATTTAACCGCCGGAATCCGCCAGGCACCACGGTATATCGACATCGCCAAATGCACCAGCTGTGGGGAATGCACAAAAGTCTGCCCGGTATCCCTGCCCGACGACTACAACGAACATCTTTCAGAGAAGAGAGCTGCCTTCAAGCAATACCCCCAGGCGATTCCAGGCGCTTTTGCCATCGAGAAAAGAGGGACGGCTCCCTGTAAGGTCTCCTGTCCGGCACATGTAAGCGTCCAGGGCTTCATTGCCCTTATCCAGTCCGGGAAATATCTGGAAGCACTGAAACTGTTCAAACAGGACCATCCCTTCCCAGGGGTCTGCGGCCGGGTGTGCCATCATCCCTGTGAAGGCGCCTGCACCAGAAACCAGGTGGATAAAACCTTGTCCATCCAGTATCTGCATCGTTTTCTGGCGGACAGGGATCTTGAAGCAAAAGCCCCCTTTGTACCGGAACAGAAAGCAAAACGACCTGAAAAGATAGCGATTATCGGGGCAGGGCCGGCAGGCCTGACCTGCGCATATTTCCTGGCCATAGAAGGCTACCAGGTCACGGTCTTTGAGAAACTGCCGGTATTGGGTGGCATGCTGACCGTCGGCATACCATCCTACCGTCTGCCACGAGATATTATCGAAAGTGAAATTCAAATTATCAAGGATCTTGGGGTTCAATTCAAGACAGGTGTCGAACTCGGAAAAGACATCACCATTGATCAATTGCGCAAGGACGGATTCAAGGCTTTTTTTCTTGGTATCGGGTCTCATGAATGCAAGGTCCTGGGTATTGAAGGAGAAGATCAAACGGGCGTTTATCCAGGAGTTGATTTTCTGCGCGAGGTCAATCTTGGAAACAGGATTCAGCTGGGGGATAGGGTAGCCGTGGTCGGGGGAGGAAACGTGGCCATGGACTCGGTTCGCACGGCCCTGAGAACCGGTTCTTCCAAACCCTTTGTCATTTACCGGCGGAGCTTCGAGGAGATGCCCGCCAACGATGTTGAGATCGAAGAATGCCGGGAAGAGGGTATCGACATCATGACCCTCACCAATCCGGTGCGTATTATCGGTGAAAACGGGAAGGTCGTAGCGCTGGAATGTATTAAAATGGAACTGGGTAAACCCGATGCCAGCGGCCGTCGCCGACCTGTACCCATTGAAGGATCCGAGTTTACCATCGAAGTTGATGCAGTGATTCCGGCCATTGGCCAGGAAAGTGACTGGGCCTGTCTGACGGATGAATGTGCCTGCACCTTAAGTGACTGGGGCACCATCAATGTGGACCCCGTAACGCTTCAGTCGAATGATCCGGATATTTTTTCAGGCGGGGACGCCGTCACGGGGCCGGCAACGGTTGTGGAGGCCGTGGCCGCAGGCAAAGAAGCCGCCATATCCATCGATCGATTTGTTTGCCGGACAGACCTTTCAGCCGGTAGGGAAAAGGCATGGGTTCCGATTGACCATGTACCCCTGGAAGGCGTTGCTCCACTGCCCAAGGAAAAGATGCCCTGCGTGTCGCCGGATCAAAGAATCTCCAATTTCAACGAGGTTCAGCTCGGTTTCGATGAAAGCATGTCGCAAAAAGAATCCAACCGGTGTCTTTCCTGCGGAATTTGCTCGGAATGCTACCAGTGCGTGGAAGCATGCCTGGCCGGTGCCGTGGAACATGACCAGGCAGTCGTGGAAAGGGAGATCCAGGTGGGTTCCGTGGTTCTCAGCCCGGGAAGTCGCCCGTACGACCCCACCGCCCTTGAAAAGCATTACCACTATGGAACGAATCCCAATGTCATGACGAGTCTGGAATTTGAACGGATGCTGAGTGCCTCCGGTCCAACCATGGGGCACCTGATCAAGCCTTCGGATGAAACAGAACCGAAGCGTATTGCCTGGCTTCAGTGTATCGGTTCCAGGGACAATAACCAGTGCGGTAATGGATATTGTTCTTCTGTTTGCTGTATGTATGCCATCAAGGACGCCATGGTGGCCAAGGAGCATGCTCAGGGCGACCTGGACTGTACCATTTTCAACATGGATATCCGGACGTTTGGAAAGGATTTTGAAAAATATTATCTTCGGGCCAAGGACCAGGAGGGCGTGAATTTTGTCAAGGCCCGGGTGCATACCATCGATGAGGTTGGAGAAGCGAAAGATCTTCGTATCCGTTATGCAGACGAGGCCGGTGAAATACAGGAAGAATTTTTCGACATGGTGGTTCTCTCTGTCGGTCTTCAGGTGTCAGAGCAGACCATTGATCTGGCCAAGCGACTGGATGTGGAGATGGATCACCAATCATTTTGCCGTGACCCACCCGTTTTCACCGGTGGAGACATCGCGTCCCGGTGTCTATGTCTGCGGTGCCTTTCAGGAGGCAAAAGACATTCCCAGTTCCGTCACGGAGGCTTCCGCTGCTGCCTGTGCGGCGGGTGCGTGCCTTGCAGCGGTTCGAAACACCTTGACCCGCTCGGTTGATCTGCCGGAAGAGATCGATGTGAGCGATGCAGAACCCCGGATTGGCGTATTCGTCTGCAACTGCGGGATCAATATCTCCGGTGTTGTGGATGTGGCTGCCGTGGAAGCCTACGCAGAGACATTGCCATATGTCACATATGTTGGGCAGAATCTCTTTACCTGTTCCCAGGATTCCCAGGGCCAGATGAAGGAAATCATCAAGGAGCAGAACCTCAACCGTATCGTCGTGGCAGCCTGCACGCCCAAAACACATGAAGCAATCTTTATGGATACGATGAGGGAATGCGGACTGAACAAATATCTTTTTGAAATGGCGAATATTCGTAACCAGGGCTCATGGGTACACGCCAAACAAGCCGAGGAAGCCACCGAAAAGTCAAAAGACCTGGTACGCATGGCCGTGGCCAGAGTAGCAACCCTTCATCCACTCCAGGAGAAAACCATCCCGGTCATTCAAAAAGCCATGGTGGTGGGTGGCGGCATTGCCGGAATGAATGCCGCTTTGGGACTTGCAGACCAGGGATACGAGGTGTTTCTGGTGGAGAAGGAGAACCGTCTGGGGGGTATGGCCAACCAGCTGAAGGCCACCATTGAAGGCGCCGAAATTCAGCCTTATCTGACGCAGCTCTCGGATCGTGTGATGTCCCATGAAATGATCCAGGTGCTGACTCAGTCCCTTATTGTTGGGTTTTCCGGTTTCAAAGGCAATTTCACCACGGAAGTTCTGGTTGGACCGGGTATGTACGAACGAAAAATCGAGCATGGCGTGGTAATACTGGCCACCGGCGCAAAGGAATATCAACCCAAAGAGTATCTGTACGGAGAAGACGACCGGGTCATGACCCAGGTGGAATTCGCCCAGCACCTGGATGATGTGCCGTCGGGTTCTTTGGATCAGGTGGTCATGATTCAATGCGTCGGATCCCGAAATGATGAAAACCCCAACTGTTCGCGTATCTGCTGCCAGAACGCCATCAAGAATGCATTGCATCTCCGCAAAGATCATCCGGATGCCCGCATTTATGTCCTGTACCGGGATATCCGGACCTATGGACTCCTGGAAGAGTACTATACAGAGGCCAGAAAACAGGGCATTCTGTTTTTCCGCTATACACCGGAGAACCCGCCTCAGGTGGCATCATCGCAAGATGGCGTGCAGGTGACATTTTTTGATCATGTCTTGAATCGACCGTTGATGGTAACGGCGGACAAGTTGGTCCTGAGCGCAGGCATGGTTGCCGAAGACACGTCTGAGCTGGCTTCCATCGTCAAGCTTGCCAGAACACCGGAAGGTTATTTCATGGAGGCGCATGTCAAGCTGAGACCGGTGGATATGGCCACGGAGGGCATCTTTGTGTGCGGCACGGCCCACAGCCCCAAATTAATATCCGAGACCATCTCCCAGGCCAGTGCAGCCGCCTCCCGGGCTATTACCTTTCTTTCCCAGCCGGAGCTGACATTGTCAGCCATTACCGCCTGGGTAGACGCTGACCAATGTGCTTCATGCCTCGTATGCGTTCGCTCGTGCCCCTATGGGGTCCCGAAAATTAATGCCGAAGGGGTGAGTGAAATAGACATCGCCATGTGCCAGGGGTGCGGAGTATGCGCATCGGAATGCCCGGCCAAGGCCATTGAATTGAATTGGTATCAAGACGATCAACTGATCTGCAAGATAGAAGCTTTGCTGGAGGGGGTCTTATGAGTCAACTGTTTGAACCGATTATTATCGCATTTTGCTGTAACTTCTGAGGATACACAGCCGCGGACCTGGCAGGTTCCATGCGACTGACATATCCCACGAATATCAAGATCATCCGCGTTCCCTGCACCGGCAAGGTCGATATTTTGCATATTTTAAAAGCCTTTGAAAAGGGCGCCGACGGGGTCTATGCCGTGGGTTGCATGGAAGGCGACTGCCATTACACCAGTGGAAATTTCAGGGCACGAAAACGGATTGAGCAGGCCAAGAAGATACTCGACACCGTGGGTGTGGGCGGCCAGCGTGTGGAGATGTTTAACATGGCGTCGAGCGAAGGACCTCTGTTTGCTGAGGTGGCGGTTAAAATGGTGGACCGGATTAAGGAACTCGGACCCAATCCAATCAAGTTGCAGAAAAAAAAAGCAGCGTGAGCTCACATAACCGATCTGTTTAAGGAATGTAAAAGGATGAAATTATGATTGTCGCAGACAAAAAGCCGATTGAAGAGATTATTGAGGACATCAAGAACCATGACAAAGTGCTGGTACTGGGATGCAATGAGTGCGTGACGGTCTGTGAAGCAGGAGGAAAAAAGGAGGTGGGCATTCTGGCCTCAGCACTGCGCATGTATTTTCTAAACCAGGGCAAGGAAATGAAGATCGATGAAAAGACCCTTGAGCGTCAGTGTGATCATGAATATCTCGAGGAGATCCGCAATGTCGTTGATCAGTACGATGCCATCGTGTCGATTGCCTGTGGTGTGGGTGTCCAGTTCACTGCCGAAAAATATCATTCAACCCCCATTTACCCTGGGGTCAACACCTGTTTTATGGGTGTGACGGAAGACCGTGGCCATTGGGCCGAGCGCTGCCAGGGTTGCGGTCAGTGCATTCTATCCCGAACCGGCGGTATCTGTCCGGTTTCCCGATGTGCAAAACGCGTCATGAATGGACCCTGCGGCGGTTCTAGCAAGGGAATGTGTGAAATAAACAAGGAACTGGTATGCGCCTGGCAACTGATCGTCGAGCGTCTCAAGGCTCTGAACAGGTTCGAAGAGTATGAAGATCTGAGCCCGATCAAAGACTGGTCCACCGACCGGGCAGGTGGACCCAGAAAAGTCGTGAGGGAGGATGTGCAACCATGAAAACGAAGACACCGAGTCGCTTGGAAAAGATTCTCTCTGCCGGACATCTGGCCGTAACCTCAGAATGTGGTCCGCCGCGAGGCAGTGATCCGGAAGCCATTATCAAGAAAGCAGAAATGATCAAGGATCATGTGGATGCTATCAACATCACGGACAATCAGACGTCGGTAACCCGTATGTGCAGCCTGGCCGCCTGTATCCGTCTCAAGCTCATGGGGCTGGAGCCGGTGCTGCAAATGGTGACACGTGACCGAAATCGCATCGCTCTTCAGAGCGATATTCTGGGTGCCGCATCCTTTGATATTGCCAATATATTGTGTCTCTCAGGTGACCATCAGAGTTTTGGAGACTGTGCACAAGGGCAAAATGTTCACGATCTCGATTCGATGCAACTGGTCCAGACCGTTCGCCATATGCGAGACGAAGGAAAATTTCTGGGAGGTGATGATATCAAGCGGCCGCCGCAAATGTTCGTGGGCGCCGCTGCGAATCCTTTTGCAGATCCCTTTGAAATTCGTGTTCCGAGACTTGCCAAGAAGATTAAGGCCGGCGCAGAATTTATACAGACACAGTGCATCTACAATCTGGATAAGTTTGAAGAGTGGATGAAGCTTGCCAGAGACCGCGGCCTGCACGAGCAGGTCTATATTCTGGCGGGCATGACACCCATGAAATCTGCGGGAATGGCCAAATACATGAAAAACCGTGTTCCGGGAATGGATGTCCCCGATGCACTGGTCAAGCGGCTGGCAGATACGCCCAAGGAAAAACAGGCCGAAGAGGGTCTCAAGATATGCATCGAGGATATTCAACGCCTGAAAGAGGTGGAAGGTATCAGCGGTTTTCACGTCATGGCCATCGAGTGGGAGGAAAAGGTTCCCGAGATCGTAGAAAAGGCAGGTCTGTACCCACGACCCCAGATTTAGGAATAAGCCTGTTTTGATCATCTTAAAAAAAGTTGATCTCAGTCAAAGGTTCGAGGGTCATAAGTGCGGTGTTTAACGTTATAAAGAGGAGGTTTTCCATGACAGATAAAAAAAGAATACTGGTAGTAGACGATGAGCCTGACTTCTGCTCCATTGTTCAGGGGCAGCTTGAAAAGGAAGGGTTCGATGTTGAACTGGCTTACAATGGTGTGGAAGGTATGGAAAAAGTTCAAGCCAATCCCCCCGATGCCATTGTGCTCGATGTTATGATGCCGGAAAAAGACGGTTACGAGATGTGCAAGGAACTAAAGGCAGACAGTAATCTCTGCAATATTCCGGTTCTGCTGCTGACTGCCGTGGCGTCTCATGTGACCTCCACTCGCTATTCCCATGCCGACGGCATGAGTACGGAAGCGGATGATTATATTGCCAAGCCTGCATCTGCTGAAGCGATTTCCCAAAGCATCAGACAAATGCTTAACATGTAAACCGGGGAAGATTGTTCTATATTTGATGAAGCATACAGATTTCTTTCCTGATGTTCGAAACTGTGAGGAGTCAGCCATGTCAATGCCGGTTCTGGAGATAAAAAAAAGCAAGAGCATCTTCAAAGACGAGGTTATGAAAATCCTGCCCGAGGGTGGAAACCTGAATCTCTGCCTGACCTGTGGTCTTTGTTCTTCAGGGTGTCCGGCAACAGGACTGGAGGGGATGGACCCGAGAAAATTTTTAAGAATGGCGGCACTCGGGCTCGATGAAGAGGTCCTGAGTTCCAAGTGGGCCTGGATGTGCACCATGTGCCAGCGGTGTATTTACGCCTGCCCCATGAAAATCGATATTCCAGGTCTTGTTTTCAATGTGAGAAACCGGTGGCCTAAGGACGATCTGCCGAAAGGCATTCATGGGTCGTGTGAAATGTCCTTTAAGAACGAGACATGCAGCGCCATGGGGGCAACAGAAGAGGATTTTATCTTCGTGGTTGAAGATGTGCTGGAAGAATATCAGGAAGCCCAGCCGGAGTTCAAAGAAATGCAGGCGCCGATCAACAAGGTTGGGGCTGAATTTTTCCTGAACCAGAATTCCCGGGAACCGGTGACGGAACCGGATGAGATGGTGCCACTATGGAAAATTCTCCACACGGTCGGTGCGGACTGGACATACGGCTCAAAGGGATGGGCAGCCGAAAATTACTGTCTGTTTTTAGCAGATACGAAGAAGTGGGAAAAAAATGTCCGCATAAAAGCCAAAGCCGTGGATGATCTGGGGTGTAAGGTCTGGCTCAATACGGAGTGAGGGCACGAATTTTTTTCGGTCCGGGTCGGACTGAACAAGTTCAACATCGAACACACGTTTGAAGTCAAATCCATCATCGAATATTATGCACAGTGGATGCGTGAAGGAAAATTGAAGGTCAACTCGGATTGGAACAAGGATCTGGGCGTCAAATTCACGGTCCAGGATCCCTGTCAGCTGGTGAGAAAATCACTCGGGGACCCTATTGCAGAAGACCTTCGTTTTGTCGTCAAGGCCATCGTGGGCGAAGAAAATTTCATCGATATGACGCCTAACCGATCCAACAATTTTTGTTGCGGCGGCGGCGGCGGGTTTCTCCAGTCCGGTCTGCCCGAGGCGCGGCGTTATTATGGCCGCAGAAAGTTTGAACAGATAGCGGAAACCAAGGCAACCTACTGTATCACACCCTGTCACAACTGCCATTCTCAAATTCATGACCTGAAAGAGCATTACAAGGGGGACTACCACACCTTACATCTCTGGACAATCATGTGTCTGGCCATGGGCATTCTGGGAGAAAACGAGCGTGCTTATCTGGGTCCGGATCTGGTGGATGTGAATCCGTACCCAAACCCTGAAAGTTCATGAAATTTCTGGATTTTCAGGCGTGTATTGAAAAAACCGGACTCAAAAAATTATGCAAGTCTATTGCATCATCTCTGACGAACGGGCATATCGAGCAAAATCCACAGCGATATTTTCAACGGTATTCAAGCGGATGGGTATCAAAGGCATCTATGTGCCGTTCAAGGTTGCACCGGAGCATCTGGGTCAGGCCCTTCAGAGTCTTCGCATCCTGAACATTGCCGGTGCGAACATAACCATACCCTACAAGGAAGCGGTTATCCCTTATCTGGATATTTTGTCCGAGGGCGCCAATATCATTGGGGCCATCAACACCATCGTTCTCAATGACGGCAAGCTCAAGGGATACAACACCAATGCCATTGGATTTATGGACGCCTTGTCCTATGCCGGTTTTGACGTCGAAGATAAGTCGGCCATGGTTTTCGGTACCGGAGGAGCTGCCCGGGCAGTTGTTTTTATCCTGAACTGGCTGCGCACAAAAACAATTTTTGTAGCTGGGCGTGACGAGGAGAAATTGCAGCAGATGGTGAAACGCTTCGGGGGAGAAGCTAGAACGCTCTCTTCCCTGGGGGGACAGAGAATACCGGTTGATATCATCATCAACGCCACATCTGTTTCGAGCCTGGATGAATCTTCTGAAATGGCGGCCCTGGTTGCCTCTTTGGAGTTACCTGCCTGTGAAATGGTGATGGATCTCAATTACGACCGACCGAAAAATTTCTGGAAGAAGGCCGCCGAGGACAAAGGGATTCGATTTCTGGATGGTCTTATGCCGCTTGCCTATCAGGCCCGCAGAACCTTTGCCCTATGGACCGGTCTTCAGGTGCCGCCGGAAGAATTTATTTCCGCTATTGAAGGGGAATGATTAAATAAGGCTTAGGTGTTCAAGGCTACCGGTAGTAACACCGTGAATGCCGACCCCTTGCCAAACTCGCTTTCTACCTCGACAAACCCGCCAAGAGCCTGGACCAGCTCCTTCACGATGGGGAGTCCCAGGCCGGTTCCCGTGATATAGCGTGTCTGATCATTTTTAACGCGGTAAAACCGCTCAAAAATCTGGCCCAGATGCCTGTCTTCTATTCCAAACCCATTGTCGATAACGTTTACCTTGATGTTTATACCGGCCACCTCGGCCGTAACGCGGATATGGCCGTTTTCAGGCGTGTAGTTAATGGCATTCGCAATGAGATTGCCAAAGACGCTTTCCAGGGCTATCGGGTCTGCCTGCATTTCCGGCAGGTGATCGCCCATGATTTCCAGGGTCAATGTTTGTTTCTTGGCACTGGCCTTGTCTTTGAGAAAATCAATAATGTTTTTCAATAAGGCATCGACCTGAACCGGTACGGGTTCTTTGCAGATAATGCCCTCTTCGATTCTGGAAAGATCAAGCAGATCACCGATCAGGGAAATGAGGCTGTGGGTCTTTTCCTTGGCTCGACCGAGGATTTTCTGGTCGGTTTCCGGTGCAATGTCCATCATGTCGCTCAGAACAACGGCGAGCTGTTCGTGAATGGTGGAGAGGGGAGACCGCAGTTCATGGGACACCTTGGCGACAAACTCAGATTTCATCAGATCGATCATTTTCAGTGCAGAAATATCCACCACAGTGACTACGGCACCCAGGCATTCTTTTTTCTGGCCCAATACAGGACGCCCCTTGGCCATGAAATACCGCTCTTTGGAAATAGCGAACTCGTATTCCGGAATGTCTTCGTAGTCGATGTGTCTGCCTTGGGAAATTTCCATGACAAGCTTGCACAAGCCCTCATTAGGGAGGTATTTGTCGATGCTTTCACCCACAGGATGCTCTTTATCGAACCCCAGGAGTTGTTTGAAGGCTGGGTTCATCAGAACGACCCGGCCCAGGGTGTTGGTTACCAGGACACCGTTGGGAAGCGACTCGATGATAGTGCGGATACGGCTTTTTTCGGTTCCTAGGTCCAACAGGGTTCGCTGGCGCTCCCGGGTCAGTTTTTCCGCTGCCTTTTCTAATCGGATTTTTTCCGCTGCCCGGTTGATAACCAGGCGAAGCTGGTCCGGTTCAAAGGGCTTGGGAATAAAGTCATAAGCACCCTGTTTCATTGCCTGGATGGCTGTTTCCACCGTGGCATAGCCGGTGATGACAATGACGATGATGGTAGGGTCGATTTTTTTGAGCCGTTCCAGAACTTCCATACCGTCCATGCCCGGCATTTTGAGATCCAGTAGAACGATATCAGGTTGTATTTTTTGAAAAATTTCAAGAGCCTCTTGTACCATTGGCCGCCTTGGACACCTTAAAACCCATACGGATGAGGATTCGTTCCGAGCCTTCTCGGATATCCTGTTCGTCATCTACGATGAGAACATGCAATGTTTCAGCACTGTCACTCACGCCCGTCTCCTTTCTGATCTTTAGAAGCTGATGGCAGCTCGATAATAAATGAGGCGCCCTTTTCCGGATTGTTTCTGGCAGACATCCGGCCGCCGTGGCTTTTAACAATATTGTACGCAAGGCTAAGTCCCAGGCCGGTTCCTTTGCCTTCGTCCTTGGTAGTAAAGAAGGGCTCAAAGATGTGCGGCAGGGCCTCTTCGGGTATCCCCGGACCCGTGTCAGAGATTTCGATACAGACGCGATCCTGCATTGCCTGATAATAGGTTTTAAGGGTAAGCACCCCGTTGCCCTCCATGGCCTGCGCCGCATTGAGGATGATGTTCATCATCAGGTGATACAGCTGCTGCGCATCGGATGACACCGGGGGAAGATCCGGCTGAAAGTCTTTCTGGAGATCGATGTTCTGAAAAAGAGTTTGATTTTCAAGGAGAAAAAGTGTTCGAGTCAGCGCATCGTTGATGTTGTTGGGTTGCATCAAGTGTCGTGTCTGACGGGTGAACTCGAGGAGTTCCTTGACCGTATTCCGAGCCCTCTCAGCATCTCTTAAGATACGGTGCAGATCCTCCTGGGCATCTTTTTCCAGGGTATACTCTTCCAGCATCAGTTTAGCAAAGAGGGTAATACCCCCCAGAGGATTGTTGATCTGATGGGCAACACCGGCGGCAAGTTTTCCCAGTGAAGCCATTTTTTCGGATTGTAGAAGCTGCAGCTGTGTATTTTCCAGTTCCTTTTGAATCTGGATGCGGTCTCTAAGGTCATGAAAAAATCCGATGGAGGCAATCTCCCGGCCATCTTCGTAAATAATGGATGCATAGAGGCTGATGGGAATCTCTTCCCCCGATTTGGAAAGGGCATTGGTGTGATACGTTTTGAGCCGCCCCTTACCGCCGTAGTCATCGTTTCGCAATAGTTTCATCACCAGGCGCGCGCCGTCCCCCGGATAGATATCACGCACATTGAGGGAGTTTATTGCTTTTTCTTTGGTGTATCCGAAGACTTCCTCGGCAGAGGCGTTGAACAGGAAAATATTTCCCTTCATATCGGCTGCTATCACACAATCCACCGCGCTTTGGAGAAGATTTTCCAGCAACGAATTTGTGCGGTGGAGTTTTTCTTCAAGTATGCCGATGGCGGGGATCTGAAAATCCATACTGACATAGGCTTCCACGCTGTCGCCGTTCATGATGGGGTAAGCATAAAAGCAGGGCATGCGACCTTGCACGATAAAACTGTCGGGTTTGGGGCGCAGGGACGGTGATCGGCTTTCCATGGCAACCAGGACTGCACAATTCTCGCAAGGTGACGAGCGATCATAAAAAAGTTTATGACAAGTGTTCCCGATCGCCTCGGATCCAGGTAGTTCGTCGACAGGGATGTTTGCCGCCAGGATTTTAAAGTCAGGTGCGACCACAAGGAGTCGTCTCTGGAATGCATCCATCGCTTTTAAAAGATACTCGTTTTCCTTTTTTGTGCGCATCGTGTCTCCTGACCTTCGCTTTAGACAGGATTCATAGACGGGTACGTTATGGGTACCGGAATGAATGATAAATCAGTGGCAACACAAGAACTGCAATGCGACGCATCCATAAGAACATGAAGTTATTTCAGGAAATTAACCTATTCGTTTATGGAAGAGATGTCAATCTTTTTAATTTTGATCGACAGACAGAGATGTCAATCTTTTAATTTTGATCGGCTCTAAAAGAGTCGATCAAAATTAAGGATTCAAGGATCCCAGGGGCCGAGGGTTCGAGTGAAGTGCATAAAGAGGTGATTATTTGTAGAAAAAGGGATTTTTCTTTACGGAACTCTATATACAAAAAGAAGGGTAATATCGCGACTGCTGGATAATCCCTGTTCGACTGTGAAAAACTCGTTCTAAAGTGCCTGTAATGCCGAAAAGGGCCAAAAATTTAAAGAAGCGTTGTTGTAAACAGCCGTCTTTGAATTCGTATGTTCCGCATCAACGCAGCAAATGACGTAAGATCATGTCGTCTGACGGGAGAGGTAGGCTTCCCACTCCATGGGCAGAAGCTGCTTCTTCTGATTGTTACATTCCTTGCAGCAGGGAACGACATTGCCCTTGGTGGTTTTTCCCCCCCGTGCGATGGGTACGAGGTGATCCATGGTGAGCTCTTTGGGCAAGATCGAGCGACCGCAATAATGACAGATGCCTTTATCACACTTTCGTTTCCACCACTGGGAACTGCGCATCTCACGTGCCTTTTGGCGTTCCCGCCTGATGTCGTTTTCAGAAAGGCTATTGGCGTATGGGTCCATTTATAAAATCGTCCTTACAATTTTTATCTATAATGTTTCGCGCTTCGTTATATTTGGTCGAGCATGAAAATAATTTGATATTAAGAGACCACAGGGTGGTTTTATAGTTGATTGAGCCAATCATCTATTTCATTTTTCAGAATTTGATAATACTTTTCAGAACCGCCCAACCCTCTACGGCCAAAAAAATAATTGATTTCGAGAAAAAGCGGCTTTATCACACCGGTAGCAAGATCTTCCTCTGAAAACAGAAAATCGAATCCAGCCAGGTTGATCTTTGTTTGAGCACAAAATTTCCGGGTGGCGGCGATGGCCGCTTCCTGCAGAGCCGGATCCGACACGGCGTCTATTTTAGCACCTTTTGTCAGGTTTGTGTAGAAACCATCGGCATCATCCTGGACCCGCCAGTAAGAGATATAGGACTGATGAATCACAGCCACCCGCAGGGAGCGTCCTTTGGACGGTACGAGCTCCTGGAGCAGAAAGCCGTACTGTCCTGATTTTTCGTATAAAATTGATTTTTCAAGAATCGCTTCAAAATCATCTTGGGATTGAATGCTGAAAACGGTTTCACCTTCACCGCCCCAGTTGAATTTGAATACAAATGGAAGTTTGAAGGGTGGATTTTTTAACAAAGTATGATAACCGGCATCCATGGACGCACCTTTGTCATAAAACACGGTACGCGGATGGGGAACCCTCGTTTTCTGAAACAGTTTGGCTTGGCCGATTTTTTCCGAATAGGCAAAGCGTGCATCATAATCGGGAAATACATACGCGCAGTTGTTTTTTGCCATGCGATAAAGGGATTTTCGGCAACCCTGGGGAAGGATTACGGCCTTTGCCTGGCGGATTGCGGCCAGTTCCGGTGTGCCGGGATCACGCCCGGCACACAGCAGGTTAAGATCAGCCGTATATAAAGGGTGAAAAGAGATTATCATTGTCGCCGATGAAAATTGTTCATATTGTCGGATCCTTTTGTTGACAGGATACAAAATCTGGTTTTTAAGCAATATAAGTTAATCGTGAAATGCACAACTCAAAATTCTGAGGGCCTGCAATCCGAACGATGCATTTGCATATCAAAACAGGAGGAGGAGAGATGAAAGTTGTTATTACCAAGAATTGCATGGGAGACAGAAACTGTAATGAACTTTGCCCGGAGGTTTTTGAGTACGACGAAGATCAGTTGATGTCCATCGTAAAATTCGATGAAATTCCCGAACATCTGCATGCAGTTGTACGGCAGGCTGCTGCCGAATGCGGGGCCGAGGCCATTGAAATTGTCGAGTAATCGCGAATAAAATTTGTACTAAACATTCCCAGAAACGAAAATCCTTAGATTGAGGTTGGGGGTGTGATTGCTATTAGATAGAGGAGGCAGTGTGGGGAAATTCAAGGAGAGCCAAACAGCCAAAAACCTGCTGACGTCCTTTGCTTTCGAGTCCCAGGCAACCACGCGGTATCAATTTTTTGCCAACAAGGCTCGGAAGGACGGACTTGCCCAGATCGCTGCCATCTTTGCGGAAACCGCTGACCAGGAGCGTGAGCATGCCTTGCGGTTTTTTAAGTTTTTCAATGGCGGCGAACTCGAAATTACGGCGACATTTCTTACCGGTGTCATCAAAACGACCTACGAGAACCTGATAGCGTCCGCAGATCTTGAAAACAATGTGCATACAACGTTATATCCGGGATTTGCCGCCGTAGCGCGGGAGGAAAACTACATGCGGGCGGCAGACACCTGGGATGCCATTATCGTTGCCGAAGTCCAGCATGAAAAAACCTTTCTGGCCCTGGCCCAGAACATGCAAACCGGCAAAATTTTCAAGCGTGAAGCACCCATGCGCTGGCGTTGCAGAAATTGTGGGTATATCCATGAAGGTCTGCAACCCCCCGAAAAATGTCCGGCTTGTGTAAGACCTGCGGGTCATTTCGAGCTGTTTTGCGAAAACTGGTAACGGCAGGAGAACTTGTCATGAAAAAACTTACCCAGTGTGTACACAGCGGCACATACAGCGATCCTGGAACCAAGGGTGTCAATACACCTATCTTTACCTCGTCTTCATTTGAGTACCTGGATCTTAATGAGAATGTCTATCCCCGCTATAACAATACGCCCAACCAGAAAGCGGTTATCGACAAGCTGTGTGCCCTGGAAAATGCTGAAGACGGACTGATTTTCAGTTCAGGCATGGCCGCCATCAGTACAGCCATTTTCTCATTGCTCAGCAAAGGCGACCATATTGTTCTACAGAAAGATATCTATGGCGGCACACATCATTTTGCCACGGCCGAGTTTGACCGTTTCGGCATTGCCTATGATTTTGTTTCCAATCAACTGGAAGCTATCGAAAAAGCTGTTCAGGAAAACACCCGGATCATTTATATCGAAACGCCGTCAAATCCACTCTTATTGATCACGGATATCCAGGCGGTGGCCGAATATGCCAGATCAAAGCAGATTGTAACCATTATCGATAACACCTTTGCAACACCCATCAATCAGAGTCCCATGGATCTCGGTATCGATATCGTTATCCACAGCGGCACCAAGTATCTCGGCGGACACGGTGATATCTGCTGTGGTGCGGCTGTAGCCTCCAAGGAACTGATTGCACGAATGAAATCGACGGCAGCCAATCTGGGAGGCAGCCTGAATGCAACCACCTGTTATTTAATTGAAAGAAGCTTGAAGACCCTGGGTTTGCGGGTCGATCGACACAATCACAATGCAATGATTATTGCCGGATATCTCCAGGAACACCCTCTTGTTAAACGTGTCTACTATCCCGGTCTGGAGAGCCACCCGGGTTACGAGATTGCCCGGAAACAGATGCGGTCCTTTGGTGGCATGGTCTCCTTTGAACTGGATGATAAAAAAGTGACGCCACACCGATTCTTAAGAAACCTGAAACTGATCCGGCCGGCCCTGAGCCTTGGCGGTGTGGAGACCATTATTTGTGCTCCGGTTGCAACATCCCATGCAAAACTGACGGATGGGGAGCGTGCAGAACTGGGCATTACAGATGGTTTGTTGCGCTTGTCTGTGGGGATAGAAGATGCCGATGATATTATGGCAGATCTTGAACAGGCAATGAAATGATGGATATACTATCCATTTGAAATTCTAGCATATAACAACGTGAAACACCGAGAACAGGTTGTTACACTTTGGAGAGATATTTTTGGTTACGAATCGGCACGCAATGATCCCGGTTTTGTCATCGACAAAAAAATTGCCATGCTCGATGGTTTGTTTTTTGTGGCCGTCCACCCAGAGGGGATCGTGGGAACGGTGATGGCGGGCTACGATGGGCACAGGGGCTGGATTTATGCCATGGCGGTCCATCCCGGGCATCGAAAAAAGGGAATAGCGTCATTGCTGCTATCCCATGCGGAGAGACGGCTCGCTTCCCTGGGGTGTGTTAAAATCAACCTCCAGATATTGAAAGGAAATGAGGATGTTCAGCGGTTTTATCGATTCAACGGGTATGCACTGGAAGATCGAATCAGCATGGGAAAGCAGATAGATGAAAACTTGCTTGATATTGATTGATATTCAGAATGATTATTTTCCGGGTGGTCGCATGGTGCTTGTCGGCATGGAGCCGGCTGCCACAAATGCAAAGATGCTGTTGCAAAAATATAGAAGCACGGGTTCCCGAGTCATTCACGTCCGACATGTTTCCATGGGTCCGAAGGCGACATTTTTCTTGCCGGAAACCCACGGTGTCGAGGCTCATAACCTGGTGGCCGCCTTAGAAGGTGAAACGGTTGTAACAAAAAACTACCCCAACAGCTTTCGCGATACCATTCTCCTGGAAATTCTGAAAAAAGAGAACATCACCGATCTGCTGTTTTGTGGTGCCATGAGCCACATGTGCATCGACGCCACCGTTCGCGCCGGGTTTGATCTGGGGTTTAATTGTGTGGTCGCCGAAGACGCCTGTGCCACCCGTGATTTGTGTTTCAACGATACAACCATCCCAGCCTCAGCGGTGCATGCGTCCTTTATGGCAGCATTGTCCGGCACCTATGCAGCGGTTCTCTCGACAGAGCAGATATTGCAGAAAATGAAGTAGTTAAGAACTCGAGAGGCTTTCACCCCAACAGAATGCAACTCTGAAATGAGTCCGGAGAAGTAGACAGGAGAATCAACATGTTTGGAAAATTTGAGCCCACCGGCTATACAGAGATATTTCCCGGCGTTCAATTAAAAACAAGAGTGTTTGGATCAAAAACACTCCTGGCAGAATTCCGGTTTGAGAAAGGAAATCGCATACCGAGTCATCAACACCCCTATGAGCAGACCGGTTATTTGGTTTCCGGAAACATCTGTTTGACCATAGGAGACGAGCGCTTTACTGTAGCCCCGGGGGATACCTGGTGTATTCCGAGCGATATGGAGCACAGTGCAGATGTTGAGGAAAATTCGGTGGTGGTCGAGGTATTTTCGCCGGTTCGAAAAGATTATTTGCCGGAAAATCTTTTAAAATGAAAGGAAAAATAAATCTTAAAATTGAGCCTGCGGATCCGAGGACGCCGTCCATTCAAGAGATGATTTTAGAATTGGATGAATACCAGGCATCCCTCTATCCGCCGGAAAGCAACCATCTTGAACCGTTGGAAAAACTCATTTCTCCTGACTACTATTTTATTGCCGCATGGAACGAACATGAATTGCTGGGGATTGCCTCTTTCCGGCGAATATCAAAGACCTATGTGGAGATCAAACGACTGTATGTGCCCCACCAAAACCGGGGAATGGGCCTGGCAATAAAGCTGATGAATGCCCTGGAAAAGAAAGCCGTTCAAGAGGGTTATCCAGAGGCCTGCCTCGAAACAGGTATCCATCAAAGCGAAGCCTTGGGGCTCTATCAAAAGCTTGGATATGAAAAAACAGGACCCTTTGGCTCGTATCAGAAAGATCCCTTGTCTGTTTTTATGCGAAAAAAACTGCTGTAATGATTAGTAGATTCTCAAAATCCCAAGGGATTAGATCCCGTGGGATAGGCAACCGTGAAGTCGAGAAAGATTTCGCGTGTTTCGCCCGGGGACAGCTGGAACACCCACAAATGGACGCCTTCCTTATCCTGATAGTTGCTTTCTGTCGGCGCCGGGGTGAGTTTAATGTCTTTAACCTCGATCTTGTCTGTTTTTGAAACAGGCACCCTGTCAACGATTTTTAACGTAACCGGTCTGTTCTTGATATTTTCGGCAGTTATTTTATACGAAAACGACCGGATCACCGTATCCCTCTGAATGGTACCAAAATAGGTTTCTTTGATCTTGTCCTTCAAATTTTTGCGATGGACCTTTACGTCACGGTCGGCGCCGAGATTCAGGGAAAAGGGTTCGGCTGGCTTTTTTTCGGACAAATAGGTATTTCCGATATAGCGACCGCCAAAATAGACATTCAACTTTCCTGCCAACAACTCCTTGTCTGCCTTGGCGTCTGCAACAAGAAAAGTCAGGTTTGTTTTTCCGGGGACACTGTAGTGAAAGGTGTCGGCGGACAATTTTTTGGTCAATAAGGGCAGAATCGAAAATTGATCTCTGGAATCAATATCCACGGGAAAGGGCATCTTGTATTCAAAGGAGAGGGGGAGCTCTTTTGCCGAAGCAGACATATATTCAGCAGGGGCACCTGCACCCAATTGAATTTCTTCATCGTGTTCCATGGTATCAGAGACCTCTGCCAGGGACTTGGCCTGGGACCGCATGAGAAGTGCGGGGGCGGGTCTTGGCAGATCTAGTCTCCAGGGAGATATATCGGGAAATCGGACCCCTTTTACCGGAATAACGTTGGATACGGAAAGGGCTATCTTCTTCCAGTCTTCCCCTGATTTCTGGGAAATATGGGCAAACATGGTCAAATCCAGTTCCGATAGATCCATGGGTACGGAAACTTTGTACAGCGGCTGCCAAAGGGCGCTATTCACCAGATATTGAACATTCAGCCGAACGGTTTCTTTCCGGGTGGCGTTAAAAAGGATCTCTATGGCCTGCTTGGACGCGTTGGTACGGCCGCTGACGGCGGCAAGTTCTTTTTGGACTTTAGCAATTTCCCTGTCCATGTCTTCCAGGGCGATATCGAGGGCCTGGCTTTCCGCATGGATCACTGTGGATGTGGAACCGATAAAGGACAACGTTTCCTGGATATCCTCCATATTGGGATAACGGGTTTGCACATCTTTGGGGATTTGTGTTTTTGAAAAATCAATCAGCCCGTCCAGAAAAGATTCCTTTTTGGCAAGAACCATCTTTTTGTCCGGACAAATCCTTTCGGGCTTGTTTCAGCGTCCTGAGTTTTTCCGAAAGGGTATTGACCTGGTCCTGAGGGAAATCAGCCAGGGGAATCTGTTTGATCTGGACGCTGACCATCTCTCCATTCCCAAAAACCTGGGCGGACACGGAATCCTTGTCCACGTTGAATGCAGTGGTTTCAACAAGCAATTCGTTCATACCGGGCTTTAAATGGGTCTGCCCTTCTCTGACAACCATGGCCTGGTTGGAAAAAAGGGTGACTTCCGAAATTTGGGATGGTACGAACTCAGAAGCATGGCACAGGGTCGACAAGCTGAAAAAAACGATTAGGATGTACGGACTGGCTTTTTTCATGAGGCCTCCAAAATCGGTATCCAAATGTTCCTATAACGGAACAGCATCTTCCTTGTAGCTACGGCAACCTCGACAATCGCTCAACTTAGGTTTGGGTGGTGACATGGAACAAGTCCATACATATAATATTTTGTCTAAAGCGACAATGTCAGGTGCGATAAAATATTACCCCGAATTGGTTTCGGGGTAATATTTTATTTGCCCTTGAATACAGGCTTCCTCTTTTCTATGGCGGCGGTGACGGCTTCGATACCATCGTCGCAGATGAGCATGGCGGCATTTTTCTGGGCCACATACTTGAGTCCTGCAGCGGTGCCGTGATCGCTGGTAAAGCGCAGAACATCCTTGACGCCTTGGACGGCAAGAGGCGAGTTGTCCGCTATTTCCTGGGCCAGTTCTTCAGCTTTTTGAAACAAGGATGCCTTGTCTTCACACAGGTGGGTAATAAATCCGAATCCGCAAAGCTTCCTCACCGGTAAAATCCCTTCCCGTAAGGCAAAGCTCCCTTGCCCAGGGTTCACCCACGATACGCTGCAGCCGCTGGGTGGTGCCAAGGTCTGCAACAAAGGCCAGCCTGGTTTCACGGACAGAGAAGATCGCGTCCCTGGTGGCTATGCGTATATCGCAGGCACAGGCAATGTCAACGCCTCCCCCGATACAGTGGCTGTGGGATGCCAGGATCACAGGTTTATTGCAAAGCTCGATAATATTGGTGCTGGTCTGTCCATAGAGAATGGTTCTACGCAGGCGTTCCCTGTAATCGGCTGTTTTCTTTTCGATCAGGCCTGCCAGAGCGGTCAGTTCCAGACCGGCGCAGAAGCTTTTCCCTTCTCCGTTGATAACGATAACCCGGGTGTTATCATCCTGGTCAAGTTGCTGGAAGGTAGTGATCAGTTGTTCAAGCATCTGAAAGTTCAATGCGTTTCGTTTTTCAGGTCTGTTCAAAGTTACCCAGGCAACGTGTCCCTTCATTTCGAGTTTTACAAAGCTGTCCTCATTCATCTCAACCCCCATATTAGCGTAACTGTGATTCAATAAACTAAGTTGAGCCATTTTATTATTAGAACCGACATGAAAAAACAAGCCTAATGAAGCGCACTTGTTTCACGGAATTATTTTGACAATGATGGATGGATTTTTTAGCATCAAGCCATATGAAGATAAAACCCTCCAGCTTAAAAGAAGAGCAGACAGGACAGGCCGATACTGTCATGGACGATGAACTGGACATGGCCAGGGTGATTGCCGTGGACCGGGAACATTACGTGGTTGCCAATGAAAACCAGGAAACAACGGCTGAAATTACAGGCAAACTCATGTTCAGTGCGGAAAGCCCTCTGGATTATCCAGCCGTGGGTGATTGGGTACGGGTTCAAATGGTGGACCAGGGGTCCCGGGCCATGATTCATGCTATCTGCCGGCGAAAAACCGTATTAAAGCGCAAAACCGCCGGCAGAAAAATATCCCATCAACTCATCGCTGCCAATATTGACACGGCTTTTATTGTCCAGTCCCTGGATGCCAATTATAACCTGAGACGACTGGAGCGGTACATGGTCATGGTCTACGATGGTGGTATCCAGCCGGTGGCGCTGCTGAGCAAGAGCGATCTGCTTGAAACCCACGCCATTGAAATGCGCTTGAATGAAATCACTGCCATCTTTCCAGAGCTGCAGGTTATCGCCTTCAGCAATAAAACCGGAGAAGGGCTGGACAGCATATGGGCACTGCTGACACCCGGAAACACCTATTGCCTGCTGGGGTCATCGGGGGTTGGAAAGACGACTCTGCTCAACAGCCTGCTCAAGGACAGCGTGTTTGAGACCCAAACGGTAAGGGAAAAAGACGGCAAGGGTCGGCACACCACCACACGCCGGCAGCTCATACGTCTGAAAAATGCCGCCATGATCATTGACACACCCGGCATGCGGGAGCTTGGAAGTCTTGCCGTGGACAGCGGGTTAAAGAGCGCCTTTCATGAGATTGAAGACTTGGCTTCCGGTTGCCGTTTCCATGATTGTTCGCATACAAAAGAAAAAGGATGTGCGGTCCTTTCAGCCCTGGAATCAGGTATTATATTAAAAGAGCGCTATCAAAACTATTTGAAAATGAACAAAGAATCGATTTTTCATGAAATGTCCTACCAGGAAAAAAAGAAAAAGGACAAACAGTTCGGAAAGATGGTTAAATCGGTGATGAAATCCAAGAAAAACAAATGGTAACAACCAAAGGAGAAGCAGATGAAATGGATGGCAGGTTTCATTCTGGCCCTCATGGTTCCGCCCATACCGATATATGCCGGTGAGGCAGATGTGGTCCAGATTCCAAGCATCCTAGCTTCCCAGCATACAAGGGGTTAAGTGAAAAACATAAGGCGTATTTGACAAATGCCATGATGAACAAGGAGGTCCGTGATGCCGGAAAATAGACGCATTGCAAGGCTTATAAAGAGTCAGCCCACCCTGGAGGGTGCCGGTGTCCACCTCAAGAGGGTCTTCGGGTTTGGCAATACAGAACTGTTTGATCCGTTCCTGCTGCTGGATGACTTTCGCTCGGATAATCCTGCTCATTATCTGAAAGGGTTTCCCTGGCATCCGCACCGGGGTATCGAGACCATTACCTATATGATTGACGGCCAGGTAGAACACGGCGACAGCCTGGGCAACTCAGGCGTCATTTTTTCCGGTGATGTCCAGTGGATGACCGCCGGTAGCGGTATTATCCATCAGGAAATGCCCAAGGGGGATGAAAACGGTCGCATGGGCGGTTTTCAGCTCTGGGCAAACCTACCGGCAAGCGATAAAATGACCCAGCCGCGCTACCGGGATGTTACGCAGGACCAGATTCCCGAGATGGTGCTGGACAACGGCACCACGATTCGAATCATATGCGGTAAGGCCTATGGAAAACAGGGCCCGGTTCAGGATATTTTCATCGATCCATCCTATTTGGATGTCCAGGTTCCTGCGGGGCAGGTGTTTGTGCACCCGACCCAACGAGGGCATACCGTGTTTGCATACATCATCGACGGTCAGGGTGTTTTTGGCCCGGATGCCATGAAATTACCTGCACAGGATGATGCTGACACGGCTGACATGATAGCCCATGAAACCCTTGTACTCTTTGCGGACGGCGAGCAGGTGGCGGTTTCCACCAGGAAGGATGCGCTTAGATTTTTATTGATTTCCGGCATGCCCATCAGAGAACCCGTTGCCTGGCAAGGTCCCATTGTCATGAACACCCAGGAAGAACTACGGATTGCATTTGAAGAATATGAGGCAGGGACGTTTATAAAATAAAATTTAATCGCTCAACCTGTTTTTAGAACTCCGGACCATAACCGACTGGTGTCATAGGAGGAAAGGATGAACCCAATGGATTTTGAAAACATAAGCTCGGAAACATTCAGACAATACCAGAAGGGCCATGGGGAGCGGGACTATCTTCTGGTGGATGTCCGTCAACCGGATGAGTATATCCAGGGACATATTCCCGGATCAAAGTTGATGCCCCTGGACGAACTGGAATCCCATCTTTCGGAACTGCCCGAAGATAAAGATCTCTTTTTTTACTGCCGCAGCGGTGCCCGATCCCAGGCGGCGGCCATTATTTCCCTGGACAGCGGAATTGCGTTCCAGAAGGTGCACAATCTGATCGGAGGAATGATGGGTTGGGATGGTCAGTCTCTGGCAGATCTTCCCAGGATGGCCATATTTAAAAAAGACGCTTCCATGCCGGATCTCATGCTGACAGCCATGGGGCTGGAGAAGGCTGCCTTACGGTTCTATGAATCTGTTTTTGAAAGCAATGCCCAAGCACCCTATGCACCTATTCTCGAGACCCTTTCCCGGGCCGAGGAGGCACACGCCAAAACCATTTATGCCCACTGGCAAACGACGCAGGAGAACCCGCTGTCTTTCAAAGAGCTCTTTGAAGGTCTGGACGGGGAAATTCTTGAAGGGGGTGAAAAACTGATGGATGCCATCCAGCGGGTGGCATCTTTAGCGGGTCAAGGTTGTAAAGCCCTCATGGAGTTTGCTCTCAATATTGAAATCCAGGCCTATGACCTCTATAGAAACATGGCCAACGTATTGACGGATGCAGCAGCACAGGACGCCTTTCTTTCAATTTCTCAAATGGAAAAAAAGCATATGGAACTGCTGGCAAAGGTTTTCAAGGAATGTGCCGATTAATAGAAGTCACAAAACCCAATGATATTCAGGCTATACGGGAATTGTTTGATGAATATGCGGTTTCCATCGGCATCGATCTGACATTTCAGAACTTTGAACAGGAATTGATCCATATCGCGGACATCTACATGCCGCCGGAGGGGGCATTGCTTCTGGCAAAACAGGATGGCATACCTTCAGGGTGTGTGGGTTTGAGGAAAATTGACCGTCGGCGCTGTGAAATGAAACGCTTGTATGTTCGACCGGAATTCAGAGGCAAGGGCATCGGCAAAGCATTATGCAGCCGAATCATTCTAAAAGGGAAATATCTCGGTTACAAAGAAATGCTCCTGGACACCCTCTCCACTATGGTGGGTGCCCAGGCGCTTTACCGGACCCTTGGTTTTATAGAAACCGTACCTTATTATCATAATCCCCTGCCGGAAGCGCAATACATGCTGCTGAAACTGGAAGTATCTGAAAATGGATAAATCACCGGACCTATACCTTCCGTTTCCTGCCATAGGGGATTCTGAAGGCGATTTTGTACCACCGGACATGCCGGGTATTATTGATGCCCATGTACATGTTTTTCCGGAACCTGTATTCAAGGCTCTGTGGGAGTGGTTCGAGAAATTTGCATGGCCCATCCGCTACAAGGGCACCACATCCGAACTTCTTGATTATCTCTTGAAACGGGGGATCGAACATATTATCGCCCTCCAGTATGCGCACAAACCCGGAATTGCAAGAGATCTCAATCAGTATATGTTAGATCTGTGCCGGAAATTTCCAGGCCGTATCACCGGTATGGCCACGGTTTTTCCCGGCGAGTCGGATGCTGGTCATATTCTGGAAGAGGCCCTTGCTGCTGGTTTGGGGGGTGTCAAGCTGCATGCGCATGTTCAGTGCTTTGATATGAACGGTACTGACATGGAACCTGTTTATGAAGTCTGTTCGCGCCTAGGGAAGCCGCTGGTCATGCACGTTGGTAGGGAACCCAAGAGTGAGGCCTACATGTGCGATCCGTATGAACTCTGTCGGGCAGAAAAACTGGAGCAGGTGTTGAAAAGCTATCCCGAACTCAAAATCTGTGTGCCCCACCTGGGTATGGACGAGTATACGGCATATCAGTCCATGATCGAAACATACGACAATCTCTGGCTCGACACCTCGGTGGCCTGTGCTGATTTTCTGCCTACCGAGGAGGTCATCCGGCTTGACAAAATGCGAGCGGATCGAATCATGTATGGCTCGGATTTCCCAAACATTCCCTATGCCTGGGACAGGGAGATCAAACAAATAAAAGCGGCCCAACTTTCAAGCGCAACCGTGGAAAAAATCTTCTCGGAGAATGCCCGGAAATTTTTTGACATTAAAGACCGCCAGAATACTGAAAGATAAAATGGAAGAGAACAAATCTGATCTGATTATTCGCAGGGCCTCTAAAGAAGACACAGTTGCCCTTGCAGATTTTAGCAGAAATTCTTTTGAAGAGGCGTTTGGGATGCAAAACGATCCTAATGACATGCAAGCCTATCTGGATACTTCCTTTTCCAGAGAACAGATTGGCCATGAGTTGACGGATCCCGAGACAACGTTTTTATTGGCATATCAAAAAGATACATTGGTGGGATATGCCAAGATACAGGGTGGTCCACCGCCGGATTGTGTCCACGATAAAGAAGCGGTTCAATTGAGCAGGCTATACGTCAACTCGGCATGTATGGGGAGGGGACTTGGGTCTCAACTCATTCAGGCTTGTCTTGATGAATCCCGAAAACAGGGATACAAGACTATCTGGTTGGGTGTCTGGGAGAAAAACATGCCTGCCCAGCGTCTATATGAACGTTCCGGGTTTGTCAGGAGCGGTGCAAAAAAATTTGTTCTGGGAAGCGATATCCAACAGGATGCAGTTTATTCACGTTTTCTGGATAGTATGCATTTTTAAAGAAACCAAAGGTTTACCCGTAGGGTTCACTTTGTAGGGGAGGTGCCATGAAAGAGACATTAAAACCCGGTCTTCAATACGAATTCAAATACCAGGTTCCAGAATCAAAAACCGTTCCGGCTTTATATCCTGAGGCATCCGAATTTCAAGTCATGCCAAAAGTCCTGGCAACCGGCTATCTGGTAGGTCTGATAGAGTGGACCTGCATCCAAGCCATCAACCCGTACATTGACTGGCCCAGGGAGCAAACCGTGGGGACGGATATCCGGGTCAACCACACCGCCGCGACACCACCCGGTCTTGTGGTGACGGTTTCTGTGAAACTCATCGAAGTGGACAGACGGCGATTGGTTTTCGAGGTGTCGGCTTCGGATGGTGTTGACGTTATCAGCAAGGGTTTCCACGAACGTTTTGTAATTGATGCGCAGAAATTTGTAGAGAAAATTACAGAGAAAACACCCCAAGAGGTGTCATCGTGACATTGAAAAAACTATATTTCAAAGGCAGTGGCGGCAATCAATTGTCGGCACTATTGGACCTGCCCGCAGATGGTCGCCCTGAAGCCTTCGCGTTGTTTGCCCATTGCTTTACCTGCACCAAAAATCTCAAGTCCATCAACCATATCAGCCGGGCATTGACCCGTGAAAGAGTTGCGGTTTTACGATTTGACTTTACGGGTCTGGGGGAAAGTGAAGGTGATTTTGCCGACACCAATTTTTCAACGAACATTGCAGATCTGGTGGCAGCAGCGGACTTTCTTGGAGCCGAGTACGAAGCGCCCAAAATTCTCATCGGTCACTCCCTGGGAGGAGCGGCGGTACTGCAGGCAGCCGGAAAGATAGGGTCCAGTAAAGCGGTTGCCGTCATTGGTGCACCGGCAGATCCCGCCCATGTCATGCGGCACTTCAAGGAACACCAGGAGATTATCGCATTGGATGGTGAGGCGGAAATTACCATAGAAGGCAGACCCTTCAGGATAAAGAAACAGTTCCTGGATGACCTGGGAGAGATTCAGATGGAGAAGGCGGTTCGAAACCTGAAAAAAGCCCTGCTTATTTTTCACTCACCCATGGACAAGACCGTCGGTATTGACAATGCAGCCAAGCTTTTTCAATATGCGCGGCACCCCAAAAGTTTTATTTCCCTGGATCAGGCGGATCACCTGCTGATGAATGCCGGCGATGCCAGATATGTTGGTGCCATGATTGCCTCCTGGGTACGGAAATACCTGACCGTTGAACGGCCGGAACCCCTCGAAGACAGCGAAGCAAAGAACCATGTGGTGGCACGGATCGGAGATAGCGGATTTCGAACGGAAATCATGGCCAACGGTCTCTCTATGATAGCCGATGAGCCGGTTTCCGTTGGCGGAACGAACATGGGGCCGACACCCTATGATTATCTTGTGGCCGGTCTGGGGGCCTGTACCGCCATGACCCTGCGCATGTATGCGGACCGCAAACAATGGCCCCTGGAAGAGGTGGTGGTTTCCCTGTCCCACAAGAAGATTCACGCCAGGGACTGTGAAACATGTGAAACAGACCAGGCCATGGTGGACTGGATCGAAAGAGACGTGGAGCTGAAGGGACCCCTGGATGCATCCCAGTCTAAACGGCTGATGGAAATCGCAAATCGGTGCCCGGTCCATCGTACGTTGGAATCAAAGGTTAGCATACAGACAACCCTAAAACCCAGTTGAGCGTTTCAAATTAATTTTAGTTGAGGAGGTTGTACAGAATGAAACGAAAAGCATGTGAGGTGACAGATCCTGAGGTTATTGAAAAAATTCTTTCAAAAGCCACCATCGGTCGTCTGGCTACCACCGATTTAGAAGGATACCCCTATATTACACCGGTAAATTTCGTGTCCTATAAGGGAAACATCTATTTTCATTGTGCATTGACCGGTGAAAAGCTGGACAATATCATGCGCAATGCCAAGGTCGGTTTCCAGGTCGATATACCATTGGCGTATCTGGATTCACAGTTTTCCAATGATGGCTCGCCCTGCAAGCTGCACCAGTTTTACCATTGTGTCATCATGCGCGGAACGGCCCGGGTGGTAGATGAAGCGCAACTTAAAACCGATGCCTTGAATGCCCTGGTGGAAAAACATGAAGCAGGCCGGTCTCTCAAAAAAGTTCATCAAGACATGCCGGATTATAAAACCTGTGCAGTCGTTGAAATCCGTCCGCAAAGGATATCCGCCAAAAGTGAGCTGGCACAAGGGAAACCGGAAAATGTGAGGGCGGAACTTGCAGCCTATTTCAAAAAACGGAACTGGCCAAAAGATCTGGAAACCGTCAAAGAAATGGGCATGGACCCCGACAATAATAACCTGCGATATGGACATACATCGCAGAAGTGATAGCAAAGGGCGAGCTTGAAGCATGAGAGATTGTAGCATCAGGTGAGTGAGCAGGCATACAGGTCCCAACTGTGGCGCCTTGCATCCGGCCAAGCCAAATGGATGGATGGGGGTATGAATACAAGTCAAAAGCCAATTTCGAGTCTGCCTTGATGCATAATCTTTTAAGTACGCATGAAAGATGCCGGTGATGGCCAAGGGTGTATATGCCATTGGACAGTTCGGAGCCGGGATTATCAACGTTTTTACGATTCGGGGTCGGCGTATCAGCATCAGTCAGTTTACCATTGGGGATACGCCATTGCCCAGTTTGCCATTGCATATTCCTGTATTGCCCAATTGCTTTGTATATTGACCAAGGGATGGTCAGGTTGTGCGCAAGCTGTCAGCGGTTTTGGGAGGGTTCTAAGCCGGAAAGAGACATCCAATGGAACAAAAACATCGTACCCTATTGATAATAGACGGTATTATAAATCTGGTGCTGGGTATTCTGCTCCTGTTGGTTCCCTTTGGAATGGCATCTTTCCTGGGGGTGCCGGAACCGGTTTCCTATTTATACCCTTGTGTTCTCGGAGCGGTTCTGTTCGGCATCGGCATCGCCCTGCTCCTGGAGGTGTGGGGTGGCTCTAAAGGTATCCGCGGACTCGGTATAGGCGGGGCGATTGTCATCAATTTCTGTGGGGCAGGGACGTTGTTGGGATGGCTGTTGATGTCGCCCCATGATCTGCCCTTACGTGGACAGATACTCTTGTGGTCCATCGCCGTGGTGGTGTTGCTGGTGGGTGTGGTGGAGCTGCTTACCAGGTCATGGCAAGAATAAAGGGAGTCAACAGGCTGAAAAAATCAAACAATAATGAATGGTTAAGCGAATGGATGCTGTCTCAGGGTGTCCCACTGTGGGGGGCTGCGGATATACGGGCGCTCTGTTTCAGTATCGGCACGGATGGAAAACCCTATCCAGGTGCCATTTCATGGGCCATCCCCATGTCCCCTGATATCATGGCAGGCATTAAAAACGGTCCGACCCGAGCATATGCCCGGGCCTACACCGAGGTCAATGTGCGCATCACTGAGATAGCGCAGTCGCTTTCAAAAGCCATTGGTCAAAAAGGATTTCGAGCGCATCCCCTGGCTGCATCAGACCGGACGGACCCGGAAAATATCAAGGGCGACTTCCCTCATAAAACAGCGGCAACACTCTCCGGGTTGGGGTGGGTCGGCCGCCATTGCCAGCTGGTGACCCGCCCGTACGGACCCTGGGTGCGCCTGGGAACGGTTTTTACAGACATGCCCATGGTCTACGGGACGCCTTTCAATCGCGGATATTGCGGCACCTGCCGCGCGTGCGTCGATGCGTGCCCTGCCGGCGCTTTGTCCGGAAAAGACTGGAAACCCGGGATCGAAAGAAAGGAAATACTGGATGCGGCTGTCTGTGACCGATGGAAAAAAGAACACTATATTCAATTTCACAATGGACACAACTGCGGCATCTGTTCGTCGGTATGCCCCTATGGGTTGAAACGCCATCGCCCGAATATGTCATGAAAATGTTTCAGGCTTGAAAAAAAAACATTAGACTGCATACATTCGAGTCAAAACAGAAAAAACAGGAAATATATCGATGCACATCAAGATATTTACAACCGGCGGGACCATTGACAAGGTCTATTTTGATGCAACGAGCGAGTATCAGGTAGGACCACCGAACATATCAGCGGTTTTTGACGAGTTGAAGCTGGGGTTCACCTACACGATTGAATCTTTGATGAAAAAGGACAGCCTGGAGCTCACCGATGATGATCGGGACGTTATTTTTCGGGCCGTAGTAAAGGATCCGGCCACCAGGATCCTGATTACCCATGGTACGGACACCATGGTTCAAACAGCCAAAAAACTTGCCGGCATCCAGGGAAAAACCATCGTGTTGACCGGTGCGCTCAAACCGGCTCTTTTTAAAACAACCGATGCGGTTTTTAACATCGGCTGTGCCGTTATCGCTGCTCAGACCCTGCAGCCCGGTATCTACATTGTCATGAATGGGTGTGTGTTTACGCACGACCATGTCAGAAAGAATGTTGAACACGGTATGTTCGAGACATTATAATTAGAAAGAAGACACCATGAGCCAATACTGGAGCCGAATTATCCGCGAATTGCAGCCCTATGTTCCGGGGGAGCAGCCCAAAGAAAATCTTTTTATTAAACTGAATACCAATGAGAATCCCTATCCACCCTCGCCCAGAGTTATCGACGCTATTGTGAAAACAGCCAATGCTGACCTGCGGCGTTATCCCGATCCAAATTGTGATGCATTAAAGCAAGTCATTGCAGACTATTATTCGGTCAAGCAAAAAAATGTTTTTGTGGGCAACGGTTCCGACGAAGTCCTGGCACTCTCTTTTATCAGTTTCTTCAAGCAGTCGCAGCCCATTCTATATCCGGACATTTCCTATAGCTTCTATGAGGTCTATTGCAGTCTTTTTGAAATAGAAAATATCCGGGTACCCTTGACAGAAGATTTCAGTATTTCCTTGCCCGACTATGAGCGACCCAATGGGGGTATTATTTTTCCCAACCCCAACGCACCCACGGGAAAACTACTTGCCCTGGATCAGATCGAAAAACTCCTGGCCCGGAATAGCGAAACCGTCATCATCGTTGATGAAGCTTATATCGATTTCGGTGGAGACACAGCCATTCAATTGATTGGGAAATTTCCTAACCTGCTGGTGGCGCAGACTTTTTCAAAATCGAGGTCTCTGGCTGGACTGCGTGTGGGCACCGCCCTGGGATCTGAGGAACTCATCGAAGGATTGGAACGGGCCAAGAATTCCTTTAACTCCTACCCCTTGGACAGGCTGGCTCTTGCCGGTGCGGTAGAAGCCGTCAAGGACGAAGCCTACTTTCAATCGACTTGTAAAAAAGTAATAAATACAAGAGAGTGGACCATCGCAGCGCTGGATAGGATGGGCTTTACGATTGTACCCTCAGCGGCCAATTTTATTTTTATCAAACCTGCCGGGATCCAGGCCGGGGAACTTTATTCGCGGCTCAAGGATGATAATATATTGGTTCGTTATTTTGACAAACCGCGCATCCGTGAATACCTGCGTGTCACCATCGGCACCGATGCTGATATGCAGATATTTGTTGAAAAGACCGCCCAGATTGTTGCCGCCGTTTGAACCATGCATGAAAGAGATTCTTCATAATCATTTTCTGGCCGATACGTATCCGCCCCGGAATCATATGCTCAGGGATCTTTGCATTGAGCTGCATAGTAACCGGAACGGAAAGCGCGACAATCCAGGCACCGGTGGTTCCTGAGACTTGTTCGGACAACGGTGTTCTATACGTTGGTTTGCTGGCGACACTTGTGGATGTGCTGGGTGGTGTCATCGCCATTCCAGCGGTTTCGCCGGACTGGATTTCAACATCGAATTTGTCGATTCATACCACCCGTCATGTGACTGTCCGGCAGGGTATCGGCCGAGGGTCGCGTTTTGCGTTGCTGGTCGGACTTCCGTTGTTGTCGGTGTCGATATCCTGGCGGAAAATACCGCTATGCCCCAAGAAAGAACCTTGGCAGGTTTTGCCACCATAACTTATTCACGATTACCGGGAAGCAAGACAAAGTTGACAAATGAAAGATGCAGGCAATCCCCATGAGATCGTGCGGTTTTCTCTGAAAGGGCAGGGTTTGGACAAATCCTTTGTCCAGAAGACCGGTATTTGTGTTCATGGATGGTGCAGCAGGGCGGCTTACCCTGAAGATGAGTGATTATGTCCGCAACAGTCTTGGTTCCCTGCAGGGCGGTATGACAGCCTTGCTGGCAGACCTTGCCGGGCAGATATGCCGCCTGCGATAGCCACAGGAAAAACCGGGCAAACCCGTGATCTGGTTATTCACTATATGTCACCGGGTATAAAAGGCCCCTTTCAAACAACAGCAGACGTGTTACGCATGGATCGTCATTCAGCCCTGTCACGTATTCGGGTGCTTGACCAGGGCAATGATCATCGACTCATGGCCGTGGTTTTAAATAGTGTTAAGTTGTCAGATGAGTAAAAAACCAACCCCCCTGTTTAATGCTATATTTGAGGTGGTTAGATCTATTCCGGAAGGCATGGTTGCGTCATATGGCCAGATCGCGGCCCTTGTCGGCCGCTGCTCACCCCTGATGGTGGGGTTTGCCATGGCGGCAGTACCGTTTGACAGCGATGTTCCCTGGCATAGGGTTGTGAACCATCAAGGCATGATAAGTTCCCGTGGAGACGGTGATGGTGAGCAGATTCAACGGATTCTTCTGGAGGCGGAAGGCGTTCACTTCGATGAAAACGGCCGGATCGATTTAAACCTGGTTCGGTGGGAGTTTCCTGTCTGTTGATCAACAGGCTTCTTATATTGCCGGGATAGGGACAGATCTTCAGGGTCGGTGTCAGACGATCTTGTTGCTCTGGAGGGCGTTTGCTTTATACATTTTTTGGTATTTCAAGACGTTTTTTATGAAGGTCCTGGTTTGAAGAAATGGAGGGATACCATTGTAATGTCTGACATAGCGACTGCCGGCATTATAAGCCGCCAGGGCAAGTTTGGTATCTCCATCGAAACGATTGAGCAGTTTCTTGAGATAGCGCACCCCCCCGGTTATGTTGTCTTCGGGATCGAATATGTCCTGAACGCCAAGCGCTTTGGCGGTATGGGGCATCAATTGCATTAAACCGCCGGCCCCTTTTTTTGAGACAGCCCGGTGGTTATAACGTGATTCCGCCATGATGACGGCTTTGACCAGTGCCGGGTCGATTTTGTGTCGTGCTGCGGCAGTCTCGATGATCGTGCTATAAAGCAGATGGGGGGTGCCCAGATAAACGGATACCGTATTCCCCGTCTGTGAAAGGATTTTATGTTGACCCACAGGATAGGCGATCTGGGAGGGTATCGGCAGCATTGCCGGTGGTATCGATTTATCCATGAGCATCAGGACGGCGCTTTGCTGGCTGCTGATGGCCTCCGGAACCGAAAGAATGCTGAAAACAAATAATATGGACAGTATGGTTTTTATGGTATTCATATGCTACACGCAATGGTAATCCAAAAAAGTAAAAGGCCTTTGTTCTTGGCTGTCACTAATGCAATAAAAACAAATTTGATGCCAGAAAAGCCAGATAATTTTTCATAATAATATGTATTCGTTGCGTTATATATCATCCGATTTTATGTAAATAAGTTCCATTCAATTGTGTAAATCGTTACCACATTGGACTGTTTTACATATTCCTTGACCGTTCATAAAGGTAATCAGCAATAACGATGTGTCAAACATTATAATAAATTGATGCTGTTGTTGACAGCATCAGGCTGCATGCCGATCAGGGATGTTCGTCAATCCATGACCGAAACCGCAGCATCACCAAAAAAAGGAGAAACAGATGAATTATCAGAATCTTACGGTTAGCATCGGGGATGATTTTGTCGGCGAGATTACGCTCAACCGGCCCGAGCACCTGAATACGTTTAATTCACCCATGGCACTGGAACTGGACCAGGCTTTCCATGATCTGGATAAGGAACGTACGGTAAGGGTTATTATCCTGAAGGGTGCGGGCAAAGCTTTCTGTGCCGGAATCGATGTAAGTGAATTTTTCGAAAAAAGCACCATGGAATACCGTTCCTGGGTGGAACGCATGGAGAACCCTTTGATAACCATCAGTCGTATCAGCAAACCCGTCATCGCCCAGGTTCAGGGTGTGGCGGCAGCCAATGGCGCCGGTCTTGTGGCGGCCTCCGATCTGGCTGTTATGGCGGCTAACGCCCGCATGGGGTTGACGGCCATCAACGTCGGACTCAACTGTGTGGGACCGGTGGTACCAGTGTCACGATCTGTGGGACGCAAGAGAGCACTGGAACTCCTGCTTTTCGGAGAATTGATCAAGGCCGACAAGGCCATGGAAATGGGACTGGTGAACCGGGTCGTTCCCAAAGAGGATCTTGAGTCTGAGACCCGGGCATGGGCGAAGGTCCTGGCCAAGAAAAGTCCTGTTGCCGTACAGATCGCTAAGAAGGCCTTCTATTCAGCCGCCGATCTTGATTATTACAAGGCCTTCGAATACATGAATGAGGCTTTCGCAAGACTTTGCAGCACCGACGATGCCAAGGAAGGCATCAGCTCCTTTTTGGAAAAACGGATTGCCGAGTGGAAAGAATGCTGATTGAACCTGTCAAACCATAAGAAATTCTTAGGCCTTTCATCTTTTGAAATGCTGGCCATGTTTCGGCGGGGCCTGTTTTATGCCTATCTCTCCATTTATCTGCGACATTATCTTGGTTTGAGCGTAACAGAGACCACCCTCTTTGCAACCTTACCCATGATCGTGAATATCTTGTGCCAGACCTTTATCTGGGGGCGAATTTCCGACCGCTTTCAACTGCGGCGAACATTGATTGTTATCGGTGAAATTTTGGCAGGCATCGGCACCCTCCTGGTGTGGTATGTGCACCGGAAATTTGCGCAACCTGCAGCGGCGGGATATGCCATCATTGTGGGTCTGTCCGTGGTCGAAATTTTCTGGTCCATGTCGAATATTGCCTGGAGCGCCCTGATTTCAGATATCTACGCAGACCAGGACAGGAGCCGTATGCTGGGGAGACTCACCAGCATGGGCGGAATGGGCAGGATGGCAGGGGTCTGGGTGGGCGGCCTGCTGTATGATGGCATGGGAATCCATTTCTCCGGCTGGGGTTTCCATGAGGGGGGTTTGTTTTTTGTGGCTTCGGGCGCCATGTGGATATCGACCCTCCCCTTGCTTTTGCTCCCGGAAGGCGGCACAAAACCGCCCAAAAAAACAGAGGACGCGGCTTCTGAATCAGGGACTGCCGCCGCCACGATACTCTTTTTTTCCCTGTTTCTGATTGGTATGGTATTTATCAACTTTGGCCGCAACTCCGTGGCCATTATCCTGGCCCAATACCTGACGTTGCCGACGGGTATCGACGTGGGCAGTCGCGAACTGGGATATATTTTCAATACCCAGTCTGCCGCCATGATCCTCCTGGGCTGGACAACCGGATGGATGAGCCGCAGGATAGGCGATGACGTGTCGTTGATGGCCAGTACCCTGGTGGGTATTCTTGCGCTGCTGGTTCTCGCAAAAACGACCTGGCTGCCCCTGATTTATTTCTGCAGTTTTATGAGAGGGTTTGCCGATGTGATCATCATGGCAACATCGTACACCATGGCATCTGTACTGATACCGCCGGAAAAACGGGGTCGGTTGTTCGCCCTGTTCAACGCCACGTTCTTTTTGAGCTGGGGACTGGCAGGCACTTTTATTGCCGGACCCATCGTGGATCTGCTGATTCGGAAAAATATTGCGGAAACGACGGCCTATCAGGTCTCTTTTGTGGTGGCGGCCGGCATAACGTTCATAGGCCTTGTAATTCAGGGCGTCCTGAAAGGGATGCGATCCTCCCGTGGCGAGTCATTCTGACAAGCACATAGAATCAAAACTCGAAGAGCGAGACAGAAGGGTGAAACTTGCAAAGTTTCATGAAATATTCGGATTAGTAGCCGAAACGACGCAATGCCTTGGTATCCCGGGTCCAGTTTTTCTGGACCCGCACAAACAGCTTCAAAAAGACTTTGGTTGCCAGCAGCTGTTCGATTTCCTTGCGAGCCGCTTCTCCGATCTGTTTGAGTTTGGAGCCTTTTTTCCCGATGATAACGCCTTTTTGGGAATCTCGTTCAACGTGGATGGTTGCCTCGATAGAAGTCAAGCGGCCGTCCTTTTCTTCTTTGAAGGCGTCGATTGTAACGGCAACGGCATAAGGGATTTCCTGTCCGGTCAGTCGAAATGCCTTTTCCCGGATCATTTCCGCTGCAATGAAGCGTTCCGGCATGTCGGTCATCATCGATTCCGGGAAAAGTGGCGGGCCCGATGGCAGTGATGCGGCCATGGCAGAAAACAGGGCCTCCACCTGATCTTCGGTTTTGGCTGAAATGGGAATGATGGCCTGAAAGGGATAGGCCTTATGCCAGGAATCGATTTGTCCTAATAGCACAGGCTTTTTAACCAGGTCTGTTTTGTTGATGGCCAGAACCACCGGGTTTGTCTGATTTTTAAGGGCCTCAAGCAGCAGGCTTTCTGATGCGGGATCCGGTCTGGATGCATCCACGAGCATGAGAATCAGGTCGGAGTCCCCGAGGGTTGCCAGGGCCACCTCCACAATCCTCAGATTGAGAGGGTTTTTTGACTGGTGAACGCCCGGAGTGTCCAGAAAGACAAACTGGGCTGAGGGCTTATTGGCGATACCAAGGATGCGATTTCGGGTTGTCTGGGGCTTTTTTGAGGTAATGGACAGTTTCTGCCCCAGCATTTTATTGAGCAGGGTCGATTTCCCGACATTCGGCGCACCGATAATGGCGACAAAACCTGACCTGAAATCGACGGGTTTCTTTTGGGTCATGATCCCAATTCTCCATCTTTCAGATGGTGTTCAATGGCATGCCAGACCTCTATGATGCCCGATCGGTTCTTGGCAGAAAAGAGGATAAGTTGATCAGGACTCATACCAAGCAGTTTCGCTATAGAAAACCGCTGTTTCATCTGACGGGTTTTGGAAAGCTTGTCCGCTTTGGTGAGGATAGGGATGCAGGGCAGGCGTTGTTGGGTGAGCCAGTCAATGAAGTTGAATTCATATTCTTTGGGTAGCCGCCTGATATCCATGATTAAAACCACGCTGGTCAATGTTTTCCGTTCGGAAAGGTAAGTTTCGATCATGGGACCCCAGGTGCGTTTGACAGCCGCAGGGACCTTGGCATATCCATACCCGGGTAAGTCTACCAGGGAAAGCGACTGATTCACCAGGAAAAAATTGATCAACTGCGTGCGGCCGGGTGTTTTACTGGTTTTGACCAGACTTTTTCTATTGACCAGTACGTTCAGCAGGGATGATTTGCCGACATTCGAACGACCGGCAAAAGCCACTTCCGGAAAGGAGGGTTCCGGGTACTGAGATGGCTTGACAGCACTGGTAATGAATTGAGCGGATTTGATCAACATACCATTTAGACAACCTTATTCAAGGGGTATTCAATGATGCCTTCGGCGCCTGCTTTCAGGAGTACAGGAATCAAGTCTCTCACCACGCCGATATCCACGACGGTTTCCAAGGAAAACCAACGGGTCTCGTACAACGGTGCGATGGTCGGTGCATTCAGGCTTGGCAGCAGTGAAATAATCTTCTTCAGGTGATCTTCGGAAACATTCATTTTCAGACCCACCAGCTTTTCACCACGAAGAGCGCCTTTCAGCAGTAGCGCGATCTGCTCGATTTTTTTCCTTTTGGTTTTGTTTTTCCAGGTGTCCCGGTTGGCGATCAGCTGGGTATTGGTTTGCATCAGCTCATGAATGATTCTTAAGCCGTGGGCTTTGATGGTACTGCCTGTTTCCGTGACTTCGACAACGGCATCCGCTAGCCCGGATACGACCTTTGCCTCGGTTGCACCCCAGGAAAATTCTACGGTAACATCGATTCCCTTTTCAGCGAAATAGCGCTGGGTGAAGCCTGTCAATTCCGTGGCGATTTTTTTTCCGTTCAAGTCTTCCAGGGAATGAATACCCGAGTCAAACGGGACGGCCAGCACCCATCTTGCGGGACGGGAACTGACTTTTGAATAGACAAGATCGGTGACGACATGGACATCGGAGCTATTTTCGGCGATCCAGTCTTTACCGGTGAGCCCTGCTTCAAGGGTTCCGTTTTCAACGTAACGCGACATTTCCTGGGCCCGGCAGATGGCACACTCGATGCTGTCGTCATCAATTTCGGGAAAATAGCTTCTACCGTTCACATTGATGGTCCATCCTGATCGTTTGAACAATGCAAGGGTCGCGTTCTGAAGGCTTCCTTTGGGGATGCCAAGTTTCAAGGGTGACATCATAGCTTGTAGATCTCCTTCGGGTCGAAAACGGGTTTGCCGACGATCTGAATGGATTCACCTTCAACCCGTTTGAAAAAACAGCTTTTATAGCCGGTATGACACGCAGCCCCACCTACCTGCTTGACTTTCAAGAGGACTGCATCATTATCACAATCGATGTAAATTTCTTTTACATGCTGAACATTTCCGGAGGTCAGACCCTTCACCCAGAGTTCCTGTCTGCTGCGACTCCAGAAGGTGGCTTTGCGTGTGGACTGTGTCGCCTCCCAGGCTTCCAGGTTCATGTAAGCCATCATGAGGACATCTCCGGTATCAGCATCCTGAACGATGGCCGGTATCAGACCACCGGTTTTATTAAAATCGAGTTGGTTCATTTTTTCCTGCTTTGGTGTTATTGTCTTTTGCCGGAAGATGACCGTTCTCTAACTGCAAGCGATTGCAAACCCTTTTCTGGAGGGGCTTGGCTTCTCTGAATGCTTGCTGCCTGAACGGAGATAGCAAGCGCATTCCCCGTAGGTTCTACCGTGTGGCAGTACTTCGCATGCTGCAGGGTACTCTTCAATAACGACACAGAAAAATAAAGTCAAATTGTTTTTTATGTTGTCTAATAAGAGTACCTATTGTAAATATTATGTTTTTGCCACGCATATCCATACAGGAGCAAGATGACAACGGACACAGAGCATAAATCACCATCCGACAAGCGCCACGCAAAAAAGAAGAGATCGTTTGATTGCAAAACTTTTTCGATGGATACTGGTAGGCCTGGTTGGATGCATGCTGGTCATGGCCATGGCTATCGGCGGTCTTTACCTGTATCTGAGCGGTGATCTGCCCAAAATATCCTCTTTGTCAGCGTACCGCCCGCCGACGATTACAGAAGTTTTTTCAGACGACAACCGTAAGATCGGTGAATTTTATACAGAAAGAAGAATCGTTATTCCCTTGTCCGAAATTCCTCAGACAATGAAGGAAGCATTTATCGCAGCGGAAGATGCCAGGTATTTTAAACACAAGGGGATTGATTTCGTCAGTATCGTCCGGGCTTTTTTCAAAAATCTTGAGGCGGGAACCATCGTGCAGGGGGGCAGCACCATAACCCAGCAGGTCACCAAATCATTTTTCCTTACGCCCGAAAGAAGCTACAAGCGAAAAATCAAGGAAGCGATCCTTGCCTATCGTATCGACAAGACATTTTCTAAAGCGGATATTCTGTACCTATATTTAAACCAGATTTATCTGGGACACGGTGCCTATGGCGTCCAGGCCGCAGCGGAAAATTATTTTGGAAAATCCACCAAGGAGCTAAACCTGGCTGAATGTGCCATCTTGGCCGGCTTACCCCAGGCCCCGAGTCGGTATTCGCCGTTCTGGTATCCGGAACGAGCCAAGCAGCGACAAATATATGTTTTAAATCGAATGGTTAGTGAGGGGTTTATCTCAAATATCCAGGCAACAGAGGCCATTAATACCGAACTGGATATCAAGCCCCGACGGAACTGGTATATTGAGAAAGTTCCGGTATACACCGAGCACGTTCGGCGGTACATTGAAGCGCAGTATGGATCTGATGCCTTATTGAAAGAGGGGTTGAAGGTCTATACGGCAGTCAACATCGAAATGCAAAAAATAGCCCGTACCGAAATTGCAAATGGACTTCGTGACCTGGATCGCCGGCAGGGGTATCGCGGGCCCATCAAACAGATTCCCCCGGAAGAATTCGAAGCCTTTTCCAGTGCGATTGAAGAAAATCAGGCAGAAACACCCCTGGCACAGGGAGCGCTGACGGAAGGCATCGTCATCAAGGTTGACGACGACCAGGGCAAAACATGGGTACGGATGGGAAAAGAGCAGGGCATCATCCAGTTGGAAGACATTCGCTGGGCACGCGAACCCAATCCTGATATTGCCTATTTCCGTGTGAAGGTCAAGAAGCCAAGTGAGGTTTTTCGTGTGGGGGATGTCATCTCGGTAAGTCTCGGGGAACTGGATGCCGAAACCAACTTCTGGCGTCTTTTTCTGGAGCAGACACCCGATGCGCAGGCAGGATTGCTATGCATTGAAGCTGAAACAGGCAATGTCAAGGTCATGGTGGGCGGCAGAGATTTTCTGGAGAGTCAATTCAACCGGGCAGTACAGTCCCTGCGGCAGCCCGGGTCTGCGTTTAAGCCCGTCATCTATGCGGCAGCCCTGGACAAAGGTTATACGCCGGCTTCCGTCATCATCGATTCACCCATTGTATTTCAGAACGATGAAATGGATTTCAAGTGGAAACCGAGAAATTATGGCCAGAAATTTTATGGCCCCACACTTTTACGCGAGGCGCTGGAAGAATCCAGAAACGTCGTCACCATTAAAATTTTACAGGATATCGGTGTGCCTTATTGTATTTCATATGCCAGGAGACTCGGCATTACATCCGAATTGAGCAACGATCTTTCCATCGCCCTGGGATCTTCAGGTGTTTCTCTGCTGGAGATGGTGAATGCGTATTCTGTTTTTGCCAACCAGGGATATCTGGTTCAACCGGTATTCATTAAAAAAATTGTCGACCGCGATGGCAATATTCTCGAAGAGGCCTCTACGATCAGAGAAAAGGTCTTGGAGAAAAACACGGCCTATCTGATAACCAATCTCCTGGAAGGGGTTGTCAAAAACGGAACCGGAAGACGAGTCAAGGCATTGAAGCGACCGGTAGCCGGTAAAACAGGAACATCGAACAACCTGTATGATGCCTGGTTTGTGGGGTATACGCCGCGCTATATCACCGGGGTGTGGGTCGGATTTGACGAAGAGAAATCCCTGGGGGAAGGTGAGCAAGGTGCCCGGACCGCCAGCCCCATCTGGCTCGGTTTCATGCAGGAGATTCTGAAAGATCAGCCTATCAAGGTTTTTCAGGTGCCGGAAGGTGTTGTCTTTGCCAAGATCGATGCAGAGACCGGGCTGTTGCCGATTAGGGAATCGAAAGAAACCATCTTCGAGTGTTTCAAGGAAGGCACGGTACCCACGGAATATACCAGCAAGCCCGATACGGTGACCGAAGCAGAAGACTTTTTCAAGCTGGATATGTAACCCCGCAACCAACCAGCACATGCATTTTAATCATGAGATTACGCCTCATTATTCTGGTTCTTTCCCTACTGGCTTTTTTGTCGGCTTCCACAGGGGGCTATTTCTATTATGACTCTTTGAAGGAAGCCGCTTTCAATGAGGCAGAGCGGCAGTCCGTAACGCGCATTGCTTTGATTAAGGAAAACATTTCCTCGTATCTTTCGGAAAACATCAAGGCGGTCAAGGTGCTGGCCGGTATGAAAGAGATGCTTGAAATGCTTGTGCGCCCGGACGATATTACCAAGAACAATGCAAATAAAATGCTGGATCTGTTTACGGCGTCCCTGGAAACGGATGTCTGTTATCTCATGAACCAAGAAGGTGTTACGGTCGCGTCTTCCAACCGAAACGCACCCGACAGTTTTGTCGGTCAAAATTTTTCTTTTCGACCCTATTTTCAGCAGGCGATTCAAAATGCTCCGTCCACGTATCTCGCACTGGGGACCACCTCTAAAAGAAGAGGTGTTTATTTTAGTTTTCCTGTTTTTAAAGCGAACGGAGACAAGCCCATAGGACTGGTGGTTATCAAAGGATCCATCGATGAAATCGAGAAAAAAATCAGTTTTTCGGAAGATGAAATCGCTCTGGTTACAGATCCCTCCGGTGTCGTGTTTATTTCAAGTCGCAAGGACTGGCTGTTTCAATCCATAAAAGAACTTTCAAAAGCTGATGAGAATCGTATTTTACACTCACGACAGTTCGGTCAGGGGCCCTGGTCCTGGACGGGACTGACCTTCTCTGATGGTGCAAGCGCCAAAGATCGGGAAGGAAATCAGTATCGTGTCCATCGTGGCGAGATCGATAACTACCCGGGTTGGCGGTTTATACATCTTCGAAACCGCAATGCCACCTCAAAGATTGTATCAGACCATCTTACAAAAAGCATGGGTCCCATTGTGCTGCTGCTGTGTCTCCTTATCGGAATATCGGTGTTTGTCCTCTACAGAAAAGCCTCCGGTGAGATATTACAAAGAAAATCAGCGGAAAAAGCCCTGAGGAAAAGTGAAGAACGGTATCGGAATCTCTACCACCAGACCCCGGCCATGTTACATTCCATTGACAGGGATGGGTATCTGGTAAGCGTCAGCGATTTTTGGGAAGAAGTGATGGGGTATAAAAAGAAAGATGTCGTGGGAAAGCGTCTGACGGATTTCTTTACTGAAGCATCACGCAGACACGCGGAGGAAAATGTCTTTCCACTGTTTTTCAAAACCGGATTCTGCAAGGATGTTCCATATCAGTTCGTTAAAAAGAATGGTCAGATTATCGATGTCCTGCTTTCTGCCATCAGTGATCGAAAGGAGGATGGCCAAGCTGTAAGATCTTTGGCTGTTTCCATCGATGTAACCGAAAGGAAGCGGGCAGAGGAGGCCTTGAATCAGGCCAAGGAAGAGCTGAGTCGCTATTCTAAAGAACTGGAAGCCGAGGTGCGGCAACGAACCGCGGAGATCAGCAGCATATTAAAATATACACCGGATGTGGTTTCCATCAAGGATGAACTGGGACGATATCGTATGATCAATACCCGTTTTGAAACCATCCTGAACAAGACCAGTGAACAGGTTCGCGGTAGTACTGATTTCGAGATCCTGCCTGAGGACGTGGCCAACATGATTCACCAGCATGACCAACAGGTTCTTTCGGAAGGGCGTTCGTTCCAGGTGGAAGAATATCTGCCGCATGAAGATGGGCTTCACACCTATCTTTCGGTTAAATTTCCTGTTTATGATGAACACGGGGTCTAGCAGTGGTGTCGGGGCGATTTCCACCGATATTATGGGGGTTAAAAAGGCCCAGGATCAACTCCGCCGACTCTCAGGAAGCATTATGGCAAACCAGGAGAAAGAGCGAGCCTATATCGCTCGTGAGTTGCACGATGAGCTGGGCCAGGTGTTGACGGCATTGCGAATGGATGCTGTCTGGTTTCAGGAGCGGATGAAGGGAGCAGACCCCTCTGTGACGACGCGGGCCCAGGCCATGTGCAAATTGATCGACAAGACCATCGACGAAGTCCGGTTGATGGCTATCAGGCTTCGACCGGGCGTTTTGGACCATCTGGGTCTTGTGGATGCGTTAGAGTGGTATGCCATGGATTTTGAGCGTCGAACAGATGTTTCCTGTGTCTTTGACCATTCCGAGGTGCCGAAGATCAGTGACACTATCGCCATTACGGCTTACCGCATAACACAGGAAGCGCTTACAAATGTAGCTCGGCACGCAGCAGCAAAGCATGTCTTTGTTACCCTTCACGTTAAAAAAGAAGAACTGGTACTGCAGGTGACAGACGATGGCATCGGCTTCGATCAAAATAGACTTCAAGATGCAGAGGGGCTGGGCGTAGCGTTCATGCGTGAACGGGCGGTGTTGGTGGGAGGAAAACTGGATGTCGTCGCATTGCCGGAGAATGGGACAAAGGTGACGTTCACGATGCCCTTGACCGAACAGAATCAGGTATGATTGCCCGGTATTTAGAAAGGACTCTCCCTCCGGGAAAAAGAGACAATTTCAGCTGTTTTTCAGACGATCCCATATCGAAAGACTGCAACAGCATGAGGTGTAACTATGATAAAGGTACTGCTGGCCGATGATCATAGCATTGTTCGTGAAGGGCTGCGGCGCATTGTTGAAGAAAGTGACGATATGGAAGTTGTGGCGGAAGCGTCTGATGGGAAAGAAGCCATTCACCAGATTCGCAAGAGCCGACCGGATGTGGCCGTGATCGATATCTCCATGCCGGAAATCGACGGGCTGGAGGTTCTTCGGCAGCTGCAGCCAGAATATCCGGAGCTTCCTATCCTGATATTGACCATGCACGAAGAGCAACAATATGTTGTCCGCGCCATCGAGGCCGGTGCCAGAGGGTATATTACCAAGAAATCGGCCCCGGAACAGCTAGTTAAAGCGATTCGAATGGTGTATGCTGGCTCTTTGTATATTTCAGAAGAAGCTGCCGAAGCGCTGGCCCTGCGTGTGGCAAAAGGGGCATCCGGACGATCCCCCCTCGACCTCCTGTCAACAAGAGAGCTGCAAGTACTCAGGCGCTTGGCATTGGGTCATACCAATCGTGAGATCGCAGAAAATTACAACATCAGCATCAAAACAGTCGACACCTATCGACTGCGGTTATTGAAAAAGCTGAGCCTCAGAAACAATGCTGAATTATCCCGATTTGCCATTCAAAACAGGTTGGTAGAAACATGAGCCATCTGCTTGTAAGAAAAAATCCGACAAAAAGATCAGAAATTGTCTAATTGACGGTTTCATGGCAACCCTGTATGACAGAAATTGGAAAGTCAGAGACCGAATCAGTTGTCACCGGAACAATATTTATTTCGGGATTGGACGCGAATTATTGGTTCTTCTTGACAATCCAGTGTATCGGATTTAAAATCAAGTGTACGCGAAATTAGAAGCTGACTAAAAATGACAAATCGTACCTGTTTACCTGGAAGGTTACACGTCTGACTGTTTTTCTATTCCGGCACACACACGATCCATCTCTATCGCGTATTTTCCCAAATCCGAACGGATGAACGATCGTTAAACAATCTATCAAACAGAAGAAAGGAAACATTCACATGAAAAAAATTCTATCGATTTCTATTTTAACTCTGGCGGTTTTCGCCCTGACGCTTACCCCACTGATGGCACAACAATATAGCATTAAAATCGGCGGCGGCCCCACAGGCGGAACATTCAACACCTTCTCCAACGGAATGGCTGTATACGTCCCGAAAGTGAACCCCAATATTCAGGCAAGTTCCGTCGGGTCGGGCGGCTCGGTGGAGAACGTGAAACGCGTATCCAACGGCGAATCCGATTTCGGTCTTTGCTATGCCGTGGACAGTAGTTTGGGTTTCAGCGGGAAGCTGCCCCAGGATACGGTAGCCTACAACAACCTGCGATCCATGGGCTATCTTTACGGGGCGCCGGCGCAGCTCATCGTGGAGGCCGACAGCGATATAAAGACGGCTTACGATCTGAAGGGAAAACGGGTTGCGGTCGGTAACGCGGGATCCGGGGCTGCCGCCAGCGCCGAACGCTTTTTCCGCCACATCGGTGTCTGGGACAACTTCAAGCCCCAATTTATGGGCTATTCGGCAGCTGCCAGTGCCTTCAAAGACGGCAAGATCGATGCATTCTGGGTCCTGGTGGGCTACCCCAACAGTTCTGTTATCGAGGCCAGTGTGCAGGTGAAAATCCGTCTTATCGATGTGGGCGTGGATGCTGAAAAAAGCGGTTTTTACTCGGCCTATGCCTATTCTCCGACCGTCATTCCCGCCGGAACCTATGGCAAAGGTATGCCGGAGTGCAAATCCTTTCAGGATTCTACCATTCTGAGCACCCACAAAGATCAACCGGAAGAACTGGTCTACGCTGTCATGAAGACACTCTGGTCCAAAGAAGGTATGGAGTCCATGGTCATGGCGAAAAAAACCTTCAAGGAAATGACCCTGGAAAATAATTCCTTGGGGCTTCTGTGCCGCTGCACCCCGGTGCGGTCAAATTCTGGAAGGAACAGGGCAAGACCATTCCCGCCAATCTGATGCCATAATGCTCTATTTTATCTGTATGATGTCACTTGAAAGGGAAGGGCTGTCTCGGCGCTTCCCTTTCAATGGGGTATTCTTTCCGTATAGATTAATGGCATTCTCTGCACTTTTTATGATAAAGGAGAATGATCATGACAGAGACTGATGTTTCGGCGGTCGCCGAAAAAGAAAAACTTGAAAAGATCGTTACAAAGGATGCCAAAGCCGGCAGGACCCTCGAAGGGT
>CAWKCS010000029.1:0-92698 GCA_963848165.1 uncultured delta proteobacterium | reverse complement strand
CGGACCAACGAACCCCCGAAATCATAAATCGAATGGCATGTCAATATCCAAATAAAATATTGACCCAGATTTTTCAAAATGATATCCATGCGATTCACGTTGGGAGGGATGGCCGAGTGGCTGAAGGCGGCGGTCTTGAAAACCGTTGAGCGAAAGCTCCGTGGGTTCGAATCCTACTCCCTCCGCCAATAAAATCGCCATGCGATTTTATGTGAAAAATATACATTAACATGTTTTCGTTTCATCTATCGGCGGAAACCCACTTAAAACGTAACACCTAAAACGTAACACATGCAGCATTCGTCATAACGAATGCTGCATCCCGGAGAGATGGCCGAGCCGGCTGAAGGCGCTCGCCTGCTAAGCGAGTGTGGGGGGAAACTTCCACCGAGGGTTCGAATCCCTCTCTCTCCGCCAGTATCAATAAAAACGGGCCCCAAAAACGGGGCCCGTTTTTATTTGACCCAAATTGAACGATTGTCGAGGTTGCCGTAAATACAAGGAAGATGCTATTTCGCTATAGTGAACTATGCGGGATGGTATCTGACGCTGTAGATGCGGTAAGATCGGCAATCCCAGCGGGTTTCAGATTTTAAGAATTCGAATGGATAAAATCCTTTGAAAATATTTCTTAATCTAATATTCGTAAAATCTGAAACATTCATTTTGGGTTTGATAGTGCTTGCAATATGCCGGCGGGTTTAAGATACTATGACCGTATCAAAGATCAATCAGGTATATCCAAAAACAGGAGATACGAATGGATCGACTGGATGCCATATTTTCACCGAAAGCACTCGCCGTTGTGGGTGCATCCACAACACCCGGCAAGGTGGGGCACGACATCTTTGTCAATATCTTGAATGGCAAGTATACAGGCACCCTCTATCCGGTGAATCCAAAGGCACGTTCGGTGGCCTGCGTAAAGGCTTATCCGACCCTTATCGACATTCCGGATGACATCGACCTGGCCATGATTATCCTGCCGCCGCACCTGGCCTTGAAATCCACCCAAGACGCCATCGCCAAAGGCGTCAAGGGAATCGTCATCGTGTCGGCCGGATTTCGCGAAGTGGGCGGAGAAGGGCTGGAGATCGAGAACAAGATTGTGGCACTCTGTAAGGATGCGGGTGTGCGGATGATCGGCCCCAACTGCCTGGGCGTTATCAACCCGAATCCCGACATACGACTCAATGCCAGCTTTTCAGCCCGCATGCCTGAATCAGGCAATGTCTCATTTATTTCGCAAAGTGGTGCGCTCTGTACGGCGGTGCTGGACTTTGCCGCCGACCGGGATTTTGGTTTCTCCAAATTTATCTCCATCGGCAACAAAGCCGATGTGGATGAACTCGATCTACTGCGTTATCTGCATGCCGACCAGGAAACGGAAGTCATCATGATATACCTGGAAGAGCTCAGGCACGGTGCCTGAATTCGTGGAAACCGTCAAGAAGATCACATCGGGTGACACTCCCAAACCTGTCCTGGTGATCAAATCCGGCCGAACAAGCGCCGGGGCAAAAGCCGCTGCATCACATACCGGGGCCCTGGCCGGGACCGAAGCTGTTTATGACGCCATATTCCAGCAGTCCGGCATCATTCGTGTGGAAAGTATCGATGAGCTGTTCGATTTTGCAACGGCCTTTGCCTATAAGGACGAAAGCGCCCTGGGCAAGCGTCGGCGAAAAGTTCCCCATGGCAACCGTGTGGCCATCGTCACCAACGCCGGAGGTCCGGGTATCGTCGCGACCGATGTGACCGTGTCATCCGGACTTCAGTTGTCTCAGTTGAGCCAAGACACCCTGGAAGCTCTCGCCAGCCACCTGCCTTCGGCCGCCAACATCAACAATCCAGTGGATATCATCGGCGATGCCGCCCAGGACCGCTATGAAAACGCTTTGTCGGCCGTCATTCGGGATGAGAATGTCGACGGCGCCCTGGTGATTCTGACCCCCCAGTCCATGACCAACGCCCTGGCCACGGCAGAAGCCATCGTACGCATCGCCAGCCGTTCCCACAAACCGATTCTTTGCTGTTTCATGGGCATCATCGATGTCTCGACGGGCGTGAAATATCTTCAGGAACATGGTATCCCGGTCTTCAAGTTCCCTGAAAATGCAGCCAAGGCTTTTGGTGCCCTCTATCGATACGCCAAATGGCTGAACCGTCAAATCCTGGCACCCTTTCAACTCAAACACGACCGAGAACGTGCTGCAGAATTGATACAGACGTTTATTGACCAAGGCCTGACCCATATCGGAGAACGGGAAGGGCTCGAACTGCTCAAGTGCTATGGATTCAACACCCTCGAAACACAGCTTGCCACAACGGCATTGGACGCCGCCGATGCGGCAGATAAAATGGGTTTTCCGGTGGTAATGAAAATCGTTTCTCCCCAGATCATTCACAAATCAGATGCCGGGGGCGTCAAAGTGGGTTTGGAAACCCGCAAGGCCGTCAAAGGGGCCTTTGAAACCATCGTTGCCAATGCAAAAAACTACCAAAGCGATGTGGAAATTACCGGTGTGCTGGTCCAGAAACTGGCACCCCGGGGCGAAGAAGTAATTCTCGGCATGAATCGCTATCCGGTGTTCGGCCCGCTGATCATGTTCGGTCTGGGGGGTATTTTTGTGGAACTCTTTGCGGATGTCGTTTTTCGCCTGGCCCCGGTAAACCGCAATTCCGTACGACGGATGATCCGGCAGATCAAAGGCTTCAAACTGCTGGACGGATTCAGGGGTCGGCCCAAGACCGATCTGGAAGAAATCGAAAAATCCCTGGTTCGCCTCTCGGACATGGTGATATCCCATCCGGAAATCCAGGAGCTGGATATCAACCCGCTTATCACCCATGAAAAAGGCCGGGGCGCAACCGTGGCGGATTGCCGGCTCGTTCTCAAAGCGATGCCATGAAATCGGACTGCAAACCCTATTGTCTTATGAAAAAATGGTTCATATCAATCTGCCTGGTTCCATTCCTGCTGCTAAGCTCTCCGGCCCATGCCAGCGGCATTATCAGCGGAACCATATCCCTGACAATGCCGGATGGCCGGATCCGTTCGGCAGAATGGCTGCGGATATTGCTGGTACGATCACCCGTGGAGGTTCCCGCTCTCTCCGGAATAGAAAAGATGAACCCCTATCAGCGAATGGAAACCATCAGGAATCTTCACATGACATTTTTCATCGCCGTCAGGGAAAAAATGTCCGATCCCGGGTTCGTGGTACAGAGTGCCCTCACAACACCGGAAGGCGTCTTTCAATTCCCGGGCGTCTCCCCGGGAACCTATTATCTGCTTGTCACCTTCCCCGCCATGGTCAAAGACCACAAGGTGGCCTGGCAGATTCCGGTTACCGTCGTCGACGACCAGACCACCCGGGTCGAATTGAATGACAAGAATCTATTGATGCCGACGTATACGCGGAACTAAACATAGGGTACGAGGGGTGGAGGGTGATACAAGGGTTCAAGGGTAGCTGACGGTTTAAAGCAGACAGCTGCATCCCAGCGTCCAGGCATCATGGCGTCCCAGCATACCAGAGTCCGAGGTTAATCCCCTCGACTCTCAACGTTCGAGTTCATCATAGATAGAGCGAAATGGGTGATCCAATGGCGATTTGCGCTGTTTGAGCCAATTAGGGCACCTTACATCAGCGCATAACAATGAACAATCCAATATGAAAACACGGGCATTTGGCAGTCCTGCCTGTTTAAGTCTATGGCCAGCGCTGATGTTAGGAGCCCTTGCGGCGAGTTCGCAAAGCGCCAGGGGATTATTCATTTCAAGTTCTCTGAATCCAAAAAGTTGAGTTGTAAGCTAAAAATGACTTACTGCTTGGGCTTCGTCATTTCTATGGCATCCACCGGACAATCGGCGGCGCAGAAACCACAGGCAATACAAGCGCTGGAATGAGTTAAGACCGGATACCCTTTTGTATCTGAGGTGTCCCGGGTAAATGTCAGGTCCAGACAGCCGGCTGGGCATGAATCGAGGCAGATGGTGCAGGACATGCAGATATCCCGGACAATCTTGGGTTTGGGCCAGTTTTTGCGAAGTCGAATACGTTGAACTACCTGTTTCCGGGAGTCTTTTACGGCTGATTGCGGGCAGATGTATCCACAGGCATAACAGTCGATACAGAGGGTTTCATCGATCTTATGCTTTTTGTTACGCTCACCGGAAATAGCATTGACCGGACACACCTTTTTGCAAACACTGCAACCGATACATTCTTTCAATATGGTAAAGGCCATTTTTCTGACATCCCCTATATATCATAGCGTCTCAGCATGCGAATGCACTTGGCCAAACGACATAATCTGCGGATACTTCACAGATGTTCATTTCAGCCCCAATCGTTTCAGCGTACCGGCACTAGGTATTCCGGTCTGTGGATCCCAACCCAACGATTCCCAGTAATCATGCCTCAGTTTTTCAATCTGTACGCGCCTGCCCTTGTTGGCTCCCGTTTCAAGGGGCGGACGTCCCAGTGCCCGATCAGCCATCCTGATTTGAACCGGGTCGATGCCCTGTTTCAGATTGAACAGCTGTTTCAGTGTCTGTATGCGCTCACCGATTTCCATATAGTCCTCGGCTGCCAGGTTCCAGCCGGTTGCCGCATTCAGCCATCCGAACACGGGAAAACTGTCCGCTCCCAGCATGGCACCGTACAGACAGGTCCCGGCTCCGTTCATGATGTTCATGAACTTGCTGCAGGCAGCGCTTGCCCGGGCCTTCTCCATGTCTGGTTTGTATTTGCTGCGCTTCAAATACATGAGATCCGGTTTGGGCAATGTGCTGATGTGTTCCCAGAGTTGAAACAGCTCATAATAAAGCTGAGATCCGATGGTATGTCTTCCGGGAGTCGCTTCCACACAATTATGAACCGCAAAACCCGGATCGAAACGGCTGTCATGCATGGCCAGTTCCTGCCCGCCGGCGTGGATAGCAAATTTTTCAGATCCTTGCTGAATTCTCTGGGCAGCTTTTTTGACACCATCCGCCAGCACATCTCCAATACCCTGTCTGGCAATCATCATATCCACCAGTGCCATCATCGCCTCATGGTTCCCCCATGTCAGTTTCAAGCCCCCGGTATCACGCTCTGAAAGAATGCCTTTTTCGAAACACTCGATGGCATACGCCACCGTACCCCCTGCTGAGATACTGTCCATGCCGGCCCGATTCAGTTTTTCGTTCAGATAAAAAATAGCGTCCGGATTGTCATTCATACACAGACCGCCCAGAGCCAGCACTGTTTCATATTCGGGTTTGTGCGTCTCTTCGAACTTTCCCGGTTTGCTGCAAAGGCCGCCGCAACCCAGTGGACACGCGTAACAATGGTACTTGACCACCACGCAGTCTGAAAACACTTCCGGGTTAAGCCGGGCCGATCTTTCCGGTTTAAAATCTTCGTTGCTCCCCTTCCAGTTCTTGATGGGTGAATCACCGATCTCTATCAGGATCTGGTTCAGGCTGGCGGTTCCCCACTTTTTGAGCATGATTTTATAGATCGTGTTAAATTGCATCATTTCAGTGTTGGGCTGCGCCGGCAAGGATCTCAGGAAGGCTCCCATATACGATAGTACAAAGGCGGGCGGAAATGGCGGCATGAACTGTATGGATTCATTACATTGGCGGCTCAGTTTTTTTATGGTCGGGCTGTCATGGGATCGGATGCGGCCGGCCCCGCACAATACCAGGGCTTTTAATCTCTTGGACCCCATCACGGCACCCAGTCCCGAACGTGCCGCCATTCGGCCGCCATCGTTGGCAATGCCTGAAATAAGAGACATTTTTTCACCGGCCTGGCCGATGCACGCAATCCGGGCGTGGGTACAGCCGGCATCCTCTCTCAGTCTGTTTTCCGTCTCCTTGGTATCCAGGCCCCATATGCCGGCTGCATCACGCAGAGACACCCCGTCTTTGTCGATGAACAAATAGACGGGTTTTTCACTGATACCCAAGAAAAAGATGCCGTCATATCCGCATCGCTTAATGGCCGGAGAAAAATTGCCGCCGCAATTGGCATCCCCCCATGTGCCTGTCAAAGGGGATTTCCCCACAGCCATCCACCGGCCCGCAAACAGGCTCCCGGTGCCGGTCAAAAGACCGGAGACAAATCCCAGAATATTTTCAGGCCCCAAAGGATCGGCACCCGCAGGAATGTGGTCATAGAGAAGTTTTGACGCCAGTCCGATCCCTGACAGGTATTTCCGGTACATGTGCCTCCGGGATCGGCTCTTCGCGGATTTTGTTACGGCTCAGGTCGACCCAGAGAACCTTTCCCATACAGCCGTTTTTCATTCTGACCTCCTGTGAAATCAATGAACGCTCGGTCTTCTTCAGGCTGGTATCTTTATACACGCCTATTAAAATTTTTACAACACCAGCTCTTCATCTCAGTACAGCGCTATGTACAATTGAACAATCTCTATATTAAAAACTCTCGGACACGCAGAAACAGAAGATTCTATTTTTTCATTGCGCTGAAAAAAAACTTGACATCGCTCCTTTCTCTGCGATATAGTTCTGCCGGTCAAAAGACCGGAGACAAATCCCAGAATATTTTCAGGCCCCAAAGGATCGGCACCCGCAGGAATGTGGTCATAGAGAAGTTTTGACGCCAGTCCGATCCCTGACAGGTATTTCCGGTACTGTGCCTCCGGGATCGGCTCTTCGCGGATTTTTTTACGGCTCAAGTCGACCCAGAGAACCTTTCCCATACAACCGTTTTTCATTCCGACCTCCTGTTATACTGTTTTTCAGAATAACGTTCCGAAACTGCTTCGGCAAATAACGTCAAACAACGGCTATAAATCAGTAAACATGAGATGGTTCATAATGGTATTTATACCGCTTATTTAAAATTTTACAACCATTTGATATGAGATAATGTTCATATTGCTCCGGACCTGAAATTCTTTTTTTATCTGCTCTGAAAAAAAACTTGACATCTCTTCTGTCTGCGATATAGTTCATGCTATGAACTTTACAAGAGAAACCAATCGAAATCGTGCGTCAGACAATCAAATTGTTCAATTTCAGGGGCTTATAGCCAAACTGTTTCAGTGCTGCCAGGAACGGCTGCAGTACCAGTGTGAGCGGTTCGGTCTTCCGGATGCCGAGCTGCGTTGTCTGTCGCTGTTCGGCGAAGAACGCTATCTGACACCTAAAGGGATTGCCTTGAAGATGAATCTTGTCAAAAGCAGGATATCCAAGATCGTGTCGGGTCTGGTCCACAAGGAATTGATCCAAAAATTTTCCGACCCTGAAGACTCACGCGTCACCTTGCTGCGCCTGACCGCTAAAGGACAAAAAAAACTCAATGAAATCAATGATTTCTAGATGATATGCACATGGAGGTCTTGCAACAGATGGAACCGGAGCAGCGCAAAACCATGATTACCAATCTCGAGATCTTGAAAGCTTCCATGGAGTCTGTCAAGGAGCTCATGGTTTAAAATTTTTTATGCTTATAGTTCATGATAAGCACTAATATAGCAATTTATATTATTAACTATCTATATTTAAAATAAATATTTCGTTTATACTACCAACATTTAAAGGAGGTTAACATGTCAAACTTGGAAGAACAGGTTGCGCAGCTACAGGCTCAGCTGGACGCAATGAAAGGACAAACACCATCCAACAAACTGTCCATGATCGTTTTCAGCGGTGATCTGGACAAGGCCCTGGCAGCCTTTATCATTGCCACCGGTGCAACGGCCATGGGCATGGAAGTGGTGATGTTTTTCACTTTCTGGGGAACCCCGATCCTGCGGGACAAGAACAAAACCGTCGGGGGCAAGGACACCATGGGAAAGATGTTCGGTGCCATGCTGCCAAAAGGCGCCGGCAAGGTCAAGCTGTCCAAGATGAACATGGGCGGCATGGGAACCGCCATGATGAAGTCTTTGATGAAACAGAAAAACGTGGCCTCCCTGGAAGAGATGATTGCACTGGCGGAAGAGTTGGGGGTCAAAATCTTTATTTGCGAAATGTCTATGGGCCTCATGGGGTTCAAGCGAGAAGAGATGATCGCCTACGAAGGCGTCCAATATGTCGGTGTGGCCACATTTCTGGCAGAGGCTGCCGACAGCAAAATTCAGCTGTTCATATAAGGAAACCCGGAAGCTGATAATGGCAGAACTATTTTTCAGCCAATTTTATAACAATCACCATAAAACAAACCAATAGAACACACAAAAACAGGAGGTATATCATGAGCAATGACATTAAAGTCGACAAGTCACTGGATCTGAAAGGACTGGCCTGCCCCATGCCGGTTGTCAAAGTCAGCAAGGGTATCAAAGAAGTTGAAATCGGCCAGGTTCTGGAAGCCGTAACCACCGACCCGGGCTCTTTGACCGACTTTCCTGCCTGGGCAAAAACCAGCGGAAACGAGATTCTCAAGAGTGAACAGGATGGCAACGAAATTAAATTTTATATTCAACGTAAACGTTAGCGTTTTCATCTGAATCTTTATTTTCAATCGCACAACGAGTTATAATGTATAGGAGGTGTCTTGCAAACAATTTTCTACATTATTCTGGTACCCATGGTCTATCTTGCCGTCGGTATCTTCGCCCTGGGAACACTTGTCCGGATTATCAAGATTTTCAAGGGGCCCAAGCACCCCACGACGCTTCAAATCTATCCTGAGCAAAAAGCCAAATGGCTTGGGGCCCTGTATGACACGTTCTTTTTCCCAACCGTTCGGAGGCACAAGCCGGTTTTATGGGTGTTTCTTATCCTGTTCCATGCCGGACTGGTACTGCTCTTTATCGGTCATCTTGAACTGGTCTGGGATCTGAGTTTGTTTCAGATAATTCCCCATGAACCGTTTCTTGGAAAAGGGCTTGTCGGTTTGACACTGGTGGTATCGTTGCTTTTCTTCCTGTTTCGTCGGTTTTCTTCTCCTGTCCGGGAACTGTCGGTGCCGGAAGACTACTATCTGCTCATCCTGCTGTTTTTGATCGTCCTTTTTGGAAGTCAAATGGATTGGGCCAGAAGGTGGTATGACTATGGTGAACTCTCCCTGGAAGATTATCGGGCTTACTTCATGAGCCTGATGACATTCAGACCGGAACTGCCCTATAACGCAACGTTTTCAGGCCATTCTTTTATGCTGATACTGCATGTTTTTCTTGCCAATCTGTTTCTCATTTTTTTCCCGTTCAGTCAAAGCATGCACGCCTTTTTATCGTTGCCGATAAACAAACTGCGGAGAGGTTAAACCCATGGACCAGAATACCCAAAACGAACTATTGAAACTTTTTAAAAGCAAGCTCAATGAGGCCATGCGGCTTTACCTGGAAACATGCACCCGCTGCGGTGTCTGTACAGAAGCGTGCCATGTCTATGCATCCACCGGACAGGTCAAGCATATCGCTGCCTACCGTGGCGAAATCGTCCGCAGGCTCTACAAAAAGTATTTCAAGGCCAGAGGAAAACTCTGGCCGGCCCTCAGCGAATCCAAGGAATTAACCGATGTGGCGCTGGAGGAACTTTTTGAAGCGGCATATTCCTGCACCGGCTGCAGGCGATGCATGGTTTATTGTCCCTTCGGTATCGACACCCAGATGCTCATGTCCATTGCCAAGCTGCTGCTCATCGGTGCCAATACCGAACCTGAAATCCTGACGCTTTTGGCTGATACTTCCGTTGAAAAGGGAAAATCCATCGATCTTTTCAAGGAAGGGTTCCTCCAGGGCATTAAACATCTGGAGAAAGACGTCGTCAAAAAATGGAAAGCGGAAGCCGGTGACAGCGTTATTCCCGTCGATGTCATGGGAGCGGACATCCTGTATGTCGCCCTGGCAGGCGCCCATTCCATTATACCGGCCGCGGCCATTTTCAATGCCGCCGGAGAAAACTGGACCCTCAGTTTTTTCGAGGCTGTCAATTTCGGCGCCTTCGTGGGAGATCCCACCAAGACCAAGCTCATACTGGATCGAATTATCAACGAGGCCCTGCGCCTCAAGGTCAAGGAAGTCTGCATCTGCGAATGCGGCACGGCCTTCCGGGTCATGAAACAGCTCTCCGGAAAGCAGCCCTTCAAGGTCTCCGCCATCACGGAAGTCCATGCCCGCTATCTTAAAGAGGGCCGCATCAATATCGATCCGGCCAAATTCAATACCGCCATCACGTATCACGATCCCTGCCAGCTGGCACGCAATGCCGGTGTCATGGATGAACCCCGCTATATCCTGAGCCGCTTGACACAAGATTTCAGAGACATGTCACCCGAGCCGACATACAACTGGTGCTGCGGCGGCGGCGGCGGTCTGGTGGCCCTGGGGGAGGAAACCATCGACTTCCGCATGAAATCGGCCCGCGTCAAAGCGGATCAGGTCAAAAAGACAGAGGCCAAAATTCTGGCCACGGCCTGTGAAAACTGCCATACCCAGTTGAGCGACCTGAACGATCATTACAAGATGAATGTGGAGGTAAAATTCCTGTCGTCCATGATCGTCGCAGTGCCCTGGTACCAAAATAAAATCGATATCAATAGATTTTTGAATGATATGCATATGGAAGTCTTGCAGCAGATGGAACCGGAGCAGCGCAAAACCATGATTACCAATCTCGAACTCTTGAAAGCCTCCATGGAGTCTGTCAAGGAGCTCATGGTTTAAAAAAATTTATGACATATAGTTCACAATAAGCACTAATATATCATATGCAAATTTATTAACCACTCTTTATTCTTATATAAATAATATCGTTTATTCTATCAACAATTTAAAGGAGGCTAACATGTCAAACTTGGAAGAACAGGTTGCCCAGCTACAAGCACAGCTGGACGCGATGAAAAGCCAAACACCGTCTAATAAACTGTCCATGATCGTTTTCAGCGGTGATCTGGACAAGGCCCTGGCAGCCTTTATCATTGCCACCGGTGCCACGGCCATGGGCATGGAAGTGGTGATGTTTTTCACTTTCTGGGGAACCCCGATCCTGCGAGACAAAAACAAAACCGTCGGCGGCAAGGACACCATGGGAAAGATGTTCGGTGCCATGCTGCCAAAAGGCGCCGGCAAGGTCAAGCTGTCCAAGATGAACATGGGTGGCATGGGAACCGCCATGATGAAATCTTTGATGAAACAGAAAAACGTGGCCTCCCTGGAAGAAATGATTGCACTGGCGGAAGAGTTGGGAGTCAAAATTTTTATCTGCGAAATGTCCATGGGCCTCATGGGGTTCAAGCGGGAAGAGATGATCGCCTACGAAGGCGTTCAATATGTCGGTGTGGCCACATTTCTGGCAGAGGCCGCCGACAGCAAAATTCAGCTGTTCCTGTAGCACAACCCGGAATCTGACAATGGCGTCAATATTTTTCATTAAATTGTATAACAATCACCTATAAAATTAACCAAGAAAACACACAACAACAGGAGGTATATCATGAGCGATGACATTAAAGTCGATAAATCACTGGATTTAAAAGGACTGGCCTGCCCCATGCCGGTTGTCAAAGTCAGCAAGGGTATCAAAGAAGTTGAAATCGGTCAGGTTCTGGAAGCCGTAACCACCGACCCGGGCTCCTTGACCGACTTTCCCGCCTGGGCAAAAACCAGCGGAAACGAAATTCTCAAGAGTGAACAGGATGGCAACGAAATAAAATTTTATATTCAACGCAAACGTTAGGCCTGCATCTGCATGTTTCGTTTAAGTGGTCAACTTTACTGACAATAACTTCGCATGACGAGTTCTAATGTACAGGAGGTGTCTTGCAAACAATTTTCTACATTATTCTGGTACCCATGGTCTATCTTGCCGTTGGTATCTTCGCCCTGGGAACACTTGTCCGGATTATCAAGATTTTCAAGGGGCCCAAGCACCCCACGACGCTTCAAATCTATCCTGAGCAAAAAGCCAAATGGCTTGGGACCCTGTATGACACGTTCTTTTTCCCAACCGTTCGGAGGCACAAGCCGGTTTTATGGGTGTTTCTTATCCTGTTCCATGCCGGACTGGTACTGCTCTTTATCGGTCATCTTGAATTGGTCTGGGATCTGAGTTTGTTTCAGATAATTCCCCATGAACCGTTTCTCGGAAAAGGGTTTGTCGGTTTGACACTGGTGGTATCGCTGCTTTTCTTCCTGTTTCGCCGGTTTTCTTCTCCTGTCCGGGAACTGTCGGTGCCGGAAGACTACTATCTGCTCATCCTGCTGTTTTTGATCGTCCTGTTTGGAAGTCAAATGGACTGGGCCAGAAGGTGGTATGACTATGGTGAACTCTCCCTGGAAGATTATCGGGCTTACTTCATGAGCCTGATGACATTCAGACCGGAACTGCCCTACAACGCAACGTTTTCAGGCCATTCTTTTATGCTGATACTGCATGTTTTTCTTGCCAATCTGTTTCTCATTTTTTTCCCGTTCAGTCAAAGCATGCACGCCTTTTTATCGTTGCCGATAAACAAACTGCGGAGAGGTTAAACCCATGGACCAGAATACCCAAAACGAACTATTGAAACTTTTTAAAAGCAAGCTCAGTGAAGCCATGCGGCTTTACCTGGAAACATGCACCCGCTGCGGTGTCTGTACAGAAGCGTGCCACGTCTACGCATCCACCGGACAGGTCAAGCATATCGCTGCCTACCGTGGCGAAATCATCCGCAGGCTCTACAAAAAGTATTTCAAAGCCAGAGGAAAACTCTGGCCGGCCCTCAGCGAATCCAAGGAATTAACCGATGTGGCGCTGGAGGAACTTTTTGAAGCGGCATATTCCTGCACCGGCTGCAGGCGATGCATGGTTTATTGTCCCTTCGGTATCGACACCCAGATGCTCATGTCCATTGCCAAGCTGCTGCTCATCGGTGCCAATGCCGAACCTGAAATCCTGACGCTTTTGGCTGATACCTCCGTTGAAAAGGGAAAATCCATCGATCTTTTCAAGGAAGGCTTCCTCCAGGGCATTAAACATCTGGAGAAAGACGTCGTCAAAAAATGGAAAGCGGAAGCCGGTGACAGCGTTATTCCCGTCGATGTCATGGGAGCGGACATCCTGTATGTCGCCCTGGCAGGCGCTCATTCCATTATACCGGCCGCGGCCATTTTCAACGCCGCCGGAGAAAACTGGACCCTCAGTTTCTTCGAGGCTGTCAATTTCGGCGCCTTCGTGGGGGATCCCACCAAGACCAAGCTCATACTGGATCGAATTATCAACGAGGCCCTGCGCCTCAAGGTCAAGGAAGTCTGCATCTGCGAATGCGGCACGGCCTTCCGGGTCATGAAACAGCTCTCCGGAAAGCAGCCGTTCAAGGTCTCCGCCATCACGGAAGTCCATGCCCGCTATCTTAAAGAGGGTCGCATCAATATCGATCCGGCCAAATTCAATACCGCCATCACGTATCATGATCCCTGCCAGCTGGCACGCAATGCCGGTGTCATGGACGAACCCCGCTATATCCTGAGCCGCTTGACACAAGACTTCAGAGACATGTCACCCGAGCCGACATACAACTGGTGCTGCGGCGGCGGCGGCGGTCTGGTGGCCCTGGGGGAGGAAACCATCGACTTCCGCATGAAATCGGCCCGCGTCAAAGCGGATCAGGTCAAAAAGACAGAGGCCAAAATTCTGGCGACGGCCTGTGAAAACTGCCATAGCCAGTTGAGCGACCTGAACGATCATTACAAGATGAATGTAGAGGTAAAATTCCTGTCGTCCATGATCGCGGACGCCCTGGTGCCAAAATAAAATCGTTCCACGATTTTATAAATCGCGACAGTGTCGCTCCTACAACAGAAAAGATATCTGCCAATTTAAGAGCGGTGATATGCTAGCGGGAATGGAAATTTAAGCTATTATCCGGGCGTCAAAGCTAACTTACATAAAGGAGTTATTAACATGAAAAATTTAACCATTATTATTGCTATATTTACCATTGTCGCCATGAGCGCCGGCGCAGCCTGGGCTACCAACGGCGACAACCTCATCGGCGTCGGACCCATTTCGAGATCCATGGGGGCGTCGGTGTGGCTTCTCCCCAGGATTCCATCAGTGCCATATTTGCCAACCCGGCGGCCATGTGTTTCGGGGCCTACTGCCCGGGATCCGAGGCCACCTTTGCCGGAACCTACTTCGACCCCACCGTGGATTCAAAAGCGGATTTTTCCAACATGGGCCAGGGGGTCGGGAAATCCGACAGCCAGATGGACCCGTTTGTGGTTCCGGCCATCGGCATCAGCACGCCCCTGACTTCCCGTCTGCGGTTTGGCATCGGCGCCTATGGCGTATCGGGCATGGGCGTCAACTACAAGGAAGAGGATCCCCAGTATCAGGATATGTACACCAAGCTGGAGGTCATGAAATTTGCCCCCAACCTGGCCTATCTGGTCACAAATGACTTTTCTGTGGGCGCCTCCCTGAGCGTCAGCTACCAGAACCTGGATCTGGGGACCGGCGGCGCGCACGGGTATGCGTATGGTGCCCAGCTCGGCGCACTTTACCATTTCAATATATTCAATTTTGGCGTGTCCTACACCACACCCCAGAAGGTGACCCACGAAAATGTGTTCGACTTTGATGGAGGATCGGCGATTTTGACGATCTGGACCTGGAGGCACCCCAGACCCTGGCGTTCGGTGTGTCGGCCGAGCCCAACGATTCCCTTTTGGTGGAGTTCAACACCAAATGGATCAACTGGTCGGACGCCGATGGGTACAAGGATTTCGACTGGGATGATCAGTGGGTATTTGCCGTGGGCGCCCAGTACAAAGTCACCCGGGCCCTGGCCTTGAGAATCGGATACAACTACGGCAAGAATCCGGTCAATGAACATAATGGCTTCAATCCCATGGGTCAGCACCGATGTCCAGGGCACAGATGTTAACAATGTCAACTATGAATTCTTCCGTATCATCGGATTCCCGGCCATCATCGAGCACCATTTGACCCTGGGTGCCGGCTACAAGTTCACCGACAAAATGGCCGTCAACATCTCCTACATGCACGGTTTCGAAGAAACCATCAAAGAAACCTCTGCTTCCGATATGGCAACACTGGAGTCCACCTTGAAAGAAGACTCGGTGAGTGTCGGTTTTACAGTCCAGTTCTAATCCATAATTCTTTTGGATTAGTGGTGTTATAGGGAAAGGCACACCGCCTTTCCCTATTTTTTTCTTGTTTCAATGTTAATTTTCTGCAAGATTCCATTGAAAGTATTGTTCTTATAGCCGGTCATTCAAACCAACCTTTTCACTGGTGTTCCTTACGAACGCTATTTGCAAGTTGGAGCGGTTGTTTGACGTTATTGCCGAAGTAATTGTATTTACAAACATAAAACCTAACACTTAACACCAGATGATTTCGGTTTTTCGAAATCATCAATTTCATGAGGTGCACCCATGTCCGTACAATCTTTCACCGCACAGGATCTGTTTGAATGGCTCGTTTCCAAAGAAACCTTTCTTCTGCTGGACGTCCGTAACGAGGAAGAGTTTGGCAGGTTCAAAGTGGAAGGGCCCTATCCCATCGAGATGATCAATGTTCCCTACATGGAATTCATCGAGCATGAAGAAGAAAGTGTCGCAAAAGTACCCAAGGGTAAAAAACTGCGTATTGTCTGCGCCAAGGAAGGCTCTTCCAAATATGTGGGGGAAATCCTGGTCAATCATGGCCACACAGATGTGGCGCACATGCTGGTGGGCATCAAGGCCTGGGGAAATCTACCTGGCCCCTGTCCGCGTCGCCGCCGGAACCGACTATGAACTGTATCAGTTCCGACGGCCCGGAAAGGCATCCTGCAGCTATGGATTGATTTGCGGAAAAGAAATGATGCTCTTTGATCCGGCTAAGAATATCGCCGCGTATCAAGCATTTGCAGATGAAAAAGGGTGCCGCATCACCAAGACCTTTGAAACGCACAGACAGGCGGATTACATCTCCGGGGGCCCCATGCTTCAGCAGACCCTGGGAACCGAAGTTCTTGTCCCACCGGCCGATTTTCAAGGCGCAGCCATTGATTATACACCCGTAAACAATGGCGACCAGTTCAGTTTCACCAGCGGCGGCCCGCTTGTCAAGGCCCTTCACACACCCGGGCATACCCCCGGCAGCACCTCCTACCTCATCGATGACAAATTTATTGTGTCCGGCGACACGATTTTCATTTTTTCCATGGGGCGGCCGGACCTGGGAGGCATGGCAAAGGACTGGTCCAGGATGCTGTTTCAAACCATGACCGAAAAAATCATGACACTGGATGATTCGATCCTGGTGCTGCCCGGTCACTACATGGATTGGAAAGAGGCGAATCAAGACCTTGTTTTTGCCGAGACCCTCGGAAAAATCAAAAGAAATCAATGCCTCCATTTACGGCATCACGGATGAAAGCACATTTTTCGATTTTATCCAGTCGAATATGCGGCCCCAGCCCGAAGAATATGCCAAGATCCGTGAAATCAATGCCGGCCTCGTTCACGTCGATGCCGAGGAGGCGGACAACATGGACCTGGGCAAAAACGAATGTGCCGCCAGCATGCATGCTTAAGTGTCAACTCCGATTACGCTTGACAAATCCATGCTTCCTTTATAACTCATAGCCTTCGGTTATCATTCGAAGGCATATCTGTGTTCACAGATAAAAATTAAACCAATGAAAGGAGAAAGAAACAATGGCACAATTGATTCCCCCTCATGGTGGAAAAGGTCTGACCTGCTGCCTGCTTGAAGGCGCTGCGTTGGAGGCGGAAAAGACAAAAGCGGAAGGTCTCAAGAAAATCGAGATTTCTCCACGCGTTAAAGGTGATTTGATTATGATGGGTATCGGCGGTTTCAGCCCACTCACCGGTTTTATGACCAAAGCCGACTGGAAAGGTGTCTGTGAAGATTATCTGCTGGCGGACGGTACATTCTGGCCGATTCCCGTCACCATGGATGTCTCCAAGGAAGATGCGGATGCCATCAACATCGGCGATGAGATTGCCCTGTACGATCCCGAAGGGGACGAAATCATGGCAACCATGAAGGTCACCGAGAAATTTGAGATGTCCGAGGCAGACAAGACCTTTGAATGTGAAAAATGCTATATGGGTGAAGGAACCCCCACGGCAGCGGATTTCTGGAAAATTGCCAAGGAAGATCACCCCGGTGTCCAGATGGTCATGGATCAAAAAGCGGTCAATCTGGCAGGGCCGGTCAAGGTGTTGAGTGAAGCGGAATACCCCACCCGCTACAAGGGTGTCTACGTGCGCCCCGAAGAGTCCCGAAGGATGTTCGAAGAAAGAGGATGGAGTGACGTGGCTGCCCTGCAGTTGCGAAATCCCATGCATCGGTCCCATGAATATCTATGCAAGATTGCCGTTGAGGTCTGTGACGGTGTCTACATTCATTCCCTGGTGGGCAATCTGAAACCCGGCGACATTCCGGCTTCGGTCCGTGTCAAATGTATCGATGCCCTCGTGAAGAACTATTTTGTGGAAAAGAACGTCATTCAGGGTGGTTACCCTCTGGACATGCGCTATGCCGGTCCGAGAGAAGGCTTGCTCCATGCCACCTTCCGCCAGAATTATGGCTGTTCCAAAATGATTATCGGACGCGATCATGCCGGCGTGGGCGATTTTTACGGCATGTTCGAAGCCCAAACCATTTTCGACAAAATTCCCACTCCGGAAGAACCTGGAAAAGCACTTCTTTGTACACCGCTCAAAATCGATTGGACCTTCTATTGCTTCAAATGCGACGGTATGGCTTCCCTGAGAACCTGCCCGCATGGCAAGGAAGATCGTGTGCTGCTCTCCGGAACCATGCTGAGAAAGATGCTTTCCGAGGGCCAGGAACTGCCGGATCACTTCGGCCGAGACGAAGTTGTGGCAATCCTCAGAGAATACTATGAAGGATTGGACGAAAAGGTCGAGATCAAAACCCATAAGGCCGCAACGGGCAACTAAAATAAATTCGCCGTCGGCGAATTTAATCTGTCGCGGCTTCGCCGCTATTAAAACTAAAAAAAAGGGTGACATTACTGTCACCCTTTTTTTATATTAATTTTTTAGCGGCGCAGCCGCCAAGTCGAAAATAAAACCGCCTCATAGCGGTTTTATTTTCGACCGATGTACTCGTTATAGGCCATGGCCGTGGTTCGATACACCAGGTGGGCCAGTTTCGAGTAGGGAATGAAAAAGAAAAGACTCCAGATAAACATCAAATGGATATAATATACCGTATAGGATATTCCTGCCAGGCCTAACAGACGAGTCACCTGGGTTCCCATACCGGTAACACCTAACGCCAAAGCCCATCCCACCAGCCACCAGTCTTTATATGCCGACACCTGGTCTTTTTTGGACATCCGGCTGCGGATCATCAGGAGACTGCCGATGATCAAGGCCACACCACTCACATTGCCAAGCCATTTGACCGGATTCATCTGGCTGTAAGGTCCATGTATCTGCAGCCCATATATCGCCACAAAGAAAATATTGGTCACAATAAACAATCCGATGAATCCAAACAAAACCATCATGTGCGCCGTGGCACGATCTTTATTTTCACTGCACTCATTAAACTTGTCATGTTTCAGGATGGCAGGGATGATACGGATCAATCCCATAATCATGCCTTTGGGATCGATTTTTTCAATATCGGTTTTGCCTTCCTGTAACGCATTCTGGTGCATATCGTTCAGAAAACGCTTCAAACCCAGGGCAAAATTGATAACCGCCCAGGCTGCCGCTGGCAGCATCACCATATCCACCAGCCAGGTGGAGAAAAAGTGATCATGAACGATCCTGTCTCCCCCCGGGTGAAAATTGAGAAAACCGGTGACAAGCCCCAGCACCAGAAACAGAAGCGCTGGAATGCCCAGATACAATCGGCAGCTTTTTGGGATCATTGATGAGCTTGCCCATGGCCTTTACCGGTCCGTACTCGGTAACCGCATAGGCCCGAATCGCTCCCAGCACATCCCCGGGTTTCGCTCCACGGGGACAAAGGGTGGTGCAATCCCCGCAGTTGTGGCAAAGCCATATATCGCCGTTTCCCACCAGTTTTTCTTTAAGTCCCCAGGAAGCTGCGATCATCTCTTTTCTGGGAAACGGTTTGTTGTCGGGTGATATCGGGCAAGCTACCGAGCAGGTCGCACACTGAAAACATTTTTTCAGATCTCCGCCGCCAAGCCCTTTAACCTCATTGATAAAGCTTATATCAGGCTCAATAACATATGCATCCGCCATATGAGTACCTCCTCTTTGGATGACGTGTTCATGTTCACAAAACTTTGAACGCAAAATATCCAGGTTAAAAGCCCTTGAACGGGTTCGGGCCAAGATCTTCGATCATTTCTGCAAAATCATTCACGATCTGTGGAATCTTGTCGTATTCATCGATGGCTATCTGGAACTGCGCAACACGTTCATTCTCCAGAGCCAGACTCGACAGGGCTTCACCGATCTTCTTCATACGGACTTCCGCCAGTTCGCTGCCCTTGACAAAATGGCACTGGTAGTCATCACCATGTTTGCACCCCAGCAGGAAAACACCGTCCATCCCCTGTGACAGGGCATCTTTGATCCAGATAACATTTACAGACCCCAAACACCGAACCGGGATAAATCGAACCTCTGCGGAATAGGACATCCTGTTGAGCCCCGTAATATCCAGGGCCGGGTAGGCATCGTTTTCACAGACAAGCCCCAGTATACGCATGGGGGGTTCGTCGTAATCATCTTCGGAAGGCACTTGAATGGATTTGACCATGGAGCCGATACTGTCGATGTTGTAATCGGCAAAACCGATGATCCGCTCCGGACAGGCCCCCATACAGGTACCACAGCGCCGGCAACGGGTCGGATTCGGCTTGGGAGTTCCCTTTTCATCGTCATCCAGGGCACCAAAAGGACACTCCTCGGTACAGCGCTTGCACTGGGTGCAGCGTTGGAAGAAGAAATCCGGAAAAGTCATGTCCCCGGATCTTGGATGAACGGAAACACCCCGGTTGGCCGAATTAATGCATTGAATCGCCTTTAAGGCCGCGCCGGAAGCATCTTCCATGGATTCTTCCACGGTAAGCGAGCGTCGGATGCCGCCGGCGGCATAGATACCGGTCCGCTGGGTCTCGTACGGAAAACAGATGAAGTTCGAATCCGCATAGTCCTGGAACAAAGCATTATCCCTGAATCCTGGTCCCTGGCGATAGGCCAGATTGACCACCGGGTCGTCTTTGGTGACCGGTACCATACCGGTTCCGAGAACAACCATGTCTGCCTTGACCTGTACCTTGTCTCCCAGAAGCGTATTTTCGGCCTCGACAATGAGGCCGTTACCGTTTTTGGAGACCTTCGTTACCTCACCCTTTGTCAAAAAAATACCGGGATCCTGCTGTATGCTCTTGTAAAAATTCTCGCTCAGACCGGGCGTCCGCATATGCTGGTAAAACAGAAACGCTTTTCCTTCGGGAAAATCTTCCCTGACGTATTTGGCCTGTTTCAGCGCCACCAGGCTGGTGACCGACCCCGCATATTCGAAATCGCTGTCATCATCGCCGGCCCCCGGGCTCTGAACAAAAACCACCGACGAGGCTTCCTTGCCGTCCGAAGGTCTGACGATTTTACCCTTTTTGGCAATCTCTTCAAATTGGGCATTGGTCACGACATCCGGCAGTTCTCCAAACCCCAGATGGGAAAACTCACCTTCCTTGGGTTTATAGGGCCGCCAGCCAGCCGCCAGAATCACGGCACCAAAGGCTTCCCCTTTTGGATCGATCTTGAGGATGTCGTTCTTGCCCACATTGTATTCCATGAATTTTTCATGCAGTTGCTCAGCATTCAATTCTTTACCCTTATCATCCACTTTCATCTCGTCCGGAAGCGGATAAGGAACATCGAACTCAATCTTCTCACCCGGCTTCTTAAACGTGACGATAAAGTTTCCCGGCTCGCCGGCAATTCGGGCGGCCACCGTTTCCGTCTTTACGGTAATGTTCGAGCTGGATTCCACTTCCTGTATCATCTTTGCCGCAACCGGCGGGATCAATTCTTCGTAGGGACTTTTCAGCGGCAGTTGTTTACGCCAGTTATTGGCATTTCCTCCCAGCAGGCCTTGTTTTTCGATAATGGTGACCTCATAGCCCGTCTTGGCCGCATCGAGAGCCGCCGACATGCCGGTGACACCACCCCCGATCACTAGGATTTTTCGACTGAAGTTGTCCAGTTTGTATGGTTCCGGCAGATCGATTTTTTTAACTTTCGCCATTCCCATGCGGATGTAGTCCTGGGCCAGCATCTCCAGTCGGTCGAAGTGTTCTTCGTCTCCCTTTTGATCTTCGGTCAATGCCGGAAATTCAGAGCGGGGATGAGACCAGACCACCTGTTCCCGTAAATTCACGCGGTCCACAATACAGCCGTCAAACCGGAACACGTCAAAATTCACCCGTCGCGAACATGCCGCGATAACGAGTGTATTGGTACCTTCCTCGATATCTTTCTTGAGAAGGGCAACACCGTCTTTGCCACAGAGGACGGGGTGCGTTTTTACCGGAACGCCCCCTTCCTCTGGAATTTCACACAGTGCTTTCATGTCCAGGGCATCTCCGATGCCACAGCCTTCACATATATACACACCATACTTTTTATCCATGGATACCCTCCTACCTGTTCACCAACGTTTGAATCGCTTTCAAAGCCATTCCGGTTGCATTCTGATTCGATGAAACAACGTCCGCCGGTTTATTGGCACAACCGGCTGCAAACATGCCGCCTTTTTCGAAGTCATTGATGATAAATCCGTCTTCGGTGTATGTTAACTCGGCAGGAAGTTTTGCATTGGCCGCCGTCGGTTGCATGCCGGTTGCGAGAACCGCCATCTCAACGGTTTGATGAATCTTTTCACCGGTTACGGCATTCTCTGCAACCACGGTGATGTTCTTGGTTTCCGGATCTTCATTGACCTCGGCAACTTTGCCCTTGATAAAAAAGACATTCTCATCTTCTTTTATGCGCTTGTAAAATTTTTCATAGCGATAGCCAGGGGCCCTGAGATCGATATAGAAAATGTATATCTTGGCGTCCGGATATCTTTCCCGGATATACGTGGCATGCTTGAGAGAAGCCATACAGCAGATGTAAGAACAATATGGGAGATGATTCTCATCTCTTGACCCGGCACATTGGACAAAAGCGATGCTCTCGATATCTTTATTATCGGACGGGCGTTGAATGGTTCCCTTTGTGGGTCCGTTGGGGGAGGCCAGCCGCTCGAGCATCATATTGGTAATCACATTCTCATACTGACCAAAGCCAAGATTGTCGATTTTGGATGCATCGTACGGCTCCCATCCGGTGGCCCAGACCAGCGCACCAACCTTCAGATTCACGGTACTGGTTTCCATTTCGAGATCGATGGCATCATATTTACAGGCTTCTTTACACCGCACGGCATCATCGGTGCCGATGATCTGGGGAGACAGGACATACTGGGCAGGAAACGCCATTTCAAATGGCTGATAGGCCGCTTTGATCTTCTTCATGCCCAAATCAAAAGCGCTGTCAATTTCTGTTTCACAGACCACTGCACAGTCACCACAACCGGTACAGTTTTCATTCACATAGCGGGGTGCCAATTTGATCGAAACATCGTAGTCGCCAGGTGTTCCTGTCACGCTTTCCACTTCTGCAAGTGTAAAAACCTTGATTTTGGGGTTGTCTTTGATCCGTCGGAAATTGATTTCCAGACCGCAGGAAGGTGGACACAGCTTGGGAAAATATTGATTCAGCTGCGATACTCTTCCGCCTAGGTAAGGATTTTTTTCGACCAGGAACACTTCGTACCCCACTTCAGCGGCCTCTATGGCTGTGGTCAGCCCACTGATACCGCCACCCACGACCATGATACTTTCACTAGCAGGGGCTCCTCTGTCTTCTGTCATGCTATCCCTCCGTGCAATAGTGGTTTCTGATTGATTTAAACATGTCTTTACGGCTTCAGATGATATCCTATTTGAAAAAAATAAATAACGACTGGAATGAATTCGCTGTATAAAAAAACAACGTTATCGCTCCTGGGATGACTCCAGCCGTTAGTTGCCGTCTTCAAACCCTTGGATATCACCTGAGACCCGGGGACCTTAACAAAAACCTCCAGGCATCTCGCGACACCTGGAGGTTTACGTTTTTAACTAAGGCACAACCGGCCTGTGATTAATCAGGAATGATCTGGACGTAATCTTTCTTGAACACATCCCATTCTCCTGATTTTGGATCGTATTTGGAATTGACAAATGCGAACCAGTTCTCATCATCCTGGCCAGGATAATCCGCCTGATAATAGAATCCAGGATAACGGGTCTCTTTCCTGTACTGGATGTGGCGCAGATGGGATTCTACCGTCCAGATACGATGATTGATTTCCCAGCACCGCATGAGTTCATGAAGATCCCCGGCAGCCAGACTTTCACAGTCTTCACGCATCACCTGGAGCAGCTCCATGATGATTTCGAGATTCTTGCTGGTTGTCAGGTAGTAGGTCGCCGTTCCACCACCATACTCATGGGTGGCTTTCATGAGTCTCAAGGCCATCCCGGAAGGCTTGATATAGGCCGGGTTGACATCTTCCATGGTCGTGTATTTGTAGTTGTCCAGATAGGTTCTGACAGGTTTGTACACCAGGTCAACCAGTTCCTCATTTGACTGAGCCAATGCCGGTCTATAATCGGCATGGTCTTTTGCATAGCGTACGCACTGCTTGACAGCCATACGACCTTCGGCATGGGACCCGGAAGAGAACTTGTGCCCCGATCCGCCAACGCCGTCACCGGAAGTAAAAAGACCGCCGACGGTGGTCATGCGGTTGTAAACCTTGCCGTTGTCGGCCTTGATTTTATAAGAATCCGGTACCCAGTCATAATCCGGTCCTGAGGTCCAGAGACCGCAGCAGCCTGAGTGGGATCCCAGCAGGTAGGGTTCCGTCGGCATAACTTCGGAATTCTTCTTTTCCGGTTCGGTATTGGTTGCGCACCAGAGGTTGGCCTGACCACAGGTCATGTCAAGGAAGTCTTCCCAGGCTTCTGATTCGAGATGCCGGAGTTCTTTCTTGTCCATGGTTTTCCCAAGCTCCGCCAGAGCAGACACGGTATCCATGATAATGGGACCGCGGCCTTCTTTCATTTCAAACAGCATCAAATGGTTCCGCAGACAGGTGGGTGTAATGGCAGCCGTTCCATAGGGTGCATATTTTTCGAGCTCTGCTTTGGCAGCATCACTTGCGGCAAAGTTTTCGCCAAGGCCGTTCAGTGTTTTGGCCTTGAAAAGCAGGAACCAGGCACCGACAGGGCCATATCCGTCTTTAAAACGAGCCGGGGTGAAACGGTTTTCCATCATGGTAAGCTCGGCACCGACTTTCATACACATGGTGTAGGTGGAACCGGCATTCCAGACCGGATACCAGGCCCGGCCCTTGCCTTCACCAACCGACCGCGGCTGGTAGATATTGACCGCGCCGCCACAGGCAACCATCATGGATTTACATTTGATGATGTAAACCTTGTTCTCACGAACGGAAAAACCGACCGCACCGGCGATCTGATTTTCTTTGTTGGCGTCCAGGAGGAGTTCTACGATAAAGCAGCGCTCCAGGACGTTGTCGTCACCAATGGCTTTTTTTGCGGCTTCGGCAACGATCCGCTTGTAAGACTCGCCATTGATCATGATCTGCCATTTTCCGGTACGGACAGGTTTGGCTCCGCCTTTGAGCGTCCCCATTGCCATTCCTTTTTTACCGTCCAGGTTTTTGCCTTCTTCTGTCTTCTTCCAGACCGGCAGACCCCATTCTTCAAACAGATGAACAGAATCGTCCACGTGGCAACCCAGGTCAAAGATCAGGTCTTCACGAACGATGCCCATCAAGTCATTGCGGACCATGCGGACATAATCATCCGGCGAGTTGTCGCCGATATAGGTATTGATGGCGGAAAGACCCTGTGCAACGGCGCCACTTCTCTCCATGGCTGCCTTGTCACACAACAGAACGGTCTGATCGTCACCCAACCATTTTTTAACTTCAAATGCCGAGCCGCAAGCCGCCATACCACCACCGACGATCAAAACGTCGACTTCTCGCTCTTCAACTTCGGGATCTCTTACAGCCTTGAGTTCTCCCATGGGTTTGTTCGGTAATGCCATATTGTATCCTCCTTAACTAAATTTTCCTATTTGAATTGCTTACGAATGCGTTAACATCAAACAACGGTTAGACCGTCGCCTGGGGTGTCGGCATAACATACCCGTCGGCTTCTTCAGTTGAAAGAAATTGACTTTCAATGTCCTGGCCTTTCAGACCCGCATATTCATTGGCAGCACCTTCCGGGGTTGTCCGGATGGGGAACTTGAAGCGCTTGATGGTTCCGTTTCTGAACTTACATGTCCACATAACATCTTCAGTACCCAGCATCGGCATTACACTACTTCCCAATGGTACGAAATCGGAATAACCCCTCACCTCAATTGCTTGGGTGGGGCAGATCTTCACACATGAAAAACATTCCCAACACTGATCCGGCTCTTGATTGTAAGCCTTCATTTCATTGGGCTCGAGAACCATAAGGTCATTGGGACAAATATACATACATGCGGTTTTGTCCCCGCCTTTACAGCCATCACATTTTTCGCTAATTACAAAACTTGGCATTTAATGCACCTCCTAAGTTAGCATTGTTACAACTCGTTTTTTGACAGTCCTTACGATTGGTTTACATCGATCTTCCTTAAATTAATTGCACCTCCCTTCTGTCCCCAAAAGTTTCTTGGCTATATAATTTAGATTCACTCATGACATCGCTACTGTATACCGGCGATGGATATTCTTTTGTGATTGACGTCGCCTGCAACCTCGACAAATCAGAGTCTTCGTTGTCTTTTGACGAACTGCGGACAGTGCACCGGCTGCTACCGGTTCAAGACAGCCGGTATGGGTTTTCCGCACCGGTGTCATCTCATTTTCCATTAGTTTTTCAGCGGGTTATCGTTCGAAATATCTCTATAGATATCAGCAAGATACCCACGACCAAGGTCAAATGCATATCATTCAGCATTTTTCTTGTCAAGAACTTTCGGCCCAAGCGATTCCAAAGCGTCTAAATCCCTTGAGCTCTTTTTTTCATGTCCAATATATTGATTTATTTATTTGATTATACACCACATATCGTAGTTGAAACATGCCGGCCGGAACCCGGCCGAACACAGATTCGCCCGCCGCCGAATGGCAGACACTGATTCCAAGTGTTCAGGACCCGAAATTATGGGGGTTGACATCCGGCAGGATTCATCATTCAAAATGCGAATATGGAACCCGAAATCACACCCATCGCACCCGACGAAACATTCAGCTTCGCCTGCTCGCATTGCGTTGCCTGTTTCAACGAATGCTGCCGGGATCTGAACCAGTTTTTGACACCGTACGATATCCTGAGACTGAAAAACCGTCTATCATTGACGTCGAACCGTTTTCTGGAAATGTATACGACACAACACACGGGCCCGGAAACCGGATTTCCGGTGGTGGCACTCAAACCGGTCCACACCGTAACGTTGCGATGCCCCTTTGTGGAAACAGCCGGCTGCAGTGTATACACAGACCGCCCGTCTTCCTGCCGCATCTATCCCTTGGCACGCGCCATATCACGAACCCGGGAAACCGGCGAGATTACCGAACACTTTGCCCGCCTGAAAGAATCCCACTGTCTCGGCCATGAAGAGAAAAAAACCCAGACAGTTCGCGAATGGGTCGAAAAACAGGGATTGGTTCCATACAACCAACAAAACGACAGACTTCTAGAAATCATTTCGATAAAAAACCGCTTGAAACCGGGCCCCCTGGATCTTGCCTTCGGCAGAATGTTTCATCTGGCTTTATACGATCTGGACACCTTTCGCAGGAAAATTTTCGAAGATGGGCTTCTATCCGATTTTACCGTGGAAACTGCGATGTTGACACACGCAAGACAGGACGACACGCTGTTGCTGCAGATCGGATATGCCTGGATAAAATCAGAACTGTTAAAGCTCCACATCGCAACCAACCGGGATCCTCCACCATTTAGTGTCCGTCCAGAAATAGAGATTTTCGCGTTATGCCAAGGCGGACGGAGATTTGACCCGCAGGAATAGTGTACTATTTTGAGGAGTTAAATCATGCCGTCCAACGCTGGCAGGGCGTGAAAAGACCATTTATGGATGGGCACTATTTAACGAAGACGGATTTTCTTGGTCGGAATTCCCCAAACAAACAATTTGATCCAGTCAAAGCCAAAAAGCATCAAATCAGCGTCGTCTCTTTGGATTTTTTTGAGCAGGTCAGCCTTGACCTTGTAACGCTTCAGGAAGCTGCTCTCAAATACAAACACTCTGAAGGCATCCATGTTATAACTGGCCATAAAAGCCATTTTTGCCCGGTTCCCCTGGGGGCCTTCACGTCCCCAGGGATCTTTTTGGAACAGGTATTTGACCTCCGACCATTTTCTGGATATCTGCTGGTGCTTTACCGCCCCTTGATCGCCTGACCAGGTCTGAAGCGTCCAGTCATGGGTCTCCTGCCGGCCCAGACAGAATTCAGGGGGTCTGAAAAAGCCGATCAACTCAGGCTTCCGATTTTCCGCAGGATACTGCAATCCGTATTCCACCGGAAATGTTCTGCAGGTGTAGGGACGATCCTTGTAGACACGGCATCCTGATGGGTCGGAAAAAATGCAGGCACGATCTTCGTCATCCGACATTCTCAGGAGCACATCCGGAAAAAAATTGCCCTTTCGCATTACCACATCGACATACTCTTCTAAAAATATGCCGGCGGAAATACCCAGCCCGCGCTTGAGTTGAAGCACATCATACGGGTACAAAAACAAATTCAGATTTCGGCAGCACTGGTTGAAGCAGGCAAGTTCCGGACGGCACTGAAATGTAAACCGGTCCGCCCCTCTTAGCCTTTTTCCGGAAATCTGCTCAACATCTTCAAGTTTGATGGATTTCATAATGTGATCACGTTATTCTTTTAATCAACAGCCCGGCAAATCATCTTTACAAATAATTTAACCGTATTAGTTTATCCAAAAGAAGGTTTGATTGTAAAGACCAAAGTAAGCACCGAACAATGCCATGCATTACCGCGTCTGGGGATTTTCAAATGACTGGACACCATCTTCTTCTTGGCGAGCAAATTGACTATCTGACCGGGGAGGCCATTGCGGACACCCATGACGAAAGATATCGCCAGGCACTAGCGAAACTGCTCGTTGAAAAAAAAGGCTATGACAAGTCCGATATATTGCCCCGGAGAAAGTTGATTGTTGCGGCCGGGGACAAGCGCGCCCAGGTTCAAATCGATTTTATCGTTTTAATAAACGACGCCGTTGCCATGATCATTCGGTATGGGCCCGGATCCCTGGTAACCCGCCACCGCCCGGCCATTGCAGCATCACGTGTCTTGGCTGCTTACCAGATTCCCCTGGTGGTCGTAACCAATGGCCTCGACGCAGATGTCATCGATGGGAAAACAGGCAGGGTCCTCTCAACGGGTCTGGATACCATCCCGGACAGAGAGGCGCTTCTTGCTATATGCCTTACCGGAGCTGGAGAACCCATTTCCCCGGAAAGAGCCGAATCCGAGCAGAGAATCCTGTATGCTTACGATGTTGACGACAGTTGCCCGTGCGATGATAATATATGTAGGTTATAGAAGAGGATTGGAGGGGTGTAGAGCAGGGTTGGAGGTTTGGAGAGTGAGTACAAGCCATAAGTTTAAGCAATAAGCAGCTAAAAGCCTATAGCCCAAGCCCCTAAAAGGTGTAACGATTTTATTTTTCTTGCATTTTTTTCTTGCATTTCTTAATGTTGTCTTATAATCCACTATCCCAAAAAGGGCTGGGTGAAAAAAAGTTTTCCGTAGTGCCGCATATAAATGAAGTTTAAGGCGGCTTTAAATTCAAATACCAAATAAGGAGGTGGGGGTATAGCCTTTCCAAAACGACCAAACAGAAACGTCAAAGCAGACCGAACCAATATCAACAAGAACATCAGAGCAAAAGAAGTCAGAGTCATCGACCCGGAAGGAACTCAGGTTGGTGTTGTTCCGACCTACAAGGCCCTCGCCATTGCCGGCGATTTCGGCCTCGATCTGGTAGAGGTTTCTCCGAATGCGAATCCGCCTGTCTGTAAAATCATGGACTATGGTCGATATAAATACGAACAGACCAAAAAGCAGCAGGAGGCCAAAAAAAAGCAGAGCACCTTCCAAATCAAGGAAATCAAGATTCGGCCCAAAACAGGCGAACACGATATCCAGGTAAAACTGAACCATATCAGTAGGTTCATCGAAAACAAAGACAAGGTCAAGGTAACCGTCGTATTCAGAGGTCGCGAGATTACGCTTTCTAACCGGGGCAGGGAATTGCTCGCTCACATTGCACAGCAAGCCGAAGAATATGCCAATGTTGAGCAGTACCCCAAGCTCGAAGGACGAACCATGACCATGGTGCTGGCACCAAAATAATACATTTTTGTGGGTTGTGACGCTGCAAAATGTGTTAATCAAGCCATCATAACTTGTTGTCAAACTCTGGCGTGAACGGAAATATTCACCGTGTTCACGCCATCTGTTTTTAAGAATAAAATCGTTCCACGAGAAGCACAAGGTCCTCTTAAGGTTTTTAATATCCCGCGACACTGTCGCTCCTAAGCAGCAAGTTGCTTAAAACATGAAAGGGGCTAACATGCCAAAAATAAAAACAAATCGCGCAGCTGCCAAGCGATTCAAAAAAACAGGCACAGGAAAATTCACATTCTCAAAATCACATGCCAGTCATATACTGACAAAAAAAACGACCAAGCGGAAACGATCCCTGCGGAAGGGTCAGATCATCAAAAAAGCTGATGTCAGGGAGATCAAACTGCTGCTCCCCAATGGATAAAACCCATTGATGATCTATTTCGCTTATAGGAGGACATTTAACAATGCGCATTAAAAGAGGCTTCAAAGCCAGAAGAAGAAGAAACAAGGTTCTAAAATTAGCCAGGGGATATCGCGCCGGACGCAGCAAACTGTTTCGCACAGCTGCGGATGCGTTGGACAAAGCCCTCATGTACGCCTACCGGGATCGCAGGGTTCGAAAACGTGATTTCAGGAGACTCTGGATTTCAAGAATCAATGCTGCAGCACGCATGAACAATCTGTCTTACAGTAAATTCATGCATGGGTTGAAACTGTCGAACATTCAATTGGATCGAAAAGTACTGGCGGATCTGGCCATTTCGGATCCATCCGGTTTTTCTAAAATCGCCGGTCTTGCTGCTGAACTAATTTAGCACAGGCTATCAGAGTGGCCGTGAATAAACATATCGAGCAAATCCAACAGGACTTTCTGGAAAGTCTTAGCAATGCCAAGAATGCTGTGGAAATCCAGGCGCTTTCGGTACAATACCTGGGCCGGAAAGGTCTGATAACCGGGGTTTTAAAAGGCATCTCGCAGCTCCCCAAAGAGGAGCGTCCAGATGCCGGCAAAAAAGCCAATCAGGTCAGGGTAGCTGTAGACAAAGCGATTCAGGAGGCCCTACAGGAGCTTGCTGCTGCAAACACGACCGCTGAAAAAGCCATCGATGTCTCACTGCCCGGCCGGTCACCTTTAAAGGGGTCCCTGCACCCAGTATCGCAGATCCAGCAGGAGATCTGTGATATTTTTAGCCGGCTCGGTTTTGATGTGGCCGAAGGTCCGGAAGTCGAATCAGACTACTACAATTTTGAAGCACTCAACTTTCCTAAAAACCATCCGGCAAGGGATATGCAGGACACGTTTTTCGTTTCGGACGACATCGTTCTGAGAACACACACATCACCCCTGCAGATTCGCATCATGGAAAAAACAACCCCGCCGGTTCGGGTTGTGATGCCCGGGAAAGTATTTCGCTGCGATTCGGATCTCACCCATACACCCATGTTCCATCAGGTCGAAGGGCTGCTGGTTGACACGAATATTTCCTTCGGGGACCTGAAAGGGATTCTCACCACATTTGTTCATCAGATGTTCGACGAAAAAACCAGCCTGCGGTTCCGGCCCAGTTTTTTCCCGTTTACAGAACCGAGCGCAGAAGTGGATATTCTCTGCGTCATGTGCAGGGGCAAAGGATGCCGGGTCTGCTCCCAGACCGGATGGCTGGAGGTTCTCGGTTCAGGCATGGTACATCCGGCCCTGTATGAAAACGTGGGCTATCCTTCGGGAAAATATACTGGTTTTGCTTTCGGAATGGGTGTCGAAAGAATTGCCATGCTCAAATACGGCATCGACGATATCAGAAAGTTCTTCGAAAACGATATCCGCTTTTTACAACAATTCTAATAAAATCGGTTCCCGATTTTATTAGGAGGTACTTTTAAATGAAAGTTAGTCTCAACTGGCTTAAAACATTTGTTCCTATTGAGTTGGCACCGGATGAACTGGCGGCGGCCCTTACCATGGCGGGCCTCGAAGTGGAAGCCGTAACCGATCGGTTTGAATACCTCAAGAGCGTACGGGTCGGTCGCGTTGCAGCCGTCAAAGACCACCCCAACGCAGACAGACTCAAAGTCTGTGATGTCGATATTGGCGAACGGATACTAACGGTTGTTTGTGGCGCCCCCAATGTCAAGGAGGGGATGTTGTCACCCCTAGCGCTTCCCGGCACCCATTTCCCCAATAACAGGATTTTGGAGAAAGGGGTCATCCGGGGAGTTCCTTCAGAGGGAATGCTTTGCAGTGAAGCCGAGCTTGAACTCGGCCTAGACACATCCGGCATCATGACCCTGGACGACAAGCTCACCAAGGGCCAGGCTCTCTCCGCGGCGTTGAATCTATCGGACACCATGATTGAAATCGATCTGACCCCGAATCGTCCGGACTGCCTGAGCATCATCGGTACCGCCCGTGAAATTGCCGCCATCGTAAAAAAGGAACTCTCCTGCCCGGAAACCACCCTGCCGGTTACCGGAAAAGAAATTCATGACCGAACATCCGTTACCGTGGACGCACCAGATCTCTGCCCCAGGTATGCGGCAAGAATCATTGAAAATATCACAGTGGCACCCTCTCCTTTCTGGCTCCAGGAACGTCTTCGCTCTGTCGGGTTGAGACCCATTAACAATATCGTGGATATCACCAATTTTGTTCTCATGGAATATGGTCAGCCCTTGCACGCCTTTGACCTGGACAGATTGGAAGAACACCGGATTGTGGTGCGGGCAGCAGCCGAAGGCGAGGTGTTTACAACACTCGATGAAAAAGAGAGAACCCTTTTAAAAGACATGTTGTTGATCTGTGATGGTAAAAAACCCGTTGCCATTGCCGGTGTCATGGGGGGCTTGAACTCCGAGATTGAAGCCGACACCCGGAACGTTCTTCTGGAAAGTGCCTATTTCAACCCGGTAAGTATTCGTAAGACATCTAAAGAACTCGGTTTGAACACGGATGCTTCTCATCGATTCGAGCGGGGTATCGACCCGCAAGGAACTCTTGTGGCGCTGGACAGGTCAGCCCGATTAATTGCCGAGATAGGCGGTGGCCGCATCCTAGACGGTGTCATCGACAAATGTGAAAACCTTCCGCAGCCACAGACGATAGGACTGAGTACGAAACAAACCAACCGACTCCTTGGTACGGACTTCAGCCGTACGGAAATTCGTAATTTACTGGTTTCCGTCGGATTCGAAATCGAAAAGAACACAGAGGATGTGCTCTCAGTCACAGCACCTTCTTTTCGGGTGGATATCAAAAGACCCGAGGACCTCATGGAAGAAGTGGCACGGCTTTCAGGCTACGATAACATACCCACCACCTATCCATTGATTCCTGCCGAAGCAAGAACCCCTCAGACCATCATCCACCATAGACGTAACACCAAGACCATAATGAACGGATTTGGCTTCGACGAAGCCATCAATTACAGTTTTATGGATAAAATGGACTGTGATCGTCTCCTGCTCCATCCGGATGATTATCGGCGAAGCCTGGTGGAAATTTTGAACCCTTTGACGGAAGACCAAACCGTCATGCGGTCTATCCTGCTCCCAGGACTCTTGAAATCGGTCCACCGAAACATATCTCAGCGTTCAAAGACCTGTCGGCTTTTTGAAATCGGCAAAGTATTCATCGGCAAGGGGAAAACCCATCTGCCGGATGAAATTGAAATACTGGCCGGACTCTGGACCGGATCGCGTACCGATGCCTTGTGGAATGTTCCCGAAGCAGCCTGTGACTTCTATGATCTCAAGGGTGTTGTGGAAGGTTTGTCCAACGCGCTCAAAATCAAGAACATCTCATTCACCCGTATGCCTGTCGATACCTGTTCCTATATAAAAAACGGCTTTGCCGCTCAGATCGTTACAGGCGACACACCCCTGGGCCTGGTGGGGGAACTGCGCCCCCGTGTGCTGAAGAACTATGATCTGAAGCAGACCGTATTCTATTTTGAGCTTGACATGAACCGGCTCTATGGCATGATACCTGAAAGCCTGCAGGCTGGACCGATACCCAAATATCCTGCGACATCTCGAGATGTGACCGTCATCATCGACAGGGATATCGAAGCCAACAGTCTGCTGACTTTTGTCAGAGACCTGAAAGAAGGGCTGGTGGAGCAACTGAGTCTCTTCGATGTCTTTGCTGACGACCCTATCCCCGCCGGCAAAAAAAGTGTCTCGTTCAGGATTGTCTATCGCTCTCCTGAAGAAACACTAGAAGACGACACGGTAAACACTATCCACAAACGCCTATCCGAAAGGTTGATTGATCATTTTAATGCTGCTTTACCTGAGTAGGGAAGCTTATGAAACAGACAATGGTTTCAATCCCTGACAAACTCTACTTTAAAATAGGAGAAGTCTCCGAGCTTCTCGGGCTGCCGACGCATGTCCTCCGCTTCTGGGAAACGGAGTTCAAGAGAATCAAGCCCAAGCGTACGTCTTCGGGTCAGCGTCTATACCGAAAAAAGGATGTGGCGTTTATTCTTAGGATTAAACACCTCCTCTATGAGAAAGGCTTTACCATATCAGGTGCCCGGCAACATTTAAGAAGCAAACAGGATTTCGTAGAAGAACTTCCGCAGACATTATCCGTCAGTGAACTTCGCCACGCGCTCGAACAGATCAGGGAGCTTATTAAATAGTTCCCGTTATTAAGAAAAAGCATTGACAGGTTACATTTTTTGTCTTAGATATTGCTTTTCTGGAAAGCGGGCATAGCTCAGCTGGTAGAGTACAAGCTTCCCAAGCTTGGTGTCGCGAGTTCGAATCTCGTTGCCCGCTCCAAGAATGCCCGGCTTTTCCAAGGCAGTAGCGTACAAAAGGAAAAGCACTTTTGTCTATGAACGTTGTATAATTTTTTTTCGAATGGTTATGGCTATGAACTGACAAGATTATATCGACCGAAAGAACTTTCATAGATGAGAAGAAACGGGCTTTTGCCCGTTTTTTATTGGATGATAAACGTTGTAGAACATGAAACAAAAGAAAATAAAAAGTCGTATTAAAAAGAAGGACCCGCTACAGCAGGCTGCTGTCACCTTGTCCGACAAGACATTTCTTGCCAGCGTAAACCGCCTGGTAGAGCCAGTTTGCGATGCGGAAGGACTTGAATTGGTCCATACGGAATATCAGATGGAACCCGGCGGAAAAGTGCTTCGCCTGTATATTGACAAACCCGACGGTATCGGCATTGACGACTGTGCCGCCGTCAGTCGTCAGGTGAGCGATTTGCTGGACATCTATATCGAAAATGACCATCGCTATCGTCTGGAGGTTTCGTCACCGGGATCGAATCGACCCCTTACAAAACAGGATGATTTCAATCGGTTTAAAGACCAATTGGTCCGAATACAAGTTTCCCGTTCGATTGATGGACAAAAAAAATTTAAAGGTACGTTAACCGGCATTAAGGATGGGGTCGTAACGCTGACGGTTGTGGAAAAATCTGTGGCTATTCCCTTTGAGGACATAATCAAAGCGCGGCTTATCAACTATTCTGGAGAAAACTGATGTTTATTGCAGATATCAAACGAGTTGTCGAACAGATCAGCAGGGAAAAAGGCATCAACGTCGAGGTGTTAATAAAGGCATTGGAAGAAGCTCTGAGGTCTGCTGCCAAGAAAAAGTTCGGGAACAAGGTCGACATAGAAGCCCAGTACTATGAAGAAACAGGCGAGATAGAAGTGTTCCAGTTCAAAGAGGTTGTGGAAACATTGACCGAGCCGGAAACCCAAATCAGTCTTGAAGAAGGCCGTGAGTTGGATCCCGACTGCCAAGTAGGGGACAGTCTCGGCACCAAAATGGATGCTACGACATTTGGTCGGATAGCCGCCCAGTCGGCAAAACAGGTTATCATTCAAAAAATGAAAGATGCCGAAAGGGATGTCGTCTATTCCAGTTTCATCGATCGCAAAGGAGACATTGTCAACGGCATTGTTCAGCGGGTCGATCGCGGTGACATCATCGTCAACCTTGGCCATACCGAAGGCGTTCTGCCGAACCGAGAACAGGTTCCCCGAGAGTCTTATCGTCGTGGAGATCGGATTCGTGCGCTGATACTGGACGTTCTGCATGAATCGCGGGGTCCGCAAATCCTCTTGTCCAGAACACATCCGGATTTTCTGGTACATCTGTTCAAAACGGAAGTACCCGAAATCAGCGAGGGTATCGTTGAAATCAAGGGGGCCGCACGTGAGCCCGGCGTTCGGGCCAAGTTTGCGGTTGCATCCAACGATTCGGATATCGATCCTGTGGGCGCATGTGTCGGAATGAAAGGATCGCGTGTCCAGAATGTCGTCCAGGAACTCCGCGGAGAAAAAATAGATATTATCCCCTGGCATGTGGATGACGCCAAATTCGTGTGCAACGCTTTGGCACCCGCTGAAATATCCAGAGTGATTATCGATGAAGACAACAGGTCCATGGAGGTAATCGTTCCGGATGAATTTCTCTCCGTGGCCATTGGAAAGCGCGGTCAAAATGTGAGGCTCGCATCTAAACTGACCGGCTGGCATCTGGATGTCAACAGTGAGTCCAGCTACAGCGAAGCCATGAAAAGTGGATATGACTCTCTGGTTGCACTGCCTGGTGTAGGCACAGCCATGGCAGATTCATTGTTCGAAAAAGGGCTCTATTCAGCCGCGGAACTTGTCAAGGTCTCCGTTGACGATCTCACTCAAATAAAGGGCATCGGAGAAGAAAAAGCAGCGGCGATGATCGAAAACGCGCGAATCCACCTGGCTGAAGCAAAACAGGCCGCCGCCAAGGAAAAAATCGCCGCCAAAAAGAAAGAACAGGAACGTTTGGATGTGGAGGCAACGACCGACGATGGGTCCCCAGGCACGGAAACCGTTTCTGATGAAGGTTCGTTGAACGGTACCGATAAAGAAGAAAACGCGGAAGCGGAAAACACCCAAGAAAATTAAGCGTTTTATAACGTGAAGGTTAAGGGGGATGGATGGGAAAGATCAGGATATATGAACTTGCCCGGGAATTAAACATGACCAACACCGAGCTGGTCAACAGGCTTCATGAGATTGAATACCCTGTAAAAAGCCATATGAGCGCCATTGACGAATCAGATCTGCCGGATATCAAGGCAAAACTCAGTGGTAAAAAGAAAACGGCGAAGCTGGAAGAAAAACGAATCAAGCCGACCGTCATACGCAGGCGTCGGGTTAAAGCCGTCAAAAAACCCGAGATCATTGAGGAACCCTCACAGCCGGAAGAGGTTGTGGAAGAAGCACCTCCCGTAGCCGAAAAAGAAACGACAGAAAAAGAACCGAAAACCGAAAAACCCGCCGGCAAACCGGTCCTAAAGGGAGAGCAGCCAAAGGAAGTTGCTGCCGAATTGCCTAAAGAGACTGTTGCACCGGACGAGGCTGTTGCAGCCCCCTTGAAAACTGAGACGCCCGTGGGAAAAAAGCCCGGAGCTGTCAAGCCGGTCAAAAAGAAAAAGAAAGATACACCGGCAAAAATTATCAAGCCCGCGCCGCCTAAAAAAACAGCCCCGGTGGAAATCAAAAAAACATCTGCCGAACCAAAACAGCCGGATCTGAAGCCCCTTGCCGCGAAACCGGAACCATCTGCTCAAGAACAGTCCCTAAAAGACAAGAAAAAGAAAGGGCGCAAGAAAACAGAAGCCGTGGAACCGGATAGGAAGTTCTTTAAAAAGAAAACAGCTTTCCGGAAAAAAGAAGTGGTCGAGGGCAAGGATCTCTATTCAGGCAGTTCCAAACGCCTCCGCAAGGGTAAAAAAGGCGCTAAATCCAAGATGGACCGGGGACTGAAGCCGCAGATTACCACACCAAAAGCCATTAAACGTCGGATCAAAATAGATGATACCATTATTTTGGCAGAGCTGGCCAAACGGATGGGTATCAAGGCCAATGAAATGATCGCCAAGTTGATGAGCCTGGGTGTCATGGCAACGGTCAATCAAACCATCGATTTCGATACGGCCGTTCTTGTTTCCACGGAGTTTGGATATGAACTGGAAAAGGCCTCCTTCGAAGAAGAAGGTTTGCTTAAAGCCGTGGAGGATGACCCAAAGAATCTCACCACGAGACCCCCTGTGGTAACCATCATGGGACATGTTGACCATGGAAAAACCTCTCTGCTGGACGTTATTCGAAAAACAAGAGTAACAGAACTCGAAGCCGGCGGTATTACACAGCATATTGGTGCATACAATGTCACCACGCCAAAAGGACAGGTTGTATTCCTCGACACACCCGGACATGAAGCTTTTTCAGCCATGCGGTCACGGGGTGCGAAAGTCACGGATATCGTTGTTCTTGTGGTTGCTGCCGACGATGGTGTCATGCCGCAAACCATCGAAGCCATCAATCACTCAAAGGCTGCCGGCGTGCCTATCATCGTGGCTGTCAACAAGATCGACAAAGACAATGCAGATCCGGAACGTGTTCTGCGAGAGCTGTCTGAAAACGGACTGGTAACCGAAGAATGGGGGGGTGACACCATCTTCGTGAAGGTTTCAGCAAAGAAAAACATCGGTATCGATGACCTGCTCGAAATGATCCTCCTGCAAACGGAAATGCTGGAGTTAAAAGCCAATCCAAACAAACTGGCCAGGGGTCATGTTGTAGAGGCCAAGCTCGATGCCGGCCGAGGGCCGGTTGCCACTGTTCTGATCCAGGAAGGAACGCTTCGCGCCGGTGACTCCGTTGTCTGCGGTATACACTATGGAAAACTCCGTGCTCTCTTGAATGACCTCGGACAGCAGGTCTCTTCGGCCGGACCGTCTCTGCCTGTTGAAGTCATCGGCTTGTCAGGCGTGCCCTCGGCCGGGGATGAACTCGTTTCCGTAACCGATGAAAAAGATGCCAAGCAGATCAGCCAGCACCGGGTCCGGAAACAGCGCTCGGTGGATCTGGCCAAAACCAGCCGTCTGAGCCTGGAAGGCCTGTTCGAAAAAATGAAAACCGGCGAAGTAAAAGATCTCAACCTGATCCTGAAGGGAGATGTTCACGGATCCATCGAAGCGCTCAAGGAGTCTCTCTCCAGTCTCAGCAATGATGAGGTCAATATAAACATCGTTCATGGCGCCACAGGTACCATCACTGAATCCGACATCTCTCTGGCAGCCGTATCCAACGCCATAATCGTTGGCTTCAATGTGCGGTCCAGCCCAAAAGTGCAGGACATGGCCAATGAGGAGCAGGTCGACATTCGCTACCACAATGTCATTTATGATGTGATCAAAGAAATCCGGGATGCCATGCTGGGATTGATGTCTTCGACATTTGAAGACAGGACTCAGGGATGGGCGGAAATTCGCGATGTGTTTCATATCCCTAAAATCGGTACAATTGCGGGTAGTTATGTCACCGAAGGCAGCTTTGAAAGAGGCAAACTGGTTCGCTTGCTGCGGGACGGCATCGTCATCTATGAAGGAAAACTTTCTTCTCTCAGAAGGTTCAAGGACGATGTCAAAGAAGTCCAGAAAGGTTATGAGTGTGGTATCGGCATCGAAAATTTCAACGACCTCAAGATCGGCGACACACTGGAGTGTTATTATACGGAAGAAATCAAGCCGGAATTGGATTAAAATGGTTTTAGGTTTTAGGTGTTAAGTTTTAAGTGCGGTCCAGAGTCGGATCGAAACTTGCTTCCATATCTTAAAACCTAAAACTTAACACCTAACACGACGTATTTGATATGGTTATCGGCATAGGCATTGTCACTTTCCGGATTCATGGGTGCCGGTCGTTGAAAGAAAAAAGGAGCATTGTCAAGTCACTGGTTCGCCAGGTTCAAAATAATTTTAACGCGTCTGTGGCTGAAGTAGGCGCTCATGATATCTATCAAAAAACGGAAATCGGTTTTTCACTGGTGGGCACAGATCAGCGGGTTGTTAACTCAAAAAGCGATAAGATTTTAAATATGCTCGAGGACATGGGTTTGGCGGAAATTGTCGACAGTGAACTGGAGATTATCCATTTATGAATATGAAACCATTTTCACGTTCCGAACGCGTCGGCGGCATGATACAAAAGGTCCTTTCGGACCTTCTCCATAAGGGAGTCAGCGATCCCCGGCTCGAAAATACAACCATCACAGGTGTTAAAATGGGATCGGATCTCAAGACCGCCTATGTTTATTACTCCAGCTATCTGGGGAAAAAGGAAAGCGGGGACATAGCCAAAGGCTTTCAAAGTGCAAAAGGGTATGTCAAGCGTCATCTTGCCGGCAAACTTGGGCTTAGGTATATGCCGGAACTCAAATTTATTTATGACACGTCGTTTGATTACGGCATGAAGATAGAGAAACTACTAAAATCGGTTGCACCCGAAAATGAAACAGATCATTCAACAACTGAAGAATAGTCGCAGTGTTCTGATCGCTTCCCATCTCAATCCGGATGGGGATGCCCTAGGATCTCTCTTGGCATTGGGTCTGGCAATGGACGCGTTAAATATTAAAACGACCTTATATAATGAAAGCGACATCCCGGCCGTTTACCGGTTTCTGCCGGAGATCGGCCGCATTCAAAACCAGATCAGTCGGGTTCACGCCTATGAAACAGCTATCATCCTTGACTGTAGTAACCTGGATCGCATCGGTCGCGCCACCAACATCGTCACGCAGATTCCCATGGTTATCAACATCGATCATCACGCCACCAACACGCGCTTCGGTGAACGACACCTCATCGATGACAAGGCCTGTGCCACGGTCGAGCTGGTTTTCCGTCTGCTGAAGGAGATGGCCATACCCATCAGCCTTGCCATGGCAACCTCCATCTACACCGGAATCGTTACCGACACCGGATCTTTTAGTTTCTCGAATACGAACGCTTCCGCCTTTGAGATATGCAACGAAATGGTTCAACTGGGCGTTGAACCGATTCGTATTGCCAGGCATCTGCATGGACCCTATTCTCTGGGTCGCATCAAGCTGTTGAATCAGGCCCTTGAATCGATTGAAATATCAAATAACGGCCGCCTTTCCCTGATGACCCTTACCCAGAAAATGTTAAGGGAAACCGGGACACAACCTGGAGATGCAGAAGGGATGATTCATTATGCCCGCAGAATAGAAGACGTCAAGATGGCCGCGTTGATACAGGAACAGGCCAACGGCGGAAAGCATGCCGCAGAAGTAAAAAATTATCATGTGAGTCTCCGTTCGGACGGATCAATCGATGTCGCCGCCATTGCATCCACATTCGGCGGGGGAGGGCATCCAAGCGCAGCGGGGTTCAGTATGGAGTCCACGATTAGAAAAATAAAGGAAACCATCAAGGCAATTCCTGAAATTAATTAAAATAGATGTCTTTAGATCACCATGGGTTTGTCGTTATCGACAAGCCGGAAAACCTGTCCTCTGCACGCGTTGTATCGCATGTGAAACGGACGCTCGATGCCAAAAAAGTCGGCCATGCAGGTACCCTGGATCCCTTTGCAACCGGCGTGATGATATGCTGTGTCAACCGCGCCACCCGACTGGCCAGATTTTTTCTGGGTGGCGACAAAAAGTATGAAGCGTTGCTGCATCTAGGCATAGAAACCGATACACAGGATGCTACCGGCAACACGATATCGGAGAGCCAGGTTCCGGATTGTTCCGAGGCTGAGATTCAGGATGTTTTTAGGGCCTTTACAGGACCCCTCGATCAGATACCGCCTGTTTATTCTGCACTGAAGCATAAGGGGGTTCCACTATACAAACACGCGCGGCGTGGGAAACCGATTCAAAAACCGGCTCGGCGGATTGTGGTGTTGGCTTTAGATATAACCGAGATTCAGCTGCCGTATATCCGGTTTGCGGTAACCTGCTCTGCAGGAACGTATATCCGAACGCTTGGAGCAGACATCGGCAAAGCATTGGGTTGCGGTGGGCATTTAAAAACATTGAGACGCACCCAAAGCTCTGGATTTTCCCTTGCCCATGCAATGACGCTGGAAGCATTTGAGAGGCGTGCGGCCAGTGAAACATTTTCCCGGTATGCTGTGGGGTTGACCGAAGCACTCAGGTATATGCCGGAATGGACGGCTGACAAAGACTTGAAAAGCAAAATCGTCAACGGTGTTCCATTGACGCAAAAGGATGTCATTCTGGAAAAACGACCAGGCAAGGGCAAATTCATCAAAATTATCGATGCGAACAGAGAGCTTCTCGCTGTGATAGAACAAAATGAAACACCTGGCGAATATCATTACTGCTGTGTTTTCAATTGAAGCAAGGCCGGCAAAAACAAACCGCGCGTTCAAAAAGCGTGTAACTTGATAAAGAAAAAACGGTATTTTGAACTTTCTCTATTTCGTGTAATCATAATTAATGCTATTTTCCATAACAAATAATATTTTAAATAGGAGGCTTAAAGAAAGTGGTGTTTACAACAGAAAATAAAAAAGAACTGATCGATCAGTATAAGACCCATGACAGTGATACCGGATCTCCGGAAGTTCAGGTAGGCCTTCTGACCCACCGCATCAGCTACCTGACCGAACATCTCAAGATACACAAAAAGGACCACCATTCCAGGAGAGGATTGCTGAAGATGGTTGGCCAGCGACGAAGACTTTTAAATTATGTAAAAAATAATGATGTTAAACGATACCGATCCATCATTGAAGCTCTGGGGCTTCGGCGGTAAGGTCAAACAAAAAAACAAACCTTCAGTTTAGGGCCTCAGACCTATCGATGATGCCTTTGCATCACGACAGTGTGCCCTTACAGCTGAGTTAGGAACACTATATGGAAATTTTATTAGAAGCAGACGTGGGCGGGAAAACCCTCAGTATTCAGACCGGCAAGGTTGCCAAACAGGCATCCGGATCGGTTGTTGTTCAATATGGGGATTCGACCGTTCTGGTCACCGCTGTATCGTCCAACGATGAACGCAATGTCGGATTTCTCCCTTTATCCGTTGAATATCAGGAAAAGATTTATGCGGCAGGGAGAATACCCGGAAACTATTTCAGGCGAGAAATTGGGCGCCCAAGTGAAAAAGAGACCCTGACGGCACGATTGATCGATCGCCCCATACGTCCTCTTTTCCCAAAGTACTATAATTTTGAAACCCAGATCATTGCTACCGTGCTGGCAATGGACCAGGAGAATGATGCTGATGTGATGGCCATGGTGGGTGCTTCGGCTGCCCTCACCATTTCAGATATCCCGTTTGCAGGCCCCATTGCATGTGTCCGGGTAGGCCGAATCCAGGGAGAACTCAAAATCAACCCCACCATCGCCGAGTGCGCTGAAGCCGACATCAATATTATTGTTGCCGGCTCCAAAACCGGTGTGGTCATGGTGGAAGGCGGCGGCAACATCGTCAGCGAAAAAGAGATGCTCGACGCGATATTTTTTGGACATCAGGGGCTCCAGCCGCTTATCGATATTCAGGAAAAGCTGCGCGAGCTCTGCGGAAAACCCAAAAGGATTTTTACGCCGCCCGAGACAGATGAAGCGCTGGTAAAGGTTGTTCATGAGGCTGCCGCCGAGAACATTCGCAAGGCACTGGCCATACCGGATAAAATGCCCCGCTATGATGCTATGAGACAAGTGAAAAAGAACCTCATGGAATCCTTGGGAGTGGATTATGCGGACAGAGCCGAAGAGATTTCAAAAGTTTTCGGCGATCTGAAAAAAACCATCAGCAGAGATCTTATTCTCAAGGAAAACAGTCGCATCGACAACCGCAAGTTCGATGAAGTCCGGCCGATCTCCTGCGAGGTGGGACTTCTTTCCCGGCCCCATGGAAGCGCACTTTTCACCAGAGGAGAAACACAGGTCCTGGGCGTGTTAACGCTGGGTTCCGGCCCGGACGAACAACGTGTTGAAACCCTCAGCGGAGAAGAATTTCGCCCATTCATGCTGCACTATAATTTCCCGCCATTTTCGGTCGGGGAGGTCAAACGCATCGGCGGTCCAAGTCGAAGAGATATCGGGCACGGGGGTCTTTCCACCAGAGCCATCGAAAAGGTCCTGCCTGACAAGGATGTCTTTGACTATACCATCCGCCTCGTTTCAGAAGTTCTCGAATCGAACGGTTCTTCCTCCATGGGTACGGTTTGTGCGGGAACCCTGGCGTTGATGGATGGGGGTGTTCCCATCAAAGCACCGGTTTCCGGCATCGCCATGGGTCTTGTTAAAGAGGGGGACCAAACGATCATTCTATCCGATATTCTCGGGGATGAAGACCATACCGGAGACATGGATTTCAAGGTTGCCGGAACCGCCGAAGGGATTACGGCACTCCAGATGGACATCAAAATTCTTGAACTCTCCAAGGACATCATGGAGAAAGCCCTTGAGCAGGCTCGCAAGGGCCGCTTGCACATCCTGGATGAGATGATGAAAGCCCTGGATAAACCCCGGGAAGATATCTCTCCCTTTGCACCCAAGATATTTGCTCTTGAAATCAACCCGGATAAAATCAGGGAAATCATCGGCCCAGGAGGCAAGGTGATTCGTGCGATCCAGAGTGAAACCAATACCAAGGTTGAAGTCGATGATTCCGGCGTTGTTAAGATCGCCGCGGCATCTTCCGAAGATCTGGAAGCAGCCATAACGATGATAAAGGATATTACAAGGGAGGCTGAAGTCGGAGCCATCTATGAAGGCACCGTGGTCAAAATCACCGATTTCGGCGCCTTTGTACAGATTTTGCCGGGAACGGACGGTCTGGTTCATATTTCCCAACTGGCCAATTACCGTGTAAAAAAAGTCACCGATATCGTCAAGGAAGGCGATACGCTCAAGGTTAAAGTACTGGAAGTCGGAAGGGATGGTAAAATCCGCCTAAGCCATAAAGCAGTACAGGAAGATGAATAACTACCCCGGGGCAAGTAAAACCGATCTGAACAACGGTGTTAAAATCATTACCAAGCAAATGCCGTATGTCCGTTCGGTAACCATGGGTATCTGGGTCAATGTCGGCTCCAGGGATGAGTCCCTCGTTGAAAACGGTCTGTCTCACCTTATCGAACATCTGATCTTCAAGGGAACGGAAAAGCGATCCGCTTTTCAAATCGCCAAGGAGTTCGATGACATTGGTGGGCAGACCAATGCATTTACAACCATGGAAAACACCTGTTTTCATGCCAAGGTGATGGATTCACACCTGGAAACCATGGTTGAGGTCATGTCCGACATTTTTTTGAATTCATTGTTTGATGAAACAGAAGTACTCAAGGAGCGGCCCGTTATTTTGCAGGAAATCGGGATGGTTGAAGACAGTCCCGATGAATATATTCATGTCCTTTCCGGAAAACACTTCTGGGGGAATCATCCTTTGGGCCGCTCCATTCTTGGCACCCGTGAGAACATCCTTCGATTTGACGCAGAAACCATCAAGCAATTCTTTCAGCGTCTCTATCAACCGGATCGTATCATCATTTCAGCCTCAGGCAACGTGGATCATCAGAAGTTCGTCGATCTTATCGGCCCGGCCTTCGAATCCATCCGAAAAGCTGATGACTTCCCCGAAAGAAAGACACCCACCGGCAACACCAACGTCAATCTCCACGCCAGAAAACTGGAGCAGACCCATATCTGTATCGGAGTCAACGGCCTCTCCACGGGTCATCCCCTGCGATATGGTTTCTCGCTCATGAGCACGCTTTTAGGCGGCAACATGAGCTCCCGGCTGTTTCAGGACATTCGGGAAAAAAGAGGTCTGGCCTATACGGTTTACTCGTTTGTGTCCACCCATGTAGACAGCGGGATGTTCGGTGCCTACGCCGCGGTGGATCCTGCCAGGGCCGTTGAAACCGCCCAATTGCTGGTGAACCATATATGTCATCTGAAAGAGCACCGGGTCCAGGAATCTGAACTCAGGGGCGCCAAAGAATATATCAAGGGAAATCTGCTGCTGTCATCCGAAAGCAGTGAAAACCAGATGGTTCGACTGGCCCAGAATGAAATGCATTTCCAGCGTCAGGTCCCCCTTCAGGAAGTGGTGGAAAAAATCGATGCCGTCACAACAGATGATATCCAGGATATCGCTGACAGACTCTTCAGCAACAGCAAGACCTCCCTGACCGTACTGGGCCGGATCAAAGACAAAACAGACTACGAAAACATATTGAACCCTTTAATTTAATTTGATTTCAGCCCGCGCTGAAAGCAGCGGGGAGCAAGCAAATTTCATGAGTCATCAACCCGCCATTCAGCTTCGGCGTCTGCAACCCGAGAGAGACATGGATATCCCCCTGCCGGCCTATATGACACCCCTGGCAGCCGGCATGGATGTCTGCGCAGCCATCGAAACAGATCAGCATCTCGCACCCGGAGAAATAGTCCTTATCCCCACGGGCCTTGCCATGGCGATTCCAAGAGGATTTGAAGTCCAGGTTCGGCCCCGGAGTGGGCTGGCCATCAAACACGGCATCAGTATTGTCAATGCTCCGGGTACCATCGATGCGGACTACCGCGGCGAAATCAAAATCGGCCTGATCAACCTGGGCTCGAATCCCTATACAATTCACCGGGGTGATCGTATTGCCCAATTGATCGTACAAAAGGTATACCAGGCAAGCATCTTAATGGTGGATGAACTCGATGAAACCGAGCGTAATGAAGGGGGCTTCGGGCATACGGGGAAGTGAGTGCAGGGTTGAGTGAGGGTCTGAGGATTGGAGGGGTGGAGGGTAGCTATAAGCAGTAAGCACCTAACCTGTCTAAATACCTAAAGCTATCAAATATCTTACAGATAAAAAATCAAATGTTCATATGAACCCGAACAAGGAATCAACCCCAAAAATCACACCGCAAGCATCCGAGCACCTGACCGTCTGTATACTGGCCAGCGGCAGCAAGGGGAATGCCATCCTGGTTGCTGACCAAAATACCAGGGTTCTTTTTGATGCGGGTCTGTCCGGGATTGAGATTGAACGCCGTTGCAAATCAAAAGGTTTCCATCCCGACCAATTAGACGCCATTGTCGTTTCCCACGAACACTCGGATCACATTCAGGGTGTTGGTGTTCTGGCCCGGAGATTCGGTCTGCCGGTCCATATCTCCAAAAAAACCGGCCAGTCCGCCGGTTCCATGCTGGGGAAAATTGCCGATATTCGACATTTTGAGTGCGGAACCCCCTTTACGGTCAACACCTGGACCATTTCGCCATTTTCCATCTCCCATGATGCAGAAGACCCTGCTGGATTTACCATTCTCAACAATGGCATGAAAATCGGCATCGCCACCGATCTGGGTGTGGTCACTGCCATGGTCAAGGAACGTCTCAAGGCGTGCCAAATACTCATTCTCGAAGCAAATCATGACCCGGAGATGCTCATCAATGGGCCCTATCCATGGCCCCTGAAACAACGCATTCAAAGCAGAACCGGCCATCTTTCCAATGAGGCTTCCCGGGAACTTGTAACGGCCCTGAAACATAAAGGCCTTCAGCATGTGGTTCTTGCGCACCTGAGCGAAACCAACAACACACCCGAAAAAGCCTTGCAGGAAGTCAGCCTGGCCTTGAATGGCTGCAATACACAACTGCATGTGGCAACCCAGGATGTTTGTGCGGAGATACTGCAAATACAAGGGTCCAAGGGTTCAAGGGTTGTGAGCGCTAGAGCCATAAGCTGCTAACTGCTTAACGCCTATGAGCTTATGGCTTAGCGCTTGAATAATTTATTCTCAGGAAAACAAGAACAATCATTATAATCAAAGAAACATGGAGTAAAAAAATGTCAGATACTATTTATGATGTCATTATCATTGGAGGCGGTCCAGGAGGTTTAACGGCCGGCATATATGCTAAAAGAGCCGCCATGAATGCGGTCTTGATCGAAAAAGGCGTCCCCGGCGGTCAGATCATCAATTCAGATGAAGTTGAAAATTATCCGGGATTCGAACATATCAGTGGTGCCGAGCTGGGGATGAAGTTCAGCCAGCATGCCGGCAGCTATGGCCTGGAAGTTATGGGACGCGAGGTTGCGGCTATCATACCTGGTGCGGATTCGCACACCGTGAAACTGGACAACGGTACCATCCTCAAGACTCATGCGCTGATTCTGGGTACCGGCGGAAATCCCCGCAAGCTGAATATCCCTGGCGAAAGCGAATTCTATGGGAAAGGTGTGTCTTATTGCGCGGTTTGCGACGGCTTTTTTTTCAGGGGCAAGACCGTGGTGGTGGTGGGTGGCGGTGATTCTGCAGCGGAAGAAGCACTCTATCTGGCCAAGATAGCCGAAAAAGTCTACATTGCCCACCGCAGAGATGCCTTGCGTGCCGGCATGCTTCTACAGCAGCGTGTTTTTGATGAATGTAAAATTGAGATGCTCTGGAACACCGTCTTAACCGGTATCAAGGCCAATGACCAAGGCGTCTACGCAGTGGACCTGAAAGACACCCAGACAAGCGATCAACGGGAGCTGTCAATAGACGGTGTGTTTATCTTTATCGGGTTTGAGCCCAACAACGGCATCGTACCGGCCGGCATCAAGATGTCGGTGGAGGGCAATGTCATCACCGATGAGAAGTGTGAAACCGCCATTCCCGGTATCTATGCCATCGGCGACATCAGGGAAAAATATGCCCGGCAGATCATAACTGCAGCTGCCGATGGGTGTGTGGCAGCGCTGGCCGCAGCCCACTATGTGGAAGCCAAAAAGGCCCAGGATGCGTGTACCTTGTAAGAAGGGTCGAGGGGTCGAGGTTCGAGGGTTCGAGGGTGGCTGAAAGCAATGAGCCATAAGCAAAGCTATAGGCTCTAATAGCTACAGTCTAAATTCCTAAATGCTATAGAGGAATCAGTCTCGCGTATTTTCGGAACACTAATATGAAGTTCCAGTTGAGCGACTTGTCAATTTGCAGCAGATACAAGGAAAATGTCGTTGCGCTATAGTGAACTATGCGCAAGGCTTGACACAGTAGCTGCGGTAAAATGGCACGTCGCTTAACATGGAAAAAAATGGGCGGCCTGACCAGGGCCGCCCGATGTAAAGAAGAAGGAGGTATGGATAAAAAGGAATCGGTGATGAGGCGATTCCATGGATCCTGAGTGGCTTCCCAAAAATGCCGTTTTTTGTCCGGGTCACATCTCTTTTTTTTTATTTTGAAGATGACCGGAAAAGATGCACGTACACCCGAGAAGCCTTGATAAATGTCACCTCAAACTTTCATTTATATTATATAACCTTTGGAGGCGCGAGGGCCGTCGCATGGTTTTTTCATGTCGGTGTTGAAGTTGGGCGACATTTTCATTCTATATCTGACAAAGAGCATTTAATAACCGCTGTTTGACTATCATGTTATTCAATTCCTGTGCCAAAATCGAATCATTCTCCACAACCCCTACAATTTTTTACATAAAATCATTTTTTCACGCCGGAACCACTTAACGGGTTTTAGATACAAATGACAATAATTGTCACTTTTTTTGCCAAAAAGTGTCATATTTGTACTAGATTGTACTCCCGGCTGCCCAGCCCCAGTTGCTCTGCATAGGCGAGTTGAATGGTCCAGTCGGTATTTGGATACAGGGTCCTGAATTTATCGGATCCGGCTTCCCGACCTTCCTTCATACAGGAGTCCGGCAGAGCCGGTTCCTTGTTCACCAGATCCACGGATGCCTGATCGATGGCCACGGGATCGGTGGATGCCAGAATGCCGATATCCCGCACAATGGGCGCATCCGCCACGGGATAACAATCACACGCCGGGGAAACATTGGTGATGAAATTAATGAACAATGCCTTCCCCTGCTTGTTCTTCAATACCCCCAGTGTGTATTCCACCATTTTTTCCATGAACTCGGGTATGGATTTGCTGAATTGCACGATAATGGCCATCTGGGGACAGATGAGAATGCATTCACCGCAGCCGATACATTTTTCAGGATCAATGACGGCCTTTTCTTCATTCAGCGATATAGCGCTCTGGGAGCAGTGGTCGATGCATTCACCGCAACCGATACATTTCTTTGCCTTGACCTTGGGCGCAATACCGGAGTGCTGTACCAGCTTGCCGGTCCGTGAGGCACATCCCATGCCCACATTTTTAATGGCGCCGCCAAAACCGCTCAGCTCATGCCCCTTGAAGTGCGCCACCGATATAAGGGTGTCTGCATTCACGATTTCAGAACCAATGTAAGCAATATCCACATGTTTCTGCTCGATGGGAACACCGGTCTGGCTACGCCCCATCAAGCCATCGGCTATGATAATCGGTGCATCCACTACCGAATACGAAAATCCGTTCTGGATGGCGGTGATGGTGTGGTTCACGGAATCACCCCGTGTGCCGGCATAAAGGGTATTGGCATCCGTGACAAACGGTTTTCCACCCACCTCTTTGATTTTCTGGACGATTTCACGAATAAAGATGGGCCGGATAAAGGCCGTGTTACCCTTCTCGCCGAAATGAAGCTTTATGGCCACCAGGTCGCGTTTGTCCACCACACCGGATAGATCAGCAGCCTCCAACAGCTTACCAAGCTTTTTGAATAAATTTTCCTTCATCGTTGCCCGCAAATTGATAAAATAAACATCACTCGACATCGAAACCTCCTTTGGTATATGATACATTCTATATGGATATGACATCAAAAATAGCGTTGCTCGACCATCTCTACAGCCTTTTTGACGCGTTTGCCGCTACGGAAACTCTCGCCTGTAAACGGCAATGCGCCACCTGCTGTACATGCAACATGACCTTGACCACGTTGGAAGGATATAAGATTATATCCCTTCTGGATGCAAGGACAAAAGCAACCCTCGTTCGGCATATTTATGGTGCCGTCGAACAAAGACGCTTTAAACCGCAGATCACCACCAACCAGATGGCTCGTCGATGCATGAACGGTCAGGAAATCCCGGAAGAAATCATCGACCCTGCATGGGGATCGTGCCCGCTTTTATCTGAAAAGGAATGCCCCATCTACCCCATGCGACCCTTTGGCTGCCGGTGCATGATGTCTAAAACCATCTGTTCTGAAACCGGATATGCCGACATGGACGCGTTTGCCCTTACCGTGGCCGATCTTTTCAATCAGTTCATCGAACACCTGGATCAAGACGGAATGACCGGCAATTTGATCGATGTGCTGCTGTTCCTTGATGACGATAAAAACCTTGCGGCCTATCAATCAGAGCAAAAAAACACGGCAACGGAAAGACTGATTCCAAACAGCCCCATACCCGTACTGATGATACCCCCGGAACATCGAGGGCGGATTGCGCCCCTACTGGAATCCTTAAGAAATGTGGTGAAATTGGAAGGATGTTCTGCAGGCCCGCTCAGAAGCTGATCAGCTTTCGGGCATTCTCTCCACAAACCGCGTTCATTTCCTCCTGTGTCAATCCCGCTGCCTCAAACTCCCTGAAATACCGCGAGGGCCTGATCAAGGGGAAATCCGTTCCAAAGAGGATTTTTTCCACACCGATAATGTCTATGGCGTGTCGGTAAATGGCAGGATCGTACAGAAACGGGGATGCCGCCGTGTCCAGCCAGATATTCTTCAGGGCCTCTTTGACCTCTTTTTTCAGAAGCCCGTAAAAAAAGACGCCCCCGCCCCAATGGGCCAGAACAATTTTATTGTCCGGAAATCGTTTGATAATATCATATATCTGGGCCAGCGTGTTCTCTGATTTTCCCGGGTACCTATGCCCCACAGGCTCGTTGGTGTGAATCATCACCGGCAGATCTTTTTCCTTGCAGATCGCCATGATGGGTGCCAGGCTGTCACGTGCCTCACAGACAATACCGGTTTCGTAAAAGGCCAGCTCCCCTACCCCGGACAGACCGCCGGCAATACATCGTGTGACTTCTGAAGCGGCGGTTTCGCTGCAGGTATCCAGGCAGCAGAATCCTTTGATCCGGTCCGGATACCTGGCCACCACCTCCATGATATAATCATTGTGCATTGTCGAATATTCCTGATTTTTCCAGGGAAATCCGAATGCTACGGACACATCCACCTGTTCTTCATCCATCACCCGGAGCATCTCACGACCGCCGATAAGCTTTGCTTTTTCCCATGCATAGAGCATCTTGAAGGCGGGTTCATCCTTAAAATACTTTTCACGATTGTCGCGCATGGCCTTGGGAAATAGATGGGTATGGAAATCGATTATCACGTTTGGCCCCTTAAAATTCACAAAACGATTTTATTCGTGATCCAAATTATGTTTTCGGATCATATCACAGTTCGGATGCCATTTTTCTGCGATTTCTACAATCTCTTTTTTGAGCACACCGTGCTGAACCTTACAGGATTCCGGTATATCACCCCGTATCTGTCGGCTCGAATTTTCCACCAGTTGAATCAACTCCGTTGCAATGACTGCATTGATTTTGATCATGTCCTTAAGCAACATTTTCAATTCCGTATCATTAGGCACCATATCCTCCCCCTTTTTAAACATATCTTCACAACATCCTTATTTCACTTGACACATCACCAAGCTTTCAATACTGGTTAAGACTATCCGTTTCAGTATTTGCCCAACATTACATTTTTTTCATTGCTTATCAATTCCATAAAACTTAAGCGTATGACCGCTTTTAAAATACTTCTTGTGGATGATGAAAAACTGTTTGTTGAAACACTCGCCCAGCGTCTACGGTATAAGGGCTTTGCGGTGGACTGTGTTTTTTCCGGAACCGATGCACTGAAGCTTCTGGAAAACGATGACACCATTGACGTTGTGGTTCTCGATATTAAAATGCCAGATCTTGACGGCATCGAAACGGTGAAAGCCATCAGGAAAAAAGAACGTGAGGCCAAGCTCTTTGGTGCCAGGACGAAACCGTACATCTCAAATCGAGAACGCAACGAATTGATAGATGGCATAATGAAATCCTGAGACGATTTTATCGAACGCGACGTTGTCGCTCCAGAGCAAAAAAAGGAACTCGACATGATTACCACACTTGTACAGTTCAAGCTCCCACAACCGCTTTCTCGTGAAAAAGCACGCGAGATTTTTTCCGGTACGGCCCCAAAATACAGAGGGATTCGCGGACTGATTCGTAAATATTACATTCTTTCACAGGATGGTGAAACAGCCGGCGGAATGTATCTCTGGGAGTCACAGGAGGACGCCGAGCGACTTTATACAGATGAATGGAAGCAATTCATTTTCGATAAATATGGTGTCTTGCCCTCAGTGGCCTACTTTGAAAGCCCTGTTATCGTCGACAACGCCACCGGCGAAATCATCACCGACGAGGGATAGGGGACGTCCTTGACTAATTAAACTTATGACGTTTTTAGAGATCGTTATCCGAACAGATTATCTACCGTTTCGTTTCAGCCCAGATCCGTCACGTTGCCTCGGGCCAACTCGCACACCCAAAGCAATGGATCACTGAAGACGGATAGAGTGCCAGGCATCAAACAAAACAGTTAATAGGAAACCATGAAGAAAATCATAAGAAGTCTTTGCTGGTTTGCGGAGACACCGGAAATAAAAGGGATACAAAACCGGCTCAATGAAATCGAAGACACACTCAAAGAGCGAGGCTTTCAGATACAGACAAAACGCGTTTGTTTCAACAAGACGCGCATTGAAGATCTGCGCGAGTGGGCAAAAACAGACGCGCTGTATCTCAGTGTCGGTACGTTGGACTTCAGGTCTTTGAAGGCGCAGCTGGCAGACTATCTTCACGCAGGAAATGTGTCGCTCAATCTTGATCTATCAGATGGTGCCGCGGCAGATCATGTTGACGTGCTTCTGCGGATTATTCGAGAGGCGCCGGCGAAAACATTTAATTTCAGTTACACCTTCCATAATCGGCCATCCAGTCCGTTTTTTCCCTCGGCAACTTTCGAACACCCCGGTTTTGCATTAGGTCTTCAGCCTACCGACTTGTCCAAAGGCTGTCTGGATTTGACAGCATGGTTATCGGCCATGGAAGCTGTCTGGCTTGAGATCTGTGAGCTTCTGGATGGCAACGAACACTTTCTAGGCATCGACGCATCCATCGCACCGCTGTTCAGGGAAAAAAGTCCTTCACAACAACCTTATTTCACTTGACACATCACCAAGCTTTCAATACTTGTTCAGCATTTGTCCAACATGGCATTTTTTTCTTTGGTTATCAATTCCATAAACCTGATATGACCGTTTTTAAAATACTTCTTGTGGATGATGAAAAGCCGTTTGTTGAAACACTCACCCAGCGTCTACGGTATAGGGGCTTTGCGGTGGTCTGTGTTTTTTCCGGAACCGATGCACTGAATCTGCTGGAAAACGATGAAACCATTGACGTTGTGGTTCTCGATATCAAAATGCCGGATCCTGGCGGCATAGAAACGGTGAAAGCCATCAGGAAAAAGCATCCTCTCGTGGAAATCATCATGCTCACAGGTCACGCCACAATTCACTCTGCCGTTGAATCAATGACCTTCGGTGCTTTTGATTATCTGACAAAACCGTGCGATCTGGATGAGCTCATTTCCAAGGCAGAACAGGCTGTTTCCAGGAAAAAAAAACGTGAGGGCAAGCTCTTTGATGCTAGGACGAAACCGTATATCTCAAATCGAGAACGCAACGAATTGATAGATGGCATAATGAAATCCTAGGACGATCTTATCGAACGCGACGTTGTCTCTCCAGAGCAAAAAAAGGAACTCGACATGATTACCGCACTTGTACAGTTCAAGCTCCCACAACCGCTTTCTCGTGAAAAAGCACGCGAGATTTTTTCCAGCACGGCCCCAAAATACAGAGGGGTTCGCGGACTGATTCGTAAATATTACATTCTTTCACAGGATGGCAAAACAGCCGGCGGAATGTATCTCTGGAATTCACAGGAGGACGCCGAGCGACTTTATACAGATGAATGGAAGCAATTCATTTTCGGTAAATATGGTGTCTTGCCCTCAGTGGTCTACTTTGAAAGCCCTGTTATCGTCGACAACGCCACCGGCGAAATCATCACCGACGAGAGATAGGGGACGTCCTTTACTAATTAAACTTATGACGTTTTTAGAGGTCGTTATCCGAACAGATTATCTCCCGTTTCGTTTCAGCCCAGATCCGGCACGTTGCCTCGTCCCAACTCACACACCCAGCGCAATGGATCACTGAAGACGGATAGAGTGCCAGGTATCAAACAAAACAGTTAATAGGGAGCTATGAAGAAGATCATAAGGAGTCTTTGCTGGTTTGCCGAGACACCGGAAATCACGCGGATACCCAACCGGCTCAATGAAATCGAAGACACACTCAGCGAGCGCGGCTATCTGATTCAGACAAAACGCGTTTGCTTCAACAACACGCGCATCGATGATCTGCGCGAGTGGGAAAAAGCAGATGCGCTGTACCTCAGCGTCGGTACGCTGGACTTCAGGTCTTTGACGACGCAGCTGGCAGACTTTCTTCACGCAGAAAACGTGTCGTTCAATCTTGATCTGGCAGATGGTGTCGCTGCTGATCATGTTGACGTGCTGTCTGCGGATTATTCGAGAGGCACCCGCGAAAACATTTAATTTCGCTTACACCTTCCATAATCGGCCATCCAGTCCGTTTTTTCCCTCGGCAACGTTCGAACGCCCCGGCTTTGCAATAGGTCTTCAGCCCACCGACTTGTCTGAGGGCTGCTTGGAGTTGACAGCGTGGTTCTCCGCTATGAAAGCTGTCTGGCTTGAGGTCTGTTCGCTTCTGGATGGCAACGAACACTTTCTAGGCATCGACGCCTCCATCGCACCGCTGTTCAGGGGAGAAAGCAGTCTGGTCCATTTCGTGAAAACGATCTATGGCGACTTTTCAAGGGCGGTAACAACGGATTTTTTCCTCAAAATCACGGCATTCCTATCCACGTGTAACCCAAAACCCGTGGGTCTCTGTGGGTTGATGTTACCGTGTCTTGAGGATTTCGAACTGGCGGAGGAATACGAAACAGGTCGATTTTCAATCGAAAGAAATGCCTTCCTTGCCCTGCATTCCGGGCTCGGGGTAGACACCTATCCGATTGGAATCGATGAGAATCCAGAGAGAATCCTGCAGATATTGTGTCTCCTTCAAAAACTCTCTGCCAAGTATGAAAAACCGCTGTCTGCCCGTTTTGTATCCGATGGAAAGACCAAGATTGGGGAAGTATCCGACTTCCGGAACCCATATCTGAAAGATGTCAAGATCCGCCCCCTGTAAATAGGATTTATAAATGGAGGGTTCCTTTCATGATCGAATAATGGAAATATCGATCAACGGCAGACCACGTTCACGATCGTTGACTGAAAGAGGGGTTGTTAATACAATGAGAGACTTTGAAATTACAGAAGAACCCATCGAACTCTATAAAATCTTGAAATTCGAAAACATGGTCACCAGTGGTGGTGAAGCGAAGTACGCCATCTCTCAAGGTCAGGTTGTGGTAAATGGTGAGGTGGAAACCAGAAAACGAAAAAAGATCTTTTCAGGTGATATCATAGAATTTAAAGATGAAAAAATTCGTATAAAAGTCAAATGAGGGTGAAAATATGAAAAAATTATTTGATGGTAAAAAAACAGCAAAACTCGGCACAGAAAAGAATCCCGCTATTGTAAGTGTAAAAACAAAAAAAAGAGCCAAGGAATTAGTATCCGTATTTGAAGAACACGGCTGGAAATATTCAATTGAATTAGATCCAGATAAACCTGAGGATATTAATGACCTGGAAATATTGTTGAACCCACCAAAAACAATGATTGCCGAAAAGAAAGTGGGACGCAATGACCCCTGCCCATGTGGAAGTGGTAAAAAACATAAAAAATGCTGTGGCAGATAAGAGGCGTTTCGAATATGCGTTTATTAAAAATTGCGGTTGTCGGAACAACGTTCCGTAAACGCTTCGGTAAATAAATCCAACGGAATATTCTTATGGCAACTTCGATAAACCGCTTCATTGTGCCGGAACAAACACGCCTACCAATTGTAGATTGACATTATGTTCGATTTCATGTTTTCTGACAAAATCCATCTGAATCTGATTACAAAGGAAGCTTTATGAACAGCTTTTTCCTGTCGATCGCGCTAATCTGCGGTGGTGGTTTTGCCACTCTTTTTATTTGGCGAAAATTTGTTTTGATGAAGATCGTTGCAGTCTCCACCATCAGCATCGGATGCGCCATTGGATTGTTCGATGCCCTTGTCAAGCTGCTGCATCCGGGGTCCTATGCCGTATCTTTTGAATACCTGAAACTATTTTCTGTTTCATTTCAAATAGACGAAGACGGTCAGCCTTTTTCCTGGTTGCGATTTATGCCGTTTCCCTGCTTGCCGTAATTTACAGTTTTCACTACCTAAACAAACCCGAAAAAGCCCTCCGCGTGGCCGCCAACTATTTGTTTTTCTCCCTGTTGATCATTTCCATGGCGCTGGTGGTGACCGCTGCCAACATGATCGCATTTATGCTTTCCTGGGAAATCATGTCCCTGTCATCATTCTTTCTGGTGATATATGACCACACGTCTGCAGAAAACCGTAAAGCCGGATATCTCTATTTTGTCTTTTCGCATGTGGGCGCCATGTTCATCCTGGCCGCTTTCGGTATCCTGTACGGGCATAGTGGCAGCTTTTTGTTCTCTTCCGGCAGTACCATCCCTGATTCGGCAAAATTTATGGTGCTGATACTCTCTTTTATCGGATTCGGATCAAAAGCCGGCGTGTTTCCGTTTCATGTCTGGTTACCCCATGCCCACCCGGCCGCCCCGAGCCACATCTCCGCTGTGATGTCCGGCGTGATGATAAAGACCGGTATTTACGCATTGTACGCCTGTATACCTCTCTAGCCTGCAAACGCCGCTATTCGGTGAAATCGTACTGGTTGCGGGAATGATTTCCGGTATCCTCGGTGTTGTCTATGCCCTCGGTCAGCATGATATCAAACGACTGTTGGCCTACCATAGCGTTGAAAATATAGGAATTATTCTGATCGGAATCGGGATCGGCATGCTCGGTGTATCCTCCGGCAACCCGATCATGGCCGTCCTTGGGTTTTCCGGAGGCTAACTGTATGTTTAATCACGCGATTTTAAATCATTACTGTTCATGAACGCCGGACCGGTCATCCAGGAAAAGGTACGCGCAATCGAAGCGGCGTGCCCAAGAAGATGAAAATTACCGGCCTTACATTTCGGTGGGCTCTCTGGCTATTTCCGGTCTTCCACCGTTTAACGGATTTGTGAGCGAATTTTTTATTTATTTAGGTGGATTCAGAGGCGTGGCCCTCGACAAGACAGCCTTTGTGCTGAGCATCATGGCCATTATCAGCCTGGCCATTATCGGTGGCCTGGCCCTGGCCTGCTTCACCAAGGTCGTGGGCGTGGTTTTCCAGGGAGAACCCAGGAGTTCGAGTGCCATGGCAGTGGATGAAAAAGGCCCGGCATGCTGGTACCCATGCTGATATTAGCCGCCATTTGTGTCATCATCGGGGTATTTCCACAGATGTTTATTGCTCTGGCGCTGAAGGCTATTCCGGTATCCGGGCTGGGATATGGTCGCATTCCCATGGAACCGTTTATACAGATGACGGGAAATATCACCCTGGCCGCCACCATTTTCTTTGTCATTCTTTTGGTGCTTATCGCCCTCCGCCTGGTTTTCTACCGTGGCAAAACCATCGGCAGCGCAGGAACCTGGGGATGCGGTTTCACACAACCAACCACCAAAATGCAGTATACCGGCACTTCCTATGCAGCGTCGATTCTCGCGTTTTTCAGGCCGGCCGCCCCTCTGCAGGAAGATCATCCTGCAATTCACGGCCGGTTTCCCCAAAAAACCCATTACCGCAGTCATGTCGATGACATCGCCGAGCTTCACATGGCACGTGTGGTCGTCAATCCGGTTCTGTGGCTGTTCGACAGACTGCGCTGGATACAGCACGGGGATATCCATTTGTATATCGGTTACATATTGCTGGCCATTGTGGTGCTTTTATTTTTCGTATAAATGAGATGATTGTCATGATTACATCAATTCTATTCTGGGTTCTGGCCATACTTCTGGCACCGTTCTTTTCAGCGGTCATTCTCAAAGTGAAGGCTTTTTTCGGTGGAAAAAGGGTCCGCCGCTGTTGATCAACTACTACACCCTTGTCAAGTTATTCAAAAAGGGCTCGGTTTACAGCACCAGCACAACCTTTATTTTCAAACTGGGACCCATGGTATCGCTGGGCGCTGCCGTCACGGTCCTGCTGTTTCTTCCCTTTGCCGGCCATCCGCCGGTTTTTTCGTTCCAGTGGTGATCTTCTTTTCATTTTTACCTGCTGGGCCTGGGCCGTTTTTTCACCATTGCGGCCGCCATGGACACCGCATCGCCCTTCGAGGGCATGGGAGCCGCCCGGGAAGCCTATTTTCCGATTATCTGTGAAGCCACGCTGTTCATGATACTGATTCTGTTCTACATTTTGACCGGCGAATTGCGTCTGGCAGCCTATTTTTCAGGTACCCAGCCTTTCGGGTTGTGGCAGGTGGCCGGGTCACCCATGCTGTTTGTGGTGATTGCCTTTTTCGTTATTCTTCTGGCGGAAAACTCCCGCGTACCGGTGGATGATCCGGCCACCCATCTGGAATTGACCATGATTCACGAAGTCATGGTGCTGGATCACAGTGGACCCGACTTCGGATTTATCGAACTGGGATCCTTCTGCAAACTCTTTTTCTACGCATCCATTGTCGCCAGGCTGATTATGCCCTTTGAATCCGGCTTTCTGGCACTGAATCTCTGCCTGTTCACGGTATCCCTGCTGGTTGTGTATATGGCTGTGGGCGTCATGGAATCGGTCATGGCCCGTTACCGGATGGACAGGGTTCCCAAATTCCTCCTGACCTCCTTTGCCCTGGCCTTTTTTGCAACCGTTATTACACTGGAGTTTATAAAATGAATATCCCGGTCGACATGATATTGTCCCTTGTTCTGCTTTCGGTCCTGTTTTCATTTGGTTCCAGCCGTCTGCCGGGGCTTATCAAAGTTCTGGCATTTCAGGGGGTGGTCGTATCCATCGTCCCGCTGGTAATCGGGCACGACATGACCGCCGGCGGGGTTCTGTTTACGCTTGCCACCTTGACCATTCGTGGCATCGTCATCCCTTTGTGCATCTATTTTGCCATTAAAAAGGTGGCCATTCGCAGGGAAGTGGAACCGATCGTCGGCTATCACGCCTCAATACTGGCAGGCCTGGGCTTGATCGTGGCTGCCATGGTTGTCAGCCACAGATTCAATGCCCCGTCCATCAGTGCCAGCGTACTGCTGCTGCCCACTGCCATCGCCCTGCTGGTGGCCGGTATGTTCCTGCTGATGGCGCGGCGAAATGCCATCGCCATGGTGCTGGGGTATATCATGATGGAAAACGGCATCTACCTGGTGGGAACGACCTTTTCGGTGCGCGCCCTTCATATCGTGGAATTCGGTATTCTTCTGGATGTACTGGCCGGTGTCATGATCATGGCCGTCATCCTTCAGAATATCAAACAGACATTTGATGATGTGGATACCGCCCTGCTCAGAACATTAAAGGAATAGGTGTTTGATTCATGGTTGAAATCGTTTTTCTGGCTCCCTTTGTCACCGGCGTGATTGCTTTTTTTATGCCCCGCACACCTGGGGCGTCCACTGCTGGTCTTTACCGGAGCGCTTCATCTGCTGCTCTCCATCCTGCTGTGGATCCGGCAACCCGAACCGCTGTTTAAATCCTATTTTGCCGTCACACCGGAAGGGATGCTCTCGCTGCTGGTGATATCACTGCTATTTTTTCTGATATCCATTTATACCATCGGCTATCTCAAGGTGGCCGATATCAAGTCCGAGCATATTTTTACCGGCTCCATGCTGCTGTTTCTGTCCACCATGACCATGGTGACCCTTTCCGACCATATCATGGTCATGTGGATCGCCATTGAAGCGACAACCCTGGCCAGTGCACCGCTGATCTACACCCACCGGACGTCCGTCTCCCTCGAGGCCACCTGGAAATATGTCCTGATCTGTTCCGTGGGCATTGCCATGGCGCTTTTGGGATCGGTTCTGATCACCATTTCCATGGATGTTGGCCAGGTGGATGCGCCGGTCTCCTTTTCCGCGCTTACGGCGGTTGCAACCCGTCTTGATCCCATGTGGTTGAAAGCGGGTTTTGTTTTTATTCTCGTCGGATATGGCACGAAAATGGGTCTGGCGCCCATGCATACCTGGCTGCCCGATGCCCACAGTGAAGCGCCCAGCCCGGCATCGGCGCTTTTGTCCGGCGTACTGCTCAACTGTGCCTACCTGGGCATCTTCAAAACCAATAAAATCATGCTGGCCGCCGGCCTGGGCGATTTTTCCGGTCCCATTCTAATGGGATTCGGTCTGATTTCGATTCTGGCGGCAGGCACCTTTATTCTCAAGCAGACAGAATACAAACGTCTGCTGGCATATTCGAGCATTGAAAACATGGGCATTATTGCCTTTGGAACCGGTGTCGGCGGACTGGGTGCCTATGGTGCCATGCTTTGCCTGATTCACCACAGTCTGATCAAATCTTCGCTGTTTCTGACTTCCGGTAATATTCTGCTGGGCTATGGCAGCCGGCTGATTGAAAAGACCGGCAACCTGGTCAATCGGATGCCACGGACCTTTGTCGCTTTTTTCGCTGGATTTGCCGCCAATCTCCGGGTTGCCGCCCTTTGGGATTTTTATCGGTGAGCTGTTCGTCATCCTCGGCGCCTTTAAGGCCGGTCACTATATCGGTGTCTCTGTTCTGGTGGTCAGCCTGTGTGCCATCTTTGCCGGTTTTGCCAACCAGGTCATGAAAATTTCTTTTAACACCTCAGATGCGACGATTGGTTTGACGGAAAAAGCCAATCTGGTCTGGCCCCAGTATGTGCTGCTATTAACCTCTCTGGTATTGTGTTTCTGGATCCCGGACTCCCTTTACCAGACAATAATGAATGCGGTAACTTCCGTCAGTGGAGGTTTTTAATGAACACGGCATTTTTGGAAATTTCAAATGGTGTCGCCGTTCCCAGAGAACGGATCCCGAACCTTACGTTTGACACCTTTCGTCAGGAAGCCCTGGATATTGTAGAAAACGGAGGAAAGGTCGTTCACTATTTTGCCTACCTGGAAGGCGACACCGTCAAACTGATGGCCATACTGCGCAAAGATACAGCTGCTTGGTGGCCAGTTGCGATGCACCCGACGCCTATCCCGCCATGAGCAGCCAGTGCGAACCATTCCACATGTTTGAACGGGAAATTGCCGAGCAGTTCGGTATCCGGCCCGAGGGTCATCCCTGGCTGAAAATGGTTCGCTATCATCCCAATTATATGAACAGAGCCGACGTCTTCAATAACAATTACGCCGATGATATCCCCGGAAATTATGACTACTACAGCGTGGAAGGCCAGGAGATCCACGAAGTGGCTGTCGGCCCCGTGCACGCCGGCGTCATCGAACCGGGACATTTTCGGTTCAACTGTATCGGTGAACGGGTGCTGAACCTGGAGATCCAGCTGGGATACCAGCACCGGGGTATTGAAACGCTGATTCCCCAGGTGGACGCCAAACGTCTACCCCTGCTGACCGAAAGCATTGCCGGTGACACCACGGTGGGCCACAGCCTCTGTATGGCCCAGGCCGTGGAGGCCTTTTCCGCCGTCAAACCGGACAGCGGGGCGCACATCATCCGAACCATTGCATTGGAGCTTGAACGTATTCAGAATCATGTCGGCGATCTGGGCGCATTGAGCGGGGACGTTGCCTTTTTACCGCCCATGAACTACTGCGGCCGCATGCGCGGCGATTTTTTGAATATGGCCCTGCTGCTTTGCGGCAATCGCTTCAGCAAGGGATTGATCCGTCCGGGTGGCGTGCTTTTCACTATGGAGGACGAGGTCCGGAGCATTTTGACCGAGCGCATCATTGAAATCAAACCCCAGGTCAAGCACGTGATCGAGCTGCTCTTTTCCACATCCAGCGTGCGTTCGCGTTTTGAAGATTGTGGCACCGTCAGCCGATCGGATGCCGAAAACCTGGGCTTGGTGGGGCCGGCCGGCCGGGCCTGCGGATTCCCTATGATGTCAGACGCTGTTTTCCCAACGAACATTATTCTGAACTCGATATTCCGGAAAATGCCGAACACAGCGGTGATGTTTATGCCCGGGCCAAGATCAGAGCGGACGAGATCCTGCAGTCCATCGATCTCATCCAGTCCCTCCTGAACGACCCGGTGGAAACCCATTGCATGGGACCGGAAAACCTGTCCCTGGCACCCGATTCCTTTGTCGTGACCCTGAACGAGGCCTGGCGGGGTGAGGTTTCACATTGTGTTTTAACGGACGCGGCAGGCAAAATTATGCGCTACAAGATCAAGGACCCCTCCTTTCACAACTGGAACGGCTTGTCCATGTCTCTGCGGGATACGGAAATTTCAGATTTTCCGCTCAACAACAAAAGCTACAATTTATCGTATTGCGGCTTTGATCTATAGGGAAATCAATATGCTTAATACGCTTAAAAACAGATTCGAACAGGGCTACAGAACCACAAAATATCCGCAGGAAAAAATTGAACTGTGGAAGCGCTACCGTGGACGCCCGCAGATCAATAAAGACGCCCGGAAAGACCTGGCCATGACCTGTGCGGAGGCCTGTCCCCAGGATGCCATCGATGCACAAAACAATCTGATCGACATGGGACGCTGTGTTTTCTGTGGAACCTGTGAACGCGTTTCTAAAGGAAAATTTGTCTCTTTTACCCAGGACTTCGAGATCTCCGTGTCCGAGAAAGAGCACCTGATCACGGACGGATCACTTCCCGATCTGGCCGCACATGCCCGGCAGCATTTCAAAAAGCTTTTCGGCCGCTCCCTGCAGCTGCGCCAGGTATCGGCTGCCGGCTGCAACGCCTGCGAAGCGGATCTCAATGTTCTGGCGACACCCTTTTTCGACCTGGCCCGCTTCGGGATCAACTTCGTGGCTTCACCCCGCCATGCAGACGGCATCGTCGTGACCGGTCCCATTTCCCGCAACATGAAAACAGCCCTGTTTCAAACCTACGAAGCCGTACCCGACCCCAAGGTTGTCATCGCCGTGGGCAGTTGTACCCTGACCGGCGGACCCTTCAGGGGCAGTCCTGAAATCACCGAAGGGCTGGACAGTCTCATGCCGGTGGATCTTTTTATCCCGGGATGCCCGCCCCACCCGCTGACCAACCTGCATGCCTTGCTGACATTTTTTAAATAAATTTTATGGTCGAATAATGATGGTCGGATACAACCCTTCCTTTTCTCCCATGGATAGGGTTGAATCGTGTTAAAGGAAATGTTTTGATTTCGCTGTGCATGGCCCTTGTTCGAGTGACCATTAAAAAAAGCACCGTTGGCCTCCAGGATATGGTGAATTCGCTCCTTGAAGGCCGTAACAAATTCGGCACCGCTGCCCTCAAAAATCATATCCCCTTTTGAAAAGCGGGTATCAATTTTTGCAAAGGCCTTCAGGGACATACTGTTGCTCTCCAGGTCTTTTTCATCCGTCACCAATCCCCAGACCAAATGACCGGCCGGAATCTTCAGCGGCTTGTGGATATCGATGATCGTGTGGGGCATGATGATGCTCTCCTTACCGATGGTCAGTCGTGATTCCGGTCGTCCCCGCAGAAAACAGTTAAACCCAACAAATACATCCTTTCCCAGGGCGCCTCGATGATCTTGGCGCCATGGGCGGTGATGTCATTGCCCTCCAGGCGTGAGTTGATGATATAGCTCTGTTCCTGGGCGTTGGCACCTTTGCCAAGCCAGGCATTCTGGAGGTAGGCCCGCTGTGAAACGAGTACATTTTCGCTGATATGCGTTTTGGGTTTGATCACGGCAAAGCGGTCAAGCGAAGCACTGCTGGGAACGGACACGGAAGGCTCGAGGTTGAGCACGTTAAAAACCCGCTGGAAAGCCTCTTTGCGATCTTCCACAAAGTCGATAAAAATCCCCTGGGGGGAACTGCCGGCCGTAAAATAGATGTAATTGTTCAAGCGTTGAAGGGGAAACCGGTACAGAAAGTTGAACGTTTCAGGATTGCGCACCCACACCGTCCCGGGTTCTATGTTCAGATGGCTCACTTCCCCGGCTTGTATATATGAAAATGTTCCGATGAGACAGTCCTGTATCGTGGTGAGATCAACGGTTGCAAAGGGTCCCAGAAAACATCCATCCGAGGGAGAACCGTGAATATTGGCATAATGGGTGGATATGGTATCCCTGATAAAAAATTTCTCCAGTGTTTCCGGATCGTGGGAAAAATTGTGAACCAACGTCTTGATCAGGAAGCTGTCATCTATCTCGATCTCTTCATCCTCAGCCACCGGGATTTCAAATTCCTGGTATTGGAACAGATCCTCTTTTTGTTTGAGTTCGTCCCCCCGGATATCGCTTTTATAGAGGAGGGAGTTGGTCACGCTGCATTTTCCCAGAAAATAACTGCCGGACAAATTGGAGTGCCTGAACTGAAAATTCAGGGGATGGTGGGGTGTAATGCCGTAAAATGCATAAAATTTCGTCATCTGATTCGGCGGGATAAGGTTCTGAACCAACGGATTGACATCATATTCAAGCTCCCGCAAATTGATGTTGACGCGCTGGATAATCCTGTCCAATAGTTTTTCGAGTTCTTTCATGATATATCCTTATCTATTCGGTTGCTTCGACCTCTTTCATGACATGGAAGGTTGCGGCAAACACATCCGACATTCTCAGTACACCCACAATTTTCTTTTCTTTCGTCACCAGCAAAGACAGATGGTATCCTGTAATCAGCTGGTGAACAGCCGTATCGAGAGAGGTTTCTTCATTGATGTACTCACCTTCGGAAGGGGTTTGCATAAATTCTTCGACCTTGCGCTTGGCTGCTGTTGCATAGATATCCTTGTTTGGAGGGGCCGTCTGACGGTACTGTTCCTGTTGAAGTGCAATGGACTTTGAACTGAAACCGAATTTACTGATATTCTTTATCCTTTCTGTTTTTTCATCCTTCGGTTCAAGGGACCGCATGAAATCCAACTGGCTGAGTTTCCCGACCACCTGTTTATTGCTGTCCAGAACCAGTACGGCACGGTGGGAATATTGGGTGTGGCAATATTCCTCCTGGGCTTTTTCCAACGCAACCACGGCCTCAGACAGTGTCGATCCCACGGGTACGGTCGCATATTCTGAAATCGGAACCATCAAGTCCTTCACACAAAATTGTTTCATGTCTCCTCCAAGACACTTTGGATATTACCTGAACCCAACATAACCGTTGAACATGAGCGCAATAAGTCACGGCTCAAACTCACTGCTTCGGTTCAACATTCGATCTCGACTTTAACCCCGGGGTATCCTCCATGACCCGAATGGCCCTTGACATTTCAATCCTGTCCGGGTTTTCTACACTCTGGGAGCGGAGCGCTTCCAGAAGTTCTTCCTGTTCCAGCAAAAATGTCCGCCCATCCCGGGTCTGGACATAGGCCGCCCAGGGAACAAATTTGGTCAATGGGAACAACTGTCCCTGCTGTGGGGAGATGTCGATATTGATACCGGCAATAAAGGCCAGATTCTTACCTTTGTAACTGTCTTCGCTAACAATGGTGCGATAAGCGCGGTCGAATTCGATCTGGGTATTGACCTGAGCCGCAGCCAGTCCCGGAAACGTCGAGGTGACGATTCTGGGCATGCTGTAACTGAGATTGCGTTCCAGCTGATCGCGCCCTTCCAGAGCTTCTGATATTCTCTTTTTGTAAGTAAAACAGGTTTGCCGTCAGTTTTTCGCCCATCGGCATCCGTTTTCCCTCCTGGCAGCATGATTCCGGCAGTCTGTTTTTTAAATCAGGGTTTATCTGAAAGACTTTGGACGTACTGAAAACATTGAAGGGTTCAGGGATCTTGCCCGAATCCATGGCCACAAACTGATCGATGTTTAGAAAAATGCCGGCCTCACGGTTATGATCCAGCAATTGATTGTCGATCAACACCACCGCTTTCCCACCGATCCTGGAAAAAGCGATATTTTCTTTGGCAAAAGTCATATTCTTTCAGATACCAGTCCATGACACCGAATATTTTCCCGCAGGATGCCGTCTGGCGATTATCATCCACCTGCAATCGACGATAAGCCCCGAACTGGCCGCTTTCCGGTTCATAGCCCACATGACTGGCCTGGATGATCACCAGGTCCTTGCCGTGATGAGCGTGCGGCCCGTGGCGATCGGTTGCCACAATTCCCCCGACCAAGCCGTGATTGAAGGGAAACGCGCCAAAGTGCTTGGTGATCAGGATGATGGGAAATCCCTGATTTTCATCCGAGCAGAAGGCCCGCGAAGGCATGATCCTGCCTTTTTCAAATCCGTATGATTTACACAAGTTGTACAATCGCGGAACAAACACGCTGAAGCGCATCATTCTTTCGCTGATTTTAAAATCACCCATCAGATACTGCATGATTGTACGTCCTCTTCTTGGTCCTCTATGTTCAAAACATGTGCATTCGGCGGCGAAAAAAAGGATCATCGAAACCAGCATCATCGCGGTGACGATGAGCTGTACCATCGGCCGAATCCTTTGACGGCCATGACCAGAATACAGGCTCCCACGATGATCCATCGTTTGTATCATCCAGGCGCTCGGTCAAGCCAACCTTAATAAACACCAACCCGATCATGATGGATGCAAAAATAAATTTTTAAGATAGCCTTTCGAATTTAAACTGTCAATCAAAAACACCGGCATTGACGTGTTGAGTTTATTTGTTGCGAGTTTAAATTGCATCCGTTTTATCCACTTTTCTCTTGGCTAAGCCTTGAGTCGGTTAAGCGCCACAACGCTACCAAAGATCAAAATACCGCCGACCCAGAACCTCAGCGTCACAGGGTCCCCCAGGAAAACAATGCCCACGATACCCGTGAAGATCACCTCGCTGGACATGAAAACGCCTCCCTCCCACCCCTTGCAATAGAAAAATCCCTGGTTCATGAGGAGCTGGGCCGTCAGGGACGTGAAGACGATACCCAGAACCATGGCCCACTCCATTGGGGTGCCAGGCAATATCGGCGTCATGATGAATTTGGGCGCGGTGACCAGGGTGCCCATCATGCAGAAGTAGAGATAGATGATGACCGGTCCGTTTTTTTCCCGCAAAGATCGGATCAGCGTTACGGTGAGACCTGCGAAAACAGCACCGAATACGGCCATGGCCTGCCCTAAAAAAGTGCCACTGACCTTGAAATCGAACAGCGCGCCCACGCCCACCACCACCAGGACAATACAGCCGATCTCTAGCTTGCCGATCTTTTCGCCGTAGATCAGGTAGGCAAACACCGCTGAAAATGCCGGAAACGAGTAAAAAATAACCAGGGCTGTCGACAGCGGCAGCAGTTTGAGCGCTGTGATAAGGGAGATAAAGGCCACGGAACCTACACACCCGCGGATGATCAGCAGCCGGGTGTTGTTGCCCTTGAAAGGATTGTGGTGACGGCCGAAGATGATAAGGATCATGAGCAGACCCCCGAAAAAACGGAAAAAACCGATGTGCCAGACAGTGAACACCGGATTCAGGGTCTTGATGATCAGATTGAGCAGCGTGAACAGAAGCGCGGCAGACAGCATGAACAGCGGCCCGGCAAGGGCTGCGTCCATCTGAACCAGGCGCGCTGTTTTTTTGGTTTTTCCATTTCAACTCCAAGAATTATTGAAGAATCGTAGCAATACGAGGAATGTTCTGATTTACAGCATTTCTGCGCATCGTCGTAAGGAACTCTGTCTAATTTAGATTCGCCCGCTAACACGCAGCATGCGAAGCATTGCCGAACGGCAGAACCTACGGGGAATACGCTCGCTATTTCGGATCATAAACTAAAATCGTGAGAACGATTTTATTTTTTAGTTTCCCGATCGGATGCGACCAAGAGCGGCTTCGATGGATTGCGGGTCGATTTGCCGCATGAGGGCGCCGATATGCCTGATCTGCCTGCGCCGGGCACCATGGCTCTTTATTGTACGTGCAAATTCGATAGCCTCCAGAAGTTCATCCGGTAGATCCATGGTTTCAAGCTGGCCGGAATTCAAGGATACCAGCTGTTCCCCCAGGCGCTGCAGGGCATGATCTTCCTTTTTTTTCTGGGTTCTGCTTTTATACTCCGTATCCATACCCGTTCAGCTTTTCCTCCGGTGGTGCCTCGCGTTTCTTCCCTTGCAGGAAAGGATTTTCCCACAATTCAGTTGATTTTGCACCTAAACTCTTGCAGTAATAATATCCCAAGAAAAACATTAGTACTGCAAACGGGCTCAAATGATCAAGCAATCTTTGCGATGGCTCTTTCCAACTCCGATTGAAATGAACGCAATGAAACAGGATACCAGCCGATAGGGTTGCAAACCCTGTAAGAAAAGGCTTCAAGCAGTGGCATATCAGTATCAGAAGAATGACCAATATTTTGCCCAGATAGCCGACGGCTTAAAAGAAGCCGGCGCAGAGGAACTGGCTGAACTCGACGCTGAGGATGTCCGGCCGGATTTCAGCGGCATTTATTTTAAGGCCAACAAATCAACCCTGTATCGAATTAATTATCTGACCAGGCTTCTTTCGCGCTGCCTCGCGCCGTTGATATCCTACGACTGCCCTGATACGGATACGCTGTATCAGAAAGCCAAACAGATCGCGTGGGAAGATTTTTTTGCACATGGCAATACCTTTGCTATATCGGGGAGTGTTTCGGACAGCACAATTTCACATTCAAAATACGCTGCCCTGCGCCTGAAAGATGCCATTGCCGATTATTTCAAAGAAAAAACCGGTCAGCGTCCGGATGTGTCGGTAAGAGATCCTGATATATTGCTGAACCTTCATATCAGGAACGATAAGGCCGTCATAAGCCTGGACACGTCAGGCGGCGCACTTCACCGGAGAGGATACCGGGAGGAGACTGTTTCGGCACCCATGCAGGAAACCATTGCAGCCGCGATTATCCGTTTCAGCGAATGGAACGGTTCTGTTCCTCTCTATGATCCCTTGTGTGGTTCGGGAACGCTTTTGTGCGAAGCACTCATGCAATATTGCCATATCCCCGCAGGTATTTTCAGACAGCGCTTCGGTTTTGAATCCCTGCCCGACTTTGACGGCTCTGTCTGGAGCCAGATTAAAAAAGAGGCCGACGAACAGATCCGGGAACTGCCCAAAAAATTGCTTGCAGGCAGTGATGTGTCCCTGGAGGCTGTCAGAGCCGCACGAACAAACCTGATGGGACTCCATTACGGGAACAGGGTAACCATTGAACGGATTGACTTCCAAAAACTGCCTGCCTTTAAAGAACACGTCATCGCAACCAACCCACCTTACGGCATTCGGATGGGGGGAGACCGGAACCTTGACCTGTTTTACAAGAGTTTCGGCGATTTTCTGAAGCAGAAATGTAAAGGCTCCACCGCCTTTGTCTATTTCGGGGATCGGAAATATATCAAAAAGATCGGCCTGAAAGCCTCCTGGAAAAAACCGATCATGGCCGGTGGACTCGATGGCAGACTGGTTAAATATGAGATGTACTGAATTGGAGAAGATATGTTCAAACAGGTTCAGGCCGCTAAAAAAAGATTGAAAGGCTATGCCCATGTAACACCCGTTATGACGTCCCGGACACTAAACCGGTTGATCGGGGCAGACATATTTTTCAAATGTGAGAATTTCCAGCGTATTGGCGCATTCAAATTCCGCGGTGCATTCAACAGTATCAGCCAGCTTTCCGCGGCGGAAAAAGCACGGGGTGTCATTACCTATTCTTCAGGAAATCACGCCCAGGCGGTCGCCCTGGTGGGCCAAATGATGAATGTCCAAACAACCATCGTCATGCCGAACAACGCGCCTGCAACCAAACGGGCCGCTACAAAAGATTACGGTGCAAGCATCGTTGAATACAATCCTGAAAAAGCATCCCGAGAGGATATTGCCAAAGAACTTGAAACAAAAAACGGTTTTACGATGATCCCTCCGTATGACCACAAGCAGGTCATTGCCGGTCAGGGGACCGCCGCGTTGGAACTGTTTGAGGAAATCGGTCCTCTCGACATGCTGCTGGTCCCATGCGGCGGCGGCGGATTGTTGAGCGGTTCCGCTATTGCCGCCAAAGGCATGTCACCGGGCTGCAGAGTCATGGGCATCGAACCGGAACTTGCTGACGACGCCACCAAATCCTTTCACACAAAAAAACTTCACCGGGTTAACAACCCCCCCACCATTGCCGACGGAACCCGTACCCCTTCATTGGGAAAACTTACTTTCCCGCTGGTGCTTGAGTATGTGGACGACATGAAAACAGTTTCAGAAAAAGCCATTGTCGATGCGGTTAAATTTTTGTTTTACCGAATGAAACTGGTAGTTGAACCGTCAGGCGCCCTTGGACTGGCTGCCCTGCTGAGTCAGGTCGTGGTACCGAAGGGCCGGATTGGAATCATCTTAAGCGGCGGCAACATAGATGCCGACACAATGATAACCATCTTAAAATGACTATTACCGCCATTATTCTCCTCCTGATCTCCGCTTTTCTTCACGCCGGTTGGAATTTCATCGGTAAACGAAACGCTCCGGAAATATCGGCATTTCTTGTTGCCAGTGCTGTGGGCGTACTCTGTCTGGCACCATTTCCCGTGTTTTACCCTGAGGTGATCGGCTCGTTTTCGATAAAATCCTGGGTGTTTGTGATCGGGGCCGGTTTCTGCCAGGCCATATACTACATCTCTCTTGCCGGGGCCTATCGCAGCGGAGACATGTCCATCGCCTATCCCATTGCCCGGTCTTCGCCGGTAATTGTCGTAACGGTGGTCAGCTTGCTTATCGGCAGAGGCGATCAGGTAAGTCTGCAATGCATTGCCGGTATCGCCTTGGTCGTGGGGGGCGGCTTTTTTCTTCCCATGCAAAGATTTAATGATTTTCGTTTGGAAAACTACCTCAATCTTTCCTGCCTGTTTGCCCTGGCGGCTGCATTTGCAACCACCGGATATTCCCTTTTTGACGACGAAGCACTTCGGCTTCTCAGGCAAACACCACCGCCTTCGCTGGCTGTCTGGCAGATAACGGCCGTGTATTCCTTTTTTGAAGCTCTGACGACACTGATGTGGCTGGCGTTCATTTTTATCTGTCACAAACGCCAGCGAACCCTCTTTCCCTCGCAAATCTTAAGACATTTCGGTTCGGGTACGGCAATGGGGCTGGCCATTTATCTGACCTATACACTGGTACTGATCAGTATGGGATTCGTTCAGAATGTCAGTTATGTCGTGGCCTTCCGCCAGATCAGTATCCCCTTGGGGGTCCTGATGGGTGTTCTGCTCCTGAAAGAATCTGGCCACCGGCCGAAATTCGTGGGCGTCTATTATCATGTTTGCGGGGCTTGTCCTTGTGGGCACGGGATGATCGCCCCGGGCATGCTCCTCCAGACCGGATGATTTATGCACTTGAAATGATGTCATGTCTTGAAGAATGAACCATAGCTTGATATCTATAATGTTATCGGATCGTAAGCAAAATGGGAAATTTCTTATGAATCATACAATAGAACTGCTATCAGCCCGTAAATCAGTTCGTGCATACAAGCAAAAAGAAATCAGCAAGGAAGTCAAGGATACGATTTTTTCTGCGACGCTGCGGGCCCCCACGGCAGGAAATATGATGCTCTACACCATTATAGAGGTCAAGGATCAGCACACAAAAGACCAATTGGTTAAAACCTGCGACAACCAGCCTTTTATCGCCAAAGCCCCTTTTGTTTTGCTTTTCCTGGCAGATTACCAGCGCTGGTTTGATTATTTCCACGCTGTCAGGCGTGCAACAACTTTGCGAGCAAAAGGGAACTGCCATGCGAAAACCAAAGGAGGGGGATCTGTTTCTGGCCTGCTGCGACGCCCTCATTGCCGCACAAACAGCTGTCATCGCTGCGGAATCATTAGGAATCGGCTCCTGCTACATTGGCGATATCATGGAAAACTACGAAGCGCACAAGACAATGTTTGATTTGCCAAAATATGTGTTTCCGATTACTCTGGTATGTTTCGGATACCCCACAAATCAACAACAGAAAAGAACCTTAACCCAACGATTTGATGAAAAATACGTGATCTATGAGGACCGATACCGCCGTCTTGACAGGGCGTCTTTCGAAGAGATGTATCGAGAGCGTTATGCGCAGATGTTTGGTGAGAAAAAAGAGCTAAAAGGTGCCCGGAATGTTGGACAGATGATATATCAGCGGAAATTTGACTCAGATTTCTCTCATGAAATGAACCGATCGGTGCAAGCCATGCTGCAGACCTGGGTGAGTGACAGCAATTGCTATTGAAATATTTTGATTCGAAAGACAAATAAACAGAATAAGGAGACACCAGACGTGCGGTCAGTTCAAAATATCTCTCAAAAAGAAATCATCGACCTTCTGGGTAAGTGCTGGATGACACATGACGGCATGTGGTTTTTTCATTGTCTGCAGGAAGTTGGAATCGCGGCAACCAACAAAATCAATAAATCCGCTATTCAATCACTGGCTTCAATAGAAATAAAACGCATCAAGCATGTCCTGGGAATGGAAAAAAATATTGAAAATTTCGATGAATTCAAACTGTTTTTCATGGAAGCTTCCAAATTGATGGTCCCTGATTTTATGAATGTATCTTTCAGCTTTCCTGAAAAAAACATAATGATATGGGAATTTAATCAAGGGAAATGCTTTGCCTATGAAGGCATTAAAAGACTGGGCGCCATTGACACGTATGAGTGCGGGGTCTTATTCAGAATCAAATGCTGGTTGGAAGCACTTGAAATTAAAAACAGATTTGACCCTGAGATCGATAAATGCAGCATGCATTTCACTGGGAAATGCTCTGGAAATATACGGTTATCCTTTTAGAACGTTACGGTCGAAATGGATAAAACCATTCCCCTTGCGTGTTCGAATAAACCCAGAAACAGGACACCGCTTATGGGCGGTGACATGCTGATTAGATTTAAAAAACCGCGTGTTCAAAACCATATAAACGCTGTAAAGGAGCATGTTATATCGAAACGATGCAAAAGGAGGCAACATGTACTTCGAAAAACCTGGACGCGACAACACAGACAAAACCATTGAACTGGCCCATGCCCGGGCCAAAGCCCTGGGCATCGATGAGGTGGTGGTGGCCTCTTCAAAGGGCTATACGGCCCACAAGGCGCTTGATGTTTTTAAAGGCTTCAAGGTCGTCGTGGTCACCTACCACTGCGGGTTCAAAGAACCGTTTCAATCTGTCATGCCGGCATCGGTTCGCATGGATCTGGAGAAAAGCGGTGCCACCGTGATCTCCGCCACCCATGCGCTGTCAGGTGTGGAACGATCACTTTTCAACAAATATTCAGGTGCTTATCCGGTTCTTATCATTGCCGATACCCTTCGGTTGTTCGGCCAGGGAATCAAAGTGGCTGTGGAGGTTGCCATTATGGCAACCGATGGCGGTGCCCTTTCCGGAAAGGACATCGTCTCCATCGGCGGCACCGGAAAAGGTGCGGATGCCGCACTGATCCTGAAGCCGGCCAATCAGTCACATCTTTTTGAAATGCGCATACGGGAGGTGGTTTGTAAGCCAAGCTCGTTCTAATGCGGAGAACCGACCCATTGACAACGACTGCTTCTCAAACCCGTACAACGATCGTCTTGATCCACCTTTTGAATGCCGGCGTCACGTGGTACTGGTCTCACCCGACATCCACTGGAATACGGGAAACATCGGTCGAACCTGTCTTGGTACCGGAACGACGCTGCATCTCATCAAACCGCTTGGATTTTCACTGGATAGTCGATGGGTCAAACGCGCCGGTCTCGATTACTGGCAACATGTCGATCTGAAAATCTGGGATACGTTTCAAGCCTTTCTAAAGACCGTGGCCCCTGAAACAAATGAAATATTCCTTTTCAGCAAAAACGGAACCAAACCCTTCTGGTCCATGCCGGTGATGAAAAGAATGTTTCTCGTGTTCGGGTCTGAAACCAAAGGGCTTCCCCCATCCATTCTCGACACGTATTCCAGCGCCGTTTATTATATACCCATCACACACCACATCCGTTCCCTGAACCTCTCTTCAGCCGTTGGCATTGTTTTGTATGAAACCCTGCGACCTTTTTGGACCAACCAGCAAGGCTGCTGACCTGTTTCTTCATGCCCTTTTAATGCGATATATTTCATGAAATTTTTGAGACAGGTCAGCATGCTATTTGACATAAAATGGCACGTGCTTATATTATCCCTGCAAATTTAAGATCTTATACATATTATATCAATTGGTTATAGGACTTTTTAACACCAGGTACCCATTTAGCTGTGGAGGAACATATGCGGTTAGATAAGCTCACCATAAAAGCGCAGGAACTGATTCAGCAGGCCCAGTCTCTGGCCGGCCAGCACGGCAATCAGCAAATCGATCCGGAGCATCTCCTGGTCATCATGCTGAAGACATCGGAAGGCATCGCAAGCAGTATTCTGCTGAAGCTGGGGGTCTCCCCAACATCAATTCTGCCTGATATCGAGCAGGCAATCGGTCGTCTGCCCAAGGTCTCAGGTGCCGGAGATGTCTATTTTTCAGCAGCCACCCGGCATGTGCTGGACACGGCCTTTACAGAGGCTGACAAAATGAAGGACGCCTACGTCAGTATCGAACACATTTTTCTGGCCATTCTTGATGAAAAGGAATCCACAGCCTCGAAATTTCTGCGCAAACAGGGTGTTTCGCGTGAAGCCGTCTTGAAAGTGCTCATGGATATCCGGGGCACCCAGCGAATTACAGATCCCAATCCAGAAGAAAAATATCAGGCCCTCGATAAGTTCAGCAGGGATCTTACCAGCATCGCCCGCCGGGGCAAGCTCGACCCGGTTATCGGCAGGGATGATGAAATACGACGTATCGTTCAAGTCCTGTCACGACGAACGAAAAACAACCCTGTGCTCATCGGCGAGCCGGGTGTCGGCAAAACCGCTATCGTCGAAGGGCTGGCCCAGCGGATTGTTGAAGGTGATGTTTCAGAAACCCTTAAAAACCGACGGCTCGTATCCCTGGACATGGGCGCCCTGATTGCTGGTGCCAAGTATCGTGGTGAATTCGAGGACCGGCTCAAGGCAGTCTTGAAGGAGGTTGAAAAAGCTGAAGGCGATGTAATTCTTTTCATCGATGAACTGCACACGCTGGTGGGCGCCGGGGCCAGTGAAGGTGCTATGGATGCATCGAACATGCTCAAGCCGGCCCTGGCGCGTGGGACCCTGCGCTGTGTGGGTGCCACAACCTTGAACGAATATCGAAAGTATATTGAAAAGGATGCCGCCCTTGAAAGACGCTTTCAGCCGGTCATGGTAAGAGAACCTTCTGTGGAAGACACCATCTCTATCCTCCGGGGATTAAAAGAAAAATATGAAGTCCACCATGGCGTCCGGATAAAAGATTCCGCCATTGTCGCGGCAGCAACCCTTTCTAACCGGTATATCACCGACCGTTTCCTGCCTGACAAGGCCATCGATCTCATCGATGAATGTGCCTCCAAACTGAGAATCGAAATTGACAGCATGCCGGCAGAGATCGATGAAATCCAGCGCAAAATGACCCAACTGGAAATCGAAAAGGAAGCCTTGAAAAAAGAATCCGACAAAGCCTCCAAAGAGCGTCTGTCCAGGTTAGATGCAGACTTGAGCAGTTATAATGAAGACCTTCTCCAAATGAAAGCCCACTGGCAAAACGAAAAGGATTCGATTCAAACCATCCGGGAAATAAAGGAAAAACAGGAACAGCTGGGCATTGAAGCCCAGAAATTCGAAAGGCAAGGCAATCTGGCCAAGGTTGCGGAAATACGCTATGGCCTTTCCACCGAACTAGAGAAACAACTGGAGAAAGCCAGGCAAACGCTCTCCGGACTTCAGGAAAACAAGAAGATGCTCAAGGAGGAAGTCGAGGAAGACGACATTGCCGAGGTTATCTCGCGCTGGACCGGTATTCCTGTCAACAGGATGCTCGAAGGTGAACGGGAAAAACTGGTTCAGATGGAGGAAAGACTCTCACGTCGTGTCATCGGTCAAACTGAAGCCATCTCCGCCGTTTCCAATGCCGTCCGGCGGGCACGCTCAGGGCTGCAGGACCCCAACCGGCCCATCGGCTCCTTCATTTTCATGGGCCCCACCGGTGTTGGAAAAACCGAACTGGCCAAGGCATTGGCTGAGTTCCTCTTTGACAGTGAGCAGGCCATGGTACGCATCGACATGTCCGAGTATATGGAAAAACATGCCGTGTCGAGGTTGATTGGTGCTCCCCCGGGATATGTGGGATATGACGAGGGCGGATTCCTGACGGAAGCTGTTCGCAGAAGACCCTATGCCGTGGTCCTGTTCGATGAAATCGAAAAGGCACACCCGGAAGTTTTCAATGTACTGCTCCAGATACTGGATGACGGCAGGATGACCGATGGACACGGCAGGACTGTCGACTTCAAGAACACTCTCATCATTATGACGTCAAACGTGGGCAGCCGGCATATTCAGGAACTGGCACAGGAAAACCGGTCAGAAATGGAGGAGCGCGTCACCGCTGCCCTGCGGGCAAGTTTCAAACCGGAGTTTTTAAACCGCATCGATGAAACCATCATATTTCACAACCTGACCCCTGAGCAGCTTACAAAAATCGTAGGAATTCAGATGGGACGCCTTGAAACCCGTCTTGCAGAACAGAATATCGAACTGGTACTCGGCGACCAGGCGATAACGTTTCTGGCCGAGAAAGGATACGATCCAATCTACGGCGCCAGACCCCTGAAACGCGTAATCCAAAAGCATATCGAGAATCCCTTGTCCATGAAACTTTTAAAAGGGGAAATATTACCCGGTGCGAGGATCAGCGTGGATGTTGCCGGTGATAGCCTGATGTTTCAGACCCTTTAATATATCATCTGTTCATCATAGGCTTTGAATCGGAACATCTTCATTAGAAGCCAAGTAATTACGGCGACTAATATTCTTTTTGGATAGTTTTATGATAAATTTTCATACACCCATACGTAGATGATCGATAGGACATTTCAAAGTCAATATTTTTTCATGCCTCGTTGTGCTGGCTGAGTATGAAAATTTATTATTGATATATTCAGCGAGTCATCATACGGTTGCAGGACATAAAAAATATTAATCATTGCAATACGGTGAAAACATATATGCTTTTAACAGCAAAAGATAAGGTCGACCAGTTCTACAAACAATTCACCTCCGATGACCGGGTGCTCATCCTGATCAATGCGGACCCGGATGCCATTGGAAGCGCCATGGCCGTCAAGCGTCTTTTATGGCGAAAAGTGAACAACATCACCATTTCCAATATCAATATCATCGATCGACCGGATAACTGCGCCATGGTGGACCTCCTGGGTGTCAATCTCACCTATATAAAGGACCTGGATGAAACGCGCTTTAATCGGATTGTCATGGTGGATTCGCAGCCATCCCACAACGTATTGTTTGAAAAATTTGCCATTGATCTGGTCATCGACCACCATCCCGATACCGGTAGCAAAGCCCCCTTTCAGGATATTCGACCCAAATATGGTGCCACTGCCAGTATCATGACCGAATATTTGAGGGCGGCCAGAATCAAACCCGCCATCAAGCTGGCCACAGCCCTGCTGCTGGGTATCAAAAACGATACCAGTAATTTTGAACAACAAACACTGGTGGAAGATGTGCGTTCCTTCCAATACCTGTTCCGCCATGCCAACAAACACCTGGTCAGTAAGATCGAACAATCCGAAATCAGACCGGATTATTTGAAATTTTTTAAAAAGGCGATTGAAAACAGGCGCGTTCGCAAAGGAAAGGTCTTTGTTTTCCTGGGACTGGTGCCCAATCCCGATATCTGTGTCCTCATTGCGGATTTCTTTTTAAAAATCAGTTCCATCAAATGGAGTATCGTTGCCGGATACCACCAGAAAAAACTGGTCATCATATTCAGGAGCGATGGTCTGCGTAAGAATGCCGGTAAAATTGCAGAACGGGGATTCGCTGAATTCGGATCTGCCGGTGGGCGCAAATCCATGGCACGGGCTGAAATCGATCTGGCCCGGCTGAGACCCCTCATCGATCATAAAGATGACAGCAAGGTCGTTCGCTGGATCATGAACCAGCTCAAAACCAACAAGACACCCCCTTCCGACACAAAGAAATGAACCCGACATCCGTAACCATACTCGGTTCCGGCACATGTGTGCCGTCTCTGAAGCGCAGTTCATGTGCCGTTCTCCTGGAAATCGGTGAAACAAAACTTCTTTTTGATTCCGGGCCGGGCACCATGCATCGCCTTTTAAGTGCCGGCATTGAAATATTTGATATCGATGTTATTTTTTACAGCCATTTTCACCCGGATCACACGGCAGAACTGGTGCCCTTCATCTTTGCCACCAAATATCCGGACAGCAACAGACGAAACACATTGCTGACTATCGCTGGGGGCAACGGATTTCTCAATTTTATCAATAAGCTGAAAGCCGTGTACGGGGACTGGCTGGAACTGCCCAAAGGCATGCTGCGCTTTCTCGAACTCGACAGGAACGGGCCGGACAGCCAACATTTTTCCTCTTTTGCGGTGGAAACAATGCCCATGAATCACCAGGCAGAAAGTCTTGGATACCGCATAACCGATTCCAACGGCAAATCAATTGTCTATTCAGGAGATACCGACACCACCGAAAACCTGGTTTCCCTTGCTACAGGGGCCGATCTTCTCATCTGCGAATCGGCAATGCCGGATACTTTGAAAGTCCCGGGGCACCTGACACCCTCCCTGGCCGGTGACATGGCAACACGTGCCAATGTAAAAAAACTGGTGCTGACACATTTGTACCCGGAATGCGACCAGTTCGATTTAGCGGCCCAGTGCCGCAAGACATACCAGGGGCCGCTTGTGATTGCGGAAGATTTAATGAAGATAGAAGTTTAACAAACAAAAGGGTTCAAGAGGATACATGTCATTTGCTTCGTGTCATTTGGCTCGTTTTAGGTTTTAGGTACGATCAAAGCAATGCGCTATCAGCGCTAATTACGCCCGCAGGGCTAATTACCATGATGACAGCGAAGGCAAATATCGCCGTAGGCAAATGTCGTCCGCAGGGCAAATGACATGAACAGCAAAAATTCCGTTCGTTGTTTCTAATATCAACAGGCAATAAAATCGATTTTGAGTTTCTGTTATAACTATGCAATATTATCCCATTTTTCTGGACATAAAAGGACGTAACTGCCTGGTGGTCGGCGGTGGCGATGTGGGCACCCGAAAAGTTGAGATGCTGCTCAAATGCGGTGCGTTGGTCACGGTCGTGAGCATGGATGCCACCGGAACGCTGAAACGGCTATTTGGAGATCAACGTATCACCCTTGTTCTTCGTGCATACAGGCCTTCCGATCTGGATAGCAAATTTCTCATCATTGGGGCCACCAATGATGAGAAATTGAATCAACAGCTCAGCAGGGATGCAGAAAAACGTAATCTGCTATGCAACATTGCCGACAGACCGGCGGCCTGTAATTTTATTCTCCCGGCCATTGTTCAGCAAGGTGACCTGGTTCTGGCGATTTCTACGTCCGGAAAAAGTCCGGCATTTGCAAAAAAACTGCGTAAAGATCTTGAAAAACAATTTGGTAAAGCATACGCCATCTTTCTGGATTTAATGGGTGCCATTCGAGGCCGCCTTCTCCTGCAAAAACATGCACCCGAGCAACACAAACCTCTTTTTCAAGAAATCATTCACAGTGATATTATTTCGTGGATCGAAAATCGTCAATTCAAAGAAATCGATCGTCTGCTTTTCGACGTGCTGGGTCCCGGCTATACTTTTGACGAATTATTGAAGCCCGATTTCAGCCACAACGAAACAAAGGGTGCGAAATGAACCAACTGACCCATGCAGTTGCCTTTATCTATATCCTGAGCGCCATCGGATATGTCGCGTACCTTGTACGCCAGGACGCATTCTGGAACCAAACCGGTTTTTACCTCCTGATTGCAGGATGCCTGCTGCACACGGGGGTCATTGCTTATGGAACCTTTCTGGTCGGTCATCTTCCGGTTCACAATCTGCGCGAAACACTTTCCATGGTTGCCTGGGCCATGGCTGCCCTCTTTATCGTATTTCAAATGCGATATCATCTAAAAATATTGGGCGTATTTGCATCTCCCCTGACGGCAGTGGTCATGAGCATCAGTGCACAATTGCCGACAGAAGTGATGGAGGCACCCGCGGTTTTTAACAGCATTTGGCTTTATTTTCATATTGTTACGGTTTTTCTAGGTGATGCAGCCTTTGCCCTCGCATTTGGCGTGGGAATTTTTTACCTGGTTCAAGAGCAAGCCATCAAGACCAAAACACAAGGTTTTTTTTATCGGCGCCTGCCTTCTCTCGAATTTATCGACACAACCGGGTATGCCTGTATTGTGGTAGGATTTACCCTGCTGACCATGGGGCTCATCAGTGGTTTTGCCTATGCAAAAACGGCCTGGGGACATTTCTGGAGCGGGGATCCCAAAGAAATCTGGTCCGGGATCGCCTGGCTGTTGTATGCTGCGCTGCTGCATGGCCGCATCAGCCTGGGCTGGCGCGGTAGAAAAGCTGCCATCATGGCAATCATCGGGTTTGCCGTACTCATGTTCACATTTTTTGGGGTTAATTTTTTTCTGAAGGGACACCACGGTGAATTCACCCGGTGGTAAGCCGCTCGACGGGTAATGGTTTGATGTAACACATGGCAGATATCGTATTAATAGGACTGAATCACACCACAGCACCGGTTGAACTCAGGGAGTGCATCGCGTTTACGCCCGAGGACACCCTCGTTGCTTTGGATCGATTGAAACGGGAGCCCGCCATTGATGAAGTGCTGGTCTATTCGACCTGCAACCGTGTGGAAATTCTTCTGGTTACCGGCAACATCCCTGTAGCCGTTGACATAACAAAGAAATTCATCGCCTCCATCCATCAGATTCCTTTGGAACGGTTCGAAAATTTTCTCTATCATCGCGAAAACGATGATGCTGTCAGGCATGTTTTTCGTGTGGCTGCCAGTCTGGACTCCATGATCGTTGGAGAGCCTCAAATTCTAGGACAGATCAAATCAGCCTATCAAACCGCCACCCAGCGCAAAGCATCTGAACTGATACTAAACCGATTGCTGCACCGCGCTTTTTTTGTGGCCAAAAAAGTACGTACCGAAACAGGCATAGGAGATCGGGCGGTATCCATCAGTTATGCCGCCGTTGAACTGAGCAAGAAAATATTTGACTCTCTGGTAAAAAAGAAAGTTCTGATGATCGGTGCCGGAGAAATGGCTGAACTCGCGGTGGAGCATTTGCTCCGGCAAAAGGTCGGGAATCTCTATGTTGCCAACCGGACGTTTGAACGGGGTGTTTCACTGGCGGAAAGATTCAAGGGACAGGCCGTTCGGATGGAAGAAATACCCCAGTGGCTCGAGCAGGTTGATATCATTATCAGTTCAACCGGCTCACCCGAACTGGTTATCCAGCGCAACCAGGTAAAAACCGCCCTGCGTGCCCGACGAAACCGACCTTTGTTCTTTATCGATATTGCTGTTCCGCGGGATATCGACCCGGAAATCAACCGACTGGACAACGCCTATGTCTATGATGTGGATGATCTTCAGAATATTATCGAAGAAAATCTCGAAGATCGTAAAAAAGAGGCCTTGAAAGGAGAAAGAATCGTGGACGAGGCGGTTATCCGTTTTCATGACTGGTACGACAACCTGAATATCGTTCCGACCATTGTCGACCTCAGAAACAAACTGCGCAGGATTATCGAAAATGAGCTCCACAGAACGATTCCGGACCTTCAACAGGCCTCGTTAGCGGACCAGGAAGCCCTGCAGAAAATGACAGAAACGATGGTCAATAAGATTATGCATGATCCCACCCGTCTGTTGAAGATGGAGGGGCATCACATCAACAAGCCTGTCTATCTGGATTTGATGCGCAGGCTTTTCAACCTGGACGAGTAGCTACCAGGGTTTATTGGTTATAAAACGAATAAAGAACAAGATCTTTTAACACGAAAACACGAAAGGTTGAAACCACGAAAAAGACCATGAAACTTTTCGTGGTTATATCAGATATTTGCGTGTTTTCGTGATTGTTTTTATTTTTTTACCACAAGCCAACAGACGGATAAGGAAGACTTCACTTGAAAAAAATTGCTTTTTTATTTCCCGGTCAAGGTTCCCAACGTATTGGTATGGGCCTCGATTTTTACCAGGAATTTGATATTGTTCGGGAAATTTTTGACATGGCCGAAGAACTGGTCAAAATCAATTTGTCAAAACTCTGTTTCAAAGGTCCCATGGAGGACTTGACTGCCACGGTGAATCTTCAACCGGCTTTGACCGCGATCAATCTGGCCACCTTGGCGGTCATTCAGAAGGAGGGCATCAGGGCCGATATCACAGCAGGTCATAGTTTGGGTGAATACAGCGCCTTATGCGCTGCCTCCGTTCTTTCCAAGGAAGATACCATTTTATCTGTCATGAAAAGAGGCGAGTTGATGCACCGGGAAGCCACACGGCAGGAAGGTGCCATGTCTGCAATTATCGGACTTTCCATCGAGGCAGTAGAAGATATCGTCGCCAGGGCTGGATCAGACGGCATTGTATCCGTGGCCAACCACAATACTAAAAATCAGATCGTGATTACAGGAGCACCGGCAGCCGTCCTAAAGGCGTCCGCTATGGCTGTCAGCCAAAACGGCCGTTCGATTCCTTTAAAAGTGAGCGGCGCATGGCATAGTGCCTTGATTCAGGGCGCGGAAAACGATTTCAGGCATTTTTTAGAGAATATCCCGTTCAGCACACCCGATATGCCTGTTCTGCATAATGTAACGGCCGATAGTACCAACGCTCCCCTTGAAATTCGATCGCTGATGGTGACACAGCTGTGTCACCCCGTTAAATGGTATGACACCATGGGCAGGTTGATGGACGAAGAAATAGAAATATTTGTGGAAGTGGGCCCGGGAAACGTTCTGGCCGGGCTGTTGAAAAAAACAATACCGGAAGAATACCCGCACCAAGTATTCATGGTTAACAACTTGAAAACACTTGAAATATTCTTTGCGGCCGTTCTCTAAAAATCGTCCGGTTCTACCCAAACGATATGATCTTTGTTGATAAAACGTGTTTTTCCCGACGTGTCGATAGAGGTGACATCTACCATGACAATAAAAGACCGGTCGCCTTTGGTAAAAATGTCTGAAACTCTCTGATCCGGTGAAATGTTCACTTTTCCGTTAAATGTCGAACCATCGATGGTTCTGACGGTGATGGATTTGTATGTCGTACTATAATTGTCTTCCCCCATATCCATATCCTCCATTTCAGTCGGGTCCGATAATATTCTGAAACAATTTTATTCTCTATACGATATCCGACCGGTGCTGACAACACCTATTTATTACCAAAGCCCTTAAGCGGAGACCAGCCAAGCTAATGCGTTATTCCGGCTGAAATCACATTAGTACTTTACAACATTTTCTGCTTATGTTATCTAATCTTTTTTATTCGATATTGTTTCATGCTTTTGAGGTGCTATTATGAAAAAGAAAGACATTGAATATTTTAAAGAGCAACTGACCCAAAAAGTAGAGAGCCTTCTCAATCAGGCGGACGATACCGTTTCCGGCATGACCGCACCCAAAGAAAATTTCCCGGATCCAACCGATCGTGCGGCCCTCGAATCAGACCGGAATTTCATGCTTAGAATTCGTGACAGAGAAAGCAAACTTATCGATAAAATCAAAAAAGCTCTCACGCGTATAGAAAACGGTACATTTGGCGTCTGCGAATCCTGTGGGGAGGACATCTCGATTAAGCGCTTGAAGGCCCGCATGGTAACAACCCAATGTATTGAGTGTAAAACAAAAGAGGAAGCATTCGAAAAAGCCCTTGGATTATAAAGAAAACATCCGCATCGATCTGCATATTCACTCCACCGCCTCAGACGGCACCTCGACACCTTCAGAAATTATCACAATGGCGCAAGAATTCGGATTAGGCGCCATTGCCATCACGGATCATGACACACTTGCCGGTTCAAAAGAAGCGCATGGTCTCACCATACCCGCAAGCATTGAACTGGTCACCGGTGTTGAAATCAGTGCAAAGCCCATTGCGCCATTTGATTTTGTCAGCAGCTATCACATCCTGGGGTATTTTATCCGTTTGGACGATCCCGTGCTGAACCAGACACTCGATGAACTTCAGCAAATCCGCCGGACGCGAAACCAGAAGATCCTCCAGCGTTTGAACAGCATGGGTATCATGATAACCATGGAAGATATCCGCAAAGGGGTTGACTCCGGTGAAGTCGGCAGACCCCACATTGCCACGGCACTGTTGGAGAAAAACATTGTCCATTCCATCAATGAGGCCTTTGATCAATATCTCGGCCAGGGAAAGCCCGCCTATGTGGACAAACAACGACTCAGCTGCCGAAAAGCCATCCGGATCATATCCGACGCCGGTGGTGTTCCCGTTCTGGCACACCCCGGACTGCTGAATATCGACCAGGAAAGTGATCTGGAGGCATTGATTGTCGCTCTAAAAGAAAAGGGATTGAAAGGTGTGGAAGTCTACTATCCGGAACACTCGGATCAGCAGATCCAACAACTGCTCAGAATTGCGTCATCACATGGCTTGCTTTTAACCGGCGGTACTGATTTTCATGGCGAGTTAAAGCCGGAACTTGAAGATGGGCATTGGATATGGCGCCCTGCATGTACCCTATGGGTTATTTGAAAGCTTACGGCTATGCGCCCATGCGCCGAATAATATCTCAAAGCTGGAAAAGAAGCTTGGATACGCATTTCAGAATGCCCTCGATCCTGTCCGAAGCTGTCCGCCACAGTTCCTTCGTGAATGAACAGGCAATTCCGGATATGCGGGACAATGAACGATTTGAATTTCTTGGAGACGCGGTGCTGAGTCTCGCTGTCGGGCATATTCTGATGGAACGGTATCCGGATCTGAAAGAAGGCGACCTGACCAGAATCCGTTCGAACATGGTCAATGAAACCCAGTTGGCTTCCTTGGCGAACGCCTTGAATATCGGCAACCACATTCTCTTTGGTAAAGGTGAATTTCTCACCGGCGGCCATCGTAAGACTTCGATTCTTGCCGATACCATGGAAGCAATTATTGCCGCCATCTACCTGGATGGCGGTTATGGCGCTGCCCATGCCATGATCGAACAGCTCTTTTCAGACCTTTTCGATGCCGTCGGGAACGGGGTACCGTTTCTGGACTATAAAAGCGCGCTTCAGGAAGTGGTTCAATGCCAGGGCAAACCAGCACCGGAATACCGCATAATCGAAGAAAAAGGACCCGACCATGACAAGACCTTCAGTGTGCAGGCCGACGTATGCAGTCTTCAGGCGGTTGGAAAGGGAAAAAGCAAGAAAGCCGCTGAGCAGGATGCTGCGCGAAAAGCCCTGGATGTCCTGAAGTCCTGACAGACGTTCCCATTATCCATAACCCAATAGAGTGACAACGTTAAATCAACGGCAACCTGGTTTTGCTGCGTGACCGACATGACAACAGTTCCCCTTTCCCATGATCCAAACAAAAAAAAGGGCTCCCGCCCTTTCATCGTCCCTGTTTTCATTCCCCATGCCGGGTGCCCCCACCAGTGTGCGTTCTGCAACCAGACCCTCATTGCGGACCGCTCAGACCAAATGCCTTCGGAAGAAGATGTCGCAGCGGATATCTCCCGATTTCTGACCTATCGACAACCGTACCACCAGGCGCCCCAGATATCGTTTTACGGCGGCACCTTTCTCGGTATCGGGGAAGAAAAAATTCTCACGTTTCTCGATGTTGCCACGCGTTTTGTCACCCGGGGCCAGGCGGCAGGCATCCGCTTTTCGACCCGGCCGGAGTACCATCACCCCAGCCATGCTGGATCTGATTCAACGTTTTCCTGTCAAAACCATTGAACTGGGCGTGCAATCCATGGATGATGGGGTGCTGCGGCTTTCCCAGCGGGGGCACACAGCCCTTGATACCCACAGGGCTGTCCATCTTTTAAAAGAACGCGGGTATGCCATGGGTCTCCAGATGATGATCGGTTTACCGGGTCAGGACGAATCATCCGCCATGAAAACGGCCCATGAAATCGCCGGTCTTTTACCGGACTTTGTGCGTATCTACCCGACAATTGTATTGAAAAACAGCCGCCTGGAAACATGGTATCAAAACGGCACCTATGCGCCCCTTGCCCTGGATGCGGCCGTCAGCCAGGTCAAAAAATCTCTATGGTTTCTTTCGGGAAAAACAGATACCGGTCATTCGCATGGGTCTCCAGGCTTCCGAAAGCCTCGATTTCGACGGAACCGTTGTTGCCGGTCCCTATCATCCTGCCTTTGGGCACCTGGTCCACTCGGAAATCTTTTTCGACAAAGCCGTCGCAGAACTGACTGCAGAAACGACGCCGATACACAAAACATTGTTCTTTGTTCATCCCAGCAGTATCTCGAAAATGAGGGGCTTGAAAAATACCAACATCAAACGCCTGAAGACACGTTTTCAAATAGATTCAGTTGAATTGGTACCGGATGTCTCTATTCCAGAAGAAACACTCCGTGTTGAGGTAGGAGAAAAATAATTATACCGCTGTCATAATAATGTTCCGAAAATAGGATGGCGGCATAAGGGGTTGTAGCAGAAAAAAGGTCCTCAATCGGAACGTTTTTCTGACAACCCCTATAAGTGCCTCGAGAATGAAATCCGAATATCGATATTGCCAAATGGCATCGACCTGGTCCCAAAAACCCTACACGTCTTCGGGGAGCCGGACCACCAGCACAGGTTTCTTTGATCGTCGCACCACCCGCCTGGCTGTGCTACCCATCATGGCGTCCGTGAGGGTTCCACGGCCATGGGTTCCCATGACAATGAGGTCGCAATGGTTTTCATTCGCCGTCTCGAGAATGACCTCCACAGGGTTTCCTCGTTTGACGATAACTTCATCAGACGGAATGGCATGCTCACCTAAATCCGCTTTGGCCTTAGCGCTGAATTCATCCAAAATTCCGCTGATCAGGGCATGATCCCGGCGCTTGCCGATAAGGGCGTCTTTGGCTTCCTGCAAATTATTTTCTTTGATTGATTCCCATTGGGCTTCACCGATGTATCCACCGATGAGGCTTTTATCTATGATATCTGGCACTTCCGACAGAACATGCAGCAGAATCAGCTTGGCCTTGTATACATTCGCCAGGCTGACGGCATAAGCAAAAGCATAGCGTGCATTTTCAGAGAGATCGGTCGAATACAGGATATTATTAATACTGACTTTTATTGGCTCCATAACACCCTCCGATGTGACCTGTTGTTATCGATAACGCGTCCATGGCTTAGTGCGCAACGGCCGCTGATGCTTTCTTTCTCCTGCGCCGCTCATCAATCGGCAGGGTCAAATCGGGATTTTTTCGAATCCGTATTTTCTGCATGAAATAGACGATCACCCACAAACCAACCCCTGATATATCGATGAGAAAAATCGGCACATCCAGACCGGTGACCCATAAAACGATGCGCGGAAAAAACAGTAACAGTGTGGCTACGGCCGAGACAATCCACTCAGGAAGGTTTGTCGGGCAAAGAAAATATCCCATGGTGAGGCTGCCAAAGGCGATGGTTCCCAGCACAATGGTAACCCATGTAGACACCACCTGAAACCAGGGGATGAAGTGCTCCGGGCCTCCCATCAAAAATCCGGGTGAAAACGCGAACAGAAAAGGCCCCAGATACAGCATTTTGGCAAATTTAAAAGCGGTCCATCCGGTCTTCCAGGGGTCGGAACCGGCAATGGCGGCCCCGGCATAAGCCGCAACGCAAACGGGTGGCGTGATGTTCGAATCCTGGCTGAACCAGTAGACGATCATGTGAGACGCCAGAAGCGCCCAGCCGACCTTTCCCATAAGCTCGAGGCGCCTTGGATCATCGGCCAGAAGGCTCCCGAGGGGTAGCTGCAGCTCCTGGAAAGAGACGCCGAAGGTGGTGAGGGATATCATATTGGACACCGCACCCACGGCCAGAACCGCTGTAATCAAGTAGGCTGCGGTTACCGGCACACCCATACCCAGAACCAGGCTTGCCAGACCGACCAGCAGAATCGCCAGGGGCAAGGATCCAAATGACAGCTCGATGATAATCTGGGAAAATTTCAGCCCGATGCCCGTCAACTGGATGGTCCCTACAATTATACCGATGACACCCACGGTGGCGCCGATAATGAGTGTCTGACGCGCGCCCTCGTTCATGGCATTCAAGATTTCTTTCATGCCCATGCGTTTGTCCGGCGTCAACCAGCTGATCCCGACGCACGAAAGAATCGCCCAGAAGGCCGCATACCCGGGCGAAAAGCCGAACAGCATCATGACCACGATGATCACGAGCGGCAGGGACATGAACCACTGTTGTTTCAGAATATCCCATGCCGTCGGCGCATCGTCATCCCTAATGCCCACAAGGCCATAGCGCTTGGCCTCGTAATGGATCATCACAAAAACGGAAAGAAAGTAGATCACGGCCGGGAAAATGGCGATCAGCATAATCTTGACATAGGGGATCTCGGTCATTTCGGCCATGAGAAAGCCACCGGCACCCATGATGGGCGGCATGAACATACCGCCGATGGATGCGGAGGGTTCGATGGCGCCGGCCACATGGGGCCTGAAGCCGGCCTTTTTCATCAAAGGGATCGTGAAAGCGCCGGTCGAGACGGTGTTGGCAATGGCCGATCCGGAAACAGAACCAAAAAAACCCGAAGCGATGACGGCCACTTTGGCTGGCCCGCCCACGGATCGTCCGGCCAGGGCCATGGGCAGATCGATAAAAAAGCGACTGGCCCCCGAGGCCTTGAGAAACGAACCGAAAAAGATAAACAAGATGACATAGGTCACCAGAACCGTCGCCATGATTCCGAAGACACCTTCCTGCTTGAAATAAATGTGATTCAAGGATCGGTCGAACGCGAAGCCTGTATGCGCAAAGGCCTTGAGAATGGGCACATAGTGAAGCAGGTTCCCCCAAAAAGCATAGACCAGAAACCCCATTCCAACGATGGTCATGGACCAGCCCAGGACCCGTCGCGCGACTTCGATGGAAACGAGGATACCCACAAAGCTGACGATCGTATCCAGGCGTGTCTCGGACCCCATACGGTAGTTGATGGCTTCGTATTCGACGATATAATACCCCACGACAAGGATAGCCACGACGGCAAGCGCCATATCCATCAATGAAGGCCGGTTTGCCGGCGACTTTGACGACAACGGATACATCAGGAAAACCATGACATAGGTGATCAGCACATAGAAACCCAGAAAATACTGGGTGTCCACCGGAACGGCAGCGCAGTACATATAAAAAAAGACCATAAAGATACCCAGTCCCGAAGTGAAATAATTCCAAAATCCTTCGAGAGTCCTGCCGGCCTTGGCATCCTTTGTGACGATCTTTTCAAGTTTTTCTTTTTCAGCGATCCCCGTAACATCAGGCTCCGTCATGATCATTCTCCTTTATCATGAAAAACTGTGGCATGAGTGTGCCCTTCAATCCATACGGAAAGAATAACCCCATTGAAAGGGAGCCGGACCACCACACAGGTTTCTTTGATCGTCGCACCACCCGCCTGGCAGTGCTACCCATCATGGCGTCCGTGAGGGTTCCACGGCCATGAGTTCCCATGACAATGAGGTCGCAATGGTTTTCATTCGCCGTCTCTAAAATGACCTCCACAGGGTTTCCTCGTTTGACGATGACTTCATCAGACGGAATGGCATGTTCACCTAAATCCGCTTTGGCCTTAGCGCTGAATTCATCCAAAATTCCGCTGATCAGGGTATTATCCCGGCGCTTGCCGATAAGAGCGTCTTTGGCTTCCTGCAAATTATTTTCTTTAATTGATTCCCATTGGGCTTCACCGATGTATCCACCGATGAGGCTTTTATCTATGACATCTGGCACTTCCGACAGAACATGCAGCAGAATCAGCTTGGCCTTGTATACATTCGCCAGGCTGACGGCATAAGCAAAAGCATAGCGTGCATTTTCAGAAAGATCGGTCGAATACAGGATATTATTAATACTGACTTTTATTGGCTCCATAACACCCTCCGATGTGACCTGTTGTTATCGATAACGCGTCCATGGCTTAGTGCGCAACGGCCGCTGATGCTTTCTTTCTCCTGCGCCGCTCATCAATCGGCAGGGTCAAATCGGGATTTTTTCGAATCCGTATTTTCTGCATGAAATAAACAATCACCCACAAACCAACCCCTGATATATCGATAAGAAAAATCGGCACATCCATACCGGTGACCCATAAAATGATGCGCGGAAAAAACAGTAGCAGTGTGGCTACGGCCGAGACAACCCACTCAGGAAGGTTTGTCGGGCAAAGAAAATATCCCATGGTGAGGCTGCCAAAGGCGATGGTTCCCAGCACAATGGTAACCCATGTAGACACCACCTGAAACCAGGGGATGAAGTGCTCCGGGCCTCCCATCAGAAATCCGGGTGAAAACGCGAACAGAAAAGGCCCCAGATACAGCATTTTGGCAAATTTGAATGCCGTCCACCCGGTCTTCCAGGGGTCCGAGCCGGCAATGGCGGCCCCGGCATAGGCCGCAACACAGACAGGTGGCGTGATGTTCGAATCCTGACTGAACCAGTAGACGATCATGTGAGATGCCAGAAGCGCCCAGCCGACCTTTCCCATAAGCTCGAGACGCCTTGGATCATCGGCCAGAAGGCTCCCGAGGGGTAGCTGCAGCTCCTGGAAAGAGACGCCGAAGGTGGTGAGGGATATCATATTGGACACCGCCCCCACGGCCAGAACCGCCGTTATCAGGTAGGCTGCGGTTACCGGCACACCCATACCCAGAACCAGGCTGGCAAGACCGACCAGCAGGATCGCCAGGGGCAAGGATCCAAATGACAGCTCGATGATGATCTGGGAAAATTTCAGCCCGATGCCCGTCAACTGAATGGTCCCCACAATAATACCGATGACACCCACGGTGGCGCCGATAATAAGTGTCTGACGCGCCCCTTCGTTCATGGCATTCAAGATTTCTTTCATCCCCATGCGTTTGTCCGGCGTCAACCAGCTGATGCCGACGCACGAAAGAATCGCCCAGAAGGCCGCATACCCGGGTGAAAAGCCGATCAGCATCATGACCACGATGATCACGAGCGGCAGGGACATGAACCATTGTTGTTTCAGAATATCCCATGCCGTCGGCGCATCATCGTCCCTAATGCCCACAAGGCCGTAGCGCTTGGCCTCGTAGTGGATCATCACAAAAACGGAAAGAAAGTAAATCACGGCCGGGAAAATAGCGATCAGCATGATCTTGACATAGGGGATCTCGGTCATTTCGGCCATGAGAAAGCCACCGGCACCCATGATGGGCGGCATGAACATGCCGCCGATGGATGCGGAGGGTTCGATGGCCCCGGCCACATGGGGCCTGAACCCGGCCTTTTTCATCAAAGGGATCGTGAAAGCACCGGTCGAGACGGTGTTGGCAATGGCCGATCCGGAAACCGAACCAAAAAAACCCGAAGCGATGACGGCCACTTTGGCTGGCCCGCCCACGGATCGTCCGGCCAGGGCCATGGGCAGATCGATAAAAAAACGACTGGCCCCCGAGGCCTTGAGAAACGAACCGAAAAAGATAAACAAGATGACATAGGTCACCAGTACGGTGGCCATGATGCCGAAGACCCCCTCCTGTTTGAAATAGATGTGGTTCAAGGATCGGTCGAACGCGAAGCCTGTATGCGCAAAGGCCTTGAGAATCGGCACATAGTGAAGCAGGTTCCCCCAAAAAGCATAGATCAGAAACCCCATTCCCACGAGAGTCATGGACCAGCCCAGGACCCGTCGCGCGACTTCGATGGAAACGAGGATACCCACGGTGCTGACGATCGTATCCAGGCGTGTCTCGGACCCCATGCGGTAGTTGATGGCTTCGTATTCGACGATATAGTACCCCACCACAAAGACAGCCACGACGGCAAGCGCCATATCCATCAATGACGGCCGGTTTGCGGCGACTTGACGACAGCGGATACATCAGGAAAACCATGACATAGGTGATCAGCACATAGAAACCCAAAAAATACTGGGTGTCCACCGGAACGGCGGCGCAGTACATATAAAAAAAGACCATGAAGATACCCATTCCCGAAGTGAAATAATTCCAAAA
>CAWKCS010000028.1:0-94982 GCA_963848165.1 uncultured delta proteobacterium | reverse complement strand
CCGCGTCCTATAATATCGCGCAGCGGTATTATTATTCCACATTCTGGACCTGCTCCCGTATCTTTTCCAGTTCAGACTTCACGTTCACAACCATGTGAGAAATGTCCGTTTTCACTGATTTGGATCCGATGGTATTGAATTCCCGATTGATTTCCTGCAGCAAGAAATTGAGTTTATGACCGGATGGCGCCCCTGCCGCCATAATTTCTTCAAATTGCGCCAAATGGCTGCGAACCCTGATAATCTCTTCGGAAATGTCACTTTTGTCCGCCAGAAACGCCGCCTCCTGCTCGATACGCCCTTCATCCAGAGACACACGCTGTTCGGTCAGAGCCAATATCCGTTCCATCAAGCGCTGTTTGTACTGCTCCAGGAGTCCGGTACTGTCGGCTTCAATCTGATCGATGCTATCCTTAAGAAACTGCAGTCGTTCCCTGAAATCCTTGGCAATAAATGCGCCTTCCTTTTGACGCATGGCATCGATATCCGCCAGTACCTCCTGCATGCAATCTGCCAGGCAGGTCCAGACCTTGTCCACATCCGTTTCAACTTCCTTTGGCTTGATAAGATCATTTCTTGCAGTAATCCACTCCACGGGCACCGACCCTTCCAGATCCAGGAGTTTTCTTAAGGTTTTGAGCGCCTGGTGATAGGCCCTGGCTTTGGCTTCATCCACTTCGAATGCCGCCGCAGCCTCAGACAGGTCACCGATGTGAAGTTTCACATCAACCCGACCCCTTGCCACGCTCCCGCTGATCAGCGTTTTCAATTTTTCTTCGAGAACCTGGTAGCCCGGTGTCATTCGCAACTGAATATCAAGATGCCTGCTGTTGTAGGTCCTGATTTCAACCTTTATGGAAATATCGTCGATGCTTCGTTCCGTATTGGCAAATGCCGTCATGCTTTTGATCATTGATGTTTGTTCCTCTTCTCAGGTGATTAGCAATCGTATTCGACTATTTTCCTAATCGTTGGGGCTAAGCAGATAGTTAGACTATAAGCTGTAAACTATTAGGCTGTAGGCCTGTCGCTTACTGCCGGCAGCCACCCTCCAACCCTCCTATCACCCTTGTATCACCCTTAACCCTCTCTCTTCAAATCCATTGCATATTTTCCCCGGACACGCATCAAAAATGCCTGAACCCGATCTCCGGCATAATCGGGAAAGCTCCAGGGAAGTGCGACAAACCGGCCCTTGCGAAAAACAAGGGTCAGGTCTGCGTAGATCCCTTTGCCAATATATATCCGATGGGCAAAATTTTTTCCGGTTGCCAGAACAAACCTTTCCAGGAGCATATAGCCCGGGTCGACATTGACAACCCGCTTGCCGTTGTCTGCATATTGTTTTTCGATTTCGTTGGTAAAAAGCTTGGCTTGTGCAAGTTCGCTTTGATGGACGAGCCTTTCAAAAGCCATCATTCTCCGGTGGAGAGGCGCCCCCATTTCCGGTTCATAATAGGCTGTCTGATCAAAGGGCATCCATTCACTGACGATGTCCACATCACCAAATCGTTGGATGAGATTCTCGGCAATAGACATGCCTAGGCTTTTTTCATGTAAAAAAAAGCCGATGACGAGCTTGGCTGGTTTGGGGGGTCTTGGCTGGCTCATGGGTTCAGCCGTTGAAGAACCTCGCAGCCCCGGTGAACCGGAATCTTCGACAAGCTGCAATGAATCTCCAACCGTAAAGAATTCTGTCTAATTTATCTGCGGTTCAGGCAATCGGTTTTGCCTCATCCATCAGCATAATGGGAATATCGTCCCTGATTTCATATAGCAGACGGCAATGATCGCAGATGAGTCCGTCACCCAATTCATTGAGATAAATATCGCCCTTACATTTCGGGCACGCCAGAATATCCAGAAGTTCCTGTTTAATCGCCATGGTCTTCTCCAATCACGGCCATGAGTTCTGCCTCGGCCACTTTTTTCCCATCCACTTTTGCGATGCCGGCCATGCGAACCGCCTTGGAGCGTATGTTGAGGATTTTTGATTCCAATATCAGCTGGTCCCCCGGCACAACCGGTTTTCTGAACCGGGCCTTGTCAATACCGGCAAAATAGACGAGCCGCCCTTTCAATTTTTCCGGCAAGGAAACATATGCCAGCATCCCTCCGGCTTGTCCCATGGCCTCCAGGATCAGGACACCCGGCATCACCGGTACGCCGGGGAAATGGCCCTGGAAATAAGGTTCATTCATGGTAACATTTTTTAATGCCACCACGCTTTTTCCCGGTTCGAGAGCAAGAATCCTGTCGATCAGCAGAAACGGATACCGGTGTGGTAGATGCGTCATGATTTCTCTGATATCGTACGTCCCCATGGCTAAACCTCTGCCCATTTTTACCTCAATGAACGTTTGAATCTCCCCGCCGCAAGCAGAACCTACGGGGAATGCGCTCGTTATTGCGGTTCAAGTGCCTCGATATTGAAGTCATCGCCCTTTTCAGCCAGCTCATTGTTATAGGCCTGAATCAGCTGGTCCGTTATGTCGATGGATGACGGGGAGTATAGAACAACGTTGTTGAAGATAATCAGAAGATAGCCCCCTTTTTTACCTAACTCCTGAACAATGACCGCCACGTCCTGTTGAATCCGTTTGACAACATTGCTTTCAATTTTTTTGAGATCGTTCTCATACTTATTTTTAAGTGACTTGATATCGTTGATCTTGATACGGATATCACGTTCGCGTTCATCACGGGTTTCCTTGTTCATCACCAGGGCTTCCCGCTCAAGATTCGCCTTCAAGGTCTCGATCTCTTCCTTCTTCACGGTCAGACTGCTCTCCATTTCACGCGCTTTTTTATTGATCTGTGCCTTGGCCAGTTTTCCGGCCGATGATGTCATCAATACCTTTTGAATATCTACCACACCGATTTTGGCAACATCCGCACCCAGACAAGGGGCGGCCAGCCATAGCACAGCCAGAAAAAGGGTTATCATCCTTGTTTTGCATTTAAACATTTTCCACCTCACAATCCTTAAAATAATGTCCCTATAGAAAATTCCCACCGCCCTTCGGTGCTTTCATTTTCCTTAGGATCCAGTATCCACCCATACTCCAGGCGTATGGGACCCATCGGCGAATACCATCGAATACCGGCGCCATAACCTTCACGGGTATCCGTCGGATCGAATTTTTCATCATCCCCATACACGTTCCCTGCGTCAAAGAAGAAAACGCCCATCATTCCGGCATCCTTGATCAGCGGGATGATCCACTCGATATTGAGTTGAATAAATCGATCCCCCCCGATTTCATCACCATTTTCGTCTTCTGCATGGATATCCCGCCAGCCAAAACCACGTATCGAATTCATGCCCCCCAGATAAAACCGTTCATAGTCAGGCAGGAAACCGTTGGGGTTCTCATGCACGTAGCCCCCTTTCCCATGCACCATACCGACGGTACCAAGAAACAAGGGATAATACCACCCTGAACTGGCCAGGTATTTAGTGAAGGCGATGTCGCCACCCAAACCCGCATATTCCACCGAAATGCTGTCGACCGTCCCCTCGGTGGGGTTAAACATCCGATCCCTTGAATCATATTTCAAGGTGACCGTGGTGGCACTGGTGGTATTCTTTCCCTGCACTGTCCCATACCAGGTCGGAAGCATCATTGTCGATGTTTGAAACATCACTGACGTCATAGGAATAGGACCAGAACAGCTTGGTATATTCAGCCAGCCTGGTTCCCAGACGAAGACGGCCGCCCACACTCGATTTATCATAATCGTCATAATCTCTTTTCTGGTTATAGATATCGAATCCGGCCGAAATGGACTTGTCAAAAAGATATGGCTCCGTAAAACTTAATGAATAGCTGCTTGATTTTGCGCTGACGGTCGTTTTCAGCTCCAGGACCTGACCGCGCCCGAAAAGGTTGTTCTGGGCGATTGACGCCGTCAGATACCCATGGTCGATACTGCTGTATCCGCCGCCGAACATAAAGTTGCCTGTTGGTTTTTCAATGACATCGATTTTCAAGAGAATCTGATCATCGGTGCTCCCTTCGACGGTATCGACCTTCACGTCTTCGAAAAACTCCAGTCGGTACAGGTTTCGAATACCTCTTTTGAGTCTTGTTCCGCTGAAAAGCTCCTGCTCGTAAACCCTGAGTTCCCGCCGGATAACCTTGTCCCGGGTCTTGTTGTTACCGGTGATGGTGATGGATTCAAAATAGACCTTTTTGCCCCGCTTGATCACATAGTCGATATTGACTTCCAGGTTCTCGAAATCCTTATTGATACGGGGATAAATATCCGCATAGGCATACCCTTCATCCGAATAGAGATCCGTAATCGCCACGACATCGTTTCTGACTACTTCGCGGCTGTAAAATTCATTTGTGGTAATTTTCAGCTTTTCCATCAGTTCAATTTCAGGGAAAATAAGGTCCCCCTCGACGCTCACCTTGCCAACCTTGAACTTTGGACCTTCATCTATTTTAATTTTTATATATATCATATCATCTTTATATTCAATGATGGGTTCCGCAACCTTTGCCTCGATAAAACCGCTATTTTGATAGAAGCTACGCAGTTTGATGGTGTCCTGGTTCAATTCTTCCTTTTCCAGTTCACCCGAGGATGTCAGCCAGCTCCAAAAACCTCTTTCATTGGTTTTGATCACCTTCTTGAGTTCTTTTTCCGTATAAACAACATTCCCCTCGAAGGTAATTTTCTCTATTTTGACTTTTTTGCCTTCTTCGACCAGAAACAGCAGATCCCCCTGATTGTTATCCAGTTCCTTGATCTCATAGTTCACCCTTACATTATGATAATTCTTTTCCTTGTAGAGATCTTCTATGCGAATGAGGTTCTTTTGTATGGCAAAGATATTGAGGATGGATCCCGATTTGATGTTGAGGGCTTCCATAATTTCGGCACTATCGAAAACATGATTGCCCTTGAATTCAATCCGCCGTATGGTCGGTTTTTCCTGAACATGAAACGTAATGATCTTACCAGCGGGTATGTCTTTGGATTCAATGCGGATATCCTCAAAGTAACCCATGGAGTAGATGGACTTTAAATCACTCGAAAGTCGGCTGGGAACATAGGCATCGCCCGGTTTTGTCTTGATGTAGCGCTCGATGGCGTCAACTTCGATGCGTTTATTACCGGTAATGATAATCTCAACGATCTTGGCGCGCTCAAATAGCTTGAAACCAATGTCCCGGGACACCTTCTGCACACTCACAAGCAGATTCTCGATACCTTCGACAGCCAGAAAGAAGGTACTGGTCCCTTCCACCGTAAAGGGTTCGATGACTTTCACATCCAGGCTGAACTTCTGTCCGATACGGGTCAGACTGCCCCAGACAATAAAGTCGAGCCCGTGTTTCAGACCGATCCGTTTGGCATCCGGTTCTTCCGTAACCGTATTCGCCCAGGCTAGGATATCAGCAGGATCGGGTTCAACGATCATCGCCCCCTCACGTGTCAGATTATCTTTGATCAGCTTGGGAATTTCGGTTGCGAGGTAGGACAGATCCTCCTGGGCATTGATTCGAAACGGCAGGACAGCCACCTTTTTGGCGTCCTGTGAATATGCACAGGGCGGAAAAAGACAAATGAGTACAATACATACCAGCCAGCCTCGTTTTAACATAAAGGGAACCTCAGCACTTTTCCATAAATCGCCCGTCGGCAATCGTCACACAGCGCGACATGAAAGCAGCCAGCTGCATGTTGTGTGTCACGACAACCATTGTCATTGAAAACTCCTGGTTTAACTCTAAAAGCAGCTTGTGAACCTGATCGCTGTTCCGGGTATCGAGATTCCCGGTCGGCTCATCCGCCAACAGAATCCGGGGTCTCATGACCAGAGCCCGTGCCAGAGCAACCCTTTGTTGTTCCCCGCCGGACAGCTTTCCAACCCGATGATGGAGTCTATCCTGAAGTCCTACACGTACCAGTATGGTCTCGGCCGCTTCCCGGGCCTTCTCCCCGGGATATCCATGGATCAAGGCCGGCATCGATGCATTCTCCAAAGCACTGAATTCCGGGAGAAGATGGTGGAACTGGAACATGAACCCCACCGATTTGTTTCGAAATCGCGCCAGCCTGCTGTTGTCGAACAGCAGGACGTCTTCTCCCTGAAAGTAAAGCTTTCCCTTGTCCGGACGATCCAAGGTGCCAAGAATATGCAGGAATGTGGATTTCCCGATCCCGGAAGCGCCGACAATGGCCAGGGTGTCACCTTCACTCAGCGATAGATTCACATCCTTCAGGATTTCGATGGGTGCGCCGGTATTCTGGAAAGATCTGGAAAGGTTTTGGACTTCTATAAACCCCTTCCTGGAAAGAACAGACCTGTCGGCATTGCCGTCTCTTTTTTGCATGTTTTGCCGCCCATCATCAACCATAACGAATCGCCTCGACAGGATCGAGTTTGGATGCCTGGCTGGCTGGATAAAGGGTGGCCAGGAAACAGATCACCAGTGCGGACAGGGCAATAATAATGACATCCATGATATCGAGCTGAACCGGCAGTGTTGTCAGATAATAGACATCCCCCGGAAGTTCGATGAATTTGTATTTTTCCAAAAGCCCGCACAGGATAAACCCGATGCCGGTTCCTAAAAATGTGCCGATGGCGCCGATGATCATGCCGTTGAAAACAAAAATTTTCCGAATAGATTTATTCGTTGCGCCCATTGCCTTCAAAATAGCAATATCTTTTGTTTTTTCCATCACCATCATAATCAGGGTGCTGGCAATATTAAAAGCCGCCACCATGATTATCAGGGCCAGAATTATGAACATCACCGTTTTTTCCAGCTTCAGTGCCGAAAACAGATTGTGGTTCATCTGCATCCAGTCCCGGACCCAAAAAGGATATCCGAGCTTTTCGATAATCTTTTTCGAAATTTCCCGGGCCTTGTAGATATTGAAGACCCGCGCCTCGATACCGCTTATGGCGTCTCCCATCCGGAGCATCTTCTGGGCTTCTTCAATACGGACAAAGGCCATGGAACCATCGTATTCATACATGCCGGTTTCAAAATAGCCGAGAACCTTGAAGCGACGCATGGCCGGCACATGCCCGATGGGGGAAATCATTCCCCGGGGCGTTATGATATAGACACTGTCCCCCTTCAAAACGTGCAGGCTTCTTGCCAGTTCTCTACCAAGAATGATTCCCGGATCGGCAGCATCTCCGTTGGTCGATGCCTTCGGTACCGGGACCGATTTCAAGGCCTCCGGGCTGATCCCTTTGATGACCGAACCTGCCGTCTCCGGATCAATTCCTCTCAGGACGGCCCCGGACACACCATGAGCCGATCGCAGCATCACCTGGGAATAGATAAATGGTGTCACCGCCTCAATACCATCCGTATCCTGAACCGTATCCAGAATCTTCCGGTAATTGTTAAAGGAACCTGTTTGGTGCATGAGCACGACATGAGATTCGACACCCAGAATCCGAGATTTCAAATCAGCTTCAAACCCAGACATCACCGCAATCACGACGATCAGAGCCATGACGCCGACCGTGACGCCCGCTATGGAAAGAATCGTAATCATCGATATAAAGGATTGTTTTTGTTTAGCCTTTAAATATCGACGGCCTATAAAATACTCAAAAGACATGTGCTGGGTTCTCGCCCTTGATCCATGCGTTCCATGGTCTTGTTAATCCGAGTGGCTTGCTGAACAGATTGAGGTACCCCATTTCATATGGGGTGTCAAGCCTTATGCCTATTCTCATGAACAGTAAGCATTTTCAGCCTGAAGTGAACCGATGTTCCCTGACTCTCGGTGCTCTCGACATCCAGCCGGCTTCCATAGTATTCCAGTATCCGGTAGACAATGGACAGTCCCAGACCGGTACCGCTTTGCTTGGTGGTATAAAAAGGATCGAAAATGGCATCAACATTCTCCGGTGCAATCCCCGCACCATTGTCGGTGAGAACGATTTGTATCCACCTGTTTTTTTGATTGACCATCTGGATGGTAATCCGCCCTTCGCCCTCTATGGCTTCCGCGGCATTGAGGAGGAGGTTCCACAGAATCTGACGGAGATGAATCGGGTCCACCTCCACGAATATGTCAGGAATCAGGTTGCGTTCGATGGTAAGGTTCCCCTGGATGGCGCTGTTTTTCTGGAACAGTTCCAGAATTTCGTTGATGGCCTCATCCAGCCGTATACGTTCCCGTTTGCCCGCCGGTGGTTTGGCAAACAGGAGAAAATCACTCACAAGTGACGTCAAGCGATCGGTCTCCCGCAGAACGATGCGCATGAGATTATCGTGTTCCGGATCGTAGCGATTCTCTTCCTGCAGCACCTGGATGGACCCGGATAAAGATGCCAGGGGGTTTTTTATTTCATGTGCCAGACCCGCCGCCATTTCACCCAAAGAGGCCATTTTTTCCATCCGCTTTACGTGCTCCGACATGCGCTGAAGCTCGTTTCTGGATCGTCGGGTCTGTTCTGAAAGAAAACCGCTTAAAAACGCAACGGCATAGCATGCCACCGCCGTGATCAACACCTTGTAGAGAACCCGAAGCCAACCGAATTCAAGGATCAGGGGACTGATATCCGTGCCATAGGGTTGAATGAAACCGTAGTATTCGAGACTGATCAGGATCGCGTACTGAAGGCTGCACAAGCCGGCCATGACCATACTTCCCTTGCGAAAGAGCAGAACACTCGAATAGATGATGACCACCAGATATAGGAATGAAAAAAAGCTGAGGAAACATCCGGTTACTAGAATAATCAATGTTACGACGAGGGTGTCGATACCGATCTGAATATACGCGAATACCACTTTGTGTTGAATGCCCGATATCATTAACGAGTAAAGAAAAGACAGGATAAAAATGGAGCCGATCAGCCCGTAAAGAAACAAAAGGGGGGGTGCCAGCGGGGAAACGTTCTCATTGAGCTGTAGAACAATGGTCGAGCCCAGAAAAATAGACGTAAAAACAAGCCGAAAGAACATCAATAGCTTGAGTTTTTGTTCGAGATCTCTTTCGGTTGACGATAAATTCAAATTACGGTGTTTATCCTGAAATGGCCCCGGCCATCTTAAATACCGGTAGATACATGGCGACCACCAGACCGCCGATCACGGTCCCTAGAAACACCATCATAAAAGGCTCAATCATGGCGGTCAGGTTTTCTACGGCCTGATCAACCTCATCATCGTAAAAGTCCGCGATCTTGACCAGCATGGCATCCAGGGCACCGGTGGACTCGCCCACCGCAATCATCGAACAAACCATGGCGGGAAAGACGCCACTGTCAGACAGCGGATCCGCCATGGTACGGCCTTCTGCAATCCCTGATCGAACATTGTAGATCGCACGCTCAATAACTTTATTACCTGATGTCTTGGCGACAATATCGAGGGCTTCCAAAATGGCAACACCACTGGACAGCATGGTGCCCATGGTCCGGGAAAATTTTGCCACCGCAACCTTTCGTAACAAAGTACCAATGACGGGCATTTTTAAGGCAACGGCATCAACCGTCAATCTCCCCTTGGCGGTTTTTTTATAACGACTAAAGGCAATGAAAAATATCACTGCCCCAATGATGAGATACAGAACTTTATCCTTGGCAAAATCACTCATGGCGACGACAATCTTCGTGGGTACCGGGAGCTCACCACCCAACCCTTCGAACATTTCCTGAAACACCGGAATCACGAAAACAAGGATAACGCCGACAACCAGGATCGCAACAATGATTGTAATAATGGGATATGTCATGGCGCCCTTGACCTGAGCCTTCAACTTGGCAGTCTTTTCCATATAGGCGGAAAGACGTCGTAGAATTGTGTCTAGAATACCACCCGCCTCCCCCGCAGCTACCATGTTGACAAAAAGATCATCGAACTGCTTGGGATACTTGCGCAACGCTTCGGCAAGTGTCTGGCCGCCTTCCACCGACTCTTTGATGTCCTTGAGAATATTTTTGAACGTTTTGTTTTCCTGTTGGGCGTGGAGGATGTCGAGACACTGAATGATGGGAAGCCCGGCATCGATCATGGTGGAAAACTGCCGACTGAAGATAATGATATCCTGTTCTTTTACCGGTGGTTGAAGAAAAGCCACATTTTCGAACAGGTCCTTTGGTTTTTTCTTGATTTTTGTGGGTGTTATCCTGAGTTTTGCCAGATGATTTCTGACAGCATCCTCACCGGCAAGGTCGATTTCCCCTTTTTGCACCTCATTGCTTCTCGTTTTACCTACCCACTGATAAACAGGCATAATCCTTCCCCCTTGTCAGGAACCCGCCGGCGAAAACACACCACAGGGCTTAGGCCGATTGTAACGATGTTATCATCCCGTTTGTATCGTTTTTTAAGCTATAATTACTATCACACTATCATCGAAACAACAATAGTTTTCAGAATTTATAGCAGATGTCATTATGAACCACAACAGTCCTCGCTACTCCCGCGCCAAGCCGCAGGAGTAGCAAAGGAATCTGATATAGATATCTTCACCGGCGCGAACAACAGGGTTTAAAAAAGCCGGCCACCGATCTTTATCTTGATTATCACGGGCGATTGTGTGTATGGTTAAAGGCTTTTATTGTCCCATACAGGCCATCATATCTACAGTTATTCAGAAGAGTTATAATGAGACTATTGGCATGACCAACCCGAAAAAATCAACGGTTATCACTTCCCACATCAATGCTGATTTCGATGCCCTGGCCTCCATGCTGGCCGCCCAGAAACTCTACCCGGACTCCCTGGTTGTCTTTCCAGGTTCCCAGGAAAAAAATCTGAGAAATTTCTTCATCCAGTCGATGGTCTATCTTTTGAATATCATAAATGTCAAGGAGATCGACGTTTCCAAAATCGAGCGTCTCGTCCTCGTCGACACCAAGCAAGCCCCATCGGATCGGAAAATTTGAATCTATTTTGAACAAGCCCGACCTGGAGATTCATATTTACGATCACCACCCGCCCATGGAAAACGACATCGAGGGTCAGGTGGTGGTCCAGGAACCGGTAGGTGCCACCGTGACCCTGCTGACGGAAATCCTGAACAGCAAAAACATTGACATTACCCCTGATGAGGCCACAATCATGTGCCTCGGCATATATGAAGACACGGGCTCTTTCACCTTTCCATCCACCACTGAAAAAGACTTCAGAGCCGCTGCTTATCTCTTATCCAAGGGCGCCAACCTCAACATGATCTCCAACCTCATATCGCGAGAAATAAGCCCTGAGCAGGTGGCCATTCTGAACGATATGATCCAGGCATCCAACAACTTTCATGTTAACGGTATCGAGGTCGTTTTTACCAGCGTAACAACCGATCAGTATGTACCTGATTTTGCTTTTCTGGTTCATAAAATGGTTAAAATGGAGGACATCGACGCTATCTTCGCCATCGCACAAATGGAAAACAAGGTTTACATCGTGGCTCGGAGCAGAATACCGGAAGTCGACGTGGGGGATATTGTCACCAGCCTGGGCGGGGGGGGCCACACATACGCTGCTGCGGCATCCATCAAAGGTAAAACCATCACCCAGGTTGAGCAGACACTGCTGGAATTGTTGTATGACAAGATCAAATCCAGACGCCTGGCCAAGCATCTTATGTCTTCACCACCCATCATGATCGATGAAGAAATCTCCTGCCGGGAGGCTGCTGAACTGCTGACACGCTACAATATCAATGCCCTGCTCGTCACCCAAAAGAAAACCGGCGCCTTATCAGGAATCATATCCCGCCAGATCATCGAAAAAGCACTTTATCATAAGCTCCACGATGTACCGGTGCGCGAATACATGACCACGGAAATGGTGTCTGTACCACCAACGGCGGATATTCTCGAAATTCAGGAAAATATTATCGAGAGTAAACAGCGGATCCTGCCGGTTATCGACCAGGAAATTGTCGTCGGTGTTGTCACCCGAACCGACCTCCTGAACGTTCTGGTCAGTCAGCAGAAGGTTGATGACAAGTCCACCATTCGCCAAAGCCAGAAACAGATCCGGGTCAGGAAACGGAATATCCTGAACTTCATGAAGGAGCGCCTCTCTCCAAGGCTCCTGAATGTCTTAAAGGACATCGGCCAGGCAGCCGATAAAATCGATTGTGCCGCATATGTTGTCGGGGGCTTTGTCCGTGACCTCTTCCTGTACCGCCCTAATGAAGATATTGATATCGTTATCGAAGGCGACGGCATCGCATTTGCCAAAAAGTTTGCGGCCGGGGCAGGTGCACGAATTCATGCTTATGCGAAATTCGGTACCGCCGTTATTATCTTTCCGGATGGATTTAAGATCGATGTCGCCTCTGCAAGACTTGAATATTACAAATTTCCGGCGGCCTTGCCCATCGTGGAGATGAGTTCCATTCGACTGGATCTGTTCCGTAGAGATTTTACCATGAACACACTGGCAATTCAGCTGAACGCCGATAAGTTCAGCACACTCATCGACTTTTTCTCTGCCCAAAGAGATATCAAGGAAAAGGTTATCCGAGTACTCCACAATCTCAGTTTTGTCGAAGATCCCACACGGGTATTCCGTGCGCTCCGGTTTGAACAGCGCTTCGGCTTTTCCATCGGAAAACTTACAGCAGGACTGATCGAGAATGCAGTTAAAATGGATTTTTTCAAGCGTCTCAGCGGCCGGCGGATCTTTACGGAAATACGGCTGCTTCTGGAAGAAGAAAACCCGACCCCTGCCATTGTCCGGCTTCATGAATGCCAGCTCCTGAAGGTCATCCACCCTGCTATAAAACTGGATAACAATTTAATTTCATTATTAAATTCAACAAGAGAAGTCCTGGCATGGCATGATTTGCTTTTTCTTGAGGAATCCTATATAAAGTGGGCCATTTATTTTATGGTATTGATCCAGGACTGTGATCGGCAGACGACCCAGGAAATCTGCGATCAGCTGGAATTGGCACCTCGTTACATAAAAATTTTGCTCAAAGACCGTTTCATGTCCGAATCCATCCTGAACCGGATGGAAAGAAACCTGCCGAAAAACGATAGCCTGCTATACAGGCAATTGACTGGTCTGAGCATTGAAATGATCCTCTACATGATGGTCTGTGCCCGCAGTCGTCGGGTAAAACGGGCCATTTCGCATTATGTAACAAAACTGAGACATATCGCCATATCAGTGACCGGAAAAGACCTTATGGAGCGAGAGCTGATGCCGGGACCCGTGTACCGGGATATCATGCAGGCTGTATTGAACGCAAAACTCAACGGCTTGCTTCAGACACGGGAAGACGAGTTGGCTTTTGTCAAATGAATATATAGGGAGGAGAAAGGTTACATGACCACCAAGAAAAAGCGTGTTTTGAGCGGTATGCGCCCCACAGGCCCGCTTCATCTGGGAAACCTTCATGGCGCATTATTAAACTGGGTGGATATGCAGGAAACATACGACTGCTTTTTCTTTATTGCCGACTGGCATGCACTGACAAGCGACTACGAAGACCCCGGCCAAATATCCGGCTATACACGGGAAATCATCAAAGACTGGTTGAGTGTCGGGTTGTCACCGGAAAAAAGTACCCTTTTCGTTCAATCGGATATCAAGGAGCATGCTGAACTTTTCCTGATTTTCAGCATGATTACACCTGTGCCCTGGCTGGAACGGAACCCGACATACAAAGACCAGATGGTTCAGCTGAATAACAAAGATCTGTCCACCTTCGGGTTTTTAGGTTATCCCGTACTCCAGGCAGCCGATATCATCATGTATAAAGCCGATGCCGTTCCTGTGGGTGTGGATCAGGTACCGCATGTGGAAATTACACGCGAGATTGCCCGCAGGTTTAACTATCTTTACGGCAACGTGTTCCCTGAGCCCGAAGCCATATTGACACAAACACCGAAAATTCTCGGTCTGGATCGGCGAAAAATGAGTAAAAGTTACAATAATGCCATCTATCTCTCGGATAGCCTCAAGGAAGTGACCACCAAGGTGTCACAGATGATAACAGATCCGCAACGGGCCAGAAGATCAGACCCAGGAAATCCGGACGTGTGCAATGTGTATGAATTTCACAAATTGTATACGGACCCCGAAACCACCGCCACCATCACCAAGGACTGCCGCAGTGCCGAGATCGGATGTGTGGATTGCAAGAAAATTATGGCCCGGAGTCTGCTGACAGCCCTGGCGCCGGTCCACGAAAAAAGGGACTATTACAATAACCATCCGGAGTTGGTGAGAGATATTATCAAAGAAGGCTGCACCAAGGCCGGCAAGGTAGCCCGCCGGACCATGACCGAGGTCCGAAATGCTATCGGGATATAGACTCTCTCTTGGAGAGAGAGCTCTTAGCTGTTAGCTGATAGCATGTAGGTATAAACTGCTTACGGCTTATCGCTTGATAACACAAAGAAACAGGTTTATGCAGCTATAGGGTTAACAACGCAATGGCACACACAGAGATCCCATACGAGATAAAGCTTGATCAAATTTTTGAAGGGCCCATGGCACTCCTGGTTCATTTGATCAAAAAGAATGAAGTGGACATCTATGACATTCCCATCGCCATGATTACCCAGCAGTATCTCGAATATCTCGAATGGATCAAGCTCATGAATATCGACTTTGCCGGGGATTTTCTGGTGATGGCATCCACACTGGCACAGATCAAGTCCAGAATGCTGCTGCCGACGCACGGCATTGAAGACGAGGAGGACCCCCGCCTGGAACTGGCCAAACCCCTCAGGGAATACCTCGAAATGCAGTCCATCGCAGAGCAGTTGGCAAATCGAAATCTTCTTGGAGAGCAAACATTTGTCCGATCCTTTACAGAAGAAGGATTCGAAGACCTTCAGGAAGAAGAGCCCTACATACAGGTGGGTCTTTTCGAACTTATTGATGCGTTTCAAAAAATCCTGGCCAATATTCCGGAAGAGCACCGGCTCGATCTATCCACCGACCGGATTTCGGTCAAGGAACGAATTTCGGAAATTGTCGACATCCTCGAAAAAAAGGATTCCTTGACATTTTACGAGCTGTTTTCTAAAGACGCGGACAAGGGTGACATTATCGTGACCTTTCTGGCTCTGCTGGAAATGGTCAAACTCAGTTTGGTCCAAATTGTACAGCACATCGAATCCGGTATTATCAGAATATTTTATGTATAATGGATGATTTAAAAAATATTATCGAAAGCCTTCTTTTTGTGGCCGAGGAACCCTTGAGTATCGAGCAGATAAACCAGGTTCTTTCCCTGCCCGATACAAAAATGATTCGGCAAACCCTCAATGAACTCATCGCGGACTACGAGGAACGCCGGGGCGCCTTTGCCCTGCATGAAGTTGCAGGTGGGTATCAGTTTCGTTCCCGTCCTGATTATGTGCCCTGGATCAGACGCCTTCTTCAGCCAAAGCCTTCTCGGCTCAGCAAGGCCGCCTTGGAGACACTGGCCATTATCGCCTACAAACAGCCCATGATCCGCAGCGACGTCGAGCATTTGAGGGGTGTCGATTGTGGCGGTGTTCTCAGGATGCTTCTTGAACGAAAGCTGATCCGTGTGCTGGGGCGCAAAGAAATTCCCGGCCGGCCGCTGATCTATGCCACCACCAAACAGTTCCTTCAGGTATTCGATCTGAAAAACCTGAAAGACCTGCCCTCACCCAAAGAGATCGAAGCGCTGGGAATGGAAGCCATGGATGCGGATAATCCGGAGGATGAAATCATCGATGCCGCCGAGCCGGAGGATGACACCACGCATGCGACCGACCCGCAAGATCAAGACCGGAACACGCCCTTGGAGGCGCAAAGCGATCCAGAGCAAAAAGAACTTGACGAAGAACCCCCCGACTCATTATAGTTGCGGAAAAATCAAGGGCGGTTAACTCAGCGGGAGAGTGCTACCTTCACACGGTAGAAGTCACTGGTTCAAATCCAGTACCGCCTACCAGAATTTATAAGGGTTTACAGGTATGATGGCTTGTAAGCCCTTTTTTGATGGTATGCTATAAAGGTGATTCAATCCTCTGGGCTGTCATTGTGTCGTAAGTACATATTGGTTGTTTATACCGTTGATTTTCTGCGCTGGATACTGCCACTGCCACTGATCTCGACCTCCTGGTGTCGAACCTCCCCGTCGTAAATCACCATACCCGATCCGCTGATCTTACCAGTCAAATCCCCGCCTGCCATGGTCATTCGGATCTTGGAGGATCCAGACAAATCCAATTCCGCAAACGTAACCGGGCTGCCTTGAAAATCAACATCGATTGACCCGGATCCCTTGACGGTCAGATAGTAAACTTGGATACCGTCACCCTCGATTCGGGTGGAACCACTTGCCTTGACCTTCAAGCGTTCACAGTTGAACCCATTCAACCGAACATCGGTGGAGCCACTGACAAGGATATGCTGCAGTGACGGAAAGGTGATGGCTGCGTACAGGGTATGGTCTTTGGTTCGCCATCCTTTTTTGGTTCCCAGCACCAATGTGTCTTTCTCTTTCTCGACAATAACACCCTCCAATAGATATTCAGGTATCCTGATGTCGATGGCATATACATCGCCTTTTTTTAGCTCAAGATTCCATTTTCCAGAAGCCTGGATACCTGAAAAATATTTTAAGGGATAGGATCGATCAATGTGTTCCTTGGAACCGGTCATATGGGGCTGCGGCTCTATTTTCTCCATAAGAGGTGCTGTGGACACACGTATAAAAATCAACAATGCAACAACACATCCAAACATACCGCCAATGGCGACCCACAGAATTTTATTACTGACTTTCATTTTTTGCCTCCTCTATTTGATACAGCTCCTGCAAGTCCTCATATTGAAGGTTTAAAAGCTTTATCGTTTTAAAAAAATTAGGTAAATCCGCTTTGAAAAATTCTCTCTTTTTCATTTCCAGTATTTTCTCAACGGCATCATCCGCGACAAAAAACCCAATCCCTCTCTGATTAAAAAGAATCCCTTTCTGCTGAAGATCCGTATAGGTCCGCATAACCGTATTGGGATTTACCTCTACACTGACAGCCATCTCGCGGACAGAGGGGATTTTATCTCCGGGGGCATACGTGCTTCTTAATATATTTTCGCACAAATAATCACCGATCTGAAGATAGATAGCTCGCTGCTTGCGAAATTTCATATCAGGCCTCGATTTCCTTTAGTCGAAAATAGGTGATCACATAGCAAAGTGGCGTCAGAATTCCCCAGAACCCTATTCTCATCCAAAACAACAAGGTATCGCTTACCTGGCCCGCCCACTGCATGGACAGAAGCTCCCAGGAGATTAAATATTCACCGGACAACAAGGCGCGAATATTGTCTCCCAGTATCCATTTAGACATCACAATAAAACCAATCAAGAAAACCAGACTGAGCAGGGATAAAAACAGAATCGTTTTCACATAAGCAAATCGTCGAAAATAGATGGCGCCCACAAGAAACATGGACTGAAGGACCAGGAACAGACCCGCATTGTAGCGTACCCATGGGTCTAGCGGATTAAACAGCGGATGTGAAAATCCGAATATCATCTGGTTCAGTCCCTTTGAAAACAGGGCCACCATGAAATACACCAGCATGGATCCGGCGACATATCCAAAAGATGTTAGAAACAAACGACTGCTGAATTTTTCAAAAGTCGATGCGGGAATCATCAGCCAGGTGCCAGCTGTTTTGACATCGTCCAGTTCTTGAAAAGCCCTGGCGGTTACGATAAATCCACTGCCATAAAGGAACAAGGGATATAGCACCTGATGCAGAATCATACCGGTACGCTGAGATGCGGCAACGCCGCAGATGAGTACCACCAGGGTACCGACGGTTGCCGATATCAACAGAATTTTCCAGCGCTTCAACCAAATGGTATTTCGGACCATCAGATAAAATCTCAAGGGGTTGAATAAAGTTGGCTTATTCATTCCATGTCTCCTTATTAAATATGCCCGCGATACGCCTGGGCTCTGACACAACGGTTTGAAACAGAATTTCCAGATCGATTTCGGTTTCATCTCCGTCCTCGTTTGGGGTGACCACAGCATGCCCTCCCGGCACTGTTTCCACGTGCAGGACGTTCTGTGACTCTGGCAAGTGATCTTCAAAACGCACACACAAGCTCTCCTGAACCTCTCTAATCGATCGATTGAAAATTATATTTCCCCCATCGAGAATAATCACGGCATCAATGATACTTTCCAGATCCCTGGCCTGGTGCGTGGATATGATAATGAGGCGGTCATCAGAAAATGCAGAGACCAGAGCTTTCCTGAGCTGGCTTTTGGAGGGGATGTCCAGGCCATTGGTGGGTTCATCGAGCAACATCAATCGACAGCCTGTAGCCATACCGAAACTGAGAATGAATTTTTTTTTCTGACCAAAAGAGAATTTCTGCAGCGTAATACTTTGATTCAATTCGAACCTGTCCATGGTCTCCGCAAAGCAGGCTTTATCGAACCTGGGGTAAAACGGCGCATACAGATGCTCGTACTGAGCCGCTGTTACATCTGGTAATCCGAATTCCTCCGGCAAATAGAAGAGATTCGCTAAAAGACTCACCGGGCGACCCACAGTCGGTTCCCCAAATACGTGACAATCACCGGATTGGGCATATCGCAGACCGGCTATCAACTTGAGCAGAGTCGTTTTGCCCACCCCGTTTTTGCCCAGTAACCCGTAAATACCCCCGGCCGGTATGGAGAGATCCATATTGGTAAATAGTGGTTGGCGGTCATAGCCAAAATGAAGCTGTTTCAATTGAATCATAATTGACCTCTTGATTAGTGTACTAATTAACTCATACAGTATATCTAAAAAATTATCCTGTCAACTATTTTTTTCCGTTCCAAAATAGTTATCCCATTTGTCATAAAAAGGTCTCGGTTACTCCTGGAACCATTGGCATATTATCCTATATATGATACACATTGCTGATTGTTTTCGCTTATTGGAATGTTCAATACAATCCTATTTCACAGGAGAATACCCATGAATGTCTCCCTTGCTGAAAAAACCGAATATAAAATCAAGGAGCCCCAAAAACTCTCCCCCCGTATTTCCTGGCTCCGGAATTATTATTTTGAAGGCTGCAAACGGAAGTGGAACAACGAATACACGGCCTGGTCCACCGGCACCCCCTGGGATCTGCTGTATCAGGAAATGACCTACTATATCGTGCCTGAAGTCTATATGCTCATAGATACCCTGGGGGGCGGCTACCACCAGGCCGCTAGGAATGTTGATTTACATGATGACTTCTGGACATGGCCTCTGCCCCAAAGAAAGGCCTGGTTTCTCAAGGAGGTCATGGTAAACCATGTTCCCCAGGAAATTTTACCGGGTGATCTGATTGCCGGGGCCAGGTTCAATGTCATTACATCCACCTGTTTCACAAAACAAGAACGCGCAGCATATGACAAAAGGGTCGTGGGCAAAAAAGGTGCCCGCAACAAGATGAAATGGTTTCACGACCATGGCTACGGCAATGCCGGTGCCACCAGCGGTCACCTTATTCCCGGTTATGAACATTCCCTTAAACTCGGTTGGAAAGGCATCTACGAATCCCTGAAGACCTCCTATGCTCAATTGGATCCCAGAGACCAGGAAGGACGCATAGGCTCTCAACTGAAAGCCATGATCACGGCCGCAACCCTCCCCGGGGAACTGGCAAAAAAATATGCCCATCTTTGCACACGTCTTAGCGCAGAGGAAACCGATGCGGAACGTTGCGCCGAGCTTGCTCAGATGGCCGAAAACCTGAAGAGGGTACCCTGGGAACCAGCAAAAACTTTCTGGGAAGCCATACAGTCCCTCTGGCTCACGCACATGCTCATCATGAGTGATGAAAATTACCCGGGACCTGGCGTTTCCTTTGGACGAATTGACCAGTACCTGTTGCCCTACTGGGAGTATTCAAAAGACCATGGCATGGATTGGGAGTTTGCCAAAGAAATTCTCAAGTGTTTCTGGTTCCATTGCAATACCGCCTACGATGCCATGATCCGCAATGGCAATCAGGGCATCACGGCAGGTTTTGGCCAGCTGCTCACCCTTTCCGGCTTGGGAAAAGACGGCCAGGACATGACCAATGAACTGACCTACATGTTCCTGGAAGTCATCGATGAGATGACGCCCATTCTGGAACCGAAACCCAATGTCCGCTTGCACCGTAACACCCCGGATGACCTCCTGGACAAGGTCATCGACATGATATCCGCAAGCCAGGGGTCGCCATTTCTGATCAACTTCGATGAAAGGTCCATGGCCGGTATGATGCTGGAAGCCAAGAAAGCGAATATCACTCACCTCATCAACGAATCGAATGTGCATGAATACGCACCCGTGGGCTGCCTTGAAAACACCATGGTGGGCAATGACCGGTCGGGCACCGTGGATATCAACCTGAACCTTCTCAAGGCTGTCGAACTCGCCCTGACCGGAGGCAAGGATCTGATCCCTTTTATCGACCCCATGATAGGCAAACCTGAAAAAATCCGTCAGGATGGCCCGAATACCGGCAATCCAGAGGGATTCCAGACATTTGAAGCTTTTTTTAAAGCCTATGAAAAACAGACAGCCTATATTATCCAGAAGAGCGCGGATACCTATGAGGCTTCAGAGGCTGTTCGGGCCGATTTTCTAACCACGCCCTATCTTTCCTGCCTGGTTAAAGGGTGTCAGGAAAAAGGGCTCGATGTAACCCAAGGCGGTGCTGAAATCAATTTTACCACCCTGGAGGCCGTTACCTATGCAACGACTGTCGATTCCCTGCTGGCCATTAAATATCTTGTATATGACAAACAGATCTGCAGCATGTCCGAACTCATCCAGGCTCTGAGGGACAACTGGCAGGGTCATGAAAAACTTCAGGCCATGGCCATCAACAGAGCGCCGAAATATGGCCAGGATGATGACGAGGCCGATGTGCTGGCCAAACAGGTCATGGATCTGTGGTGCCGGGAAACCTGGCAGCATAAAACCGTATCGACCCAACGCCGGTTCAGACCCGGCATGCTCAGCTGGAACTACTGGGCCGGTGACGGATATGTCATGGCAGCCAGTGCCAACGGTCGCACAAAAGGCCAGTTTCTCTCCAACGCCATCTGCCCTTCCAATGGTGCGGATATCAAAGGCCCCACATCGAACACCAACTCGGTTGGCAAGGTCCTGGGGGGAAAGGTGACCGATGGTGGTGGCGACTGGCTCGAATACCTCAACTGCCTCCCCAATGGGGCCAGTCACACCATTACCTTCAACCCCTCCATCATCAAGGACTCGGAGCACAGGCAAAAGTTCAAGGCCTTTCTAAAAGGATATGCAGAAAACGGCGGTACAGCCCTGCAGGTCAACATGCTCGACCCGGAAATGTTGAAGGATGCCCAGAAGAACCCCTTGGATTACCGGCATCTCCTGGTCCGCATCACCGGTTACAATGCCTATTTTACCACCGTGGGCAAAGAACTCCAGGATGAGGTGATTGAGCGGGTCAGCCACTGTGCTTTTTAAGGATCCGAGGGGGATACAAGGGTTGGAGGGGAAAACTAAAAACGCTTCGCTGTCATTTGCTTCGCGTAATTAGTAGTAATTTACTTCGTGTCATTCATAGCTTACTGCTGAAAGCAACAATAAATTACGCGCGAAGCGCTAATGTCGTCCGATAGGACAAATGACAGCCGAAGGCTAAATATCGCCTGCAAGGCGAAAAGCACCTAATAGTCTAACAGTCTAAACCGCTAAAAAGCTAATAACAAACTCCATGAAGCCAAGCAACGCAACCGGTCTCGTTCTCGAAATCCAGCGTATGTCAACTGAAGACGGACCGGGACTGAGAACAACGGTTTTTTTCAAGGGCTGCAGCCTCACCTGTACCTGGTGCCATAACCCGGAAAGCATTTCTCCCTACCCCCAGGTGCACTGGATCGACTTACGCTGTATCGCCTGCAAGACCTGTCTCGACACCTGTCCCAAGGGTGCCCTTTCTCTGACGCCCGAAGGCATCGGCATCGAGCGCATTTTATGCGATGGATGCGGTGCCTGTGTCGAAGCCTGCCCCTCCACAGCCCTGGAGCAATTGGGCCGACAATGGACCGTAACAGAGCTTGTCCATGAAGTACTCAAGGACCGGGTCTATTTCGAAAAATCAGGCGGCGGAATAACCGTATCAGGTGGAGAACCTACCCTGCAGACTGATTTTGTGGCCGACTTTTTAAAACGAACCCGTGCCCAAGGTATTCATACCGCGCTGGATACCTGTGGTTTGTGCAACCGCCTGTGCCTGGACAAACTCCTTTCCTTTACTACACTGGTTCTGTTTGATATCAAGGAAATCGATGCCGATAAGCACCGCGCCTTTACCGGAAGTGACAATCGGATTATTTTGGAAAACCTGATCCATGTCTCCCGATATATCAAGACCCATCTATATCCTGAGGGACTCTGGATTCGAACGCCTCTTGTACCCGGCACCACGGCCACCATTCAAAATATCAGCGGCATTGGCAACTGGATTTCGCGACACCTTAAAGGTCAGATCAAACGATGGGAGCTATGCAGTTTCAATAATCTTTGCAGGGATAAATACACCCGGCTGGGATTGACCTGGAAATTCCAAAATGAAACGCTTTTGGGCCAGGATCATATTAATGATCTGTTGGCAGCAGCAAAATCATCCGGTGTTGATCCTGACATCGTACATTGCACAGGCACTTCCAGGCTTGATGAACAGGCACTAAGCAGCAAGTAAGCACTAAACAGCTATCAGCTAACCCCTAACAGCCAAGAGCTAAACATATGAATCCAAGAGACACTTTCACCAATGAAGAATTCGAAGCCTTTGCGCCAGCGGAAAAAATCGGTCTGGTTGCCTGCATCAATCCCGAGGAGGAGGTTCACGTGACACTCATCACGAGCCTCATGGCAGTAGGCCCCAGGCAGCTGACACTCGGCCAGTTCAGCACAGGCCTCAGTAAATACTACATGCAGCTGAATCCGAATGTAGGATTTCTGGTCATGTCCATGGACAGGCGCCTTTGGCGGGGCAAATCCCGTTGGACGCACAAGCAATCGGACGGCCCTGAATACGAGATATATAACAACCAGCCCATGTTCCGGTACAATGCCTACTTCGGTATCAACACGGTTCACTATCTGGATCTTGTGGAAGTCTGCAGTGAAGGGAAGCTGCCCATGGCAAAGATTATACCGGCAACCATCCTCACCCGGCTTGCCAAGGGGGCCGCTGCCACCGGAAACAGTCAGCCAATCCTCAAACCCTTTGCCGAGAGCCTGTTCAACCAGCTGGACTCGCTCAAGTTCCTGGCCTATATAGACAAGGATGGTTTTCCCAGAATCATTCCTATCATTCAATGCCAGGCTTCAGACAATAGACGCCTGGTGTTTTCTACCCTGGCCTTTCATGAAGAGCTGCAAACCATCACAGCCAATACGGTCATGGGCATATTCGGACTCAATCTGAAAATGCAGTCTGTATTCGTTCGAGGCGTTTTCCGGGGATTCAACCGCTATCGTGGGGCATCGTTGGGTGTTCTGGACATCGACTGGGTTTATAATTCCATGCCCCCGAGTCATGGACAGATTTATCCTGAATCGAAACTTGAACCTGTAACGGATTTTTAAAGATGAAGCAGGCTCATATGGTGGTGCATCATTATGCACGGTTCTTTCAGGGGTAATTAATAGGGTTGGAGGGTAGCCGAGAGCCGTGAGCGAATGGCACCTATCAGCCTACAGCCTGCTAAAAGGCTAACACCGCAAGGTGTTCAATTACGCGCGAAGCGCTAATGTCGTCCGATAGGATAAATGACAGCCGAAGGCTTAATGTTGTGCGAAGCACTAATGCCGCCCGCAGGACAAAGGAAGGGTAAAGTCTTATGCCAGTAAAAAGAAGCCGCCTGTTGAAAGTTGATCTGACCACCCAAACAATAACCTATGAAAAAACCAGCCAGGAGTATCTCAACCAGTATGTAGGCGGCAGTTCCCTGGCAGCACGTCTGTTTTTCGATGCCAGGGGGTATGAAATCCCACCCCTGGCACCGGAAAGCCCGTTATTTATCATGCCCGGCCCCATGACCGGCACGACCTTTCCCGGAACAAGCCGTTTTGTCATGTGCGCCAGGTCGCCCCTGACCGGCATCTGGGGAGAAGCTGCATCAGGCGGTGCCTTTGGTGCCGAACTTAAAAAAGCCGGGTTGGATGGCATCCAGTTGACAGGCAGAGCTGAGCAGCCCACCCTGCTCTGTATCGATGATGGGTACGTTTCCCTGGAAAGCGCCACTGATCTATGGGGCAATGACACCTACCAGACCATCGATGCTCTTTTGGAAAAGTATCCGGGGACACGAGTCGTCAAAGTGCTTGCCATTGGGCCTGCCGGTGAAAACCTGGTGAAGTATGCTGCTGTCTGTAATGACAAAGCCCACTATATCGGTCGAACCGGCATGGGGGCTGTCATGGGCAGCAAGCATCTTAAGGCCATCGTGGTAAGGGGAACCGGTAAGGTCATCGTGTCTGATAAAAATGCCTACAGGTCTGCCCGAGATGCCGCCATGGCCACCATCAAGAACTCCATGATCTCTGACACGTTTCACTCCCTGGGAACGGCAGCCGCTATGGACATGGGCATGATGACCGGAGACGTCCCCATCAAAAACTGGTCAAAAGGCGTGGATTACGCCATGGCCGATGCCATAGGCGGACCAGCCATTAACGACAGAATATTGATAAAGAGAAAAGCCTGTTATGCCTGCCCCATTGGATGCAAGCCCGTCATAAAGGTGAACACACCAGGTTATGAACTGAAGGAGGGTCCCGGCCCCGAATATGAAACATGTGCCAGTTTCGGCACCATGATCATGAACGATAATCTGGAGGCATTGGCCCTTGCCAACGATCTGTGTAATCGATTGGGTGTCGATACGATTTCCTGTGGTGCTACCATTGCATTTATCATGGAGGTTTTTGAAAAGGGCCTACTAACAAGGGAGAATATGGACGGTCTCGATCTTTCCTGGGGCAACATCACCGCCGCCATGGATCTGGTCAGAAAAATCGCCTATCGGCAGGGATTTGGCAACCATGCTGCCGAGGGAAGTCACAAGCTTGCCCAGAGTCTCGGGCCGGCTGCCATGGACAGCACCGTCACGGTCAAAAAGCTGGAACTGCCCATGCACGACCCAAGAGCATTTCACGGTCAAGGTCTCTCCTATATGAGCTCCAACCGGGGCGCCTGCCACCTCCAGCACTCTGTTCAGGCGGTTGAACAGGGCATGGTTGCCTGGCCGGAAACCGGACTTGAAGAGGATTACCCGGCTACAGATAGTGACGGCAAAGCAGCCATGGTCTGTATTGCCGAAGATATCGGCCAGATGGCCAATGCCCTATGTGTATGCCACTTTGTCCACTGGGCTATGGGTATGGGCCCTCTTCTGGCAGGTTTCAATGCCATCGCTAATCATCAATTTGACATGCAGCATTTTCTGAAATCGGGCCGGCGAGCCTGGTTTCTGAAAAGGGCTCTCAACAACCTGATGGGTGTCACCAGTAATGACGACCGTCTCCCCAAACGCATCCTCACCCCCCTTTCAGAAGGCAGCGCCGAAGGTAGTGTGCCCGACGAAGCCCTCATGAAACAGGAGTACTATGAAATTAGGGGGTTGGATGAAAACGGGGTGCCGGGATTTGAGGTGCTGGAAAAATTAGGATTAGATTTCCTGAAAGAGAAATTAATAGACCGTTAGACAACATTTTAAATTCTAACACATTGTCATTTGCTACGCGTCACTAATAGTCATTTACTTCGTGTCATTCATCGTGGCTATCAGCTCTGGGCAGCAATAAATGACGCGCGTAGCGCTAATGTCGTCCGATAGGACAAATAACGCACAAAGTGCAAATGACGTGTGATCTGGAAAATAGCTTTACACCATCGGTGAAAACGCGTTTAAGAAAATAATTCGGCGATAAATCAAAAGGAGGATCCACCAATGGCCAAACTCGATGTATTCAGCAATGAATGGTGTGCTGCGTGGGAACAGAAAGTAAAGGACAGTCAGGATTTTGCCGTCTTCAACAAGGGCTGGGAGGGAGATATCGGTTGTGTCATGTATAAAGACCCGGATGCAAATGTTCCTGAAAACCAATATCTCTACCTTGATTTCCACGATGGTGTCGTCAACGGCATCCGCATGACCGATCAGGAAACCGCTGAAAATTCAAAATACGTGATCTATGGGGATTATATCCGCTGGAAACAAGTGGCCCTAAAACAACTGGATGCCGTCAAGGCCATGATGCAGGGCAAACTGAAATTGAAGGGAAACCTCCCCTATGTGGTGAAATACATCAAAGGGGTTCAGGAATCGATCCGGTGTTTGACGGAGGTGGAATCACAATTCCCAGACGACGAATAGATTCGCAAGGCGACTCTATAGAACGCGGCTGCGCCGCTTAACCCAATTGGGCTGAGGCGGAGGTTTTAGATAAAAATGATGGAATATTGGGTGATTGAACCGCGAAAGTGAGCGCATTCCCCGTGGCTTGTTGGAGCGCAGCGGAAATCCCGCTTGCGGGGCCGCGGGGTTAGCGAGCGAATCTAAGATAGACAGAATTCCTTACGGTGAAGACTCCTCGTAGCTTGCTGCGAGGTTCTTCAATACGAGGAAGATAGGAGGCTGTGATCCGCTTATGGCTTATCGCTTACAGCTCAAAGCGTCCCTCAAACCCGTATATAAGGAGCATACCATGTCGTATGAATCGGATCTCAGTTTCAATTTCGTTGCGCCCACGAAAGTTGTCTTCGGAGAGGGATCTCTATCGGAGCTGCCCATGGAAATCACCGCCCTGGGAAAATCGGCTATTCTGGTAACCGATGCGGGTATCGCTGCCACCGGTCTGGTGGATGCAGCTAAAAAATCCATGGGAAGCCTGCTGGCCGGCATCTTTTCCGACGTACCCCAGGACAGTGGCATGGAGGTGGTGGACAACGGCGCTGCCCTGGCCCTGTCAACAGGTGCTGACGTGGTTGTCAGTCTGGGAGGCGGCAGTGTCATCGATACGGCCAAAGGCATGTGCATTCTCATGAAAGAAGGTGGGAGCATGCGTGATTTTCAAGGAATGCAGATGCTGACCCGACCCCAGACACCCCACATCGTCATACCCACCACTGCCGGAACGGGATCGGAGGTAACAGCAGGCGCCGTGATTCTGGACAAACAACAGGGGCAGAAGATTATCAATTTCGAAAATTTCAATATTCCCAGAGTTGCCATTCTAGACCCCCGTGTGACGGAAAAACTTCCCCCCGACCTGACCGCCTCCACCGGTATGGATGCCATGACCCATGCCGTGGAAAGTTACACCGCCCAACAGCGCAACCCCATATCGGATGCAGCAGCACTGCATGCTATCCGCCTTATTTCACGATACCTGCCCCAGGCGGTGAAGAACGGTTCCGATATGGTAGCCAGAGGTCAGATGCAAATTGCCGCTCTTCTCGCGGGCTGGGCGTTTTCCAACGCCATGGTAGGGCTGGTTCATGCCATGGCCCATTCCCTGGGTGCCGTCTGCCGGGTTCCCCACGGTCTTGCCAATGGCATTATCCTCCCCCATGTCATGGCCTACAACCTGGAAGAAATTCCCTCATTGACAGCCGATATCGCTGAAGCGCTGGGTACGGATATAAGCGGTTTGAGTCCCATGGAGGCCGGCGAAGCCGGTATCCACAAGATGAATGAACTGAGCCGCTCCATCGGCCTCCCCCGGCAATTGAAAGACACCGGCATCACGGAGACCCAACTGAAAGAATGTGCGGAACTGAGTATCAGTGATGGATCCATCATTTACAACGCCCGCATGATCTTCGAGCCGGACGAGGTACTGCAGATTTACAAGAATGCTTATTGATACGGGACATACCCATAACCATTGATTGCCATTTACACTTCGTGTAATATTTGTCCTTCGGGCGTCATTATACACTTTGTGCGACACTTGCCCTGCGGGCGTAATTATGCACGCTGTGTGTCATTAATCCTTTGGACGATATTAGCGCTACGCGCGTAATTTATTGTTATTATAAGCTCTTGACCCGGAGACTACCTAAAACTTAAAACGTAACACCTGAAACGATTTATAATGACGCGCAGCAAATGACATCAAGTTAAAAGCGCGGATCCTGGGGTCTAATAATGAAACCTCCCTACGACATACAACTTGCCGACGGAGCAGAAGCGCTGGGTCTGCCGGACATGCTGAAAGACCTCATCGGGCAGAATCTGGTAGAACATCCCCAAAAGGCTGCTAATTTCCTGCGGCTGCGTATCCGGATCGGCCTTACCATCACCGATGCCGATATCTCCATCACCCTGGCCTTTTACAACGGCCGGCTGACCATCTCCCCGGGACTGCAAAAACCCGTGCATATATTCCTGGAAGCCACATCGGATATCATTATGGCTTTGTCCAACCAGACCATCAAATGGGGACTGCCCTACTATTTTGATGAAACCGGCCGGGAGGTCCTGACAGCCATGAAAACCGGCCGGCTCAAAGCCAGAGGAATGTTGTTCCATCTTCCCAGCATGATCCGGTTCTCCCGTGTGATGTCAGTGCGGTAGAGACATTCACCCTAATTTGATCTTGCTATATGACCTCAAAAATGAGATTTATAGGATACTGCTTCAATATTTTACCCTCAACAAGGAGACGATTCATGAAAAAAACATTAATCATGATGGCCATTTGTGTGCTGCTGGTATCGGTCGTCATTCAAACCGGCGGCAGCCAGATAGCCTGGGCGGAAGAAGGCAACTTTCTGTTCTCATCCATTTCCAACAACACCTGGGCGCTTGATAAGTCCACCCGTCAGCTCATTCTGATCAATTTTGAAAAGCCCGATCAGGTCTGGAAATCAAACCCGATCATCATACCGGATAGTTTCGATTTGAGTGCCTGCCGACTTGAAGCCGTAGGTGTCAGGGGCACGGCCGTTTTTGTAGTTGACACGAACGGAGGTCTGGTGACCTTTTATGATGCCAAGGATGACGGCTCGGTAAAAACGTTCAAAGTTGTCAATATCAAGGAATCGCTCAAATAGATATCAATGTTCTTCAGTAAAACCCGCACGCTCGCCTAGGATATCCTCGCTCAGAGCGCCCGCTATTGCTTTGCCATCCCTTAGCCCGGATATTTCATAAACCGGATTCTGTTCTGGCACGTATTTTGTATGGATTTGGTGTAAATACGAATCGATCTACAGTCCACTATGAAATGAATCCTTCCGCGTATATGCATGCGGCAATTTCACAACCGAAAAATGATGGATATTTTTCGGGAAGCCGCTTCCAGCAGCGCGGGAACAGTTTTAGCAGGAGTCTCCTCATGGCGCACAAACCAAAACAGGCACCCATGGTTCACCCGATGTTGTCCACTGTACCACCGACTCGATCCAGAAAGGGAAAAATTGTTACAGCCGAAGAAGCTGTCCAGGTCATCCGAAACGGAGATACCATCGCCACCGGTGGTTTCGTCGGCATCGGCTTTGCCGAAGAAATCGCCATAGCACTTGAAGAGCGGTTTTTGAAATCCCATTCTCCCCTGGACCTGACCCTCCTTTATGCCGCCGGACAGGGAGACGGCGATCAGAAGGGACTAAACCATCTCGGGTATGAGGGACTTATAAAAAGGGTTATCGGCGGGCACTGGGGACTGGCCCCCAAACTGCAGCGACTGGCCATCGAAAACAAAATTATCGCCTACAATCTACCCCAGGGTGTCATCTCCCACATGTACCGGGACATTGCCGCCCACAAGCCGAGAACCATTACAACCGTGGGTTTGGGCACCTTTGTGGATCCCCGAAACGGCGGCGGAAAGATCAATGCCGGCACCCTCGAAGACATTGTGGAGCTCGTTTCATTCGATGGCAAAGAATATCTGGCTTACAAAACCCTGCCCATAGATGTTGCCATTATCCGCGGGACGACGGCCGACACGGATGGCAATATCACCATGGAAAAAGAAGCCCTGACCCTTGAATCCCTTGCCATCGCCATGGCTGCCAGGAACTCGGGGGGCTTTGTCATCGTACAAGTCGAACGGATTGCCGAAAGGGGCACCCTGAACGCCCGCCAGGTTAAAATCCCCGGTATCCTGGTGGACTGTGTCGTGAAAGCCAAACAGGAAAACCACTGGCAGACTTTCATGGAGGTCTATAATCCTTCCTTCAGTTGCGAGGTCAAGGTCCCCATGCATGCCATAGCGCCCATGGCGATGAGCCCCCGGAAAATCATCGCCAGGCGGGCCGCCTTTGAGCTCAAGCCAAACAGCATCGTCAATCTGGGTATCGGGATGCCGGAAGGCATCTCCGTTGTGGCCAACGAAGAGAAGATTCTCGACCTGATTACCCTCACCGCCGAACCCGGTGTCATCGGCGGCATTCCGGCTGGTGGCCTCAACTTCGGCGCCGCCACCAACACCGATGCGCTCATCGATCAGCCCTATCAGTTCGATTTCTATGATGGCGGCGGCCTGGACATCGCCTTTCTCGGGCTGGCCCAGGCAGATAAAAGCGGCAACCTCAACGTCAGCAAGTTCGGACCAAAACTGGCGGGTGCGGGTGGCTTTATCAACATCAGTCAAAGCGCACAAAAAGTTGTCTTTGTGGGTACATTCACTGCCGGTGGTTTCAATGCCTCCATATTAGACGGCAAGTTGAAAATAGAAAAGGAGGGAACTTCCAAAAAATTTGTGGACCAGGTCGAACATGTCACATTCAGCGGCGGGTATGCCCTGTCAAAAAACCAGCCCGTCCTGTATATTACGGAACGCTGCGTCTTCCGGTTGAAAGACGGCGGCATGGAGCTCACCGAGATCGCTCCCGGAATCGATCTGGAAAAAGATATACTGGCCCAAATGGCATTCAAACCGCTCGTGGCGGCCGATCTGCGGTTAATGGACAAACGCATTTTTAGACCCGAGCCCATGAATCTGACTGCAGACCTGCTGACGCTTCAGCTTGAAGACCGCTTTATATATGACCCGGACGAAAATCTGTTCTTCGTCAATTTGGAAGGTTACGATCTTAAAACACGACGGGAAATAGCGGATATCCGGCTGGCTGTGGAAAGCGTCCTTCAACCGCTTGGGAAAAAGGTTCATACCATCGTCAATTATGACAATTTCAGTATCCAACCCAAGCTTGTGGACGAATATACGACAATGGTCAAGTATCTCATGGACCATTATTACACCGGCGTCACCCGTTATACCACCAGCGCATTTCTTAGAATGAAGCTCGGGAAGGCCCTGGAAAAACGCTCGGTCGCACCCCATATCTACGAGAGCAGCGAGGAGGCCCGCCGGGTACTGAAAAAACTCTCCATAGAAACCGCATCACCATGATCAACACACAAGGAGCAACCCATGAATATTGGAACCATTTTTTCCCGCCACGCACGTTACCGCCCCCATCATCCGGCGGTCGTCTTCGAAAACCACCGATTGACCTATGTCGAGCTGAATCAGCAGATCAATCGACTGGCCAATGCCCTGCTGAGCCTGGGTGTTCAAAAAGGGGATCACGTGGCGACGCTGCTGCCGAACTGCATGGAGCTTTTTGAAACTTACTGGGCGGCGGCAAAAATCGGGGCCGTGGTCGTCCCCATGAGCACCCTGCTGCTGAAAAGTGCGCTCAGGTCGCTGCTGACCGATTCCGATTCGGTGCTGCTGATCAGCAACCGGCAATTTGCCGCCACGATCGATGAGATCAGGCAGGATCTGCCGAACATCCTTTCGAACCGGTACATTCTGACGGATGCGGGCGATCGGTCCGGGTTTCAAGACTATCACGCCTTGACCTCCGCTGCCGGCCCGGAAGAACCCCGGGGCATTTCCATAGAACCGGATGATCTGTTTAACATCATGTACAGCAGCGGGACAACCGGGCTTCCTAAAGGCATCGTGCATTCCCACCGTATCCGCATCGCCTATGGAACCTCCTTTGCGGCCGCCTTCCGCCTCATGCCGGAATCCGTCACCATGCATGCCGGTGCCATTGTTTTCAATGGGGCCTTCGTGGATCTGATGCCCACGGTATATCAAGGGGCCACCTACATCCTGCTACCCCAGTTCGATCCGGTGACATACATCGACACCATCATCAAAGAACGCGTCACGCACGTCATGATGGTACCGGCGCAGATCATCGCCATGCTCAACGCACCCAATTTCGATCCCGAAAAAATGTCTTCCCTGGAAATGATTCTGACGCTCGGCGCTCCGCTGCACATGGAACATAAAGAAAAATTGAACAGGCTGCTGCCGGGTCGCTTTTATGAACTCTATGGCTTGACGGAAGGTTTCGTCACCGTCCTGGACAAAATGGACTACGAAAAGAAACCTCAATCGGTAGGGGCACCGCCGCCGCTGTTCGAAATGAAAATTGTGGATCTCGACAACGTGGAGGTCCCCGCCGACACGGTGGGCGAAATCTGCGGCAAGGGTCCCATCCTCATGCCGGGGTACTACAAGCGCCCGGACCTGACGGAAAAAGCCATTGTGGATGGATGGCTTCATTCAGGTGATCTGGGGTACGTGGATAAGGACGGCTTTCTCTACCTGGTGGACCGGAAAAAAGATATGATCATCTCCGGCGGGGTGAATGTCTATCCCAAAGATATTGAGGAGATCGTTGTACAACATCCTGCCGTCAACGAAGCGGCCGTGTTTGGCATTCCACATGAAAAATGGGGCGAAACACCCATGGCCGCCGTAACCCTGATATCACCGGGCGCCATCACGGCAGAAGCGCTCAAGTCATGGATCAATGAACGGGTCGACGCCAAGTTTCAACGGGTCTCGGACGTCGCAATTATGGATGATTTCCCGCGTAACGTGGCCGGAAAGACACTGAAACGTGAAATGCGCATGCCTTACTGGAAAAGCAAGGGGGTTCGCATGTAGGTCGACAGGGATATCGTATCAAATTTGATACAGCCCACCGCACCCGTCAGGGCGCAAGGTGGATGGCATATTTCTTCATCTTTTTATACAGCAGCGTTCGATGAATTCCCAAGCGTTTCGCCGCATGGGTCTTGTTGAAATCGGATGTTTTCAAGGCCATTAGAATGGCTTCCCTTTCCGCCCTTGCCTGAACCTCCTTGATGTCCTTGTAGTGCCTGTCCCCCTTTCGCTCCGAATTCCTGTGAAGATACAAGGGCAGGTGATCCCGGGTGAGGGTTTCACCTTCAAGCGACGCCATGGCCCGCTCCAGAACATTGGAAAGTTCTCTGACGTTCCCCTGCCAGTCGAAGTCTTTCAAGGTGGCTTCCGCCCCTGCATCCATGGTGACGTCCACCAACGTCATCTCTCGCGCCATCTGGTTGAGCAAATGTCGCGAGATATCCACAATATCCTGTTTTCTTTCTCTTAAAGGGGGAATGTTCAAGGGGATGACATTGAGCCGATAAAATAAATCTTTGCGAAAGCGCTTTTTCCTGATGAGCCGTTCCAGGTCCTGATTGGTGGCAGCAATCAGCCTAAAATTGGAATGCAGTACTTTCGTACCTCCCACACGCTCAAATTCCTTTTCTTCAAGAACCCTGAGTAATTTAGGCTGCATTTCCATGGACAGGTCGCCGATTTCATCCAGAAAGAGGGTTCCCTGGTCTGCCAGTTCTATCTTGCCCGGCTTACCCACCGATCTCGCCCCGGTAAAAGCCCCCCGCTCATATCCGAACAGCTCACTCTCGAGCAGATCTTTTGGTATGGCCGCACAGTTGATCCGGACAAAGGGATAGATCTTTCGGGAGCTTGCATGGTGTATCGCCTGGGCAAAAAGCTCTTTTCCAGTGCCGCTTTCCCCTGTAATCAGTACCGACAGCTGATTGGCCGTGGCTTTCAATGCCTCGTTCTTGAGATGTCTGATCGCCCTGCTTTTTCCGACGATGCTTTGAAAGGTGTAGCGGGTGGATCGGAGGTTCATGAGTTCCTGCTCGTACAATTTCACCTTTGATTCAAGCAGTGAGAGCTTTTTTGCCAGCTTGCCGACATCCCGAACATCTTTAAACATGACCTGCCCGAACACGGCGATAACCTTGCCGTTTTTCTTGATCGGAATTCTCTGAACCACCATGTTTTGTCCTTCGATCAGGTGGGATTCGTTTATTTCCGGTATGCCTGTTTTGGCCACGACGTGCATGCGGCTGTTTTCAATTGCTTCGAGGCAGTGTTTGCCGATCTGCGCTTCGGAATCAAGACCCAGGAACTTCCCGTATGGCTGGTTGAAATGGGTGATGATCCCGTTTTCATCCGTCACCATCGATCCATGGTGAATACTGTCAAATATGAGCTCATACATTTCCAGCCGCTCTTTAAGCGCGTGATATTCCTTTATGCTATTCGGCTTTCGGGACATGCCAACCTCCAGTGTTTCTCAATGCAGTCGTTCATTTGACACCGTTTATGTATCAGAAAGTATACATGTAGACATATTGATACATCTTTTCGACCCATCCGTCGAGGGAAAAATAATATTCTTCCCCGGTAAAACCCTTTTGTGTGTCTTGCGCGGCAGGTTGTGACGGTGAACCGAAACAGCGAGCGCATTCCCCGTAGGTTCTGCCGTACGGCAGTGCTTCGCATGCTGCGGGGTTAGCGAGCGAATCTGATTTAGACAGAATTCCTTACGGTCGAAGATTCCTCGCAGCTTGCTGCGAGGTTCTTCAATGTCGGAATCTTAATAATAACGCTCTGGGTTGGTCTCAAAATTGCAGACTATGCTTACGTATCGTTCCAAGGACAGTCCGTCTTGGCGTGACACATGGAAATCGGTTTTTAGCGGGTGAAACCGGTTTATTCATCGCATACGTTCCTTAAAAAAAAACAGCCGCATGTCTTCCAAAGGGGGTGAAGCCGGAAAAGGCTTTGATTGCATAGTTTTTCTTTTTTTAATAAAAGACCAACAAGGAGGAAGAATGATGAGAAAAACAATTGTGATGATGATCAGTCTGTTTCTTTTTGTAACCGTAATGGGTTTGTCTGCAGGTACCGCGAATGCAGAAAAAAACGTTTTGCTCAAAGTGCCCATGGCCTATCCGTCTGCATTGCCGGGACTGGGGACCACCATCATCTGGATGGCGGACAGGATCGAATTGCTCAGCAACAATACCATGTCCATCAAGATATATGAACCCGGCAAACTGGTACCGCCGTTTGAAATGCTGGAAGCGGTAAGCAAGGGTAAGGTCAATGCCTGTTATGGTGTTTCCGGCTACTGGTCCAAATACTTCCCTGCGGCGGACTTTTTTACAGCCGTTCCCTTCGGACCCGAAGCCAGCGAATACATGGCCTGGATTTACTACGGCAATGGCATGAAACTCTGGCAGGAAATGTATGACCAGGGCGGTATGAACGTCAAGGCACTCCTGTGTGGTGTGCTGCCCCCGGAAACCTCGGGATGGTATCTCAAAGAGATTACTAAAGTTGAAGATTTCAAGGGACTCCCGATTCGTTTCTTCGGACTGGGTGGTAAGGTTTTGCAGAAATTGGGTGCATCCGTCACCCTGCTGCCGGGCGGCGAAATTTTTCCTGCCCTGGAGAAAAGAGCCATCGAGGCATCTGAGTTTTCCATGCCGGCCATTGACACCAAGCTTGGCTTTTACAAAATTGCCAAATATAACTACTTCCCTGGGTGGCATCAGCAGGCTACGCTGTTCGAACTTCTGATCAACAAGGATGAGTGGAACGCCATGAGCGACCGGCAACGTTCGTTGATAGAAACCTTGTGTAAAGCCAGCACCCTGGACACCATTGCCTGGACCGAATCGATCCAGTACGGTGTCATGCACGATAATGAAACAAGGCATGGCGTCAAAAACATGTACTGGTCCGATGACATGCTGGCTGCATTTCAGAAAGCCTGGGTGGAGGTTGCCGAGGAAAACTCCGCCAATGATGCATTCTTCAAGAAAGTGTGGGAGGATCTGCAGGCCTTCCGGGCTGACTACAAGATATGGAAAGATTATGGATTCCTGCCCAGACCCAAACCCACCATGAAATAAGGAACCATTGTTCGTTATACGATAGCTGCGGTTTAAAGATTCCTCGCGGCCCCCGCTGCGAGGAATCTTCTCTGTAATCACCTTGATCATTTCAGGGGACACATGATGACCGAAGAAAAAATACTGGTATCAAATACGTTTTGCGACACCATTGATGGTTTCATCCGTCGTGTGGGCCTGGTGTTTATGTGGGCCAATGTCGTCGTTATCCTTCTGATTATTCTCCAGGTTGTTTTGCGGTATGGCTTCGGCCGTGGCCTGGTGTTGTTGGAAGAGCTTCAATGGCACTTCTATGCCGTGGCGTTTCTGATGGGCCTTTCGTATGCCGTGACAACCGACGCGCATGTCGGCATGGATTTGGTTCATGCCAAACTGTCACGCAAATGGCAGTGTCTATGGAACATTTTCGGCATCCTGTTTCTGCTGCTCCCCTTTGTCGGTATCGTCTTTTATCAGAGTCTCGATTTTGTTTATGAATCGTGGCGCCTGGGCGAAAGATCCGTGGCACCCATGGGGCTGCCGTACCGCTGGATTATCAAATCATTCATGCCGGCGGCCTTCGGTCTCCTCGTATTGGCAGCCCTTTCACGTCTTGTTCGAAACATTGCAACATTAAGGAGTCTGTAAATCATGGGATTGAGCGATTACCTCGTCGTTGCCATGTTTGTAACCTTCATCGCTTTGCTCTTCAGCGGATTCCCCATTGCCTGGGTACTTGGCGGCACGGCCGTCCTCTTTACAGGCGTGGGATGGATTGCCGATACATATTTCGGTGGGTTTACCGGCGTGGATTTCCTTGTTTTCAGCATGAACATCAACCGGTTCTATAATCTTATGTACAACTGGGTGCTGGTTGCGCTGCCCATGTTCATCTTTATGGGACTGATGCTGAACAGCTCCGGAATAGCAGAAAAAATGATGCATTCCATACAGAATCTGTTTGGAAAAGTGCGGGGGGGATTGGCCGTAACCGTCTGTGTGATCGGCATCATCCTGGCCGCATCCACCGGCATCGTCGGAGCCTCGGTGGTGCTGCTCGGTCTTTTGACGATTCCGGCCATGATGAAACAGGGTTACGCGAAAACATTTGCCGTGGGGACCGTTGCCGGATCGGGCACGCTCGGTATCCTGATCCCGCCCAGCATCATGCTGGTCATCATGGCCGATCAGCTGGCGCTTTCCGTCGGTGATCTCTTCATGGGAGCGGTTTTCCCGGGGCTGATCCTGGGTGTACTTTATATCATTTATATTCTGATCTACGGTCTGCTCAAACCGGAGTCCGCACCACTGGATCCCAACCGCATGCCAATCCAGTTCAGCATGATATGGGATGTGATAAAGAACATTCTCCCGGCAGGACTCCTTATCCTGGCCGTGCTAGGATCCATTTTTGCCGGGATCACCACCCCCACGGAAGCCAGCGGCGTCGGTGCGATCGGGGCCGTTCTCCTGGCCGCCGCCAACAAGAAATTGAGTTGGAAGGTCCTCAAAGAGGTGACCCTTTCCTGTTATAATACCACGGCCTATATTTACGGCATATTGATCGGGGCAACCGCCTTTGCCCTGGTGCTGAGAAGTCTGGGCGGAGATGAATTTATCGAGGGCATCCTCATGTCGCTTCCGTTCGGCCCCTACGGCATCATGTTCTTTATCCTGTTCTGTGTCTTCATCCTGGGTTTTTTCCTGGACTGGATTGAGATCACCCTCATTATTCTGCCGCTGGTTGCCCCGGTCGTCGCCGGCCTCGATTTTGCCATCGATGGCTATGGTGTCGTGGAGAACCCTTCGCTGGTATGGTTCGCCATCATTATCGCCGTAACGCTGCAGACGTCCTTCCTCTCACCGCCGGTGGGTTTTTCATTATTCTATCTCAAAGGGATCTGTCCTCCCGAGGTGACCTTGAGCGACATTTACAAAGGAGTGATCCCGTTCATTATTCTCCAGCTCGTCGGTATGCTGGTGATTATGTACTGGCCCCAACTGGTGATATGGCTGCCGGCTGTCGCGTACCGATAAGGATCTCCGTATTCCGAAGAAGCCATAGAAGCAATTGAAATCGCCGTTAATGAAATCAATGAGCAGGGAGGGTTTCTGGGCCGAGCGCCAATTCGGTTATTTATTCGAGACACCCAGACCGATCCCGAGATCGCCAAAAAGGTTGTAACGGACCTGATTGAAAAAAACAGCGTTCGCTGCATCATCGGGACCTATTCGAGTGCCTGCGCCATAGCCATCAAGCCGATTTGCCGTCAAAAAAAGGTTCTCCACCTGGCGACCATCAGCAACTCAGAGCATATTACCAAAACCGATTTCAGCCCCTACACCTTTTCAAGGGTGCCACCATCGCCACCACACGCGGTGAGCTCTTCTTCCGGCCCATAGACAATCAGCTGAGCTGTTCCGCTTATTTCGGAATGATCAGCGACTCCCCGGAGTATCCCATGCCGGTCTATTCGGACCTTATGGAAATCAAGGGCCCGGATATTTGGCGGTCCGAAGAGGAGATCAATACCGCCCGAAAGAACCTCTGAGGAAGCCATCCATGATCGAGATAAAAATCGCTCAGCTCAGGTTAAATTCGTCTCAACGTGGTCAGGCAATTGGTGACCGCCGATCCGCCCACATTGAAAACCACACCAATCTCAGGTTGTCCTTTGGCCGGTGACATGCCTATGGGCTCGCCCACAAGCTGTTTATAAGCCAGCGCATGCATGGAGGCCCCTGTGGCGCCTACCGGATGCCCTTTGGATTTCAGTCCACCCGAGAGGTTGATGGGACATTCGTCGTCGGGGGTGTATCGTCCCTCCATGAAGTCGAACCCTCCCCGGCCGTCCTTGGACAGACCCAGGGCTTCCACACTGAGTATCTGGTTGATGGTAAAGCAGTCGTGAACTTCGGCAAAATCGACATCGCTGATGGTGATGCCGGCTTCGGCGAACGATTTTTCAACCGCTAATTTTCCTGCGGTCAACTCATGCATATTCGGCCGAACATTTTCCGCCAGGCGTTCCGTTGTCATGCCGATACCGGCAATTTCGACCACCCGATCATTGATCGATTTGGCATCATCCAGTGACGCAACCACCAGGGCTGCCGCTCCATCGGTCACCAGCGAGCAGTCGTGGAGCCTCAGCGGCGGCGCTATCATCGGGTTGCTGCCTTTGCCTTCAACCGGGAGGTTCAGGATCGCTTCGGCCGTTGTCAGGTCCATCCTGTCCGGAGGACTTCCTTTTCCGAAATGCGCCAATGGGTTCTGAATGCCGTTGCGGTAACAAAGCGCGGAAACCGCAGCCAGCATTTCTCGAAGGGTATCATCCGAATATCCGTAGTGTGCCTGGTAGCCCTTGGCATACTCGGCGAACAATCCGGGAAATGTCATCCCCTGCGACCCTTCCGATGGCCAGTGAGAAGAGCAGGCCAGCACATGGGTCATATCCCTGGTGCTCAACAGGTTCATTTTTTCGACGCCGATGACCAGTACCCGTTTGAACCTCCCCGACTCCACCCCATAGATGGCATTGTAAAGCGCCACCGAAGACGATGCACAGGCGCCTTCGGTGCGTGTGGTGGGGACAAAGCGCAGTTCTTCCGGCGCAACCTCAAGGCCCAGCGGCCCCACATGCTCCTGGTTGATAAACAGGGAAGGGGAACAGGAGCCGATCCAGATGCCATCGATCTCCTTTGGCTCGAGACCGGCATCTTCAATGGCACCCTTTCCGGCTTCGACGATGAGGTCATAATAGGATTTCGTATCTTTGATTTCCCCGGTCGCTCTGTTTTTTTCCACAAAAGCACCGAATTTCGTATTGCAGGCGCCGATAATCCCTGTCTTGCTCATGCTATTACGTCTCCTTTATCCTCGAGAGCCTAGTCTAAGCCCCCCATGAATGAAAAACACATCCCCGGCCAAAGTCTCGTTGCGATAGAGCTCACATGCCAGAGAGGCAACTTCTTCCGGCTCGATCAGTCTGCCGATGGGTACGTCCTTCAGGATCTTATCCAAAGCGTCTTGATTCATGCCTTTCAATCCGATAAACGCGACGTTCATTACTTTCCTCCTTTTTTGAGCCATAAGCAATAAGCAGTAAGCCTTAAGCTGCTTATCGCTCAAAGCTTACTGCTTACAGCTTATTGCTTCAAATTTCGGGTTTCGTCATAGATAGAGCGAAATGGGTGATCCAATGGCGATTTGCGCTGTTTGAGGCGCTTAGGGTTCCTTACATCAGCGCAGGACAATGAAAATCCAATATGAAAACCCGGTTATTTAACAGCCATATCTGTTAAACTTTATGGCAAGCGCTGATGTTAGGAGCCCTTGCGGCGAGTTCGCAAAGCGCCAGGGGATTATTCATTTCGCGTTCACTGAACCCCGAAAGTTGAGTTCTTGCTTAGTTAAAAAATCTCTATCCCCTCAACAATGCCCCCACCGAATGCGACAACCGTTTCGGCTGCAAGGGACAGGCCCTCTTTGAGATACGCGCTGTCGATACCGGGAACGGCATAGGCATAAAAAAGAACATTACCCGTTGTCTCCCTCACCCGGGTCTTTTCGTCTGCCCCCTGGCATAAGACACAGACAATATCCTTCTCATCCCGCAGCACGATCTCATTTTCTTTCAAGACGAAGTCACGATTCCCCATCCCCGCACATGACTCCCCTGCCGTGGCCACATCCAGGGTCAGTTTGCCCTGGAACCGGTCAAAATCGGTCACGGCCACCAGAATGCCGGCACACATCTCGGCCATGAAGTGGGCATCCACAAAAAGAGCGTACTGGGGAAAACCACTGTTGACAGTCCGCGTCAGATGCTTGACCAGTGGACACGGATACCCGAAATCGTTAAAAAAATCTGCATAGATATCGATACGCCGGGTAATCTGTTCCAGGGTCTCCCGCTTGCGCATTTTCCGCAAATGAGTTTTCTTGTAAGCTTTGAACCCGGGCGGGTTTTCCACCTCTCGGCAACCGCTGATAAGGGTCAGACCGAATCCGACACCCGGATAGCGCTGGGTATATTTCTGCGAAAGGGCAAATTCGGGAAACATGACATCTCCTTCGGAGATATTAGCTGTAAGCTGTAAGCGATAAGCTCTAAGCCGCTAAAAACGTGGAACTGACTGCAGCCTCCTGGCTTCCCAGCCTCCAAGCATCCTAACTGGGACTATCGCCATCCTCATCCACTTCATCATCAAGCCGCTGGTAGTTTTTTTGATTTCGGCGTCTCACCAGCAGATAGCATCCGGCCAGGGTCAATAAGATACCCATGGGAAGCAAAAGTTCGGGCAGCATCAGATGACGTTCCTGCTCCATGGCGCGGGCGGATTCAATCACGGTGGGGCGTGCATCGTCATGAATCCGGGATTGAAGCGTGAGAAAAACAGCCCCCATGTAGACGAGGACAAACAGAATTGCCCCGATGCCGAGCCATCTCTGCAGTTTTTTGGTATCGTTCATGTCTGTTTCAGCCTTTCAACGGTCTCGAGGTCACATACATCAAAAATCTGACCGCAGCCGCCGCACAGCATTTCGCAGGCGTCAGGATTGCGTGTCCGCCTGCGTGTCAAATCCGCCCGGCAGTCCGGACAAACTAGATCTTTCAAGTTTTCATCTGTCGGTTTTTTTTCACTGTTCATGATGGTCTCTCCAGATTTTTTGTGTTTTGTGTTTTGTGTTTTGTGTTTGGTGTTTGGTGTCTCGTGTTTTGTATTTTGTGTTTTGTGTTTGGTGTTTGATGTCTCGTGTGGTGTGTGGTCTTACCCTCCAACCCTCGGATCCTCCAACCCTGTTCATTCAACCCTTGTATCACCCTCGTACCCTTGCCGAATGCCAGGAAGCTAGGATGCTGGGATGCTGCTGTCCGCTTATAGCCGTCAGCCACCCTCGGACCCTGGAACCCTAAAACCTCAATATAAACCACATCTATCCAATTGTCGATTGTTCATCACAATCGGGTGTGCTAATTTAAACAAACGGTTTACCCAAGGCAGCACAGGAGACGAAATTGAGCGACTATACCGCACAGGAAAAATCCGCCCTGTTGGTGGCAACCATTACCTCCTTTACCGGACCCTTCCTGATCTCTTCGGTCAATGTAGCCCTGCCGGCGATTCAGAAGGAATTCAATGCCGATGCCGTCCAACTCAGCTGGATAGCCACGTCGCTCCTTCTGGCCGTGGCAGTGACACTGGTGCCGGCCGGCAGAATCGCCGATATTCACGGCCGTAAAAAAATTTTCACCTGGGGTTTGGTATTATACACCCTGGCCTCCCTGGTAGCGGCTTTTGCAAATTCCATTGAAATGCTCATCTTTTGTCGCATTTTTCAGGGAATCGGATCGGCCATGTTCCTCACCACCGGCATGGCGATCATTACCTCCATTTTTCCGCCTAAAAAACGGGGCAAGGCCATCGGTATCTATGTATCAGCTGTCTATATTGGTCTTTCCATGGGACCCCTTGTGGGCGGTATCCTGACGCAGAACATCGGCTGGAGAAGCCTTTTTGTGATTGTATTACCCATGGGAGTACTATCCATACTGATAACACTGAAATATCTGAAAGGAGAGTGGGCCGACGCCAGAGGTGAACCGCTGGATGTTACCGGCAGTATTTTGTATGGAATTGCCATTCTTGCCTTGGTGTATGGTGCCTCCCTGTTACCAAGCAAAACCGCGTTGTACCTGATGGCTGCCGGCGCCTTCTGCATGGGTGTCTTTGTCCGGCAGGAGCTCCGAGTACGCTATCCAGTCGTTGACGTCAGGCTTTTTACCCACAACAAGCTATTCACGTTTTCCAGCCTGGCGGCCATGATCCACTATGCCGCAACCTTTGCCATAACATTTCTCATCAGTCTGTATCTACAATATATCAAAGGCCTTTCACCCCAGACCGCCGGTATGATTATTGTTGCTCAACCCATCATGATGGCCACCTTCTCCCCGCTGGCCGGTAAATGGTCGGATCATATCGAGCCCAGAAAAATCGCCTCTTTTGGCATGGCATTGACCGCTCTGGGGCTGTTTCTGCTGGTGTGGATCGGAAACGATACCGGCCTGGCCTATATCACATCGACCCTGCTCCTTTTGGGGTTTGGGTTTGCCCTGTTTTCTTCGCCTAACATGAATGCCATTATGAGCTCGGTGGAGAAACGTTACCTAGGGATCGCCTCCGGCACCGTGGCGACCATGCGGTTGATTGGCCAGATGGGCAGCATGGCCATTGCCATGGTGATGTTTGCCATGATCATCGGTCGCGTAGAGATAGCGCCGGAAAATTATCCTCAGTTTATCAGATGTGTCAACCTGTCCTTTTCTATTTTTGTTGTCCTGTGCATCGTGGGGATCTTTTTTTCTTTGTTCAGGGGCGAACTGAGAGGCAAATAAAATCATGGGTCGATTTTATGGAATGATGGAATATTGGAACAAAGTTTACCCAATATTCCAGCGTTCCACTATTCCATTCTTGAAGAGATTCGCTCAGAATGCATCGCTTCTTTATAGGATAACATCTTGAAAAAATTCATTTAGTCATGGTTATCACGATAAAGTGTTACGCCATAGGGTATCTTGCCAGGCGTGAAATCATGCGGTTTGGTAAACAGCGGATCGTCGTAAATCTCTTTCAGCAAGTCATCACGGAAATTTGGATGAGCGATACTCGCAATGGCCAGGGCTTTGTTGCCGATGGTCAAACCCCGCAGGTCGGCGATACCGTATTCCGTCACCACCACCACACCGTCGTAGGCCGAAGCTGTCAGGCTGATGCCGGGTGGATGCATGCGCACGATTTTGGAATTGCCCTTGTTTGTCAGACTTTTCAGGGCGATGATGGGCGTTCCAATGGAAGCATCATTAATGGCGCGGATAAAATCGGGCTGACCACCAACACCGCTGTAATACCGGCGAGGATCAATAAAATCGGCCCACACATTCCCAAACAGATCCACACCGATGGCGGTATTGATGGAAATAAAGGGCCGGTTGGTCCGTATGGTTTCGGCCGCATTTGTGTAAGACGCCGGACGCATTTGAACACCTGAACGCATGTGAACATAATCGTACAGTTCCCTCGATCCCATGATCAGGCAGGTGGTGCTGTACCCCATGTTGGCCCTTTTTCTGCGGTTTGTGACAATCCCGTCCCTTTGGAGCAGCATCAAACCGTCACCATAGAGTTCTGTCTGCACACCCAGGTCCTTCAGACCCGCCTCCCTGATGGTCCCGACCACGGCATCCGGTATCTTGCCGATCCCGACCTGCAGTGTCACACCATCAGCGATAAAATACGTGGTAATCAGTTCGCCGATCCGACGCTCTTCGGGTGAGAGATCATCAAATTCCGGCGGATCGAAATCATATACCGCCTGCACCCCTTCTTCTATCAGATAATCGATGGATCCGGCATCCACCAGACTCTGGCCTTGGGTAAACGGCATGCTGGCATCCAATTCGGCAATGACGATCCGGGCATGATCGATGGCGGTGTGAAGTGCCTCAACTGAGAGGCCCAGGCTGTACTCCCCGGTATGGGGATGTCGACTGACTTTCATGATCACGATTTCAGGTTCGTACTTTTGTCCCTTGCCGATCAATCCACCTATATTGGCCAGTGTGCAGGGCAGATAGAAAGCGCGCCCTTCGTTGGCGGCCTCACGAACGGATCCTCCGGAAAAAATCGAATAGGTCATAATCCGGTCCTGCAATCCTTCCGCGACATAGGGCACGGGTCCCTGAGTCAGCAGGTGTACCATGCGGATGAAGGGAAGCCGCGGTACGCGGGCTTCGATAGCTCGGGTCAACGATTCGATGGAGGCGGTCGGAGTGGCTGCATTGGACCCAAGGTAACAGGTGATGGCCTCCCGATCACTGAATCTGTCTGCTATGACATCGGCGATTTCGTTCAGACGAATCTTTTTGGGTACTGTGGTCATCTCAAACGTCTCTTTCTTTCAGTTTCCGACGCAATACCTTTCCCACCGCTGTCTTGGGCAGCTCGTCGATAAATTCGACCATCTTGGGTACCTTATATGCCGCAAGATTCTTGCGGCAGAACTCGACCACCTCTTCCTGGGTGAGGGTCTCGCCGGGTTTGACCACCACAAAAGCTTTGACGGTTTCCCCCCGGTAGGCGTCTTTCACGCCCACGGTGCAGGCTTCCAGAATCTTGGGATGATCGAACAGGACGCCATCCACCTCAACCGGATAGATATTATACCCGCCGGCGATGATCATGTCCTTTTTTCTGTCCGTGATTTTCAGGTAACCGTCCTCGTCAAAACAGCCTATATCCCCGGTGTAGAACCAGCCATCCTTTAGGACCTTGGCTGTCTCCTCGGGTTTTTTGTAGTAGCCCATCATGATCTGCGGGCCCTTGATGAGAATCTCCCCATGCTCACCTGTGGGAAGTTCATTTTCACCTGTTTCGATGTCCACAATCTTGACATCGGTGTCGGCCACCGGGATACCGACGGTACCCGCTTTTACCTGGCCTCCCCAGGGTGTGATCGTCACAAAGGGGCCTGCTTCCGTAGAACCATATACTTCACACATCATGGCTCCGGTAAGATCATTTAGATCCTTGATGGTGTCTGCCGCCAGAGGCGCAGCGCCTGAAAAAAAGCCTTTGATAGAGGAAAGATCGAGATTACGAAAAGCGGGTGCCGCCAGGAGTCCCACAAAAATGGTCGGGACACCCGGCAAAAAAGTGGGTTTGTATTTTTTAATGATATCGATATTGATCTGCGGTTCCGGCCGTGGAACCATGATATCTTCCCAGGCCTGCCAGATAATAAAATTCTGGATGGCGGCAAACCCGGCCGTGTGAAAAACAGGAAAATTTCCCACCAGTCGCTCTTCACCCTGCTGGAGGCTGGGAAACCACGCCACAGCTTGTTGCGCGTTGGAGCTCAGATGGGAATGACTCTGCATGACACCTTTGCTGACACCGGTGGTCCCGCCGGTGTACAAAATGGCACCCACTGAATTCCAGTCACTTTTATCCTCAACAGACTCCGGGGAATATTTGGATATGATATCTGAAAAAACCAGCACATCCTCTGTGGGCACAATCTTTCGAAACATATCCTTTTTCACAAAGGGAAATAGTTGCTTCTTGGGGAAGGGTAGATACGAATGGATATGACAGCCAATTATCTTTTGTAACTGGGTCTTTGGCTTGATTTTCTCCATCCTGGGTACCAGAAGCGTTAAGGTAATGACCACCTTGGAATCCGAGTCATTGAGCTGATAGGCAAGTTCCCTTTCGGTATAAAGCGGGTTGTTTTGCACCACGACGCCGCCCACGCGAAATATGGCAAGATCCGATATGATGACCTGTGGGATATTGGGCAGACACACACCGACCTTGTCTCCCGGCTTTATCCCCATGTCTATGAGGGCTTTTGCAAACTCGGTTCACAAGATCATTGAGTTCCTGGTAGGAAATTCGTTTGCCCATGTAATTGAGCGCTGTTTTTGTGGGAAAATTTTTCGCTGATCTGGTCAGAGCCTCTGAAATCGTTACTTTTTCATAGTCGATTGTCTTTTTGACGCCTGCTGCATAAGACTTGTGCCATAATTTTTCTTCCATACCCACCTCCCCAGGTTCAGAAATAAAATCAAAGGAACGATTTTATAATGCGCGACAATGTCGCTTTAATAAGGACCTTAATCTACCATATGAATTATTTCTTCACACATGAAATCGTAGGATTTTATGTCAGATATATTTATATCGGCAATATAGGTCGTTGTATTTCCAGGTTGTGGAACGCTAAATTATGGCACATGTTCATCTAAAAAAGAGTGGCAACGCCACTCCCGATCCGAAATTGGCCTGCAGTTCAATTGCAGGCCAATTTCGGATTATTGCATCAGCTTTTCGAGTTTTCCCCGCTCCGAGGCAATTCGGATATAGGTTTCTCCCCCTGATTGAGGGGGTTCGTACAGCTGGTCATCCGCTTTCTTGATCAACGAAAGTGCTTCCGTGGGACACGTGGTAACACAGAGGCCGCACCCGATGCATCGCCCCAGCTCTATCTGGGCGATATCATCAAGCATGGTGATTGCATCCATCTGGCACCGGTCCATACATGTCTCACACCCCGTACATTCATCCGCATCCACTTCTGCGAAATAGTTACTCTTGACCGCATCGGCGGGAACGGGTTGGGCCTTGATGGATCGTAAGACGCCACAGCAGCATCCGCAGCAGCTGCACATGCCCCCGGCTATCTGTGAATTAAACGGCTGCATCACCAGACCGGCTTTTTCATTGGCGATGACAATCTCTTTGGCCTCATCGATACTGATGTATCGGCCCATGCCGTTTTCAACATAATAAGCCGCATGAGACCCGAAAGAAAAGCAATTTCCCAAGGGCTTGTCACATCGCTCACCCATAAGATCTTTTGTGGTCCGGCATACACAGGGCGAGACGGCAATGGATTTCTGATTTTCAAGAATATCGAGAACATCTTCAAAAGGCGCCACCGGATAATTCACCACCAGTTGACGATCGATGGGAACGGTGCGCAGTACCGGTGTCTGAAAACCCTGAAGGCTCCTTCCAAAGGCGGTCTCGAAGTATTCTTCATGATCCCGGGCAAATTCCGCGTCCATGTGGTTGAGCTGAAACTCAAAAATGCCAACCACGTAAGGCACTGAGGCATATCGAACATTCTCGTCTTTCCGAACCCTGAAAAGAAGCCCCTTTTTTGCCATTTCCTCGAGCCGGTCCGCCAGCGCCGCCTCCTCAAGACCCAGCCTTTCTGCAATATCCTTGGGTGATTCGGGAATCGGTCTGAGTTTGACAAACAAATCCGCCTGGGATTCAGTAAAAATTTTTTTCAGGATCCGTATCTCCACGCCACTCTCGGTGGCGGGAAACCCGACAGCCATGTCATCCAGTCGTTCTCTCAGTCTTTCATATACATTTTCCATTATAACGCCACCTTCATTTGATTTAATCGCGTCAAAAGCTGTTCAGCTTCAGTGATAATTTCCTGGATAACTTCCCTGACGGTTTTGATTCTATGGATGGCGCCCACCACCTGACCGCAGGCGATGGGGCTGATATCCGAATCCCCGGAGTCATACGCCAGCTTGCCCTTGCCGCCGGCCACCGTTTCGATAATCTCTTCAAAGGTGGCGTTCTGCGCCTCCAGAGCCAGGCATTCATCCGCCAGCTTGTTTTTAACACATCGAACCGGATTACTCAAAGAATTCAACAGCAGACAGGTCTCTGTCTCCTGGGTCTGGACCAGTCGCTCCTTGATAGCATCATGCGCCGGACATTCCCGGGTGGCAAAAAAGGCCGTTCCCATGAGAACCGCTTCCGCTCCCATGGCCATGGCACCCAAGAAACCCTTGCCATTACAGACACCGCCACCGGCAATAACAGGTATCTCCAGCTCCGATACGGCTTTGGGAATCATAACGAAATTGGCAACACTTTCCGTACCGATATGCCCACCAGATCCATATCCTATAAGGGTCACGGCATCAACCCCATGTTTCTGGGCGCTCAGGGCGTGTCGAACAGATGTCAATTTGTGGATGACCTTGATATCGGCCTCCTTCAACTTGGGCAGCAGGGGTGCCGGGCTTGTTCCTGCGGTCTCTACGACTTTGACACCTTCTTCGCAAATCACATCGCAAAACTGCTGGGTTCTCTCGAGTATACCAAATTCCGGAACCATGGACAGGTTGACACCAAAAGGCTTATCCGTAAGTGTTCGTGTCAATCTTATTTCCTCACGCAGGTCCTCCGGCGTCTCCAGCGATTCGGCGGTAATAAAGGCAATGCCGCCGGCATTGCAGATTTCAGCTACAAAGGCTGCGCGGCTGAGCCACTGCATGCCACCGCACAGAATGGGATATTTGATGCCGAGCATTTCCGTTATTCTTGTTTTGAACATGTGTTGTCTCCTGTTTCTTCGATTGTTTTAAGTTTTAGGTGTTAGGTTTTAAGTAACTGAATGAATTACAAATACATGCATCCTAAAACCTAAATCTTAACACTTAAAACCAACTGTTTTCAACGTTGGGTCAAGTTTTATTATGATTATTCCTGGATCCTATTTGCCAAAATTTGTCACAGCCTGGAAGAACTCGGGTGTGGTGCAGCCGATGCTCTGGTTGCGATTCTCAAGCGCCACCGCGGCCTCCAGGGAAGGTGCATCCAGGTTCTGGCGGATGGCCTCCTTGGTCATCCTGAGACCAAAGGGTGTTTTTCCCAGCAGCGTGCGCGCGGTTTCCAAAGCCTTGTTCATGAGTTCTCCTTCCCCGGCCAGACAGCTGGCAAGCCCGATGCGATCAGCTTCCTCTGCATTCACCGCCCTGCCCGTCATCAATATTTCCGATGCCTTGGCGCTTCCCACCATTTTGGGCAGAAAATAGGTCGTTCCCAATTCGCCGCCGGACAACCCGATATTGATAAAGGACGGTATAAATGTAGCAGAAGGGCCGGCGATGATAATATCCGCTGCCAGTGCCAGACACATACCGCCACCGGCGGCGGGTCCATTGACAGCGGCAATCACCGGTTGCGGCAGGCGGCGCATGCCGGTAATTACCCCTGAATATCGGTTCTGAATATGTTCCAGGTGCAGGGCCGCCGATGTAAATTTTTTCAGGCTTTCCTCGCTCATGAGCCGCTTGTCCTTGAGATCCGCCCCGGAGCAGAATCCCCGTCCACTGCCGGTCAGGATCAGCACCCGCACCTGATCATCCTTTTCCAGCACACCATAAAGGGCATACAGATCGTCCAGCATCTGCAGGTTCATGGCATTCAGCCGATCAGACCGGTTCAGGGTGATCACACCCAGCCCCGGTTCCGGTGTCTCGAACAACAGGGTTTGATATTCCATGGGATACCTCGTAGTTTTTATTAAAACGTTGCATTGTTGTGACACTTCGTGTGTCATTATGCCCTGCGGGCGTAATTTTTCGACATTAGCGCTTCGCGCGTTATTTATTGTTGCTAATAGCTTTTGGCCCGGAAATCTACCTAAAACTTAAAACATAAAACATAAAACGATCTACAATGACAGCGAAGCGTTTTAGTTTTCCCCTTCAACCCTTCAATCCCCCTCCCCAGGCAGAAACCTTTCAATAAAACTCGTATCGAAGTCACCCCGTATAAAATCCGGATCATCCATGATGGTCAAATGAAAGGGTATGGTGGTTTTGATGGGTCCGATGACCAACTCTTTAAGCGCACGTTTCATGACACGAATGGCATTGTTTCTTGTCAGGTCGAAGGAAACCAGTTTGGCGACCAGCGAATCATAAAAAATGGGAAGCTCATATCCCTTGTACAGATGGGTGTCAATCCTGACCCCGAAGCCTCCGGGGGCCCTGAATTGCTCCACTTTTCCTGGTGACGGGAGAAAATGTTTTTGCGGATCTTCTGCGTTGATCCGGCATTCTATCGCCCACCCGCGTTTCTGAATATCTTTTTCGCTGTATGACAAGCGCTCACCGCTTGCCAGAAGAATCTGCTCCCGGACAAGATCGATACCCGTGGTCAACTCCGTAACGGGATGCTCTACCTGTATGCGTGAGTTCACCTCCATGAAATAGAAATTGCCTTCCCTATCCACAAGGAATTCGATGGTGCCCGCATTGACATAGCCAACAGCCTTGGCCGCTGTAACCGCAGCCTTGCCCATGGCATCTCTCAGTCTTTGATCCAGAAAGGGGGACGGCGACTCTTCTATGAGTTTCTGGTAACGCCGCTGGATGGTGCACTCACGTTCACCCAGGTGGACGGTATGACCGGAGAGATCCGCCAGAATCTGAAACTCGATGTGACGCGGATTCCGGATCACCTTTTCAATAAAAACCTCATCGTTTCCGAAGGCAGCCCGAGCCTCCATCTTTGCGACGGGAAATTCCTCCTCGAGCGCAGCACTGTCCGCACAGATTCTGATACCCCTACCGCCTCCACCTCCGGATGCCTTGACCATGACCGGGTAACCGATATCCCGACTTACGGATATGGCTTCCTCCAGACTGTCCACACCATTCTCGCTGCTCGGAATAACGGGCACACCCGCATCCATCATGATCTTCTTTGCTGCAATCTTGTCCCCGGCCAATCGCAGGTTCTCAGGTGTCGGCCCGATAAAGGTCAATCCGGCATCTTCGCAGGCTTCGGCAAAAGCGGCTTTTTCAGAAAGATATCCGTAACCCGGGTGAATGGCCGAGGCGCCGGTTTCTTTGGCGGCATCGATTATTTTTTCGATACTCAGATAGCTTTTGGCACTCATGGGCGATCCGATACAGACAGCTTCGTCTGCCAGAGCGACATGCAGAGAATCCGCATCCGCTTCGGAATACACCGCAACCGCCTCAATATCGAGGTCGTGACAGGCCCGAATGATCCGCAGGGCAATTTCACCCCGGTTGGCCACCAGCACCTTGGAAAACATCATGCCACCTCGATGATGAACATCAATTCTTCATCCTTGAGAGGCGACTCGTTTTCGGCAACGACTTGCACAATGGTCCCGTTAACAGGAGACTTTACCTTCTGGAAGACCTTCATGGTTTCCAGGAGACCGATGACCTGTTTCTTTTTTACCACATCGCCCACTTCCACATAGGAAGGTTCTTCCGGCGACGGTCTGCTGTAAAAAACACCCGACATGGGCGCCTTGACCTGCATCAGTTTTTTTGTTTCGGACATGGATACTCGTCCTCCTTAAGCTTTACGGTTTTAAGTTTTACGTGTTAGGTTTTAGGCTATTGGCTGATCATTTGCCTTTCAGGCGTCATTAGCCCTTCGGGCGTAATTTTTCGACATTTGCGCTTCGCGCGTAATTTATTGTTGCTTAGAGCGGATAGCCACGATGAATGACACGAAGTAAATGACTACTAATTACGCGAAGCAAATGACAGCGAAGCGTTTTTAGTTTTCCCCTCCAACCCTATCTCTTTTATGTTGGCCCCGTCCGGGAATGCAGCTTGGCCCGCCTGGGGTGTTTTTCATGCTTGTTTTTCGTCATCGTCAGGGCCTCGATGATTTTTTTTCTGGTATCTTTGGGCTCGATGATTTCATCCACCATCTGGGCAGACCAGCTCCTGGCAGCTTCAAAAACATCGATTTTCTCACGGGATCGATTCAGATAGCCTTCGTAGGCATCCTCTTCGACACCTTTCCCATAAACTTCCCGGTAATCCTGGTTGCTTGCTTCCACCGCCATTCTGGCAGTTGGCCAGGCATAAGTCACATCGACCCCGATACCCTTGACCATGCCCATGACCATGCCACCGGTGTCGCCATAAGCTTCTCGAATGATAACACTGATCTTGGGGATGGTGGCCATCGCATAGGTGTCCAGAATTTTTCCAAAGTGCCTTAATAGGCCCTTGCTCTCCTGGTCTTCACCCGGAACCACCGGGGGTGTGTCCGTCAGCGTCACCAGAGGAATGTTATAGGCATCCAGGGCTTGTAAGAATCGGTAATACTTATCACAGGCATCGATATCCAGAAGCGTTCCCGGTTGTGCCGGGTTGCTGGCCACAATACCGGCAACCTCGCCGTTAAACCGACAGAAACAGGTAATGATCTGTCTGGCATAATCCTCTTTGACCTCATAATATCTGCCGTCATCAACGATCTCTTGAATGACTGCATGCATATCATACGGAATGTCGTATTCTTCCGGAACAATCTGCATCAATGCAGGGGCCTCCCGGTCAACTTTATCCCGGGGCACCACCACAGGGGGTTTCTCCCTGAAGTTAGACGGCAGATAACTTAAAAGCTCCCTTGTTTTTGCTATGGTCTCTTTGTCGTCACCCCCGACAACATCACAGGTGCCGCTGTATTCCATGTGATAGTCGGCACCCCCCACATTGTCAGCAATTTTTTCCGATGTCGCTGCCTGGGTCATCCGCGGTCCGCCGAGCCACAGGTGGGCTGTTTCCCTGCTCATCAGCAGGAAATCACACAATACCGGACAGTAGGCCTGGCCGGCGATACAGGGCCCCATGAGAACATTGATCTGCGGTATCATTCCGGAGTAACGGGATTCAAGAGCAAACCACCAGTCGATACCGGCCATAGGAACATCCCTGTAGCCGAGTCTTCCGCCGGAAGAATCGAGCAGCCATACCATGGGAATCTGCCAGGCCGCCGCCATTTCAAGCAGTTCGATAAATTTCGTGGCATGCTGGCATCCCAGAGAACCGCCCAGAACCGTAAAATCACTGGCATAAACCGTAATCAGTCTTCCATCGACCTTTCCTGTTCCGATGACGGCGCCATCACAGGGCGCATCTGTTTCTCTGCCATCGATCCTGGCACCCGTGGTATTGACAAACGACCCAAGTTCACTGAATGTCCCCGGATCCAGAAGAAGGTCGATCCGCTCCCTGGCGGTCAATTTTCCCCTTCCATGCTGCCTGTCGATGTGTTTCTGACCGCCGCCCTGCAGATTCTTTTCCCTGATTTCCTGCAGCCGCTTGATGGCCGCATCCATTTTTTTGCCCATGTCAATCCTCAATGTAATTTGCCCTGCGGGCGACATTCGCCCTGTGGGCTGTCATTTGCACTTCGTGCGTCATTAGTCCTGCGGGCGTAATTTTTCGTCATTTGCGCTTCGCGCGTAATTTATTGCTGCTCAGAGCAGATAGCCACGATGAATGACACGAAGTAAATTACTACTAATTACGCGAAGCAAATGACAGCGAAGCGTTTTTAGTTTTCCCCTCCAACCCTCTGTATCACCCTTGTATCACCCTCGAACCCTTTAGTTAAGCTGGCTTAATCGCCCGCTTCTTCTCCGGCAATGATTCCTTCTTGTTCTGAAGTAAAGCAATCGCTTTGACAATCCGGGAACGGGTGTCCCGGGGATCGATCACCTCATGGGCCGTGTAATAGGTCGTCCATTGTTTGGCCAGATTCATGACGGAAAACTCTTCCTTGAGGATGCTGAGCAAAAAGTTATAGACCTCGTCGTAGTTGCCCGCCTCCTTTGCCTTGGCAAGCTCTTTGTGAAATATCGCGTGAACGACCGTTTCCGGGCCGGTGGGCGCGAACTCGACCGTAGGCCATGCATAGACATAGTCAGGAAACATTTTCGAACATCCCAGAACGATGTTTGCCCCCCCATAAGACCGCCTCAGTACCATGGTCACCTTCGGACATGTCAGGTGGGCATAGGAATGGAGGAGTTTGGCCCCATGCCGGATAATCCCCATTCTTTCCCATCTGTCTCCCGGTGGGAATGCCGTGGTGTCCACCAGGGTGACCAGAGGTATGTTGAAGGCGTCCAGAAAACGCATAAACCGATCGTATTTATCGGATGAATCCGGTTCGAGAATCCCGCTCAATTCGTCCGGATTGTTGGCAACGACACCGGCCACGCGGCCGCCAAAACGACAAAAGCCCACCACGAGATGGGTTGCAAAATCTTCCTTTAATTCAAGAAATTCACCATTATCCACGATCTTATCGATAACCTCATGAATATCATAGGTAAACTTCGGGTTGTCGGGCATGATATCCAGCAGCGCCTCTTCCCTCCTTAGCGGGTCGTCTCCCGTTTCAAGAAAAGATGGCCCTTTCCAGCAGTTTTGCGGCAGATACTTCAGCAGCATCTTCATCTTCTCGATGGCATCCACATCACTCTCGGCAACCATGTCACACTGCCCTGATTTTTCCATATGAAACGCCGCATCCCCGGCATCATCCGACGATATGTCGCCCCCGAGCCACATAAACCCGGTGGCCTGATTGATAATGAGAAAATCCGACAACCCGGGCACCACGGACAATACCCCGGTGCAAGGCCCCAACAGCAAGGTGATCCGCGGTATAATGCCCGAATAAAGACAGTAGTTTCTTAAAAACCGTCCCAGTCCGTTCATTCCGGCATCGCCTCCTTTGAAACTGAGGCGTTCTCCCACCGAGTCTATGACACCGATCAGGGGTATACCTCTTTCTCCGGCCATTGCGGTGATGTCGGCCATCTTCCAGGCTGTCTGGTTTCCCAGGGACCCCGACATGACAGTGAAATCCATCACATACAGCGCCACAGGACGACCATGGATTTCCCCGAACCCCATCACCACACCATCCGAGGGATCGGGTCTCTTTTTGCCGTCCAGTGACGGCCGGATATCGGTGACGATGGAACCGATTTCTTCAAAGCTTCCTTCATCGAGAATGTGCGCAATCCGCTCCCTGGCGGTCAGCTTGCCCAACTCATGGATGAGGTCAACGCGGTCCTGACCACCACCGATTCGGTTCTTCTCCCGAACCTTGGAAAGTCGCTGCATGTATCCGTCTATCCATTCACCCATTATTCTGTCTCCTTAATATTTCTCCACAAAACATCTTATACGATCTTCAATGTTCATTTATAACACTGTAACGATTCAGGTTGATTAGGCTGTAGACTGTTAGGCTGTTAGCGCCTTCAGCCTACAGCCTGATAGTCTACAGCCTATCGCTTAGGTATTATCCCATTGAAAATAATCTCGCAAATATCTTCCGTGAGGGCATCCGGATCGATTGCCCGGTCGAAGGTGATACCGGTCAGGCACACCTGCTCGATGCTTCCCAGGATAATCTGTCGAATAAGTTTGACGGGTATGTCGTCCCGTATTTCTCTATTCAATACACCCTCTTCCAATATTTCCAGGATCACATCACTGTACACCTTGACGAGTTCGTAGGTATCACTGTGGTAGTAATCGTTATGACTCCTTGCTTCGATGAGCAGTATCTTGGCAAAAACCCGACTCGTGGCATATACATTGATGTGAGACCAGATGAGTTTTCTCAGTTTGTTCAGGGTTCCCTTGATGCCCTTCAGATCGCCTTGAACCAAAACGCAGTATTGTTCCAGGTATTCGCTCAAGACCTGGTGCAGCAGGTCCCGCTTGTCTTTAAAGTACTTATATATCAATGCTTCCGTGACGCCTGCCTGTCTTGAAATTTCGGCAGTTGTTATGGCATTGAACTCCTTTTGTTCCAGAAGATGTCTCAAGGCATCCGCTATCTTGACCCTGCCCGGTGGGAAAGGCTTTGCTTTCAGGCCGGCCCCCAACGCGTTCAATTTGTCTGACATATCCATTAGGCAAAATTCTCGATCTTGGCAATCACACCCCGCAACACTTCGTCTGCGCCGCCACCAATTGAAAGACCGCGTGCATCTCTGTAGTATCGGGAAATAATCGATTCCTTCATATACCCCATACCGCCGTGCATCTGGAGGCATCCATCGGCTACCTTGTTGAGAAGTCGACCCGCAATAAGTTTTCCCATGGATATCTCCCGGGTAGCGTCCAGGCCGGCCTGCTTCATCCGAACCATGTGATAAATAAACTGTTTGAGACTTTCAATTTCGGTTACCCAGTCGGCCAGGTGGTGCTGGAGCACCTGCCTCCTGATCAAGGGTTTCCCGAAAACGACCCTATCCCGGATATATGCCACCGTCAGATCGATGATGTCTCTGGCAGCCGTGCAAGCGAACGGTAACAGTGAAAATCTCTCGTGCTGAAACTGCTGCATCTGGTAGATAAAGCCCTCACCTTCCCGACCGATCAGGTGATCGGCCGGCACCTTGACCTGGTCAAAATACAATTCGGCTGTGTCGCTTATCCAGACACCGAGCTTCTCCAGTTTTCGGCTCACCTCCACACCAGGCAAATCTGATGGAACAACAAAAAGACTGAAAGAGTGGTAGCCCGGATCCTCACTCGTTCTGGCAAGAAGTGTGTAAAAATCAGCCTGGGTCCCATTGGTGATATACATTTTTGAACCAGTGATCACATAATGGTCGCCCTTTCTTTCGGCCGTCGTGGCAAGTGCCGCTACATCCGATCCCGCACCCGGTTCCGTCACCGCGATGGCGCCCACCTTCTTCCCCTCGATGGCCGGTTTTAAATAGGTCTGCTTGAGGAATTCACTCCCAAACTCATCGATGGCAGGGGTTGCCATGTTCGTCTGAACAGTGATGGCCACTGCCAGGCCCAATGCTTTGATATGCCCGAGCTCCTCGAGAAAGACAGTCTCGTACCAGTAATCAAGGCCCTGACCACCATATTTCGGATCATATCGAATACCGAGAAAACCAAGCTTTCCCATTTTCTTGAAAAGTTTTTTCAGGGGTGCAATACCGGCTTCCTCCCATTCGTCAACATGGGGATTGATTTCTTTATTGATAAAGTCACGCACAGCGCGCCTGACCATTTCATGGTCTTTGGTGAAATAGAGCTGCTCAGATGTTTTGATGGCTTTCCCCATAGAAGATCTCCTCAATCCTGTTTATGAGAGGGTTAGTAATATTTACCTTTAGGGAGTTTAAAATATATTTATCTATAATAATTCAGTATATTAAACCACTAAGTAAACGTCACTAATCTTTTTGTCAAGTTGTTTTTTTGGCGTTGATGATTTCCCTCTCGATCATTATTAAGGATGCCATCAAAACCAGTTTATGGTATATAGGGTTCGTTGAGTTTATTGAGTTTATTGTGTTTATTGTGTTTCTGGTTCATTGGGTTGAGGAAAACTAAAAACGCTTCGCTGTCATTTGCTACGTGTCATTAATAGTCATTTACTTCGTGTAATTCATTGTAGCTATCCGCTCTCAGCAACAATTAATTACGCGCGAAGCGCTAATGTCGCACGAAGTGCTAATGACGTCCATAGGACAAATGTACGCCCGCAGGGCTAGATATCGCACGAAGCGCTAATGACAGCCCGTAGGGCAAAATGACGCCCGAAAGGGCAAATAATCCCATGGAAACAAATTCCAGCCAAAGAATCGGCATTATGGCTGACAGTCACGGCCGATCTCAAATCCTCACCAGAGCCTTGATCTTTTTCAGGGAACACGGCTGTGAGGTCATCTATCACCTGGGAGACATCTGTGATTCAGCACATCCGGAAACTGCCGACCATTGTGTAAGCCTGCTGCGCCAAAACAACGTTTTCATGATTAAAGGAAACAATGATCATCAGGTAGTCGTCAACCATGAAGGTCGTCAGCATGCACACCTGGCAGCGACAACCATCGAATACCTAAAAAATCTGCCCATGGCAGTTGAGCTCGAAAATGCCGTCATGGCGCATTCCCTGCCCTTTATAAAAGAAAGGGGACTATCCAGCATGGTGGGCGTTCTGGGACACAGCGAAGCTTCAATGTTTTTTCAGACCCATCCCCACAAGGTGCTGTTCCGGGGACACAGCCATGGCCCGGAGATCCTCCGACAACGAAAACATACCTTCGTAACCGGCGCGATATTACCCGGCAAAACCATTCAGCTGGCAGACATAAAGCCCTGTATCGTTACCTGCGGTGCCCTGGACCAGGGTTTCCTGATGACCTGGGAACCTGGCAGGCAGACAATTACATGCCATAAGTTGGCTTAGAGCTGTAAGCTATAAGCAGTAAGCCGCTAACCGCTTAAAGCTTTATCGCTTACAGCTATAGAAAAATTGTCTTATTGTTTTTAAACCGTTTCATGCTATAGGGGTTGTCAGAAAAACGTTCCGATTGAGGACCTTTTTTCTGCTACAACCCCTTATGCCGCCATCCTATTTTCGGAACATTATTATGACAAGCGGTATAAAATAAATGTATTCTACAAATAGTAAGGAGACTGCCATGGATAAGAACACATTGGATCGCTTGCCACAATTTCTTGACGTCCTGGGACTTGATGAAGTTCCCATGGGTATCTTCTACACCGACACGAAACCTACGGCCGGGTTTTCACCCAAACCCAACGATCTGCCGACCCGGGAAAAAGAGATTAAAAATGAAATCGACTGGCAGAACGTGTTTGGTCGGTTTTCATGCGTGTTGGGAAATATCTGGCGGGCGCGCAAAAAAAAGACGGCGGCCTATTTTTCGGCTGAACACTTCGGATGTCCCGGCGGCGCATTCTGGCTTGGATTCAACAAACCTCAGGCCGAAACCATTATCCATTATGTCTCCACCGGCATCCCCAACTGGACCGACGGTGAGATGTATTGTGAATCTCCGGACGAACTCCGGCGCATATTCGAATATGTCGACCCCAGACCCGCCCCCAAAAAATTCTGTGTCTTCAAGCCCATAGATCAATTCGGCCAGGATGAAACGCCTGAACTCGTCTCCTTTTTTACGAGACCGGAATCTCTCAGCGGTCTTCATCAACTGGCAGCGTTCGTCACCAATGATCCCGAGGTGGTGGCATCCCCATGGGGCGCCGCGTGTGGAAATCTGGTTGTATGGCCCCTGCACTATCTATCCAGAGGGATCGACCGTGCCGTCCTGGGAGGGTGGGACCCCTCTGCACGAAAGTTCTTCAAAACAGACGAGCTCTCTTTCACCATGCCGCTGCGATTGTTTCAGGATATGCTGCATCGCTTTGACACGTCTTTTCTGAAAACAAAGACCTGGTCCACGGTACAGAAAAAAATCGCCCGCAGCCAAAAGGCGTGGGGGGAGAAGTAGAGGGTTGGAGGAGAAAACTAAAAACGCTTCGCTGTCATTTGCTTCGCGTAATTAGAAGTAATTTACTTCGTGTCATTCATCGTGGCTATCCGCTCTAAGCAACAATAAATGACGCGCGAAGCGCAAATGACGTCCCGAAGGACTAATATCGCACGAAGTGCAAATGACAGCCCGCAGGGCATAATGACGCGCGAAGCGCTAATAACAGCCCGCAGGGAAAGTATCGCCGGAATATGAAGAGATTTAAGTTTTTAAACTTCTGGATCGAAAAAACAGCATATTTCTGGGCAGGCTGTCTTGCTGTGGTTATCTTTTCTTGCAGCCTGACGTCAGCAACCCGGGCCTGTCCCTATGAATTACCCACGGCGGTGGTCTCCATCAATGGCCGGGATCTTTTTGTCGAGCTTGCGTTTACACCCGACACAAGGTCATGTGGTTTATCAAATCGTTATACCCTTGGGGAAAACAATGGCATGTTGTTTTTGTTTCCAAATATCGGCAAGCGGACATTCTGGATGAAAAACACGCACATTCCCCTGTCCATCGCTTTTATAGATGATGCAGGAAAAATCGTGATGATTCATCAAATGGAAGCTGACCAGACAAGCACCACCTACCATTCCTTTCACCCTGTCAGATATGCCCTGGAAGTCAACCAGGGCTGGTTCACCTTGCACGGCATCAAAACCGGTGACAGGGTGAAAATGGCGTTGCCGATGGTTTTGAATATTCAATAAAATCGTTGCCCGAATAAAATCGTTTCACGATTTTATTTGTTTATAGCTGTTGTCATAAGTTTGTTCCGGTTGGTAATGATTTCGAACAAATACTTGGCTGCCATTGCTGCACCGTCCAGATTTATTTCCGGTTTTGGCAATTTTGAAGAGCGAATCTGTTGTAGTAAAACCTGCGCAAGGTCTTCACCTTTTATGTCTTTAGCTTGATAAGCAATCAGACGGTCTCTGTTAAGAAAACTGAGTCGGGTCAGATGGGCTTGCTGTTCTTCATCCTGCATTCCCCGCATCAGGACCACTGTGGGAATATTGGCATAGAAGACATCGGTTAAGCTGTTGTAACCACCATAAATGACCGCTGTTTTCGCCTTCAGCAATGCGTGTTGATATTGCTCGCCGGCCGGCGTCACCTTACAAAATTGCAGTTTTGCAAAAAAGCTCTGAATCCACTCCTGGTTTGAAAAATCATCCGGTGATCCGATAAATAATCGCCATATCCCATATTGGGGCCCAATTATATTCAACGCATGGTAAAGCTGTTTTATGACATGCTCTGTATCTTCACCCAACCATGGAATTGAAACGACACCTGCTATATTGTCTTCGGTACTGTGTTGCAATGACTGCCATTGATCAAGCTCGGATATCCGGCACACATAACCGGTTTCCAGAGGCTGAACAGCAAAATGGCTTTTCAGGGCTTTTGCCTGGTCTTCTCCCAGCAAGCGACTGTCGCCATACCACAAAAGGTGTCTATAGAATTCGGAAAAAAGACTTTTTGCCGTGCCGGACCAAACCTGAGGTACACTGCCCACCCAACCCCGCACGCCCAGCACCCAAACGGAATCTGTATCACGGGTTGTTTCTAAGGAAGGCACCAGTTCTTTGTGTTTTCCCTGAGGGGTATGATCAGCCAGAATGCAGCGTGGGCGCATTACACCGATAAGATGTTGAATGATAGTGCGTCTGTACTCACCCAGTTCGGTGTCTGCAATGTTGCTGAAACCTTTTCGTCCGGTGGAAACACCGCCCACGACCTTTGTCTGGTAAGCGGGTAACTTCAACCAATCCAGCGGAACACTGCCGACGAGTTGCGAGACCATCCTGCTGCCCGTAATAAACAGGACTTTTAGATCAGGATAAAGGCGCCGAACAGCCATACCAATGGCAATACTGCGGCTGGCATGACCCAGGCCACGGCCATCGTGGGCATATATCAAAAGATCCAGCCGGGAGGTGGTATTCATGGCAAAAAAATAAAGACTTTATCGCCACCATGTCAAGACAAAAGAACCGAAAAAGGTTTACAATTACATATCAGTAACATAAAAAGACTTATCCAAATTGAAGATTCCTCGCCGCATTCGCAACAAGCTGCGGGGTTAGCGAGCGCTGTTGCGGTTCAACAATCCCATATGAAAAAAGTAATGATAAAACTCTCAAATATAAAAGCATTAAATATCGAAGCCGCCTCTAGCTGCACTGCCCGCTGTCCTTTTTGCAGTCGCCAGCAAAAAGTTCGCGATTACGGCGCTCATCGAATCAGCTTTTCCGATATTCAAAAATTGCCCAAGGAACTGATGGCTGGTTTGCGCAGAATCACCTTTGCCGGCAATTTCGGGGATCTTTCCTGCAACCCGGAAATGGTTGATATTGTTAGTTATATAAAAGAGTTAAATCAAACTATCGTCCTTGGCGGTGAAACCAATGCCGCTGCTCAAAGACCTGATTGGTGGCGATGCATTGGGGAATTATTATAGAGACGGGATGATGGTGTTTGCAGTTGACGGTCTTTCAGATACCCATGCGCTTCACCGGGTGGGAACTGATTTTGACACGGTGATCGAAAATATGCGTGCATTCATCTCCTCCGGCGGGCAAGCAACCTGGAAATTCATCCTTTTCGAGCACAACGAACACCAGATCAAACCCGCAGAAAAATTGGCGGAAGAAACAGGATGCAATCAATTTATCGTCGTATCTTCAAGAGACTATAATGACACCTTACGGAAACCAAAGACCTTGGAGATTCAAATCAAAAGAGATATCTTTCGTCTTTATAAAGATGAATCGGTCGAAGCTTCCTGTAAACCTTTGACTGAAGGCAGTTTATATATCGCTGCAGACGGTACGGTACATCCCTGCTGTTTTACCCATTGTATGTACATCACGGAACATAATCAGCAGTTCCGATTCATACTGCCGCTGATTGAAAGATACAATGAAAGAATTAATTTCAAAACCCGGCGCCTGGAGGATATTATCACGGGGAGGTATTTTCAGGACGTACTAGCTTTGTCAAAAACCAATTCGTACTGCCGTACAAAGTGCAACACCCACAAGAAAAAAATCAGACAGAAGATGGTTCTATACCATAAATACTTTAACCTGAACTGATCCGCACCAGAGGTGGATGTTTTAGGTCGGAATAAGAAAAACGATCCGGCGAAAGATACAGGGATCCTCTGCGTAGACGATGAACATTTTTTTTCACACACCCTTTAAACCCTTAGAGCATCCCGTCCCCTCCGGTGATCTGATTATCGCCACCGAATTGATGTCGTATTTAAAACGATGCCGTCACATTGTCCACCCGGTGGCGGCTGTTCGCTCTCGCTGGCTGTACTGGCGCCCCTGGATTTGGCCCAGATTACTCGCTGACTATCGACGGGCTGTTAAATCGATTAAATTTCGACAACCCCGGCTCTGGATGACCTATCATAGCTACTACAAAGCACCCGATGTCCTGGGGCCTGCCGTATGCAGAACAGCCGGTTTGCCGTATGTCATATTCCAGGGCATCTACGCCACCAAACGACGACGGCATATCAAAACCTGGCCCGGATTTATGTTAAATCAATATGCGCTCCAGAGATCAGATTATGTTTTTACCAATAAAAAAAGAGATTGGACAAATTTGAAACGAATCATACCGGAACATCGGCTGTCATACGTAAAGCCTGGTCTGGAAGTGAATAATTTTACATATAATCAAAGGGCGCGGGAGAAGGTTCGGCAGACCTGGAAAATCGGCAATGCACCGGCAATTCTTACGGCTGCCATGTTTCGACCGGATGTTAAAACACAAGGCCTTCTATGGCTGATCCAATGCCTGGGGCACCTGAGAAAAACATTAGACAACTTCGTTTTAATCATCGCCGGAGACGGCAAAGAAAAACCGAAAATAGTTCGATCCGCAGCAAAGCACCTGCCCGGACAGCATCGCTTTTTAGGCAAAATCTCTCGGGATAAGATGGCTGAATTTTACAGTGCCGGTGAGATATTTGCTTTCCCGGGCATCAATGAATCGCTCGGTATGATTTATCTGGAAGCCCAGTCATGCGGTTTGCCTGTTGTGGCCTTTCGAAACGGCGGAATTCCGGAAGTGGTCATTGATGGTGAAACCGGCATATTAACGGATATGTTTTCAAAACAACAATATATAGAAGCCATAAAGAAGCTGCTGATCAATAACGAACTGCGGGAAGAGATGGGGCGTAACGCCCGGCGATATGTTCATGCACACCATGACATTGACATGAACTACCATAAAATGGAGGTAATTCTAAACACGATCGTGTCAGATAATTTGCGATTTTCCTGAAGTTGGGATGAATGACACTCCTGTACTATTTTAACGTTGAAAGCCGGAGAGCTTCAGAGTAAGGCGCCTGAGGGTGAAGTCGTAGTTTTTTACTTCGAACCCTCAGCAACTATAGGGTTATCTTCTCGATAACTTCACCTGCCTTATTCAGCAAATAGAGCCTGAACCCGGCGGTGGCGGCGTGACCGACCAGCTCTTCGTAGATGACCGCCTGAACTTCGACGGGCGTCTGCTTATCCCGCGCCATGAGGTTCAAACACATCAGAGCATCTTCTTTTTCTAAAAAGACGGGAATAAAAGATATTCCCGTATCTTCTTCCTGCTGACCCAGATAGTGTGCATTTTTATTCGGATTCTGTACAACGACATAAACCCACTGATCTTTCTTGATATGTGTTGGCATTCACAATCTCCTGATAAAATCGTGAAACGATTTTATATGACGCGACGTTGTCGCTCTTTTTTGTTTATAGTTCCGTTAAAATATGACTTGAACAGGGATACGGCCCGATGGATATCCTTCGTGCTGACATCCATGTGGGTCACCAGGCGGATAGGGTTTCCGGTATTGATCAGCACGCCCGCATCCTTCAAATAAGCCGCGAGTGCATCGGAGCTACCGGTTTTCAAAGACGCAAAAACCATATTGGTCTGCACCAACGCCAGGTCGATATCAATTTCATCGATATGGGTAAGTCCTTCTGCAAGAACCATGGCATTGGCGTGGTCCTCCGAGAGCCGGCCGATATTGTCCTGTAAAGCGAGAATACCGGCTGCCGCAAGAACCCCTGCCTGGCGCATGCCGCCTCCCAGTACTTTCCGCCATCGCCGGGCTTTTTTCACAATTTCCCTGGAGCCGCACAAAACAGACCCTACGGGCGCTCCCAATCCCTTGGAAAGACAGATGGAAACGGAATCAAAATAACGCGAGATCTCGGTGGGCGCTACACCCAGTTTTACGGCTGCATTGAATAACCGCGCACCATCCAGATGACACCCCAGACCATGATCCAGAGATAAAGATCGGGCCTTTTCCAAATAGGCCAAGGGCAAAACCTTGCCGGCCTGAGTATTTTCAAGACACAGAAGCCGGGTTTTGGCGAAATGGATATCATCCGCCTTGATAGCCTGAACAACCGCCGCAAGATCAAGGGTTCCATCTTTCTGAAACTCGATGGGCTGCGGTTGGATGCTGCCGAAGACGGCGCCCCCGCCCCCTTCGTACTTATATGTGTGCGCCTGCTGCCCCACGATATACTCATCGCCTCTTTCGCAATGACTCAGAAGGGCCATCAGATTGCTCTGGGTTCCTGAAGTTGCCAGGATGGCATCCTCTTTGCCCAGCATTTCCGCCGCCAGGGATTCCAGGCGATTGACTGTTGGATCATCCCCATAGACATCGTCCCCTACCACAGCACCGGCCATGGCAGAGCGCATTTTCTGCGTCGGTTGTGTAACCGTATCGCTTCGTAAATCGATCAAATTACTCTCCGCTGTCTGCACGTTCATAGCAGTTGTCAAAATAACGTTCCGGTTACTCCGAAAAAGGGACACCCTATAAAAGGGTACCCAAAGTGCAATTTTCCATCACGCCGAATCATAGAGTTAAATAGTCCCTTATAAAAGCGACGAAGTCGCGTCATATAAAATCGTGTAACGATTTTATTTACATAGCGTATTTGGTCCGAAGCCCGGCCAGTTTTTCCAGATACGGCCTTCGATAATTCAGCCCTTTTTGATTGCCGATCTCATAGAAGGAATGATCGATGAACGGACGAATATCGATACCATAGGCGTTTAACATCTCATCGTTTGCCATATCGATGGTCAGAACAGCATAATAGCTTACCAGGACCCTTATCTTTGAATCTCTTCTCAGAAGGTAACTTCTCCCAGCCAGTGTATTCAGAAAATAACCCGCGTATTGATAACGGGTTTCCAGGGAAGGAAGCTGGATGATTTTGTCCGGGCATCGATCCCCCGAGGTCATGTAGGCATAAAAAATAGCCATAACCGTTTCAATGATATCCGACTCGCTTTTAAGGAGGTTCTTGAGAATATCCACCCGCTCTTTTCCCAGATGCCGGTACAAGTGAGTGACATTCTGGATAAGACGGATGAGGTCATCCATCTCACCCGAAAGCATCGGGGATGACTGAGCAAGCCGTTTTGTGACATCTCCAATCAATTTTTGACTGCCGCCGCTGCCCTTGTAGGAGCTCATATAGTCCTGCTGCTCCATATAATTGAGAAATGTCCGCACTTGAAGTGATAGATCATTACAGTTGCTATCGTCCCCAAAGGATAAATAATCAGTTTTTTCCCCGAATATTTCCGACAACCGCCGTTCATATTCCCCGGTATCCTTGAGCTGCGTCAGTTCATTCTTGATTGACTCGAGATCGACTTTCAGGACGGCTATCTTTCTATCGCAAGCTGCCTTTTCTTCGGATAAAACCTTGTCGATCCCGGCCTGATGCCATTTTCTGATTTGTGTAAATCCCATGAACAGAACCATACCGGCAATCAGTACGGTTACCAGTATTTTGATAGATCGATTCATTCTGCCCGTTCCTTTCTGGTTGGACATTCCTGATGGATAGACCACTTCCGTTATAGATAACTTATTGAAATAAGTATTTATAAATAGCTTAAATATGTCAAAGCATTCTGGATGTCAAGTAGATATCCGAACCCTTAAAACCCGGTGCCGGTATTAATAGCAGACACCCAAATCGGAATCCATCTATTCTATTGACTTTATCCTATAAAAACATATGATCGCAGTGCATCTCAACCCGGATCACGGTTGATCATCATCCAGCAGCCTTGGCAAAAAGGAGATTAACATATGCGCATCGTTACACGACCTGATTTTGATGGTATCGTCTGTGCAGCTTTGATTCTTGAAGCCGAGAATGTTTCACCATCCGTAAAATGGGTGTCTCCCGGCGACATGCAAAAAGGAAACATCGATATTCGTCATGGAGATATCATTGCCAATCTCCCCTACCACCCAAACTGTTCGCTATGGTTTGATCATCATTTTTCAAACAGGATCCGGCACAATATCAAGGGTCTTTTTGAAATTGCACCATCTGCCGCAGGTCTCGTTTTTAAATACTACCAAAATAAGCTCCAAAAGGATTTCAAGCAACTGGTGGCGGAAACGGATAAGATCGACTCAGCAAATCTCTCTCTTGACGAAATTCTCACGCCTGAAAAATATCCATTTGTCTTGCTGTCCATGACCATACAGGATCACATTCCATCGGATGAACCTTACTGGAACAAAGTCCTCAATCTTTTGAGAAAAGAGGACATAGAGACCATACTGTCCGATAAAGAGGTCAGGGAAAGATCAAAAACCGTCATTCGTGAAAACGTCTCCTACCAGGCGCTGCTGAAAAAACATACACATCTATTGGAAAATATTGCCATTTCAGATTTCCGCGCCCTTGACAGCATGCCCTATGGGAACCGTTTTCTGGTCTACTCCATGTTTCCTGAAGCCGTTGTCAGCGTTAAAATAGGATTTGAAAATCCCCGCAAAGAAAAAGTCATCGTTAAAGTAGGCCACAGTATTCTCAATAGAAACTGCAGAATAAATGTAGGTCAGATGCTTTCCTATTTTGAAGGGGGTGGGCACAAAGGTGCCGGTTCCTGCAGTTTCCCTGTGGGAAAAGCAGATGAATATCTGCCAAAAATAATTGATATTCTTAAAGAAAACGAACCTGAAGGCAGCATTGTTGTAAAAATAAATCGTAGAGACCAGGATCGCAGAGACACGCATGACCGACGGACAGCCCCTCCGGGTACCCCGGCCCCCAATGGTATGCTGGAAAAAAGAAAAAATGAACGAAGGAATAATCCGGAACAACGCAAGGCCTGGAAGAAAACGAACACCTGGCAGAGTATTAAGATAAAACTATAGGGTTCGAGGGTGGATACAAGGGTGAGAAAAGCAGTGCGCTGAGTCAGGGTTGATACGAGGGTTGAGGGTGGCTAATAGCTATTAGCGGAAGGCACCTAACAGCCTACAGTCTAAACCGCTAAATAGTTAATAACGCGCTTTCAGCTGTCATTATGCACTTCGTGTCATTCATCGTAACTATCCGCTCTAAGCAACAATAAATGACGCGCGCAGCGCAAATGACGTCCGCAGGACTAATATCGCACGAAGTGCTAATTACAGCCCATAGGGCGAGTGTCGTCCCAAAGGACAAATTACGCCCGCAGGGCATAATAACGCGCGCAGCGCAAATGACGTCCAAAGGATAACCTATCAAGCATGGAAGAAATCAGACCCAATTTTTTCAGGTGCAAAATACCGCTGCCTGACAGCCCGCTGAAGTATCTCAATTCATACATCATCAAGTCGGATAGTAGAAACCTGATCGTCGATACCGGTTTCAACCGTAAAGAATGTCTTGACGCCATGAATAAAGGGCTTCAAGAACTCGACATTGACCTGAATTGTACCGATTTTTTTATTACCCACCTGCATGCAGATCACTTCGGACTGGTGGGCCAACTCGTTACGGATAACAGCCATCTCTATTTCAACCGCCCGGAAATGGAACTTATCGAAACCTGGGAAGGGTTTGAACCGATGATTGCCTTTGCCGGAAAAAACGGCTTTCCTCGTGAAGACCTGCGGGCAGCCCTTGCGGCACACCCCGGGAACAAGTTCGGTACGGAGTGGGCTCCGGCACTGGAAGCCCTGTCGGACGGTGACACCATACAAGTCGGAACATATGCCTTCAGATGCATTGAAACGCCCGGACACACCCTGGGCCACACCTGCCTTTATGAGTCGTCACAAAAAATACTGATTTCAGGTGATCACATCCTGGTGGATATTACCCCCAACATTCAGTGCTGGTCCGACCGAGAGAATCCTTTGCGGAATTATCTGAAAAGTCTCGACAAAGTATATGCGCTTGATATAAGCATGGTCCTTCCCGGTCACCGGCGACTCTTTACAGACCACCGCAAACGAATAGATGAACTGAAGGATCACCATTACCGCCGGCTGGACGAGGTCTGTTCGATTCTCGAATCAGGCGCGCCAAAACATGCCTACAGGGTTGCCTCGGAAATGAGCTGGGACATCCGGTGTGACAACTGGGATGAATTTCCCATCGCTCAAAAATGGTTTGCCACGGGTGAGGCGATCGCCCATTTGAACTATCTCCAAAACAGGGGAAGGATCTCAAGAACAGATGCCACAGACGCCATTCAGTACAGCCTCTAACCACGATATGCCTGTATCCATTATGGAAAGCCCCCTATACAAACTGATCAACCCGGACAGCATCGCCTTTTTTGGAGCGTCCAACAACTTTGGATCCATGGGAACGAGCCAGCTGTCCTCTCTGTTGAGTCTCGGGTTCCAAGGCAACATCTACCCGGTACATCCCAAGGAGTCCACCGTACTGGGGTTAAAGGCATACCAGAGCGTGGCGGACCTCCCTGAAACACCTGATCTGGCTGTGATGATCCTGCCGACACGAATCGTGCTGGACACCGTGACGCAGTGCGGAGAAAAGGGTATTAAAAATGCCATTATCGTTTCAGGCGGCTTCCGGGAAATCGGTGCAAAAGGACGCGATCTGGAACAGACCTTGGTCCAGACCACCCATCGATATGGTATGCGTTTTCTGGGTCCAAACTGTCTGGGAGTGGCTAATCCCCACCATAAATTAAATACCACGTTCCTCCCCTATCAGGGGGACGCCGGATTCCTGGGCATGGTGTCGCAGAGCGGCAGCTTTATCACCCAGATGTTCGATTATCTATCAAGAGTCGGGATGGGTTTCAGCACGGCCATCAGTGTCGGTAATGAGGCAGACATCGATCTTGTGGAAGGTCTCAAATACCTTGCAGCATGCCCTCATACAAAGGTCATCTGCCTCTACATCGAAACGATTCGAAATCCAGGAAATTTTATTGAAGCTGCCGGCGCTGTTACACTGAACAAGCCGGTCATCGCCTATTATGTGGGGGGGTCGGAATCCGGGAAACAGGCCTGTCTGTCCCACACGGGCGCCTTGTCGGGACCGGACCGTCTCTATGACGGCGTGTTTCGACAGACCGGCATCATCCGGGCCCGTTCCATCGAAGAAATGTTCGACATGGGTTCTCTGTTCGGAAACGTGCCGGCACCCCAAGGAGACCGTTTGGTTATCCAGACCCATTCGGGAGGTCCTGGGGCCGTAGCTGCGGATGCCTGTGACAGGGAAGGATTGAAAATACCGGCCATGCCGGATGCCGTTAAAAAGAAGCTTTCCACGCTGGTTCCCCACACCGGAAGTATCGGCAACCCCGTGGATATTACGTTTTCTAAAGATCGCCTGGCCTATTTTTCAAGTATTCCCGGCTGTCTCCTTGATGCCGATCATTTCGATATCCTGCTCATCTATCTGCTCCTTCCAAAACATATGTTCAGCCGTGTTATGGAAAGCATGGGCGTGCCGGAGAACCAGATAAAAACCGAGACTGAAAAACTGATAAATGAACTTGCTGATAAAATAGAGGAACTCGTCCAGACTTACGGAAAGCCCGTGATCGGGTTTTCCTTTCATTCTCAGGAAGCATTTTTTATCAAGAGATTACGGGAGAGAAATATCCCTGTCATGCAAAGTCCCCACAGGGCTGCCCGGGCCGTTGCTGCCCTGTGCCGGTACACAAAATGGCGGAAAAGCAGATATGCGTCTAAAAAACATCCTGTCCATCCATCGTCAATATGATCATGTTTACGTATCTCCCCATTTCGATGATGTCGCCGCATCCTGCAGTGGGCGGATTTTCAAACAGATCGATCAAGGTGAATCCGTTCTTGTCGTAACGGTCTTCACCGCAGCAGCGCCCCACGGATCCACAGCCTTTTCCAGTGCCCTGAAATCGATTTTGAACTATAAACGCCGCCGCGAAGAAGACACCAGGGCCATGCAGAGAATGGGTGTGGATTATCTGTGGCTGGAGCATCCGGAATTTTTGTTCAGAAATCAAAGACCATGGACACGCTACTGGCCCCATTATCGCGCTACGCCGAGCAATAAAATCCTGTGCGATAAATTGATACGGGAGCTTCATGAGATCTGCATACGAACGGATTGCGCCAATTTGATACTGCCGCTGGGCGTCGGTCAGCACATGGACCACCAGATCTTGTTTCAGGCCGGGGTCACGCTGCTTCACCGCCAGGAGCGCATTTGCCGGATTGTCTTCTATGAGGAAACACCTTACGCATTGTTTCCCTTCCTGCTGACCTACCGCTTGAAAAAAACAGGCGCCAAATGCATGTTGCCATGCGGGCAGCATCGACAAACAAACAGCATCCGTCAACTCTCCGCAAAAGAGATCTTTCGCCTGGGATCCAGCATCCCCTCTCTGGGAATACACGGGACAATCATCAAGCCCTGGGTTTTTCTTTTGATCTTAGGGTTTCATTTCTACACGCGCTGTTTGATGAAACCATCTTCAGGTTTTTTCCAAAACCACGGCCTTTTTCCAGAGATCTGTGACATTACCCTATCTATCGACAGGAAGCTTTTCGTGATATCGGCCTATACATCTCAGCTGGTCGGCCCCATGGTCGACGCGCAACGCATCAAGACCGGCCTGTCCGCATATGCGGGCACTCTCGGCATACCCGGGGGTGGCTTTGGGGAGCGGTACTGGACCACGCCCGATCCGGACAATTGAAGAACCTCGCAGCATGCGAAGCACTGCCGAACGGCAGAACCTACGGGGAATGCGCTCGCTTTTTCGGTTCATGACATGACCAGGCTTTCTCGAACATGTTATGACGTATCCGGGTTATGGATCGGGGGTTTCTGTTTGAATTGGGTGCTGCTGTGTGTTATTAGACCCTGCTGGGGTAAAGGAAAAAAGATCCTTAATCACGAAAACACGATAAGGGCTATGACTGAGGTAGCGGTTTTAGATCAGAATAATTTCGTGTTTTCCAGAGTTATCCTGTACGGATAATTCGTGCGTGTTTTCGTGATTTCTTTTTATTTTTAAGAAACGTTTTTTACAATATCATTGAGGAGTGTTTCATGAACAAATCAACCGTCGCAGTCGTTCGCTATGAAAAACCCTTTGAATCCGTTAAAAAAGCCGTGGAGCTTTGCGATGGTCTTAGCCGGCTGCCGTCCCGGGCAAAGGTTTTTATCAAACCCAACATCGTATTCTGGACCCGCTCCGTGGCCTTTCCAAAATGGGGTGTTATCACGACATCGCGGGTCATTGAAGATATGGTAATGCTTCTGAAAGAACATGGCGTCGAACATATTACCATCGGTGAGGGTGTGGTCATGAGAAACCAGAAGGATATTGAAACACCGGCACATGCTTTCGAAACCCTGGGTTACAACACCCTCAAAAAGCGCTATAATGTGTCCACCGTCAATGTCTTTGAACGCCCCTTCAGGGAAGTCGACCTGGGGGAAGGCATCATCCTGAAATTCAATCAAGATATTCTGGACAGCGACTTTATTGTAGATATTCCGGCTATGAAGACCCACAATCAGACGGTGGTGAGTCTGGGCATCAAGAATCTGAAAGGCGTCATCGATATGAAGTCCCGAAAAATATGCCACAACGCAGACCCGGTCAAAGATCTTCATTTTCATGTGGCGCGACTGGCAGACAAGCTGCCGCCCATATTCACACTGATAGACGGTATTTACACCCTCGAACGGGGACCTGCCTTTGACGGCCGCATGCAGCGCTCCAATCTGCTGGTGGCTTCCGCGGACATCCTTGCAGGTGACATGGTCGGCGCCAAGCTGCTGGGATACGATGTTGCAGCCGTTCCCCATCTGGTTCATGCGGCCAAAAACCATGGTCGTTCAACCGATCTCTCAAGCATCGAGATTGTGGGGGAAGATATCGAAACAGTCGCATCATTTCACCAACATGACTTTCAATACACGGTCAATGAGACATGCTGTCTTCCGGTACCACTTGCCAAGCAGGGGCTCGAGGGCATTCACTATCGAAAATTCGACTCGACCCTTTGTACCTATTGTTCAGGGGTGACCGGCCTGGTTCTGACAGCCATCCGCTATGCCTGGAAAGGGGAGCCGTGGGAAGATGTCGAGGTGCTCAACGGCAAAATCATGAAGCCCACCAAAGGCATGAAAAAAACAATCCTGCTGGGTAAATGCATGTACCAGCTGCACAAAAACAATCCCGACATTCAGGAAATGATTGCCATCAAGGGATGCCCGCCAAAACCGGACGATATTGTCAAGGCCCTTCACCAATGCGGCATCGAAGCCGATCCAGGTCTGTTTGAAAATATCGATCAACTGCCCGGTTTCTTCATGAGCCGCTATGAAAACAAGCCTGAGTTCGACGAAGGCTTTTTCAGAGTCAAATAAAATCGTTTCACGATTTTATTTCTATATGGGCTGCCCTTTTTATGGTTGTATGAATCTCAGTATCAGTGGTTCCTCCGGGGCTTTCTGCAAAATGATATTGACCGTCTTGTCGTCGATCATTTTAACCACCCCCCAGTCACGGGAATCTTTCAACGCGTACCAGACCCCAATCTTGCGACCATTTTTATTAAGGATATCGGAGCCATTCTGAGCCATTAGATATCGTTCGCTGCCCTGTTGGAACTCCAGCCATCGCTTGAGTCTCTCCGGGGTTGCTTTCACTGGATGCCAGAAATCCGATTGCAGGGTGTAATCCTGATGAAGACCCATGACGACCCTCGGCCAGACAGCTGACTCGGTGTAGAAATATTGATGGTCCGGAAGCACTTCGTTTCTCTCAAATAATTCTTTTACATCCGGATTGACTGCCAACCGGCCATATGTGCCGCTGCAACCGGACAGCCCTGCCAGGCAAATCACCAGAAAGACGGCAGGCAACATCCATCTGGTAAACAGCGTATGATATATCGAATTCGTATGCATTGTATTACCGACTCCTGATGCGGATGGCTCTATATCCTGAAACAATACGCCCTGTTTCGCAGTTGTCAATCAGGGTGCGTGTTCAAGGTCTTGAGACCATCGAGCCACGCCGCCACAAAGATTGCGATCTCTTCCCAGCCGGGCTCACCCACGACCCAGTGGGCATGCTTTTCAAATTTTCGATACGTTGAAACCGTCTCGTATTTCCGAGCGACCTTCTCGACCACCGATGCCGGTGTAATGCGGTCTTCTGCACCTGCAATGACCAGGACCGGACAAGTCATCTTCAAGGCGTCGACATGTGCAGACCGATTGAAATCGATCAGCCAGAATCCGATTTCGAATGCTGCACGACCGGATTCATATACCAATTTTTCGTACAGCGCCTTTCGTTCAGACTCAGGCATCAGGTGCAGCATGGCATACACAGCGGCGTTGTAAGGAAGCTGGTTCGTCTTTTTCCAGAACCCCCACCGGGTGAGGACACTCCAGAAACTCTTTATCACTGAATATTTAAGGGCGTTTATCCCGCTAGGTGATGCGGGTGTCAGGAGAACAAGCGCCTTGGCAAGCCCTCTTGCGCCCAGCATCTGGGCAATGAGTCCGCCCATGGAGTGCCCCATCAAAATGGGTTTATCATCAAAACCGGAAACCTGCTCCTGGAGATCATGGGCGTAATCGAGAAGGCTGGTCGATACCCAGGCGAGGGTCCGGTATCATCCCGGGTTCCACATCATGATACCGGAGGGTCGGTGTATGGCACTGATACCCTTTCCCTTCAAAAAACCGCCGGTATTTCTCCCAGTACCAGCCTCCTCCCCACATGCCGTGAATCATGACAATTCTGTCCGCCATCGCCTTTCTCCTATCTTTGGTTTCTTGGGTTCTTTGTGTTCGTTGTGTTTGTTGAGTTGCTCTCTGCAAAGGGTCTACAGCTCTCAAACATGCCCCGGTTACATCAACTCAATGAACCCAAGAAACCCAATTCCCCTCGAGCTCTTGAATCCTTAACCCCTGGAATGCTGGGAAGCGAGGATGCCTGGAGGCTGGGATGCTGCTGTCTGCTTATAGCTGTCAGCCACCCTCCAACCCTATTATCACCCTCGGTACCCCTCCAACCCTCTAGATTTAATATGGCACTCGCCCCCCCGTCTATACCAATCGTCTGACCCGTAATAAAACCGGCACCGTCGGAACACAAAAAAAGAACCGGATGGGCCACATCCTCGGGCTCGGCAATCCTGCCCATGGGTATTGTCTTGACGATGAGTTGATAAAAATCCTCATTGGACCAGAAAGGTTCGCTGAATTCAGTTCGAACCATTCCGGGAGCAACGGCATTTACCTGAATATTGAACAATGCCAGTTCCTGAGCAAGAACCTTTGTCATCATTTCGATGCCTGCCTTGGCAATACCGTAGATCCCCATGGCCGGAGCAGAACGACTTGCCGCCAATGAGGATATATTGACAATCTTGCCATATTTCTGTTCCCGCATCAGCTGGCCTGCTTTTCGGGCACATAAAAACGCTCCGTTCAGATTGGTGTCGATGATTTTCTGCCACAAGGACGGATCGACATCGACAACGGTTGTCATGATGTTCATTCCGACATTGTTGATGAGTCCATCCAGCCTGCCGAATTCTTGGACTGTCCGGTCCATAAGGTTATCGACATCTTTTACCCTGGCGACATGAGCCGGTATCGCCAGCAGGCGTTCTCCGGCATTAAGAGACGGCTGTAGCGGCCGAAAGACCTTCCTCTTTCCTGCCGCAGATAACCACCTTTGCACCCTGATCAAGCAAAAGCCTTGCAATGGTCAAACCGATACCCCGGCTGCCTCCGGTAACAACAAACACTTTGTCCACGAGTCCATAAGAAAGAACTTCACCCATCCTGACCTCCCTATCAAATTGTTGAACGATTTTATCCTACGCGGCTGCGCCGCTATATTAAGCACATAGCTATAAGCCATTTGCACTGCGGTTGTAGGCTGGTGACAGTAGGCTGTACGCGATAGAATATGGTTTATCCCCTTGACCACTAAACCCCTCTGAGATAACCTGCCATGCAATTATACCGCTTTTCATAATAATGTTCCAAAAATAGAATGGCGGCATAGGAGGTTGTAGCAGAAAAAAGGACCTCAATCGGAACGTTTTCTGACAACCCCTATAGAAGCTATCTCAAAAGTGTTCGAAAATCATATAGGCAATATAGTGGTTAGTCAAATCTAACCCGAATATTTCAGGTTTGTGAAATATCCGGACTAAGTTGAATAATTTTCGAGTCACATGCAAAGGATCTGAGAATGCGGGTTTACGCGGTGGCGGATATTCACGGAAAAAATGAAAGATTTGAACGGATTCGGAACAATCTGTCGAAATTAAAAGCCAACATTCTGGTTATAGCGGGTGATATATCGAATTTCACCCAACCGGGAAAGATATTGAACAGACTCAATGCATTACCGGTGCCGGTTCTGGTCATTCGCGGCAACAGCGATTTAAAAAGAGTCGATCACCTGTTTGCAGCCTTCCCCAATTGTATCCCGATACATGCTGTCTGCACGACGATCAGATCGATTTCCTTTGTCGGTATCGGCGGCACCCTTCCGATTCCGTTTCGATCCCGCATCTGTCTTAACGAAAACTTGAGCTTGCAAAAGATCGAGCCTCTGGTAAACTCTCATACAGTCCTGGTGACACATACACCGCCATACGGCTACCAGGATCTTGTCATGGGGCGTTTCCATGCCGGCAGTAAGGGCCTCCTCAAACTGATCAAGAAATGTCGGCCGCAGGTCATGATCTGCGGGCATATACATGAGGATGACGGTATATCCACCGTTGGAAAAACGCGCGTGGTAAATTGTGCCCTCAACAGAACACGTTCGGGCACTCTCCTGGTGTTTAAAAATGGAAACCTTGACGCTCTTGAAATGATTTAAATGGAATTGTTGACCGGAACATGATAACCAGAATAAATTCGCTCACGGGGAATGCGCTCGCTATCCCCGATCATCCCCTCTCCCTTTAACCGGGAAATCGGGATCACTTTTTGAGAAACGGCGTTACCAATGAAAAAGCTCAACTATCTTGTTATTGCCTCCCGTAACGGGGGTAAAACCGCTGAAATCAGAGAACTCCTCTCTGGATTTCCTATTACGATCAAAAATCTGGACGACTTCGGACCCATACCGGAAGTAGAAGAAGACGGACAGACCTTTGATGAAAATGCCTATAAAAAAGCAAGTTTTACTGCCAGAGTTCTTGGGCATCCGGCCCTGGCAGATGACTCCGGCCTGGTCGTGGACGCCCTGAACGGAGCGCCCGGTGTGCTTTCCGCACGGTATGCAGGCCCGGATGCCACCAACGAACAACGTTTTCAAAAACTGCTTCAAGAAATGGAAGGCATCACCAATCGGAAAGCTGCCTTTGAATGTGTTATATCACTAGCAATGCCCACCGGTCCGGCCCTGACGTATGAAGGACGGTGTGAAGGACTCATTGCAGAATCTCCCGTGGGCACCAATGGATTCGGTTATGATCCCGTTTTCTTTTACCCACCATTGAAAAAAACCTTTGCAGAGCTGACCCGTGAGGAAAAGGGTCGTGTCAGCCACAGGGGAAAAGCCCTTGAAGAGTTCAGAAATGAAATTGACAGTATCATAAAGTGGATGGAAATTCATATGCCATAGGAGAACAGTCATGCTTCAAAAAAACAAAGGTATTGATATCATCGTTGAGATAGGAGGACTCAAGGAATATCAGGAGGCCGCCAAGTATCTTGAGTCGGTCTTGAATGCTGAACATCTCGCCCGCATCCAAAAAATTAAAAACACGGAAGTCATCATCAAAATTGCCAACGCCATCGCCATGTGTGGACCCGAGGATGTTTTCGTCAACACGGGTTCCGAGAAGGACAGGCAGTTTATCCGTGAACTGGCCCTTGAAAAAGGGGAAGAAGCCCCCCTGGCAATGTCAGGACACACCATCCACTTTGACCTGCCGGAAGAGCAGGGAAGAATCATCGACCGTACCTACTATATTGCCAACAAGGATGAAGAAATCAGTTCATTGGCCAATCGCAAGGATCGCGCGGACGCCATCGCCGAGGTACGCGACAAAATGGTCCGGATCATGAAAGGCAAAACCATGATCATCGGTTTCTATGTCCGTGGCCCCATTGGTTCACCCGTCTCCAATCCTGCCCTTGAAATCACCAGTTCCACGTATGTCTCTCACAGTGCGGAAATCCTTTACCGAAATGCCTATCGCTCCTTCGACCAGGAGGTTGAGCGCTCAGGGCACTTTTTCGTCAATGTTCACAGCGAAGGTCTCAATCGCCCTGAAGACCTGCCCAATGCACGGGTATTTATGGACAGGAGTTTCCGGACGACCTTCAGTTTTAACTGCACCTATGCAGGCAACACGCTGTTGCTCAAAAAGGGAAATCACCGCTTTGCCGTCGACAAAGCCGTATATGAAAACATGGGCAACGAATTATCCGAGCACATGTTCATTACGGGCATCGAAGGTCCCGGAGGCCGGGTAACATGGTGTACCGGTGCCGCTCCAAGCGGATGCGGTAAAACCACCACCGCCATGGCCGGAAATCTTTTCGTGGGGGACGACCTGGCTCAGCTATGGATCGCCGATGACGGCAGCATCCGATCCGTCAATCCGGAGTGCGGTATCTTCGGTATTGTGGAAGATGTCAACTGGGAAGGCGATCCCCAGTTGATGCAAATCTTACGACGCGAAGGGGCAGAGGTGATCTGGTCCAATGTGCTTATCGATGGCGGCCGTGTTCCCCATTGGGTCGGCAATGGTGAGGACCCGCCTGATAAAGGGTTCAATTTTCAGGGAGACTGGTTCAAAGGGAAGGTCGGCAGCAACAATAAGCCCATACCCATGTCCCACCCCAATTCCCGCTGCACGGTATCATCCACTGCGCTGGCAAACTATTCCGACTTTGCCGAGGATCCGGCAGGTGTTGAAACACGTATTATTACCTATAGCGGCCGTGACAGTAACACCATGCCGCCGGTATGGGCGGCCAAGAGCGCCGACGAAGGCGTGGTTATCGGGGCGACCATCGTCTCTGCCGCAACCGCTACCGAGGTTGGTGCCACCGGTGTCAAAAGGGCCCCCTGGGCAAATGCGCCCTTCATTCCAGGTGCATTGGGCGATTATATGAATGCTCAGTTTCAATTTTTCAACAACCCGAAAATTGCTGAAGACAAGCAACCGGTGTTGGCCGGCCTGAATTATTTTCTGACCCATGAAGCCAGAGGCGGCACCTCCAAAAAGCTATTGGGGGAGAAAAAAGATGTAAAGGTCTGGCTGGCGTGGCTTGAGCGAAAGGCTTACAAGGATGTTGCAAGTATAGAGACACCCATCGGCGAGCTGCCTCTTTTTGACGATCTCAAGGCTCTTTTCAAATCCATCATAGACAAGACCTATTCGATAGACCTTTATAATCAACATTTTTCGCTATACATTGACAACATTGTATCAAGGATCGATCTGCAACTGGATGCGTACAGCAAGGAAGAAAGGATCCCGGAACGTCTCTTCACCATTCTAAGGAAACAACGCAAAGCACTGCTGCTGCTCAAAAAAACACATGGACCCGTTGTTTCTCCTGACCAGCTTCTGGAGACACATTGATCCCGGAAAGAAAAAGCAGCTGGGCCATGGCCCTCAAGGCCCTGGCCCACCCCCGCGCACTTGCCATGCTTTTTCTCGGTTTCTCAGCCGGTCTGCCGATACTGCTCATATTCAGCACACTGTCTGTCTGGCTGCGCGAAGCAGGTGTCGAACGGTCCACTGTAACGTTTTTCAGCTGGGCTGCCCTCGGGTATTCTTTTAAATTCGTCTGGGCCCCTATTATCGATCGTCTGCCATTTCCAATTCTCTCAGTCAAAATGGGACGGCGGCGGGGTTGGCTCCTGGTGTCCCAGATATGCATTATCGCCTCCCTGCTCTGGATTTCTTTTTTCGACCCAAAAATCGCATTGACCATGACCGCCGTGGGCGCGGTTCTAATCGGGTTTTCGTCAGCAACTCAGGATATCGTTATCGATGCATATCGCATCGAATCCGCCCCGGCGGATATGCAATCCATGCTTTCGTCCATGTACATCGCCGGCTACCGGATCGGCATGCTGATCGCCGGCGCAGGATCTCTCTGGCTGGCGGACTGGTGGGGGCAGAACACCTATGACGTGTCCGTCTGGGCGAATGTCTATCGCACCATGGCCTTGATGATGCTGGTGGGTGTTGCAACGACTTTCATCATCAAAGAACCCCTTGTGAAAGAATCCAGGAACAGCGTCTTTCGGGGCACAAGCGACTATGTAAGATTTCTACTTGTTTTTTTTATCACCATAGGCGCTTTCATCACCGGCTTTTTCTTAACAGCCTCATCAGCACATGCCGTCAAACAAAACCTGATCGATCATTGGGGTTGGACAAAACAGCTGGCAGGGTTTGTAACGGAAACCGGGCGGTTCATTTTCAGTGTCCTCCTGGGTAGTATGGCAACCTGGGCATCCATTCAAGCCCGCATCGTTCCGTTTGATCACATTAAAGAGACCTACATCGATCCCTTGGCAGATTTTTTTCAGCGTTATGGAACCACGGCACTGTTGATTCTGCTTCTGGTGGGCACCTACCGGATATCGGACATCCTGATGGGTGTAATCGCCAATCTATTCTATCTCGATGTCGGTTTTACCAAAGCCCAGATCGCCACTTATACCAAGTTCTGGGGCCTCTGGGCGACCCTTGGGGGCGGGTTTGTGGGCGGAATTCTTTCGATCCGTTATGGTGTTATCCGCATTCTGTTTGTGGGTGCATTTCTGGCGGCCGCCACCAATCTGCTCTTTGCCTATGTCGCCGGCAAGGGCCCCGACGAAATACTGCTGCTCATGGTCATCATCGCCGACAACGGCAGCGCCGGAATCGCTGCAGCTGCCTTTGTGGCCTATCTGTCCAGTCTTACCAGCGTGTCTTTTACGGCCATACAGTATGCTATTTTCAGTTCAACGATGACGCTATTTCCCAAAATTCTTGCAGGCTATTCCGGCAGCATGGTCGACAGTATTGGATACCCGATGTTCTTTGTCGCCACGGCAATCATCGGTATCCCCGTATTGTTTCTGATCTTCTGGATCCATCGATTACAAACCAGGGTGCAGGAAAACGAGGGTTCGAGGGGGATACAAGGGTTGGAGGGGAATTGAGTTCTTAAATAACGTCCGCAAGGGCAAATAACCATAAATTACCGCCGAAGGCGAAATATCGCGTGTAGCGCTAATGACGTCCGAAGATAAAAAAAGCATTACAAGACTACAGAACCTCAAAAGAGAACGCGAGCGACTCCTGTCTCTTCCGCCCGAGGCCGCCCTGAATCATCTGGTTTCCGATAAAGGTGCCCTTGCCATCGTGCATTCCTTTCCCCCGGAAGATTTTCACCTGCTTGTTCGCGATATCGGTGCCCAGGACGCTCTGCCCCTGTTAGCTATGGCCTCAAACAGGCAGTGGGAGTATATCCTCGATATTGAAATCTGGCATAAGGACCGCATGGATTTCTCTGCGGCAACGGAATGGCTGAACCTGCTGCTTTCGGCCGACCCCACCAGACTGGCTGAATGGTGCGCCAGGGACAATGTCACCTTTCTGGATTTTTTTTTGCTGCACAATATCGAGGTGAGGATCCGGGAATACGATGAGAGCCCTTCCGAACTGGGAAAGGACTTTATCACCTTTGACGACACCTTCTACTTTCGGCTCCTGGATCCGCCATTTTTACCGGAAACCGATGCAGATCCGGAAACCGTTTCCCACGATGATCAATACCTGGAGGACCGCAGGGAGTTTCTGCTCCAGTTGCTGCAACGCCTGTCGGACTTCGATCATTCTCGCTTCCAGAACATACTGCTCGAGTCAGCAGCCATCATCCCGGCAGAGACTGAGGAGGAAATTTATCGTCTACGTAATGTTCGTCTGGCGGAAAAGGGCTTTCTGCCGTTTGATGAGGCCGTGGGTATCTACCAGTCCTTGACGGAAAATGATTTAAAAAAACGAACCAGAAAGCTCCAGACCCAATCAGCGGCAGATGACAATTTCATGCCGGTACCCTACTACGCACAAAATCTGCTGGAGCCCGACGGTATTTTCGCCAAAGCCCTCTCTTCCGTAAAAAATGAATATTTCCTGATGCAGCTGCAGTCCGAATTCGCAGGCCTTTGCAACCAGTTGTTGATTGCCGACCAAAAAGCCATCAATGGGCGAAGCGGATTGCACGATGCTGTAAAAAAAGCATCCGCTTATATCGGCATCGGTCTCGAAACGCTTTCCGGCAGCAAGATCGGACAGATAGAACATTACCTGCTGGCAGATATTTTCAGGGTCGGTTACGGCAGGGCGCTCCGGTTAAAGTGGCGCGCTGATAAATGGCGCAAAAACAGCTGGTTCATGGCCCAGGGGCTCCCCCTAAGCTTCTGGGGTGAGGAATGGCTGGGCGTTATCGGCGGGCTCCTGATCAAAAGACCGCTCTGTTTCGACAAATATCAAACCGGTACACTCTACCGGGAATTTTTGACAAGCCAGGACATTTCCGCAACGGATACGATTCTGACGGAAATCATTGCTTTTGACGAGTTGATGGCAACATTGCCACTCGAGGTAAAACCCCTTCCACCCGGGAGCCTGTTGACCTATAAAAACTTCCTGTTGACACACTGGGTAAGAGAAGCCACGGGTTCCGGCACCGGGAAAACAGCATTTGCACCCCTGCCCCTGGATGTCTTCAAATCTTTTTTCGACACCTTGTGGCACAGCCCTAAAAAGCCCAGAACCATTAGGTTTTCAGTAAAAAGTGATTTCCTGAAATGGCTGGTAGACAAAAGTGGTTTGTCCGGCACCGAAATTACCCAAAAATGCGGGAAAACCCTTGAAAGTCTTTTTGCAGAAATTGAGACGGAGCTGGGACGGGTATCTAAAAAAGATATCGATCCCCGCTTTATTCAGATCTTTCTCGTTTCGTAAACACCTGCATCTTGTCTATTAGCGTTTTCCTTCAGTAGGATTCCGCGGCAGAAAAATCTTAAATCGAGCGCCTTCGCCGGGAGCGGTGTCTACGGTGATGCTGCCCCCATGTTTATGAATTACCTTGCGGGTAATGAATAGTCCGATACCGGTTCCTTTGTTGCCTTTTGAAGAATGAAAAAGCCGGAAAATTTTGGATACCTGATCCGCTTCGACCCCGGGACCATTATCTGAAATTTCAAATATCACCTGGTCGTCTTCTCCCCGGACCGCAAACGTGATGACTTGCTTTTTGTCGCTCGCGTCACCAATACAGGCCTCCATAGCGTTTTCAAGGATATTGATCAACGCCAGCCGGAAAATTTCCGTGTCGATGCTGAAGGTCCCCAGACCGGCGGGAAAGTTGTACTCGAATTGGATATTGGCCGCCCGAAGGCGGGTTTCAATACTAGTGGCGACCTCCTCGACAAACTGCCAGACATCAACCGTCGTCAACTGCAGATCGCGCTCTTTGGCATAGTAAAGGATGTCCAGGACAAGTTTTCGGATACGATCCACCATGAGTTTTGTGACATCCAGCCCCTCCTCGATGCGGGCGGGTTTGTTTCGATAGAAACCGGTATCAATCAAATAGAGACTGGCATCCAGACCGGTGAGACAACCCTTCAGGCTGTGGGAGATGGTACCGATCATCAGCCCCAAGGTTGAAAGGTTGAGCTGCATCTTGTGCAATCGGGTGATGTCCATAAAATAGCCCAGGGTCGCACGCCGGCCGTCATAATAGATGGGGGTGACCGTTTCCATGATCCATCGGATTTCGCCCGCTTTGTTGTGAATACAGAATTCATAGGGCGTTGTGCTTTTTCTTTTCAGCATGGCCACGGCATGTTGTCTGACGTATTCCCTGTAATCCTCATGAATATAGACGAAGGGATTCGAATCCAGCAGCTCATCCTTGGAATACCCGATGATGCGAATGAATTCCGTATTTACGTACTTGAATTTATCGTCTTGAACGATGAATGTGCCGATGGGTGCGTTCTGTTTAGAGTCGAGAAACTTTTCGACGGCCAGTTTCTCCTCTGTGATATCTCGAATGAACCCTTCGATGGCAAGGGTGTCGCCCTCCCTAACAACGATCCATCGGTCGTGAAGCCATCTTGTATCGCCGTTTTGTCGGAGCAGGCGATACTGCATCTCGCCTTTGTCGATGCCGGTTGCCAACCCGCTTTCAAACACGTTCAACAGCTTTTCCTGGTCTTGGGAATGGATCCTTTTGAGAATCTGTTCCGCCATGACTGGCCGGCGGTTTGGGTCTTCCAGGCCGAAGAGTTCGGCAAAGCGTTGATTACAAAAAAAGTATCGCCTCTCGTCAACCGAATAATGGTAGATCGCATCCAGAGAGCGATCTGCAAGTCTCTGAATGTCGCGAAATACCTCGCGTTTCATTGGCCCGGGATTATGGGATGGCTGTCTGTATGTATCTTTCATTTGAAAATCGATTCGATCCTCATCTCGGCAGGTGGATTTAATATCTCGATATCCTGAAAAAGAATCAAATACAATGGGGAAAAATAGTAAGTCAAGGACAAGAACGCCTATTTTTCTGTGCTTTTAATTTTTTCAAAAGCGCGCCGGGCGAGTTCCTCAGAGTATTTATCCCAGGGATGGGTTCCCCCGTCATCTTTCCAGCGGTCCACTGTAAAATGGCATCGATCGGCGCCGCGGGGAATAATTTTGTCCACCAGCGGATGGAATTTTTTACCGGTGAAATCTTCGCAGGCCCGGATCATGCCCTCCACGAAATAACGCTGCACCCGACAATCAAACGCGGTGTACCGGTCCTGGTGGGGGCACCACAGAATATCGAACTCGCACCGATTATCATCGGTGATCCATGGTTTTTCCAAGGATATTTTCTTTCAGAACGCTGTCCCTTGGACCAGATTCCTTCCTTGGTCGGATAGTGGGGTTTGGTCATATTCCTACCTCCTTCTGTTTTACGCTATATTGGTTTTTGAGCGTTTCAAGCCCAAAACTTTACATTTTTAGATCTTCTCCCAATTAGCTGGGAGAAAGGGTTCAAGGAGTCCAGGATTCCAGGATTCAAGTGTTTGTTTTCCAGGGAGTTGATCATCGCTTTTAGCATTCTCTCTACATCCCCGAGCTCCTCTCATAATTCCTGAAGCTTTTCCTTCTTCATATAATCCAAATCCCCGGATATCATCGTTTGGAAAACGCTTCGTTAATGTATATATATCCAAACAAAATTTATACGCTTTTTCCCAGACTTTTAACTCTTGATAATTCTTAAGCATTTAGCTGCTGCCTCACTTCATCTCACTCGAACCCTGGACCCCTGGAATCCTTGAATCCTTATTTTGGATCAACTCTTTGGGAGATGATCCAAATTTTTTTATATTTTGGATTGATGATTATCAATTCTTTAGTACAATCCGGGATATTAACCGTTTCTATATCTTGAAACCCATATATAGAATAACTTCGAAATGGTAAAGGAACATTCACAGGGGGATAGCATGGATAGAAACCAAATCGCGGAAATAATCCGGAGCAGACTGAACCTTGAAGACCACGACTGGTCAATGATTGAAAAAAATCCTAAATTTCAAAAACTGTTTCAAAATGCCGTTGAAGCATCAAAATACAGATTGGTTGCGGAGGTCATCAAATCGAAAGGTTGTCACTCAGGGCATATCGTTGGTCAAAAGTTGATTTTCGATAATTCAGGCAATTTACTTACAAAAGAGAATCCGGATCGGGTATGTTCCTTTTTGATGCCGAATTTAACTGTATTAATTAATGCTTTCTTTGAAAATCTTATGAACGGGCGGAATCCAAATGAGGTAATGTTTAACTCAAGCGGATGCTTCGATACCGGTCTGTCTTGTGGTGGATGGGGACATGTCGTGGTTGAAATGCGCGCAATTAAATCTTGACGGACGGAAAGCGTGACCGGTCGGTGTGGGGCAGGAATTTTGCAGCGCTGAAACGGTTCATGAATGTCTGGTTAACATTCAATTCCAGATAGGTTATTTTTTCTTTTATCCGATCGATGACCGCCATGCTTTCACAGGATGTGAGTACCCGTGTCGCCCCTTCAAGGGACGCGTTCCCCAGGGATTGAAAGGTATTTGGCGGCAAATCCGGCAACATGCCGATGGTAACAGCGGATACAGGATCGATAAACGCGCCGAATGTCCCTGCCACATGGAAGGTCTTCAAATCCGCCAGTGCCATACCCACAGATTCTGTGATGGTCTCCAGGATGGTAAACATGGCGGCCTTGGATCGAATCAGACTGTCCATGTCCACCTGGCTGATCATCAGTGGCTGTCCTGTCCCGGAATCGTCTGCTGAAACGATTTCCAGATACGGTATGCGCGATTGCATGGTGAGTTTCTTGCCGCACACCTGGGGAACAAACCGACCTCTGAGATCGATCATACCGGCGAGAAACAAGTTTGCAGCCAGATCGATCATGCCGGAACCACATATCCCCATGGGCAGCATCTCGTCAATGGTGTGAACCTTAAATACCCGTGTTTCAGGATCGATGCGCAGACGGTCGATGACACCCGGGCCTGCCATCATGCCGATTTGGGCCACACCCCCTTCAAGTGCAGGCCCGGCTGCGCCCGCACAGGCCACCAGCCAGCTGTCGTTGCCCAGAACAACCTCCGCGTTGGTCCCCACATCCACCAATATGGCCGGATCCGCCTGCCGGCTGATACCGCTGTGCAGAATACCGGCAATCAGATCACCGCCAAAATAGCTTCCGATGTTGGGCAGGATAAAAACCCTGCCGGCGGGATTGATCTGCAACCCGTAGGCGTCAGCCTTTTGAACATCGGGGCTGTTGATAACCGGAATATAGGGTTCCCTTATCAACCATCGGGGCGACAGCCCCATGAACAGGTGCGTCATACTGGTATTGCCGGCAAGGGCCATGAAATAAACATCACGCGTGTCGATTCCACAGGCGATACAGGCATTCCGGATCTGCCGGTTCAGCTCATCGATGATCATCCGGTTTAGTTTTTCAAGGCCGCCCGGCTGATCACAAGCATGGATCCGTGTCAGAACATCCGGACCCACACGAAGTTGAGGATTGTCAAACGACGCATCAAAAAGAATCTCGCCTGTTGACAATTCCACCAGTCTGATCACGACCCTGGATGTTCCCAGGTCAACAGCCACCCCGACGATACGTTGGTTCTCCAACGGATTCAAAATGCCGGTGAGATGCCATAGATCAGCATCCCGTTCTTTTACGACAACGCAGCGTGCTGCATACCCCCAGTCCCGCAACCGAGCCGGCAGTTTTTGCAGAACATGTAAATCGATTTCTACACTCTTGGTATTTAGCTGCTTCTTGAGTTGATTTTTAAGGCGGTCGGCATCAGCGGTGTTGTCTTGAAGGCTTGGGGGAGACAGACGTACCAGTCGAATCCAACCATCAGCGGCGCCGAATGCGTCTATTTCCATACATCTTCTTTCCATATGCCCCTACAGTTCAAAGGACATCTCACTTCCAACGGCTAAACATTCGAAACCAAAGCCTTGCCTGTCTATCTCCTGACGGCAGGCGTCCACAATCGCATCCATTGCATCATCGGTGCGATCCTGGTTTAAGTGGAAAAGTCCCAGTTTTTTTACCTCTGCCCGGGATGCCAGTTTAAGGACATCCGCATAAGACGAATGCCCCCATTCGACATACCGGTTGTATTCCTCCGGCGTGAATTCCGCATCATGAATGAGAAGGTCAGCCTGCAATGAAAACGCAACATAATCGTTCAGCGTAAGTCCATTGGGGTGTATATAACCCAGTTCGTTATCCGTCAGAAATACAAATGATTTTTCACCTTCAATAAACTTGTATCCCTTGCCACCGTTTGGGTGACTTAGATGGATGGGAACCACCGTTACCGAACCAATTTGAAATTGATGGGGGCAACCCTCTTCATAGGTAAATTCTGCACTCAAATCAGAATATTTCACCGGGAAATGAGGCGGTGTCAAAACGCGCGTAATCATTTTTTCAGCATACATGCCCGCATACGGGCATCGAAATACCTTGATTTTTGTCTGGTTGCTGAACAGCGGTTTGAAGAAAGGCAGGCCCATGATATGATCCCAGTGGGCGTGTGTAAAAATGAAATTATAGTGATGAATGTCTTCTTTGATGAGCTTGTTTCCGAGTCTTCGAATCCCGGTGCCTGCGTCGACAATGATGATATCGCCACTTCCGGTCCGAATCTCGATGCAGGTGGTGTCGCCCCCATATTTGATGTATTCTTTACCTGAAACAGGTATGGATCCTCTCGACCCCCAGCACGTGATAACCATTGACCCTCTCTCGTTTGAACAACTGTTTCATGACACCATGCAGTTCAATTTACTCATGCTTCGGTAACTGATCCAGATACCAGTCCATGGGTTCCAGCAGGGTATACCCCATCTCCTGCAGTTTCTTTTTTACGCGGCTTATATTCTGGGTCAAAAGATAAGGGAAAACAGCCCGCTTGTCTTCCTCCCAATACCTGGCAACCAGGATGCTGCCAAAAGAAATGCCTTCCTCGGTAATGGCATCGACAATTTTTTTCATCTGCCCTACCTTTTCCTCCACCAGGATACAGAGCAATGTTCCAGGCTCACCGATACCGAGAACATTTGTAAACGCCCGCAGCAAGTCCCGGACGGAAATGATGCCTTTCAGCTTTCCGGCATCGTCAACCACCGGAAAGGCCCCGATGCGTTTTTCCTGAAACAGCAGCAGGGCATCCTGGATCGTATCGGAGGGGGAGATGGTGAGGGGTTCAACCGTCATGATATCCTTGATTTTTAACCCGGCAACTTTTTCATGCTCTTTGGTACAATCAGGGTTTTTGTAACAATCGTAAGGCAGGACGCTTCGAACATCACGGTCGGTGACAACACCGACGAGACGGTCTTCCCCATCGATAACCGGAAAGTGACGAATCTGATGGGTTGCCATCAGTTCCTGCGCCTCAAGGACGGTCGTATCCGGTTGTATCGTAACAACCTTAATTGTCATAGATCTGCTGACAAACATTGGGTCCTCCTGTATCAATTAATAATATTGTGTAACGATTTTATAGATGGATATGTCCGTTCAGTAATACCTGAACATGGTTACGCGCCAGTTCCGGGAGTCGCTTGAGGCTGTAACCACCTTCCAGAATGGAAATCAACTTGCCCTTTGAATAATCCTCTGCCAGTTGGAAAATCGTTTCCATGATCCAGGTAAACGCGTCGGTAGACAGTTTGACGTCGGACATATCATCGTCCATGTGTCCGTCGAATCCGGTTGAAACCAGGATCATATCCGGTTTGAAACGATCAATCGCCGGCACCAGATCCCTTTTGATATAATGCCGATACTCCTCGTCCCCCTGCCCCGGCAGCACGGGTGTATTCTTGGTAAACCCGTAACCGTCAGCGGATCCCTTCTCAAATTCCCTGCCGGTTCCGGGATAGGCAAAGGAAGGATGCTGGTGAATGGAATAGTAAAACACCGTAGGGTCCTTTTCGAAGATATGCTGGGTTCCGTTTCCGTGATGAACATCGAAGTCAATGATACCGACTTTTGGGATTTTCCACTGCTGTTGCAGATACCTTGCGGCAATGGCGATATTGTTGAAATAACAGAATCCCATGGCTTCGGAAACTTCAGCATGGTGGCCCGGCGGCCTGACGGCGCAGAACGCGTTGTCGATTTCGTTTTGCATAACCAGACCTACCGTCTGAAGCACACCACCCACCGCCAGCAACGCCGTCTCATAGGTTTCCGTACACATTCTGTTGTCCGGTGAATCCAGCGTGCGCTGACCCGAAAAACAGAATTCCTCAAACCGCCGGATATACTCCATACTGTGAACCGTTTCCACCCACTTGAGATCCGCCCTGACTGCCGAAATCATTCTGAGCTTCGGAATTAGCCCACCTTCCTCGATGCCTTGATAGATTGCCTGGAGTCTCTCGGGCATCTCCGGATGATAGGGTCCGGTGTCATGGAGAAGATACCGCTGATCAAATAAAAAACCTGTCTTTTTCATCGTCATGTGGTTTCAACTCTTTAGTTTATCCTAATCTGCGTGTTTAATTTTTTGGAATAATTTTATCAAAAATATCAAAAGCCGACTGAACAGCATCGTTGTCATCCGGCAACTCGATGGTGGCGCGTCCTTCAAGATCAAATTCGTAGACGGTCTTATTTTCCGGTATGGTTCCAGCAAGTTCGAGACCCGCGTCTTCCAGTATCTCATGGACAGCCGGTGCGGGGGCATCTTTGGACTGGTTCAAAATCAAGCAGCTCCTGCCCACACCGATATTCAATTCCTTTGATAATTTATCTATCCGCATCCCAGCCTGAAGCCCTCTTCGGGAGGTATCGGATACGATCAAAAGGATATCAATATTACTGGTGGTCAACCGGCTGATGTGTTCCATTCCAGCCTCATTGTCCATCACCACGTAAGGATAGTTTTTTGTCAGTCGTTCCAAAAAACCCGTTAAAAGAGTGTTGGCGGCACAATAACAGCCGGAGCCCTCGGGTTGTCCCATAACAACCAGGTCATAGCCCTTATCTTCAATGACAGCCTGCTCGAATTTCATGGACATGAAAACATCTTTTGTCATGCCGTTGGGCACGTGACCCTTTTTCATTTCTTCCCGGGCTTCGCTCAATGTTCCAGAGACCTCAAGCCCCAGCACCTCATTGAGATTTGCATTGCTGTCCGCATCTACAGCAAGCACCGGTGTCATGTGGTGTTTTACCAGATATTTTATAAGCATCCCTGCAACCGTGGTTTTTCCTGTGCCGCCCTTGCCTGCGAGCGCTATCGATACCGGCATATGGCTCCTTTCTCTTTAAGCTATAAGCAGTTAGCTATAAGCTTTAAGCAGTTTAGCCGCTAATGGCTTATGCTTAAAGCTTACAGCTCGAAGAATGAACTTATGGCAGAATGCGCCATCAGTCAAGTCACTTTTCCGCCTTCGGCCATAGATGTTCATGTTGCAATACCCATTGGCATATGTTACTTTTTTTTCATTCGGAAATCTGTGGTGATATTTATTGATATCGTTAATGATTTAGGGAGATTGACAATGGAATTTGAACTCAGCAAGACCCAAAAAGACATTCAGAAAGCGGTTAAAGATTTTACAAAGGGCGAATTTGATAAAGAACTGGCCCTTGAGCTTGACAAGAAACATGAATTTCCACGAAAAATCTGGCAGAAAGCAGGTGAAATCGGGCTTATCGGCGTCCATTTTCCCGAGGAATATTCCGGTCAGGGCATGGGGAGTCTGGAAGATATCCTGGTCATCGAAGAGTTATGCCGGAGTGATTCCACTATCGGGAGCGCCGTAGCACTCTCCAGTTTCGCCTCCGAACTCGTCCTGCATAATGGCAGTGATGAACAAAAAGAAAAATGGCTGCCCCAGGTAGCGGAAGCCAAAATTCTTTCTGCAGGTGCTTTCACCGAACCCGATCATGGATCGGATATCACCTTCATGGACACCACTGCCGTCAAGGAGGGGGATGAATGGGTCATCAACGGCGCCAAAACCTTTATTACCAATGGGGGGCTTGCTGGATTCTATTCGGTCATGTGCCAGACAGACCCTGAAGCAAAACCCTCTTACAGGGGCATCAGCATCATTCTGGTGGAAGCTGACCGGGAAGGCTTGACCACGGTAGATCTGGGCGACAAGATGGGTATCAACATGATGGCCACGGCGGAAGTCGTTCTGAAGGACGTGCGGGTGCCCTTGGCCAACCTCATCGGGGGAGAAAACAAGGGCTTTTATCACGTGCTCCATTTCTTTGACGAGAGCAGAATTCAGGTGGCTGCCCAGGCGTTGGGCACGGCCCAGGGTGCCTATGACCGGGCCCTTGAATATGTTAAAGGACGGGAACAGTTCGGTAAAAAAATCGCCCAGTTCCAGGTAACGCAGCACAAGCTCGCTGATATGGCCACCAAAATTGAGCTGGCCAGATTGATGACCTATAAAGCTGCCTGGAATTTCGACCAGGGTCGAATCGATCCCAAGCTTACATCCATGGCCAAAATGGTGGCTGCGAGGGCGGCCGTGGAAGTTGCCGATGAAGCCATTCAATTGCACGGCGGGTATGGCTATATGAAAGAATATGAAGTGGAACGGTTCTACCGGGATGCCAAAATCACCGAGATCTATGAAGGAACGCGTGAAATTCAGAAAAACACCATTGCCAGCGCCATCCTGGGAAAAATGAAATAGGAGGAAACCATGTACGACCTAATCAGAAAAGGTATGCTCACGGGTATCGGCCTGGCTCTCAAAACATGGGACGAGGTGGAAGCCTTGGCCAAAGAACTGGAGAAAAAAGGAGAAATGCCCAGGGAAGAGGGAAAAACATTTCTGAAAGACCTTGAAAAAAGGTACTCGGAAGCCCAGACCAAACTGGAAAAAAGAGTGGAAAAAAGTGTCAACGAATTCTTGAAACGGGCGGATATCGTCACCGGTGACGAGCTCAAAGGGTTAAAAAAAGAAATCCGGGAACTGAAGAAAATGATCAGCAACCAGGGTGCTAAATAGGCTCCATGCTTAGCATACGCAAAATCGGAGTTATCGGTCGAACGTACCGCAACCTGAACCGCTATCGGCAGATCCTGGGTGTTCTCATTAAATACGGGTTTGGCGACCTGATTGAAACCCTGAACATCGAGCAGTATATCGAAATCGGCCTGCAGATGATCAACAAGAAACGCCGGGAACGTGTTGAGAAATCATCCAGAGCCGAGCGGGTCAGGATGGCATTCGAAGAGTTAGGCCCCACCTATATCAAGCTGGGGCAGATCCTCTCCACGCGGCCGGACCTCGTGCAGATCGATTTCGTCCACGAGCTCTCGAAACTGCAGGACGAGGTGCCTCCTTTTCCATTCGAAGATGCCAGACAAATCGTCGAGTCCGAACTCGGGGCGCCCCTGGAAAACATCTTCGCAACCTTCGAGGAAACACCCCTGGCATCCGCCTCCATCGGTCAGGTACACCGGGCACGCTATCTCGACGGCGAGGATATCGCCGTCAAGGTTCAACGACCCGGCATCCAACGACTCATCGATATTGATCTCGAAATCATGCTTCACCTGGCAACACTGGCCGAAAACCATATCGAAGAGCTCTCTTTCCACCAGCCCGTAAAGATTGTCGAGGAGTTTGCCAAGACACTGGAGCGGGAACTGGATTACACCATCGAAGCCACCAACATGGAACGTGTGTCACGTGAATTCCTCCACGACCCCACCGTCTATATTCCAAAAGTTTACCGAGAAACCACAACCTCCCGCGTACTGACAACAGAGCTGGTGCAGGGTATCAAGGTGTCCAAGCTGGATCTGCTCGACCAGGAAGGCTACGACAGAAAAATAATCACATCCCGGGGTGCCCATGTCTGTCTGAGCCAGATATTCGATCACGGATTTTTCCATGCCGATCCTCATCCAGGCAATATCTTTGTTCTGCCGGGCAACGTGATCTGTCTGCTCGATTTCGGCATGGTGGGCACCATTGATCGGAATACCCGGGAAAATTTTGTCGAACTGGTGGACAGCATCGTTCGAAAAGACGAAACCCGTGCAGCCGGCTGCCTTCTCAAGATCACCACCTGGGACGAAGAGCCGAATATGCGCTCCTTTGAAAAAAATGTTGCCGAATTCATAGGGCAGCATCTTTACAAACCCTTGAAGGAAATAGAACTGGGTAAACTACTGCAACATCTGCTGGAACTGGCCGCCCATCACCGTTTGAGAATCTACCCCGATATTTTTCTCATGATGAAGGCACTGAGCACCGTGGAAAGCGTGGCCTGCAAACTGGACCCTGATTTCGACATGCTGCAGCACGCAGAACCCTTCATCAAAAAAATAAAACTCCAGCGGTTTTCTCCCGGAAGACTGGAAAGTGATGTCCTGTCCCTGTCATCACAGATGTTTACATTTCTCAAAGATTTTCCAAAAGATCTTCTCGAAATCACCCGTTTGATCCGCCAGCGAAAACTCTCTTTTTCTCACGAACTGCAAGGGCTCGACCAAATGCTATCGACCCACGATCAGATCAGCAACCGGATCTCTTTTTCCATTATCATTGCCGCACTCATCATCGGCTCAGCCCTCATTGTTATCTCCAAAACACCGCCTCTCTTTTACGGTATTTCCCTCATCGGTATCATCGGTTTTCTGGCCGCAGCCATCATGGGCATCTGGCTCCTGGTGGCGATCTTGAAAAAAGGCCGTTTGTAAATGCGGTTACAAAGTGACATCAAAATAACAATCAAGAACAAGGTCATCGGTGGCCCTGATTTTCTGATATGCATGCCTCTTTTGGCAACGGAAAAATCCGATCTTTTCAAAGAATCGGCAACCATAAAAGGACTGATCCCGATTTACTGGAATGGCGTATCGACGCTTATGACCATGTCCAGGATATCAACCACAGCCTGGACACCCTTGCGGAATTGCGGTCCAAGTCAGCGATACCCCTCTTGTTTTTACCTGTAGAATCCACTCGGAAGGCGGTTTGAAAAAACTGACCAGCGACCAGAGACACGTCTGCTTACAGAGGCCATTGAATCCGGCCACCTGGATATCGTTGACATCGAGTTATGCAATGATGCCGATTTTGTCCAATCCATCATGGAAACAGCCAGAAACCGGTGTCCGCATCATTCTGTCCTATCACAATTTTGCATCGACCCCTGGATGAGACATTTATTGTCGATACGCTTTTTAAGGCCCGGGATCTGGATGCGGATATCGCCAAAGTTGCGGTGATGCCAAAGGGGTACCATGATGTGCTGACGCTTTTGAGCGCCACACTAAAAGCACGCAAAAAGGCCTGAAAATTCCAGCCATCACCATATCCATGGGACCCCAGGGCAGGCTTTCACGACTGGCCGGCGGGCTGTTCGGATCGGACATCACATTTGCCAGCGGCCGTACCCCTTCTGCACCCGGCCAGATACCTATTGAACATCTCAGGCACGCAATGGCAGCACTTTATTGCCAATCAACTCCGAAACAGGGGACAGGGTAAGTTGTTTGAAATGGTGTATTCGACCAATGGCAATTTGCGCTGTT
>CAWKCS010000027.1:0-23076 GCA_963848165.1 uncultured delta proteobacterium | reverse complement strand
TGGTTTACCAGGATGCCGAATGCGCCCCCGGTCATGGCGCCCAGAAAGAGTGACGGTGCAAATATGCCCCCGGATCCACCGGAGCCGATGGTGATGGAGGTTGCCAGTATTTTTATCCCTATCAGCATCAGCAGGAGCCACCAGGACAATTCCTGCGCAAGGGACAGGTCGATGGCACCATATCCTACGCCCAGAATATGTGGAAACAATAACCCCATGGACCCGAGCATCACCCCTCCCACGGCGGCCTTCAAATACTCCGGAAACCGGACACGATCAAATGTATCCTCTGCAAGATAGAGCACTTTTATAAACAGGCGTGCGATGATTGCACAAACCAGCCCCAGCGTCATGTACAGCGGGAACTCCCAGACGCTGACGAGTTCGTAGCCCGGAACGATAAAGGCCGGGTAATCACCCAGGAAATGTCTGGAAATCGCGGTAGCCGTGACCGATGAAATAACAATCGGACTGAAGGTCGCCACGCCAAAATCGCCCAGGATGATTTCGAGGGCGAACATGGATCCTGCAATAGGTGCGTTGAAGGTGGCGGCGATCCCTGCAGCAGCACCACATCCCACGAGTGTCCGCATTCTATCCGCAGACGTATTGATCAGCTGTCCAACAACCGAACCGATGGCGGACCCTATCTGCACGATGGGGCCTTCTCGTCCGACGGAACCACCGGTGGCAATGCTGAGGGCCGATGCCAGCGTTTTTATGGCCACGATCCGTTTGCGAATGACACCGCCTCGCAATGCCACGGCTTCCATGACCTCAGGAACGCCGTGCCCCTTAGCTTCCCGGGCAAAAAAATAGACCAGCGGTCCAACGATGAGGCCTCCTGCAGCCGGTATAACAATCCGCATATACCAGGGGACGGAACTGATGATACCCAGAAGTTCATCAGAGGAGCCATAGGCGATCATCTGGATAAAGTTAATCAAATATCGAAAACCAACGGCACCGAATCCTGCCGCAATACCGACGATAACCGCCAGCACAGTCATAATGCTGTGTTCTCTTGTTGTAAGTTTTTTAAGAATCGAGAATTTCATTATATATAGATCCAAGTACTATCGGTTATTTATTGGGACGACATGATTAAAAATGGGTCAATATGTCGAATTAAACTGCATACCAGGTAAGTCCGGCAGGGTCAAACAGCACTTTATAAAAATGGAATGATTTGACTTGACATCGGGAAAAACAATTAATATATGAACATATGATAATATGTTCATATATCTAATAACAAGGAGCCAGGATGCAGCGACAAGACCTGAAAATCGATACGGCAACGACATGCGTCACCAAGGGGATTCATGAGAAGATCGTTTCGTACGTCAAAAAAAGAATCCCGGAAAACAGACGGTTGAGCGAACTGGCAGATCTGTTCAAGCTTTTCGGGGATGGTACGAGGATCGGAATTCTCTGGGCGTTGAGTGAGTCGGAAATGTGCGTCTGCGATATTTGTGCTCTGTTGCACATGAAACAGCCTGCCGTATCGCACCAGCTGAAAAATCTAAAACAGGCCCGGATCGTGAAAAACCGCAGGGACGGCAAGGTGATTTACTACTCGTTGGACGACGACCATATTCGAAAATTGCTGAATTTAGGGATGGAGCATGTCCGGGAGACATGAAAGAAGAACCGGCAATGGAAAAATATAGTGTAAAAGGTCTCGACTGTGCGGCCTGCGCGGCAAAGATCGAACAGGGGTTGAATCGGCTCGATGGTATTGAAACCGCCGTGCTCGATTTTGCCAGCTTGACCCTGCATGTCAAAACAAGCAGTGTTACCAGTGTAGTGGATGCGGTTCGCCGGATCGAACCACAGGTTCAGCTGGTGCCCAAATCGGAAGCAAGGCCACAGGAAGATATCAACGGGTCAACAGCATTGGTCAAGAGCAAGAAAGCCTTTATATGGCTCATTCTTGCCGGTCTGCTGTTTGTCTTTCAGTTTTCAGCGGAAAACTGGTTACATAAAAACAACCTCCAGGGGCTGGAGGTGATCATTGTCGCCACAGCCTATCTCTTGGCCGGTTGGAAAGTTCTATTGAACGCCTTTAGAACGGTGCAAACGAAAAATTATTTCGATGAAAACGTGCTCATGGTTATTGCCACAGCAGGTGCCCTGGCGATTCATGCCTATTCAGAAGCCATCGGCGTGATGATTTTTTATAAAGTGGGGGAACTGCTGCAGGAACGGGCGGTTATGAGCTCCCGGAGATCCATTGCCGGGCTTCTGGCGGCTCGGCCGGACAAAGCCATGGTGCAATCAGCAAATGGATACCGGGAGGTCGCGCCGGAATCCGTTACCATAGGGGCGGTCATACTTGTCAAACCGGGTGAAAAAATTCCCCTGGACGGGGATGTGATTTCCGGGAACGCGCACCTGGACACCTCTGTTTTGACCGGTGAATCGGTTCCGATATCGGTCAAACCCGGGGACCCTGTGTTGGCCGGTCAGATCAATCAGACAGGGGCTCTGACGATTCGGGTCACACGATTTTTCAAGGAATCTTCCATCGCCAAAGTCATGGAACTGGTGGAAAACGCCACAGCCAGAAAGGCACGGACCGAAAAGTTCATAACGACATTTGCGCGCTATTATACACCTGCGGTGGTGTTGATTGCGGCTGTGGTCGCTTTTGTTCCACCCTGGATCATATCCGAAGCCTCTTTCAAGACCTGGGTATACCGGGCCTTGGTGTTGCTGGTGATTTCCTGTCCCTGCGCGTTGGTTGTCAGCATTCCCCTGGGATATTTTGCCGGAATCGGCATGGCTTCCCGAAAGGGTATCCTGATCAAGGGCTCCAACTATATCGATGTCCTGGCTGACGTGGGTACGGTCGTTTTCGATAAGACCGGAACATTGACCCAGGGTGTTTTTAAGGTAATCGAGATCGTCAGCCACAATGGGTATTCAAAAGACCAGGTGCTGACCTATGCGGCGGCAGCTGAAACGCAGTCGAATCATCCCATTGCAACTTCCATCCTCGAAGCCTTTTCACGGACCGGACTCGAACTGGATACCAGGGAAATCACGCAGCACACCAACCTGGCCGGGCAGGGTGTCAAAGCCCGTTACGGTGATCGTGACATTCTTGTGGGCAATGATCATCTGTTACACCTGAAATCCATTGCTCACGATCGATGCGACTTTGACAGTACCGTGGTTCACGTGACCGTGGACAATCAATACGCGGGTTATATAACCATCGGGGACGAAGTCAGAGTGGATGCCGGTTTGGCTGTTCAAGCCCTTCGCAAGCAGGGTGTCGGGCAGATAGCCATGCTCACAGGTGACAATGCTTGTGCGGCTGAAGCTGTTTCACGCAAACTGGGTATCGACTTCTGGCATGCGGATCTTCTGCCGGAAGATAAAGTCAGAATTTTCGAGAGCATAATAAACCAAAATCAGGACGGTCGGAAAATTGCGTTTGTCGGGGATGGCATCAACGATGCGCCTGTTCTTGCACGGGCGGATGTGGGGCTGGCCATGGGGGGGCTCGGTTCCGACGCCGCCATCGAGACGGCCGATGTGGTCCTGATGCAGGATTCGCCCTTGAAGGTTGCAGAGGCTGTTACGATTGCCCGGAAAACCCGGCGAATCGTGTGGCAAAATATCAGCCTGGTCTTTCTGATCAAGGGTATTTTTATCGTCCTCGGCAGTATGGGAATGGCTTCCATGTGGGAGGCTGTATTTGCAGATGTGGGCACGGCGTTGCTGGCGGTTCTTAACTCCACCAGAATACTTAAGAGCAAGCTCTTAGCCTTTAGCTCTTGGCTGTTAGCTGGCTAAGAGCTAAACAGCTAAGAGCTAAAAGCTGTCGGAACGACCCCAGCATTCAATAATGCTGCATGTCAGGAGAAGGGTTCGCTGCAGGAGGCTCTCCTTGATCATATATTCATCCCGGCTGTGATCCCTGGCACCAATCGGGCCCAGCCCGTCGAGGACGGGCACATTCAGATCGGCAATGAAATTAGCGTCGGATACACCAAACCTGAATTCCTCCTTTACGGGATATCCCATGCGGTTTGCGATGTCGGCAGTTATCTCATACAATTTGCGATTGCCCGGACTCTGCTGCATGGGGGGGCGTCCGGAGATGAAGTCGACACGACATTGGGTTCCCTGAACGACGATTTTACCGGCTATATCGGACACCCTCTCTTCGAGATTCTTGAGATCAGACGGGTCCACGAATCGAAAATCCACCTGGGCGTTGGAGAACTCCGGTATGGTGTTGGAGCCGATCCCGCCGTCTATTTTTCCGACATTGATGGTAATGCCTTTGTCAAAATCGTTGAGGGACTCGAATTCGATGATCTTGTGGGCCATTTCAAGGATGGCACTGGGTTTATCTTTGCCGGCAAAGGCGGCATGACCGGCTTTCCCTTCTACGTGGAGTTCAATGGTGAGGTTTCCTTTTCTGCCGGTAACGATCTGGTTTTCGAGCCCGCCCGCTTCCAGGACAAATGCAAACGCACTTGAATTGGCCTCTTTCTGGATCAGATCAATGGAGCTTCTGGAACCGATTTCCTCGTCTGAATTAAAAACAAACGTAAGGGGAATATGTTTCAGAAGGCCGAGTTTGTCGAGGGCCTTGAGGGCATAGATGCCGACCACAAGCCCCCCTTTCATGTCCACCACGCCAGGGCCATAGCTTTTGTCGTTATCCGCTTTGTACCAGTTGAAGTCTGTATCTTCAGGAAAAACAGTATCCATGTGCCCCACGAGCAATACCTGCTTGTGGGCAGACGGTTGTGCGCTGGAACGTACCACCAGGTGGTTTCCCTGCAGTCGTTGCTCGATGGTTTCTGTGGACACATCGAGCCCTTGGAAAGCGCGGACAATTGTGCCGGCGGTCAGTTCGATGCCGGCCTTGTTATGACTCCCGCTTTGAATCTTTACGATCTCTTCAAGAGACGCGAACATGTCCGGTTCTTTGGATATCAAGAAAGATTCGATATCGTTAAAATAGGTCGTGTATTCTTTCATGTGATGGTCCTTCCAAATTTGAACCGCGATGGTGAGAGCTAACCTCGCAGCTTGTCGAAGATCCCGGTTTGTCGGGGCTGTGGGATTCTTCAATATTTACAAAGTTCTCCATTTGACTGAGAACAGGTTGTATATAACAGAAGCTACCATACTTTGTATAGGGAAGAATGGAATGATGGAATGCAGAAGTCAGAAGCAATACAGGGGTCAGAATACAGAATTAAGAATATGACCTGAACCGCAACAGTGAGCGCATTCCCCGTAGGTTCTGCCGTTCAGCAGTGCTTCGCATGCTGCGGGGTTCTTCAATTTTTCACGAGTCGTAAAAATTCCATAAAATCGTGCTACGATTTTATTTTGACAAGCCATCAAGAAGTTAATACAGGTGGATCATTACCAAAAACCCTTGTGTAAATTAAGAATTGAAGACTTCAAGCCATAAACGCTAAGCAAGCTTACCGCTTATGGACTTAGTGCTTATTGCCATAGAGAAAGGATGATTCAATGAGTAGATACCTACTGGTCGATATCGGTGCCGGCACCATGGATGTTCTCTATTTTGATGATACGGGAAAACAGCACTACAAGGCTGTGGTGGCTTCACCGGTAATTCAGGTGGCAAAACAAATTGCGGCTGCTTCCGGGAAACTGTTGGTGACCGGTGTCGAGATGGGGGGCGGTCCGGTCACGCGGATATTGAAAGAGAGGGCCAAGACAGCAGCGGTGATTGTTTCTGTCAGCGCAGCGGCCACCTTGAATCATGACCTTGAAAAAATAGAATCGTGGGGTATCGACGTTGTGGCAGACCAGGATGCGGAGAAGATGAAAGGTGATAGCGACTACACGCATGTCTGCCTTGCAGATCTGGATTTGAGGCGCCTGGCGAATATTGTGGAAGGTTTCGGGATTCCATTTTCTTTCGATGCCATCGGTGTTTGCGCCCAGGACCATGGTGTGCCGCCCCAGGGTGTTTCCCATCTTGATTACCGTCATAACCGTTTTGTGGAACTGCTGGATAACCACCCATTTCCGCATGCCCTGCTTTACGAAAAGAACGAAGTGCCGAAAGAGATGAACCGCCTGCGGACCATCGCACTGCAGGCAGCCTCGATACCGGCAAGTGACGTGTATGTCATGGACAGCGGCATGGCCGCAATTTTAGGTGCTTCCAGGGACATGGCTGCCCTGGATAAACAGACCCTGGCGGTCCTGGATGTGGCAACGTCTCATACGGTGGGTGCGACACTTTCGGGCGGTGAGATAGCCGGCTTTTTCGAATACCACACCCATGACATCACCATCCATCGTCTCGAAGGGTTGATCCGGGATCTGGCGGATGGAAACCTGCACCACGATCAGATTCTCTCCGAAGGAGGGCATGGGTGCTACCTGCGTAAAGCGGTGGGGTTTGATAACCTGGAAGCGATCATTGCAACGGGTCCCAGACGGGACATCATCGACGGATCGGAACTCCCCATGCTGTATGGTGCACCCATGGGGGATAATATGATGACCGGAACAACGGGTCTTTTGGAGGCGATACAGAACCGAAGGCAGAATAGACTATTAGGCTGTAGACTGTAGGCGGCCACCGTGCAAGGCCTAACAGCCTAATAGTCTTCAGCCTAATAGCCTTCAGTCTATTTTTCCGGCCTAAGCCAGACCTTGCTGAGGAGAAGATAGTCATTGGGATGGGCCTGAATATTCTGCACGTGTTTTCGTGAGGCAATATAGCTGTTCTGCCAGCACGGAATGCCCACGGCACCCTGGTTCATCTGAATTTCTTCGAGTTTGCAGAAGATCGCTTTTCGTTCCAGGATGTCCAGGGTATTGCCGGCCTGACGCAATAGCTGAGAAAATTCTTCATGGACCCAACGGGTTTCGTTCCAGGGGCCCGGATTTCCCTGATCATCCACCGCGCCGGCCAGCTTGAGAGCCGTGATACCCAGAGGATAATGGGCCCAGGGGGTGATACCGAGGTCGAACAGGGTTCGATTCCGATTATATTCGTGACCGGGCACCTCCTGGAGATGAATTCTGAATCCTGCTCGAGAGGCATCGTTCTGGAGGACCAGCGCCTGGGTCCTGATGTCCGGATTTCCTTCAGCGATGGTCAAATGAATGTCCAGACCGTTTTCATAACCTGCTTCCTTCAATAGCGATTTTGCTCTGCGTGGATCAAACTTGATGGTCTTCTTTTCACAGTATTCGGGATGTGTGGGACATACCTGGAAATCGTTTCCAATGGCACCCTGGTCGTTGTATGCCAAATAACGAATTTTATCCCGGTGTTGACAAAGCTTCAGGGCTCTGCGTACGCGGTTGTCATTCCAAGGTTCCCTGTCTACACGCATGCGAAGCACATTGGTCCTGGCTGTAGGAACAGGTGTCAAATGGATATTCCGGTCGTTTTTCAGGGCAGCGTAGGCATCTGAACTCCCTGTATCACTGAGATCGATAAGGTCGACGGTACCACTCTTCAGGGCCCTGACCCGTGAAGATACATTCCGGCCAAGATCCAGAAATTCTATTTCGTTTAAAAACGGTAAGCCCGGCTGCCAGTAGTCATATCTCCTTTTTAAAAGACAGCGGATATTTTTTTCAAATGTTTCAATCCTGAACGGCCCTGTACCATGAGGGGCTTCCATAAAGTCCCCTTCAAACGTACGGTGGTTCAGGATCATGGCCGAAGGGTGGAATAATTTTTCGGGCAGTTCCAATTCCGGATGATTGAGATAAAGCACCACCAGGTGTGGGTCTATTTTTTCGATGCCGGAGGGCGCCAGGCAATCTCCAAGGAGCGATTTCATGGGAGAGTTGATATCCGGGCTCAGCCATTGTTCTATTGAGAAAATAACATCGTCTGCGGTGAACGCCTGGCCGTTATTGAAGAAAATATTTTTTTTTAGATGCAGAGACCAGGTCTTGAGATCGTCACTCACGACCCACCTGTCCAGCAGAAAGGGATGGGTGATATTGTTTTCATCCGTGTATGTGAGATATTCGGCCACCTGCCTCAAAACCTGACTTGCAGGTATTGAAAGGTTTTTTGCCGGATGGCCTGTTTCCGGGAGCAAACCTGCTATGCGCAATTTTTGGCCATAGACAGCTCCCATTGCCTGGCCGGGAAGTGCCCAATGAAACAGGTGGGCTGCGGTGGTTGTGGACAATCCCAGCAGAGCAGCAAACCTGAGAAATTCCCTGCGGGACAATTTCTCAGCTTTGTGATCCAACCAAAGGCGTTCCATGAGGGGGTGTGTCCTGTGTTTCCTTTGCATGCCTATATTTAAAGGAGACTTTCAGGTGATTGTCAAGCGGAATAAATTCGCTGCGCGAATTTATAATAACCGGCCCTAAAGCGACATCCTTGAACCCTATGTGAACTCCTGGGGCATGCCGTCTTGTTTGATTGACCAGGCCCTGTTTAATTGATATGAAATGTGCAGTAAACCCTGAGTTATGCAACGATAGGATAAAAGTATCCGGGAGGTGTAGACATAAATGGCTAATGAACGTGAACGGATTTCTTTTGATGTCCTGTTTGTGGGTGCAGGCCCGGCCAACCTGGCAGGGGCCATACGGTTGATGCAGGCGGCAAAGGATAACGACCTTGAACTTGAGGTCGCCCTCATCGAAAAGGGGGCCGAACTGGGATCCCACGGTATCAGCGGGGCCATCCTCAACCCGGTTGCCCTGCAGGAACTGGTGCCTGACTACATGGAAAAGGGCTGTCCCATTGAAACCACCATACAAGGCGACGCGTTTTACTATCTGACCCGGAACCGTGCCGTATCCATACCTTTTATACCGAGATATCTGCACAACAAAGGCTATCATGTCATCAGTCTTGCAAAACTCAACCAATGGATGGGTGCCATTGCAGAGGACATGGGCGTGAATATTTTCCCGGGATTTGCCGGAAAGAAGCTTTTACTTGACGAAAAAAATCAGCGGGTATTGGGCGTGCAGACAGGCGAAAAGGGTCTCGACATCAACGGAAAACCGAAAAGCGCTTTCGAACCCGCCATCGATCTTTTGGCCAAAGTGACGGTTTTTGGTGAAGGCGCCCGGGGAAGCCTGGTCAAAGAACTGGACAGCATGATGGGCATTTCCACGAGCAGCATGCCCCAGGCTTATGAGACGGGCATCAAGGAGGTGATAGCACTGCCGGACAATTCCGGTTTCGAGGCGTTTAAGGGCCGAAGCCTTCATATGTTCGGCCATCCCCTGGGTCTGGGTACACCCGGTGGCGGGTTTGTTTATGAAATGAAAGACAACCGGGTGGCGCTCGGCTACCTGGTAGGGCTTTCCTATGAGGATCCCCTGTGCGATATTTATGACACCTTCATACAGTTCAAACGCCAACCCTTTGTCGCAGGTCTGATAAAAGGCGGCAAGGTCATCGAGCAGGGAGCCCGAACCGTTTCCACTGGCGGCTATTTCAGCATGCCGAAACCGGTTGTGGATGGCGGCCTGCTGGTGGGTGGCTGTGCCGGTATTCATAACGTTCCGGCGCTGAAAGGCATCCATGTGTCCATGAAATCCGGAATGTTGGCTGCAGAGGCCATCCTGGAGGCCCTGGCAGATGGGGATACCACCGGGGAAGGGCTGGCACGCTACCCGGATGCCATCGAAAAGAGCTGGTTGAAAAAGGAACTCTATGAGGGGCGTAATTTTTATCAGGCCCTGTCAAAGAAAGGGGTTTCCAAATTCTTTCATCTGGGAGCCCAGTATGTTACCGGGGGACGGGGATTTCGTGATAAAATGCCCCTGGAAAATGACAGCGGAACACTCAAACCCGTCAAAGATTCAGGACTGGATACAGGTCGGCCAAAGGATTCTGCCGCCTACGACGGGGTGCTGCTGGTGGACAAGCTGACGGGTGTATACCTTTCCAAAACCATCCACAGGGAAGATCAGCCGCCCCACCTGATTATCCATGACATGGACCTGTGTGTGAACACGTGTTTTCCCAAGTACCAACATCCCTGCACCCGATTCTGCCCGGGTGATGTATATGAAGTCGTAGAAGACGAAAACAAGGAAGGCGGCCGGCGTATAAAGCTCAACCCCTCCAACTGCTTCCATTGCAAGACCTGTGATGTCAAAGATCCATTCAACAATATTACCTGGACGTGTCCGGAAGGAGGTGATGGACCAGGGTATACCGTTGTTTGACGCATGAGATTGTCGAACTAAAGGAGGTGCATTGTGAGTATTTATGATGAAAAACCTTGGCTGAATTTTTATGATGAAGACATTGACCCGGACGTCGTCATCCCGGATGCATCCTATACCGACTTGTTCCTGGAAACAGCGGAAAAGTTTCCGGACAAGCCGGCGATCCATTTTATGGGGGTGACCCTGCCCTATCGGGGACTCAATGATCTGTCGGCACGTTTTGCCGCATATCTTAAAAGCTGCGGTTGTGCCCCGGGTGATACCGTTGGTATCAATCTTCCCAATATTCCCCAGTATCTCATTGCCCTGGTGGGCGCGTTGAGGTGCGGATGTGCCGTCACGGGTATTTCTCCGCTCCTCACGGCCAGTGAGATGGCCTATCAGATCAATGATTCCAACACGAAATTTCTCGTGACCCTGGATGCCATTTTCGAACACCGGTTACGGGAGGTAGCCGGAGATGTTCCCCACTTGAAGCATGTGGCAGGCGCCAATATCGGTGATTACCTGCCCGTGGTCAAGAGAACTCTGGGCAAGTTGCTGAAAAAAATACCCACCGGAAAACTGGCGTCGCTTCCGGGTATGGAAGTCATTTCTTTCAAAAAGATAATGGCAATTTCTTCACCGGACATCTCGCCTGTGTCCATTAACCCGGAGGACACCTGTCTGCTTCAGTACACCGGGGGCACCACCGGGCTTCCCAAGGGTACCATCCTGACACATCGAAATCTTGTGGTAAATATTCAGCAGGTCACCGGGTGGCTGGAAATGGCAGAGGGTAAAGAGGTGATGTGTTCCGCTTTTCCTTTGTTTCATCTGGCAGGGTTGATGGTCGGCATGTCGTCCCTGGCCAAAAACATCCCCCAGTGTCTGATCCCGGACCCCAGGAACACCCGTCACATATGCGGTGAAATTGAGAAGTATCGTCCCACTCTGATGACCAATGTCCCCTCTCTTTACCAGATATTGATGGAAGAACCCAGATTCAAAACCCTCGATTTTTCGAATTGCAAGTACTGTATATCAGGGGCTGCGCCGTTTGCAGTGGAGTCCATCGAGGCTTTTGAGTCGATTGTCGGGAAAGGCAAAGTTCTCGAGGTTTACGGCATGACGGAAACCAGTCCCATCCTGACCATGAATCCGGGCAGGGGAATCAAAAAGATCGGTTCTGTGGGGATTCCCGTGCAGAGCACCCGCATTAAACTGGTAGACATCGAAACCGGCACCCTGGAAATGCCTGTGGGAGAAGAAGGTGAACTGATTGCCAACGGTCCCCAGGTGATGAAGGGATATCTCAATAAACCTGAAGAGACAGCCCATGCACTGCGGGATTTTCAGGGTGAGAAGTGGTTGTATACCGGTGATGTTGCCAAGATGGATGCAGACGGCTTTTTCAGTATTGCCGACCGGGTCAAGGACATGTTGATCGTCGGCGGTTACAAGGTCTTTTCCCGGGAAGTGGAAGAGAAGCTTTACCAGTTGCCGGATGTTGAATTTTGTGCTGTGGTGGGCGTGCCAAACGCAGACCGACCCGGCAATGACATCGTCAAACTGGTGGTTCAGCTATCGGCGCAGTCTGCAGATAAGGATCCGGAAGTGCTCAGAGAGGAGATTACGGCCTTCTGTAAGAAAAAAATGGCACCCTACAAAATTCCCAAGATTATCGAGTTCATAGATGCCATCCCATTGACGGCTGTCGGTAAAGTGGATAAAAAGTCCTTGCGATGAGGGGTAAGCGATAAGCCATAAGCTGTAAGCGGCTTAAACAGCGCAAATCGCCATTGGATCACGCATTTCGCTCTATCTATGGTGAAACCCGAAAGTTGTGTTATGGCTTACAGCTACGTAAAAAAGAACCACGACATGACATATAGGACCATAATGTCCTTCAGAGAAAACACCGCCAGAACGAATATTATTCTTACCGGATTCATGGCCACAGGAAAAACCTCCATCGGCAGACTCCTGGCCGGGCAGCTGGGGTATGAATTTGTCGACACGGATCATCTTATCGAAGACCGCTGCGGGCAGACGATTGCTGATATCTTTCAGGAGAAAGGCGAGACCGCCTTCAGGTCCATGGAAGCCGATGTTGCCAGGGAACTGGGGGGCAAGGAGGGGCTTGTCATTGCCACGGGAGGTGGCCTGGTTCTTGATCCGGCCAATGTCGCAGCGCTGAAAAGCCAGGGGCGGATATTCTGTCTGGTCGCCACATCCGAGGCAATCATGGACCGGGCATCTCGTGATACGGTGGCGCGGCCGTTGCTCGTGGGCACAAACCCCATGGAGCGTATCATGAAACTGATGAAGGAGAGGCAAAAGGCTTACATGCATTTTACCCAGGTGGACACAACCGGTAAAACACCGGATGAGGTGGTCGGGATTCTGTTGGCCCACCTTTGATGAAGATTGACCGGCAGGTTATCACTATTCAAGTGAGCTCCTTCAGGAAAGCCGAGGATGCAGAGCGGGATTTGGCTCGTTTTAAATCGCATGGCATGGATGCTTTTGTCAGCTATGAGCCCGTTAAAGACAAGGGTATGTGGTATCGTGACTCAATTTTCGGGGTTCGGCGAACACGAAATGAATAATCCCCTGGCACTTTGCGAACTCGCCGCAAGGGCTCCTAACATCAGCGCCGGCCATATGGTTAAACAGACATGGCTTCCAAATGACCGGGTTTTCATATTGGATTTTCATTGTCATGCGCTGATGTAAGGATCTCTAAGCGGCTCAAACAGCGCAAATTGCCATTGGATCACCCATTTCGCTATATTGATGGTGAAAACCGAAAGTTGAGTCATAAGATTATGATTCAAACAAGAAAAATTAAAATTGTCGGAGCCATGATTGTTTTATCCGCGATATTGATGCTCGTACTCAACGGCTGTGTCGGATTATTTGTCAAAGAGTATGGGGTTGTGGCGCGCGATAATAAAAAAGTTCGAAAAGACGGCAAGGCAGTTGTCAGCTCCGAAAACATACCTTCTATTTCACAAGGTTTCAACCCCGGGCCTTCAGAAGGGAGGTTCCCAAAAACCACCTCAGGGCATCACGGTATCGATATTCTGGGAAAAAAAGGAACACCGGTGATATCTTGTGCAGCTGGAATCGTTATTGATGCATTCTTTGATATATTTTACGGCCATCGTGTGGTAATTGAACACGGGCAAGACGAAAACGGCCTGCCTGTTCGGAGTAAATATTTTCACCTTCAAAAGCGACTGGTGAAAAAAGGGGATAAAGTCAACCGCGGACAGCAGATCGGCACCTTGGGCAGAACCGGTCTGTTAGCAGGCTTTTCTCACCTGCATTTTGAAATTCGAGTTGCCGATCCGTTGGATCCTTTAATTTTTGAATCAATGAATCCACATAAATTCTGGGTGGACGGCATCGGCGTCATTACCTGTTATGATAGCTCCAGGCATTGGTCGGATACATCATTTCAAACAACTTACCCTGTCCCCTGTTTCGGAGTTGATTGGCAATAAAGCGCAGCCATGGCCTGCCTGAGATTTTCAATCGGCATCTGGCCGGGTGCGGTAGGGGTGGCGGCGCCGGCAAATGTGATATCCGACCCGAACAGTCCGCCGGCCAGTCGTGTCAGTCTGCCCTGGGGTCCCATGGACATGGTTATTGCGGGAATTTTCAGGCCCTGTTGGCGCGCTTTTAATGTGGCGCTTAGCAGTGTCAGCACATCATGATATCCCTTGGACATCACGGCAACCTTGGCGATGTCCGCGCCAAGATCCCGGGCCTTGAGAAGTGTGTCGAAAATAAAGGTCTCATTCGGGGTCATTTTAAAATCGTGGTAGGAAAGAATTACTCGAACAGAGGCATTTCTGGCTGTTTCCATGATGGATTGGATAAAATCGGCATCATTGCGCAACTCGATGTCAACGATATCCAGGTTGCCGGATGCCATGGCCTCTGTAAGCAGACGATGCCTCTGGTCCCTGGTCAGTTTTTTCAAACCGCCTTCCGAGTGGATCCTGCAGGTAAAAACCAGGGGGGTGTCGCTGACTTGGGATCGTAATTCCGCAAGGGTGTCCAGGCTGTCGTTGATATCCTGGACATGGCGGTAACCGTCGATACGCCATTCCAGCAAATCCGGATCTGACTGTTTTATGGTTGCCGCCTCTCTGAAAAGATCTGACTTTTCCGTTGCCAAAAGGGGCATGCATATCAGAAAATCAGGACCGCCGATGACCGTATTCTTGATCGTTATCTGGATGTCGCTTTGTAACCGCATTTACAGACGGCCTTTTTTCAAGATAGCCACCAGAAGCCAGATACCCATGATGGCTGCAGCCAGAAAACCGATGATGCCGATGAGGGAGATGCCGTAAAAGAGAGGCGGTGTTTTGGAGATAACAATGAGGGCTGAGCCGATGATGAGTGCGGCAATGATAATGGAAAAGGAAATCCGGTTGCTGATCTGATCGTGGGTCGATAGCATCTGGTCGAGCCCTTGCAGTTCGTGAGAAAAAGAGAGTTTTCGCTGGCGGATCAAACGGGTGATTTCGAGAAGATCTTTTGGAAAATCTTTGAGGAATGTAAACATCTGTGATGAAAGGGACAGGACATCACTTTCCAGTCTTCCGGGAGAAAACCGCTGGAGTTTTATTTTTTTGATGAAGGGTTCTGCGTGCTGCAGCATGTCGAAATCAGGGTCCAGTTTGCAGGCCACGCTTTCCACGGTACTCAATGCCTTCATCATGAGAAAAATGTCGGGGTAGATCCTCAAACGGTGATGGGCGGCCAGTTCCAGCAGATGTTGCAGTAGTTTACCCAGTTCTATTTCCTTCAAGGGTTTGTAAAGATGCTGCCCTATGAATTCGGCAACATTTTTTTCAAAGGAGCGCATATTCGGCTCTTCGTCCCAGGTGGTGATCTTGAGAAGGCAGCTGGCTGCACGGGTTTCGTCTTTTCGAACGATGCTGTCCACCAGTTCGACGAAATTTTCCCGGGTATTCCGATCAATGGTGCCCACCATGCCGAAATCGAGCAGACAGATCACGTTGCCCGGCAGGACAAAGATATTGCCTGGATGAGGATCGGCATGGAAAAATCCGTGATCGAATATCTGGCTCAGACAGACATGGGCACCCCGGGATGTGATTATTTTTCTGTCGTAGCCTTCCTGATCGAGCAGATCCAGCTTGGACACCTTGATGCCCTGCACCAGCTCTGTTGTCAGTACGCGGGAGGTTGTGGTTTCTCGGTAAACTTTTGGAATATAGACGGTGGGGTCGTGGAGGAATTCACGTGACACACGTTCCATGTTGGTGGCTTCGATGGTGTAATCCAGTTCCCGCTCCAGTGTCTTGGCAAACTCCTCGACAATCTTTACGGGCTGGTGGAAAGAGAGCTCTTCGATATGGTTTTCGGCCAGTGTTGCCAGATGAAGCATGATTTCGAGATCAATATCGATGAGTCGTTGGATGCCGGGTCGTTGAACCTTGACGGCGATATCCTCGCCGTCGAGATAGCGTGCCCGGTGTACCTGACCGATGGAGGCGGATGCCAGGGGTGTTTCCTCGAAGCTTGCGAAGATGTTTTCCAGGGGCGCCCCGAGTTCGGATTCGACGATTTGTCTGGCATCTTCGAATGGAAAAGGAGGCACCTCGTCCTGCAGTTTCGAGAGCTCGTGGACGAAATCGATCTGCACGAGGTCCGGCCGCGTAGAGAGGATCTGCCCCAGCTTGATATAGGTGGGGCCTAACTCTTCGAATGCCATCCTGACCCGCTCGGCTCTGGATGATTTCTCAACACGTTCCCGGCGTTTCTTATGGATCATCTGCAGGCCGATTTCGATGTACTGCTCGATGTTCAGGGTTTCAATCAGGTCGCCGAACCCGTATTTAATGAGAACACCCAGGATCTGCCGATAGCGGTTCAGGTTGCGGTACGTTCGACCGATAACTCCGATTTTGCGTATGCTAAGCATGGAGCCTATTTAGCACCCTGGTTGCTGATCATTTTCTTCAGTTCCCGGATTTCTTTTTTTAACCCTTTGAGCTCGTCACCGGTGACGATATCCGCCCGTTTCAAGAATTCGTTGACACTTTTTTCCACTCTTTTTTCCAGTTTGGTCTGAGCTTCCGAGTACCTTTTTTCAAGGTCTTTCAGAAACGTTTTTCCCTCTTCCCTGGGCATTTCTCCTTTTTTCTCCAGTTCTTTAGCCAAGGCTTCCACCTCGTCCCATGTTTTGAGAGCCAGGCCGATACCCGTGAGCATACCTTTTCTGATTAGGTCGTACATGGTTTCCTCCTATTTCATTTTTCCCAGGATGGCGCTGGCAATGGTGTTTTTCTGAATTTCACGCGTTCCTTCATAGATCTCGGTGATTTTGGCATCCCGGTAGAACCGTTCCACTTCATATTCTTTCATATAGCCATACCCGCCGTGCAATTGAATGGCTTCATCGGCAACTTCCACGGCCGCCCTCGCAGCCACCATTTTGGCCATGGATGTAAGCTTGGGATCGATTCGACCCTGGTCGAAATTCCAGGCAGCTTTATAGGTCATCAACCTGGCCAGTTCAATTTTGGTGGCCATATCAGCGAGCTTGTGCTGCGTTACCTGGAACTGGGCGATTTTTTTACCGAACTGTTCCCGTCCTTTAACATATTCAAGCGCCCGGTCATACGCACCCTGAGCTGTGCCCAACGCCTGGGCAGCCACCTGAATTCTGCTCTCGTCAAAGAAATGGAGCACGTGATAAAAGCCCTTGTTTTCTCCCCCGATGAGGTTGGCCAAGGGCACCCGCACGTCCTTCAGAACGACCTCCGCCGTGGCCATCATGTTGATACCCATCTTGTCGCCCAGATCCACCGTGGTCAAGCCTTCCCGGTCAGCTTCCACCAGAATGATGCTGATGCCTCTGTAAGAGGGTTTTGCTTCAGGATCTGTCTGGCACATGACCGAATAGAATCCAGCAAGCCCCCCATTGGTAATAAAGGTTTTGGCGCCGTTGATGACCCATTCATCCCCCTCCTTGACGGCAGTGGTGTCCATGAAGGTGATATCCGATCCATGATCGGGTTCGGTGAAAGCACCTGCAGAAAGAATTTTGGCTTCCGCTACCTGGGGCAGCCATTTTTCTTTTTGTTCATCACTGCCATTATGCATGATGAGTTCGGAGGCGAAACTGGAGAGTGCTACGGCGCTCCCGATAGTGGAATCACTCCGGCATAACTCTTCGATGACCAGGATATCTTCCAGGCTTCCCATGCCCTGACCGGAATATTCCTCGGGAAAATGGACACCGATAAGCCCGATGTCACCTGCTTTCTGCCAGATTTTTCGTGGGAATTCATGTTTCTTGTCAAGCTCAAGAGCCAGTTCTTTATCAAATTCGCCTTTTGTAAAATCCTTAACCGCTTTCTGAATGTCTTTTTGGGTCTTGCTGAGTTCAAATTCCATTGTCAATCTCCCTAAATCATTAACGATATCAATAAATATCACCACAGATTTCCGAATGAAAAAAAAGTAACATATGCCAATGGGTATTGCAACATGAACATCTATAGCCGAAGGCGGAAAAGTGACTTGACTGATGGCGCATTCTGCCATAAGTTCATTCTTCGAGCTGTAAGCTTTAAGCAGTAAGCCATTAGCGGCTAAACTGCTTAAAGCTTATAGCTAACTGCTTATAGCTTAAAGAGAAAGGAGCCATATGCCGGTATCGATAGCGCTCGCAGGCAAGGGCGGCACAGGAAAAACCACGGTTGCAGGGATGCTCATAAAATATCTGGTAAAACACCACATGACACCGGTGCTTGCTGTAGATGCGGACAGCAATGCAAATCTCAATGAGGTGCTGGGGCTTGAGGTCTCTGGAACATTGAGCGAAGCCCGGGAAGAAATGAAAAAGGGTCACGTGCCCAACGGCATGACAAAAGATGTTTTCATGTCCATGAAATTCGAGCAGGCTGTCATTGAAGACAAGGGCTATGACCTGGTTGTTATGGGACAACCCGAGGGCTCCGGCTGCTATTGTGCCGCCAACACTCTTTTAACGGGTTTTTTGGAACGACTGACAAAAAACTATCCTTACGTGGTGATGGACAATGAGGCTGGAATGGAACACATCAGCCGGTTGACCACCAGTAATATTGATATCCTTTTGATCGTATCCGATACCTCCCGAAGAGGGCTTCAGGCTGGGATGCGGATAGATAAATTATCAAAGGAATTGAATATCGGTGTGGGCAGGAGCTGCTTGATTTTGAACCAGTCCAAAGATGCCCCCGCACCGGCTGTCCATGAGATACTGGAAGACGCGGGTCTCGAACTTGCTGGAACCATACCGGAAAATAAGACCGTCTACGAATTTGATCTTGAAGGACGCGCCACCATCGAGTTGCCGGATGACAACGATGCTGTTCAGTCGGCTTTTGATATTTTTGATAAAATTATTCCAAAAAATTAAACACGCAAATTAGGATAAACTAAAGAGTTGAAACCACATGACGATGAAAAAGACAGGTTTTTTATTTGATCAGCGGTATCTTCTCCATGACACCGGACCCTATCATCCGGAGGTGCCCGAGAGACTCCAGGCAATCTATCAAGGCATCGAGGAAGGTGGGCTAATTCCGAAGCTCAGAATGATTTCGGCAGTCAGGGCGGATCTCAAGTGGGTGGAAACGGTTCACAGTATGGAGTATATCCGGCGGTTTGAGGAATTCTGTTTTTCGGGTCAGCGCACGCTGGATTCACCGGACAACAGAATGTGTACGGAAACCTATGAGACGGCGTTGCTGGCGGTGGGTGGTGTGCTTCAGACGGTAGATCTGGTTATGCAGGACGAAATCGACAACGCGTTCTGCGCCGTCAGACCGCCGGGCCACCATGCTGAAGTTTCCGAAGCCATGGGATTCTGTTATTTCAACAATATCGCCATTGCCGCAAGGTATCTGCAACAGCAGTGGAAAATCCCAAAAGTCGGTATCATTGACTTCGATGTTCATCACGGAAACGGAACCCAGCATATCTTCGAAAAGGACCCTACGGTGTTTTACTATTCCATTCACCAGCATCCTTCCTTTGCCTATCCCGGAACCGGCAGGGAATTTGAGAAGGGATCCGCTGACGGTTACGGGTTTACCAAGAATACACCCGTGCTGCCGGGGCAGGGGGACGAGGAGTATCGGCATTATATCAAAAGGGATCTGGTGCCGGCGTTTGATCGTTTCAAACCGGATATGATCCTGGTTTCAACCGGATTTGACGGACACATGGACGATGATATGTCCGACGTCAAACTGTCTACCGACGCGTTTACCTGGATCATGGAAACGATTTTCCAACTGGCAGAGGATCATTCAAAGGGCAAGTTGATTTCCATTCTGGAAGGTGGTTACAGCCTCAAGCGACTCCCGGAACTGGCGCGTAACCATGTTCAGGTATTACTGAACGGACATATCCATCCATAAAATCGTTAAACAATGTTATTAATTGATACAGGAGGACCCAATGTTTGTCAGCAGATCTATGACAATTAAGGTTGTTACGATACAACCGGATACGACCGTCCTTGAGGCGCAGGAACTGATGGCAACGCATCAGATTCGTCACTTGCCGGTTATTGATGGGGAAGACCGTCTCGTCGGTGTTGTCACCGATCGTGATGTTCGAAGCGTCCTGCCTTACGATTGTTACAAAAACCCTGATTGTACCAAAGAGCATGAAAAAGTTGCCGGGTTAAAAATCAAGGATATCATGACGGTTGAACCCCTCACCATCTCCCCCTCCGATACGATCCAGGATGCCCTGCTGCTGTTTCAGAAAAAACGCATCGGGGCCTTTCCGGTGGTCGACGATGCCGGAAAGCTGAAAGGCATCATTTCCGTCCGGGACTTGCTGCGGGCGTTTACAAATGTTCTCGGCATCGGTGAGCCTGGAACATTGCTCTGTATCCTGGTGGAGGAAAAGGTAGGGCAGATGAAAAAAATTGTTGATGCCATTACCGAGGAAGGCATTTCTTTTGGCAGCATCCTGGTTGCCAGGTATTGGGAGGAAGACAAGCGGGCTGTTTTCCCTTATCTTTTGACCCAGAATATAAGCCGCGTAAAAAAGAAACTGCAGGAGATGGGGTTTACCCTGCTGGAACCCATGGACTGGTATCTGGATCAGTTACCGAAGCATGAGTAGAATTGATTTATGATGTCATGAAACAGTTGTTCAAACGAGAGAGGGTCAATGGTTATCACGTGCTGGGGGTCGAGAGGATCCATACCTGTTTCAGGTAAAGAATACATCAAATATGGGGGCGACACCACCTGCATCGAGATTCGGACCAGAAGTGGCGATATCATCATTGTCGATGCAGGCACCGGGATTCGAAGACTCGGAAACAAGCTCATCAAAGAAGGCATTCATCACTATAATTTCATTTTTACACACGCCCACTGGGATCATATCATGGGCCTGCCTTTCTTCAAACCGCTGTTCAGCAACCAAACAAAAATCAATGTATTTCGATGCCCGTATGCGGGCATGTATGCTGAAAAAATGATCACGCGCGTTTTGACACCGCCTCATTTCCCGGTGAAATATTCTGATTTGAGTGCAGAATTTACCTATGAAGAAGGCTGCCCCCATCAATTTCAAATTGGTTCGGTAACGGTTGTTCCCATCCATCTAAGTCACCCAAACGGTGGCAGGGGATACAAGTTTATTGAAGATGAAAAATCATTTGTATTTCTGACGGATAACGAACTGGGCTATATACACCCCAATGGACTTACGCTGAACGATTATGTTGCGTTTTCATTGCAGGCCGACCTTCTGATTCATGATGCGGAATTCACGCCGGAGGAATACCACCGGTATGTCGAATGGGGGCATTCGTCTTATGCGGATGTCCTTAAACTGGCATCCCGGGCAGAGGTAAAAAAACTGGGACTTTTCCACTTAAACCAGGATCGCACCGATGATGCAATGGATGCGATTGTGGATGCCTGCCGTCAGGAGATAGACAGGAAAGGCTTTGGTTTCGAATGTTTAGCCGTAGGAAGTGAGATGTCCTTTGAGTTGTAGGGACATATGGAAAGAAGATGTATGGAAATAGACGCATCCGGCGCCGCTGATGGTTGGATTCGATTGGTACGTCTGTCTCCCCCAAGCCTTCAAGACAACACCGCTGATGCCGACCGCCTGAAAAATCAACTCAAGAAGCAGCTAAATACCGAGAGTGTAGAAATCGATTTAAGTGTTTTGCGAGAACTGCCGGTTCGGTTGCGGGACTGGGGGTATGCAGCACGCTGTGTCGTCGTAAAAGAACGAGATGCTGATCTATGGCATCTCATCGGCATTTTGAATCCATTGGAGAACCAACGGATAGTCGGGGTGGCTGTTGACCTGGGAACATCCAGGGTCGTGATCAGACTGGTGGAATTGTCAACAGGCGAGATTCTTTTTGATGCGTCGTTTGACAATCCTCAACTTCGTATGGGTCCGGATGTTCTGACACGGATCCATGCGTGTGATCAACCGGGCGGCCTTGAAAAACTCAACCGCATGATCATCGATGAACTGAACCGGCAGATCCGGAATGCCTGTCACGCCTGTGGAATCGACACGCGTGATGTTTATTTCATGGCCCTTGCCGGCAATACCAGCATGACGCATCTGTTCATGGGGTTGTCGCCCAGATGGCTGATCAGGGAACCCTATATTCCGGTTATCAACAGCCCTGATGTTCAAAAGGCTGACGCATACGGGTTGCAGATCAATCCTGCCGGCAGGGTTTTTATCCTGCCCAACATCGGAAGCTATTTTGGCGGTGATCTCATTGCCGGTATTCTGCATAGCGGTATCAGCCGGCAGGCGGAGCCGGCCATATTGGTGGATGTGGGGACCAACGCGGAGGTTGTTCTGGGCAACGACAGCTGGCTGGTGGCCTGTGCGGGCGCAGCCGGGCCTGCACTTGAAGGGGGTGTGGCCCAAATCGGCATGATGGCAGGCCCGGGTGTCATCGACCGTCTGCGCATCGATCCTGAAACGCGGGTATTTAAGATTCACACCATTGACGAGATGCTGCCCATGGGGATATGTGGTTCCGGCATGATCGATCTTGCAGCAAACTTGTTTCTCGCCGGTATGATCGATCTCAGAGGCCGGTTTGTTCCCGATGTGTGCGGCAGAAAACTTACCATGCAATCGCGTATACCGTATCTGGAAATCGTTTCAGCGGATGATTCCGGGACAGGACAGCCACTGATGATCAGCCAGGTGGATATGGACAGTCTGATTCGATCCAAGGCCGCCATGTATACCATCCTGGAGACCATCACAGAATCTGTGGGTATGACACTGGCGGATTTGAAGACCTTCCATGTGGCAGGGACATTCGGGGCGTTTATCGATCCTGTATCTGCTGTTACCATCGGCATGCTGCCGGATTTGCCGCCAAATACCTTCCAATCCCTGGGGAACGCGTCTCTTGAAGGGGCGACACGGGTACTCACGTCCTGTGAAAGCATGACGGCCATCGAGCGGATAAAAGAAAAAATAACCTATCTGGAACTGAATGTTAACCAGACGTTCATGAACCGTTTCAGCGCTGCAAAATTCCTGCCCCACACCGACCGATCACGCTTCCCGTCCGTCAAGATTTAATTGCGCGCATTTCAACCACGACATGTCCCCACCCACCACAAGAGAGACCTGTATCAAAACATCCGCTTGAGTTAAACATTACCTCATTTGGATTCCGCCCGTTCATAAGATTTTCGAAGAAAGCATTAATTAGTACCGTTAAATTCGGCATCAAAAAGGAACATACCCGATCCGGATTCTCTTTTGTAAGTAAATTGCCTGAATTATCGAAAATCAACTTTTGACCAACGATATGCCCTGAGTGACAACCTTTCGATT
>CAWKCS010000026.1:0-43143 GCA_963848165.1 uncultured delta proteobacterium | reverse complement strand
AAAGAAACCATGAAGATCAATCAAAAAAAAGGCAGGGGGCTCGGGCTTTGTTCCGGCGGTCTGGACAGCATCCTTTCCGGTCTCGTGTTGAGAGAACAGGGGCTGTGTGTGGAGTGGATCACATTTGAAACACCCTTTTTCTCTTCTGAAAAAGCACGCCGGGCCGCCGCTGTCACCGGTATACCGGTGACCGTTCAAAATATTACCAGGCCGTATCTGACGATGCTGAAGGCGCCTAACTGCGGTTACGGCAAACACATGAATCCCTGTCTGGATTGTCATGCCCTCATGTTCCGCATGGCCGGTGAAATGATGAGGGCAAAAGGGTTCGACTTTCTTTTCAGTGGTGAGGTTCTGGGGCAGCGTCCCATGTCCCAGACCCGTCCTTCCTTGCGGTATGTAGAAAAAAATTCAGGGTTTGACGGATATATTGTCAGGCCATTGAGTGCCAAACGGCTGGAGGAAACCATTCCGGAAAAGGAGGGACTTGTTGACCGGGAAGCCCTGCTCGGCATTACAGGACGTTCAAGAAAAGAACAGATACAACTCGCACGGAGCTTTGGTCTCACCGATTACCCTGCTCCGGCGGGCGGATGTCTTTTGACGGACAAAGGCTATGCCAATCGACTGAAGGACCTTTTCGCTCACCAGGACCAATACTCGGAAAACGAACTTCACCTGCTGAAGTATGGCAGACATTTTCGCATCAATGCCCAGGCAAAGATCATTGTGGGCCGCACCAAACAAGATAATGAACAGATGGAGCGTTACATCGACCCTGCTGTGGATGTGGTGTTAAAGGTCCGGAATTGTCCCGGGCCTTTGGTGGTCATCCCCAATGGGGCGGCCAAGGATACGGTTCTTCTGGCGGCATCTGTCTGTGCAGGGTACAGCAAGGCGCCGGCGGATACGTCGGTTCAGGTCAAGGTGATTTCTTCAAAGGGCCGGGAAGACGTGACGGTTTCGCCCTTGGCGCCCGAGGTGGTGAGTAAGTACCTGATTCATTAACAAAAAAGTATTTTTCATTGCCGCTGGCGGTGGTTACTCAAATCCGAAGCAAATTCGCACGAATATCCGTAAGATAAATCCTAAACAATACCGAATGATCCAAATTCGAATGACCAAAACAAGACCTTGGAGATACACGTTCAAGCACTATGTTTGAACCGAAAAAGCGAGCGCATTCCCCATAGGTTCTGCCGTTCGGCAGTGCTTCGCATGCTGCGAGGTTCTTCAATCATTTGAGTATTTGATATTTGGATTTGTTTATTCCCGTTATTTATACGTATTTCGATATTCGGATTTAGAATTTATCACACGCTGAATGTGCATAATATTAATCCCTTATAGGGTTGAATCAGTGCCGGACCTTTTGGACCCGGGTATCTACTTTTAGGTGCCGGGTTATTGGGGACTGGAAAGCGGCCCCTGGATGGCCCTGGCCCGGAGCTGGCCGCAGGCTGCCGAAATATCCTGGCCTTTGCTGCGCCGAACCATGACGGTGTAATGGCTGGCAATAAGAATGTCCTGAAATCTGGATATGACCGGCTCGTCCGGACATTCAAAAGGGCTGTCTTCGTAGGTGTTGTACGGAATCAGATTGATTTTGGCCTTGATCGGTCTCAAGAGTCCGGCCAGTCGCCGGGCATCTTCGGGCGAGTCATTGATTCCTTTCATCAGAATGTATTCAAAGGTGATTTTATTGCGATTTTTCAGCGGATAGTCGCTGCACGCCTCCATGAGTTTTTCTATGGGGTACGTGCGATTGATGGGCATCAATCTGCTGCGTGTTTCATTGTCCGTAGCATTCAGGGACACGGCCAGGTTGATCTGGGTATCTTTTCCCAGGTCTGCCATTCGCGAAACAAGACCGGCTGTTGAAAGGGTTATGCGTCTGCTGGAAAGTTTCAGCCCCACATCACTGTCCGTGATGACGTTCAGGGCATGAATGACATTGCGATAATTTGCCAAAGGCTCGCCCATGCCCATGAAAACGATATTGGTCAGGTTTCTGGAGCCGGTCGTTAAGTGACTGATGTCCCGAACCTGTGAGATGATTTCCGCCGGCGTCAGATTGCGAATCAACCCGCTTTGGGCGGTGAGACAGAATCGGCAGTCCTGACTGCAGCCGACCTGGCTTGAAATACAGAGGGTGTAATGATCCTTTTCCGGTATCAGAACGGACTCGATGAGGTTGCCGTCACCCAGCTCGAACAGATATTTTTCAGAACCATCTTTAGAAGTGGCCACCTGTTTCAATGAAAGACGTTCGCTTAAAAAGTTCTGAGACAGCAGTTCCCGGGTTTTTTTGCCCAGGTCCGTCATTTGATCGAATGCATCCACCTGCTGCAGGTACAGCCATTTGAAAACCTGGGTTGCACGAAACGAGCGCATGCCGTGATCTTCGAACCACCCGGCCAGCTCTTCTCTGGTCAGATCCTTGATATCGGTTTTTGGCGGATATGTTTTCATATTGGATTGTTCATTGTCATGCGCTGACGTAAGGTGCCCTAATTGTCTCAAACAGCGCAAATCGCCATTGGATCACCCATTTCGCTCTAACTATGCTGAAACCCGAAAGCAGCGCAGCTGCGCCAGATATAGGGGTTGTCAGAAAAACGTTCCGATTGAGGACCTTTTTTCTGCTACAACCCCTTATGCCGCCATCCTATTTTCGGAACGTTACTATGACAAGCGGTATAAATTCGCGCAGCGAATTTATTCTTGACATAACATGCAATTAATACTACTTTCAAGCGTTTAATAGGTAGAGTAATTAATAGATACTGAACCAGGGATCCACGCAGCAACATGTTTGACAATTTAAGCAACAAGCTTGGCACAGCCTTTAAAAAACTAAAAGGTCACGGGAAACTATCCGAAAAAAATATTACGGATGGTTTACGCGAAGTCAGAATGGCGCTCCTGGAGGCCGACGTCCATTACAAGGTCGTCAAGCAGTTTATTGCAGATATCAAGGAACGGGCCTTAGGCCAGGAGGTCATGGCAAGCCTCACGCCTGGCCAGCAGGTTGTCAAAATCGTTAACGAAGAGTTGACAACGCTCATGGGCGGTCATCACCAGGAGCTTGTTCTTTCGGGTACGAGGCCCATGTCGATTATGCTGGTGGGTCTGCAGGGCTCGGGAAAGACAACCACCGCTGGAAAGCTCGCCGTATATATCAGGGAAAAGGGCTACCATCCCTACCTGGTCCCGGCGGATGTCTACAGACCGGCTGCCATCGATCAACTCACGAAGCTGGGCCAACAGATAGATGTGCCGGTTTATCCTTCCATGGCCGATATGGATCCGGTGGATATTTGCCGCGAGGCAAGAGGCGCGGCAATAAAAGCCGGGGGCGACACACTGATTCTTGACACCGCAGGCCGGCTTCATATTGACGAAACACTGATGGCCGAATTACGCCGGATAAAGACAGCGGTCGAACCGTCCGAAACACTCCTGGTGGCGGATGCCATGACCGGCCAGGATGCGGTGAATATCGCCGAGGCTTTTGATGGTGTATTGGACCTTGGTGGTGTTATCCTGACCAAGATGGATGGCGACGCCCGGGGTGGCGCGGCCATCTCTATCAAATCCGTCACGCGCAAACCGATTAAATTTATCGGGGTCGGTGAAAAACTGAACGAGCTGGAACCTTTTCATCCGGAACGGATGTCTTCCAGAATACTGGGTATGGGCGACGTCCTGACGATGATCGAAAAAGCCCAGGCCGTGATGGACGAAAAACAAGCGGTTGCACTCGAGAAGAAGCTCCGCAAAAGCCAGTTCACCCTGGAGGATTTTCGAGATCAGATGGTCCAGATTCGAAAGATGGGCTCTTTTTCAGATCTGATCGGTATGATCCCGGGCATGAACAAAGTCAAACAGTTGAAAAATCTTGAGGTTGATGACAATGAATTTGTCAGGATCGAAGCGATTATCAATTCGATGACACCCCAGGAGAGGCGGATCCATACCATCATCAATGGAAGTCGGCGGAAAAGGATTGCAAAAGGAAGTGGAACTCGTGTACAAGACGTGAATAAGTTGATAAAGAATTATGCACAAATACTCAAGATGATGAAGAAAATCAACAAAGGTGGTATGCGCGGCTTGGGGCGCGGAATGCTTCCTTTCTAAAGGAGAAGTTGTATGTCAGTTAAAATCAGGTTGGCCAGGCATGGTGCAAAGAAACGGCCATTTTATCGCATTGTTATCGCAGACAACGAGAGTCCGAGGGATGGACGGTTCCTGGAAGCCATCGGCACGTATAATCCATTAAAGGAACCGGCCGAGGTTACACTCAAAACCGAGCGGGTTAAATACTGGATGGACAAAGGGGCGCTTCCAACAGCCACAGTTAAAAATATTTTGAAAAAAGAAGGTTTATTCGCGAGTCCGGCATAATATCGATACGCTAATTCTCAACTACAAAGGAGATAGAGCGATGAGAGAGTTGATTTTTTATATTGCCAAGGCACTTGTGGACAATCCAGAGCAAGTCTCCGTTGAGGAGGTTGAGGGTAATCAAACCTCCGTATTGGAACTGAAAGTGGCCAAAGAGGATTTAGGGAAAGTTATCGGGAAACAGGGCAGAACCGCGAGGGCTATGCGGACGATTTTGAGTGCAGCGTCCGCAAAAATCAAAAAGCGGACAGTCCTGGAAATTATCGAATAATTTTGTGGATAATTCACATCTCCTTTCCATAGGGAAGATCATTGGTGTGCATGGCCTCAACGGAGTGCTCAAGGTTTTTTCCTACGCTGAATCGACAGCCAGATATACATCCGGCATGTCTTTACATCTGAAAGATTCTCACGGCAATGGATTCGTACTGAAGGTTATTTGGGCGAAACCGCATTCCAAATCCATTCTTTTATCTCTGGAAGGCATAAAAAATCGCGACCAGGCCCAGAAACTTGTCGGGTCAGAGCTCTTTATCGAGAAAGCCGCACTCGATGTGCTGGAAGAAGGAACCTATTATTGGACCGACCTTTTGGGGTTGTCCGTGTACGGCATGGCAGGAGACTATCTCGGCGAGGTAAGCTCCATTATCCAGACCGGCAGCAACGATGTTTATGTTGTTAAAAGAATGGACGGGACAACAGAAAAGGAAGTGTTGATTCCCGCCCTGGTGTCTGTTGTAAGAGAGATCGATCTGGAACAACGAATCATGCGGGTGGATTTGCCTGAGGGGTTATAGACAGAGGGTCGGAGGGTGACACAAGGGTTCGAAGGGAAGGCTCTTAGCTCTTGGACCTTAGCTCTTGATCAGTTAACAGCTAAGAGCCATGAGCCATGAGCCAAGAGCTAAATGAATTTCACTGTTTTAACGATATTTCCGGAGATGTTTCACCTGTTTTTACAGCATGGCATCATCGCAAGAGCTGTGGCAAAGCAACAAATCGGTGTAACTGTTTTCAACATCAGGGATTTTGCGACAGACAAACACCAGGTCACCGATGACCGGCCATATGGCGGCGGTTCCGGAATGGTCATGAAGCCTGAACCTCTGGCAGGAGCCATTCGGGCCGCAAAAAATGCCTCTCCGGCATCCAAGACGGTTCTGTTGACACCCCAGGGCAGAACCTTTGATCAGGCCACGGCACGCTCGTATGCCGCCTGTGACGGATTGATCTTGATCTGTGGAAGATATGAGGGGGTTGACGAACGGATCGACCATCAGTTTGTTGATGATGAGATCTCCATTGGTGACTATGTGCTGATGGGGGGGGAACTGGCGGCCATGGTCATGATGGAGTCGGTGGCGCGTCTGATACCCGGTGTCCTGGGCGGTGAAGATTCTGCTGAAAAAGATACATTTTCAGGGAATCTTGTGGAGCATGCCCATTACACACGACCCTATCTTTTTGAGGGTGAAGCGGTTCCGGATGTTCTCCTGTCGGGCAATCACCAGGAGATCGATGAATGGCGGCTTGAAATGTCCCTGATACGCACCCTCTTGAAACGACCGGATCTGTTGAAGGACAAACAGTTGAGCATACGGGAGATTGATATCCTGAAAAAATGGTGCAATGACATTGAAAACATCATCAAGGCCCAATCTTCACGTGATACTGGTCCATTATCCGGTCGTCAGTAAAAATGGTGACATCATTGCATCGGCGGTTACGAATCTTGATCTGCATGATATCGCCAGGGCTGGTAGAACCTATGGTATCCGTTCACTCTATATTGTGACACCTGTTCGTGACCAGTTGGAACTTGTTGACAAAATCGTGTCACATTGGGTATCAGGTGCAGGGGCTGAATATAATCCCCAAAGGAAGGAAGCCCTGTCCATCATTCGTGTCAGCGAATCCTTTGAAGCGGCGTTGACGGACATTGCAGCAGAAGACAATGGGCCTCCGAAAACAATTGTCACCAGTGCTCGAAAACGGGCCAACAGCCTGTCGATGGATGTGTTGCGGGAGAAGATCAGGATGGGCGGTCCTTATGCACTTGTATTGGGCACGGCATGGGGATTGACGGAGGATTTCCTGAACCGGGCGGATTATCTCCTGGAACCCATTTGTGGGTCTACGGATTACAACCACCTGTCGGTGAGATCCGCAGCAGCGATTATGCTGGACAGGTTGTTGAGGGAGTAAGGAAAAAAACAGGTCATTTGCTGTGCGTCATTAATAGTCATTTACTTCGTGTCATTTATTGTGGCTATCCGCTTTAAGCAACGATGAATTACGCGCGTAGCGCAAATATCGCCCAGAGGACAAATGGCACACGAAGTGTAAATGACGCCTGAAAGGCAAATGACATCCGAAGGATAAATGTCGCACGAAGTGCAAATGACGCTATCGGGGGAAATAGGATAGAATGAAGCGGCCCGGCCGCGTTTTATAGAATTGTGAAACGAGTTTATTAAATAACATCATATTGGAGTAACCCATGGAAAAAATGAAACAACTGGAAAATGAACTGTTGCGTATGGATCTTCCGCACTTTGATGCAGGCGATACCGTAAAGGTGAACGTTAAAATCAGGGAAGGTGAAAAAGAGAGGATTCAGGCCTTTCAGGGAGTTGTCATCAGCAAGCAAAAAGGAAGCGTCAACGCATCCTTTACCGTCAGAAAAGTTTCTTACGGTATCGGTGTTGAACGTATTTTCCCCCTGCATTCACCGATTATCAGCGACATAGAAGTGGTTACAAAGGGCAGGGTGCGCCGGGCAAAGATTTACTACCTGCGCAAATTAAGGGGTAAGGCGGCCAGGATCAAGGAAAAACGCTTTAACTAAATGAATAGAGACCTGTGGGCGTTCGAGAGTGAAGCTCGAAAAAAAGGCTATTCACTGATAGCGGGAATCGATGAGGCCGGCCGGGGTCCTTTGGCCGGTCCTGTTGTTTCTGCGGCAGTCATTCTGCCCGAGACTTTCAGCATCGGCGATGTGGATGATTCCAAAAAACTGACACCGAAAAAGCGGGCGGACCTGTTCCCTGGAATTCAGGAAGCTGCACTGGCCCTTGGGGTCGGTATCGTCGGGCCTGAAACCATCGATTCTATAAACATCCTCCAGGCAGCACTTCTCTCCATGGCGAAAGCCGTGGAAAACCTTGCCATACAACCTGACTTCCTGCTCATCGACGGGCCCTTTCCAATTCCATTGAATCTGCCGCAAAACCCTCTCCCCAAAGGGGATTCCCTGAGCATCTCCATTGCCGCAGCTTCGATTATTGCCAAGGTCACACGGGATCGGATGATGGTGGATTTTGACCGAACCTATCCGGAATACGGGTTTTCAAAGCATAAAGGATACCCTACCCGGGCGCACAGGGAGGCGATCCGAAAATTTGGTTGTTCACCCATCCATCGCAAGACCTTTAGAGGGGTCAAGGAATATCTCACGGAATGAATCAGCACCAGGCATTCGGGAAAGCGGGTGAGGACTTGGCGGTTCGCTACCTCAAAAAAAAGGGCTACAAAGTTCTTGAGCAGAATTACACCTGCCCGGTGGGTGAGATCGACATCATCGCAAGGGATAAAAAAACGATTGTTTTTGTCGAAGTGAAGACCCGGCGGTCCATGTCCTACGGGAGCGCCAGGCTCGCCATAACACCCCATAAACAGAGAAAAATATCCATGACGGCTCTTTACTACCTTAAATCCAATCACCAGATGGATCAAGATGCCAGATTTGATGTGGTGACGGTTCAATGCCACCAGAGGTAATGCAGGAAATCGATCTCATTCAAAATGCATTCGATCTGGCATACCCATAAAAAAAATCAGCGCCATTAGATGGCGCTGATTTTTGTTTCATATAATAAATTCGTGGAACGAATTTATTATTGCTTGTTTTCCATCTCTTCGAGCTGGTCGTGCATTTTATCCGCATTCTTTCTGACGTAATCTCTTACTTTGGCATCCAGTTCCTTATGGGTCTCCAGGGCATCCTTGAAGGCAAACAGGTCAAGTTCGCATAAGGCGTACATGGTCATGTCCGCTGGATCCTGCCAGTGATCGACAATGGTGGCGCCATGAATCGTTGTCTTGGAAAAGGTTTTAAGCGCCTGCTCGACATGTTGTTCTTCCGATGTTTCGGACATGTCTCCGGCCGTTGTGGAGGCCATGTAATCTTTAGCAAGGACAGCCACATAGGTCTCAAGGGTCTTGGCGATTTCGGCTCTGGCGCGGTTATCCGCAGTCGTTACCAGCAGTGCCTTATTTTTAATACCCGAGGCAATCCCGACGCCATAAAAAACTTTTCCTTTTTCAGCGTCAAATGCACCACTTCCCTTGTAGACCCATTCAGGTCCTTTGGAAAAAGCGCTTTCAGGCGTTGAAGAGCAGCCCGTGAAAAGAAACATGCCCGATACTATTAATGCACAGATGATAACGAGGTATTTTGATTTCATTTTTTTCTCCTTTCTTTAAAATCATCCATCATATCTTTCATTTCATCCATTAAGTCTTCCATTTCGCGCATTCCCTCCAGCAGGGAATCCATCTGATATGGTTTTTTCTCTGTCAGAATCTTCCCCTGCTTGGGCTTTTGGGATATGAGGTTTTCAGTGGATGGGGTGTCTTTGGGTGCTTTTGGCTTGTCCGTTTTGGGTGCTAGCGGGAGGGGGGGAGGCTCTCTTTCTTGGGTTGTTCCTGGGTGACGACCGGTTGCTTTTGCGAGGGCTTTTCCGCCACCGGCGGGATGATTTCTTCTTTTTTCACCGGCGGTTCCGGTTTTACGACGACTTTTTCCGGTATGACTTCGGGTGCTTTCGGTTTTTCAATCAGCTGCACCGGCGGCGGTGGTTTCGGGGCTGTTTGCCGTGCAGTCGATATCGCGTATCCGTTTTGATTGAGCCAATCGATGGCGACCTTGGTCCGGATTGAAAAATTGACATCCGTAATGGTAAGTCCATCGGCTGCCTTGCGGGCGATCATGGAATTGATACCGATCATGGATGCCTGATCGTCGAGCAGCGGTCCGCCTGAGTTGCCCCTGTTGATGCTGGCATCCGTCTGAAACAGGTTTTTTCCCGGTACGCCGCCATAATTTTTCCAGCGGGCGCTGATAACGCCCGTTGTCAGGCTCCACAGACCGCCCTGCTCTGGATGGCCGATGGCATAAACCTGTTCACCGATGTCGATGATTTCAGAATCTGCAAGCGGTACGGTCTCAAATTTCCTGTCAGGATTGACGATCTTGATGAGGGCCAAATCGAGCGGCAGATCATATGCCAGTATCTCGCCACGATAGCCTTTTGCCAGGTCGGCCTTATGATCGCCGGTCACTCTATCCGGCTTCAGAAAAACCGATATATTTGTGAGAAGATTTGACGAATCTTTCTGGGTAAAGAGGTGCGCGTTTGTGATGATGAGACCTTCCGGGGTGATGATCGAGCCCGTCCCGCCGCTTCCCTTGCTGGACCCCTTGGAGGCAAAGATGAAAACAACGCCGGGACCTGCTTTCTGATAGATTTCTTTGGGTGTGTAGGCCTGAACCGGCTGGCTGAACGTCCAACAAGTGGCAAGAAGAGCGATCAGTAAAATGGAAAAAACTTTAAAGGGTTTCACCAAGTTTCACCTCCTCTCTGTGAGGCAAGAATCACATTTCAGTATAATGACAACTGAACCGAAACAGCGAGCGCATTCCCCGTAGGTTCTGCCGTACGGCAGTGCTTCGCATGCTGCGAGGTTCCTCAATTGCAAGAGCGAGTAACGTAGTATAGCCGCTTATTGTTTGTTGATAAAAATAAATTATATTCAAATTGAAGTCAATTGTTTATTCTCAATATAAAAATATTGACGGGTGTATCGGACCTTTGATATCTATCTAACAATCGGTTTTTTTAAAGGAAAGGGGGCCGTATTGAAAGTTTTATCGATAGGGGTATCGGTTTTAATGATATTTGTTTTTATATCATGCGCCTCAACACCGTCATCTGACAGACCATCCGCTTTTGAGAGTCGACAGGAAAAAGAGAGGTTTGAAAAACGAACACCACGATTTTCTCAATTCGTGGAAGCCCTGGAGTATTTGGGGAATCGATTAAACGAGGAGGTTTACAAACTCAGACAAACAGACGGTTTTTCCACAGCTTCTGCAGGTGATGAAAGCAAGCCGCTTTCGCCGGAAGAACAGACCCAGCAGCATGCAGAGGATGCAATGGCGGAACTGGAGAGGGAAATTGCCAAGCAAGAGGGCAGGGCAGACCCGTCGGTGACCGTGACGTCGAAAGAAAGCTACACCACCGATGAGTCATCGAATATGGGCAAGGCCGGCGGGCCGCCGAGTAAACCCATGGTCATTGCAATTGCAGATCTTGTCAATGACGATCAGTCTGTTTCAAAACTGGGCCGCTATATTGCCGACAAACTGACACCTTATTTTTCCAGTTCGGAACAGTTCTCAGTCCTGGAGCGTGCTATCATTGACAAGGTCATTGCAGAGCAGCAATTTCAGGTTTCATCATTTGTTGATGAGTCATCGACACAGGCGTTCGGAAAACTGCTGGGTGCGGAGACCATTATTTCAGGATCCGTGTCAGAGTTGAATGATGTCTTTTATATCAACGCCAAAGTAGTGGGAGTGACATACGGCAACCTTTTGACTTCTGTGGACGTAGAGGTCGATAAGGACAGCAGACTGGTGGCGCTCTACAAGGCGCCGTTGCCGAAACCCCAGAAAGAACCCTCGAAACCCAGGATTTTCAGAGCCAGGGGTATCGGTGTCCCCTCACCGAAACACAAGAACCCCACCTTGGCGCGAACGCTTGCCGCCAGGGCTGCCCAGGCTGATGCGATGCGGAATCTGGTGCAGGAAATTGAGGGTGCCCAGATAGATTCCAAGACGACTGTCAAAGACTTTGTTGCCGAGAGCGACCAGGTGAATGTTCAGGTCAATTCATTTCTCAGGGGTGCCAGAATCATCGACAAAAGAGAAATGTCGGATGGCGCGGTGGAGGTCGAAATGGAGGTGGAAGTGCCGGGTGAGTTCTTCGACGGACTCAACAAATAAAATTGCTGAGCGATTTTATTTACCCTTCGGGCGATATTACGCCTGCGGCTGTCATTGATAGTCATTTGTCCTTCGGACGATATTACGCCTGCGGCTGTCATTAATAGTCATTCTGTCCTTCGGATGGCGATATTAGCGCTTGATAGCTGAAAAAGCTCCTAACTGAACGTCTTAATCTTAAAACCTAAAACGTTGACACGCGTCATTTAATAACGCGATAGCTAATGACAATGTTTGTCCCTGCTAACCCTTGGAAACCTCCGCTCCTTGAACCCTATATGCTTTACTTCCCAAACAAGGTCCTCTGTATCTCCCTGTCCACATCTTTTCCGGCCGAGACAGATAGTTTCTTCAGTGTCCTGCGGCCGGCTTCGTCTCTGTCGGGACCGGCTCCTTTGGTCGACACATCTACATTCCCGAGTTCAGTATTGGATGACAGGTCGAAGATCTTGATCACCGCCCGGGCTTTGGCAATGATAAGGGAAGATCCGGAGCTGGTGTCCAGCAGGGTCGCCCTGGCTTCGCCGATCACGGCCAGGTCTGCTATCTCCGAAAGTTTTTTCAACTTCACGGCCAGGCCCGGTCCACCGGTCAGATCATAGGATTCCAACTGATACTCACGCGGTATTTCCTTAATGACCTGAAGTTTGGACCGCCCCAGAGATTGAACTACATGGTTTTTCAGAAAGGATTCGCGCTGTTCGTATCCAAGGTTGTATTCGTTGATCAGCACGGCGACGCGGATTTCTTCAATGGGCGGGAGTTCATATGTAAACTGGGCGTATACGGGTGTGATACTTGCTGACAGTTCTTTCTGAATGTTGGGGTCAGACGGGTAAACATTGATATACACTCGTATTTTATTAATTTTTTCACCGGTGGGGCCTAGGTTGCCGGCAGTGGAGGAAACCAGGCCGTCCTGATTGGATCGCGCATACGGGTCTACATTTCCGGAGCCCTGGACAAATGCAAACATGATAGGGACGGATGGAACCGGCTGATTGTTATAGAATACCTTCAACTGCAGCGGTTGGGGGAGATTGCCACCGACGATTCCCTTCTGGTTGTCGCCTCCCAGTATCTCAAATGAGAATTGCGACATAAGATCGGTCACATCTGCCTGAAGCCTTGCCAATGTAGTGGAGATGTCTCTATGGATCATCCGTGGTGCGATAATTCCCAGATATTGATTTTTTCTCACCGCCAGAATCAACTTTTTTATAGCCAGACCATAAGCAGCCACGGATCGATGCACTTTTTGAAGACTTTGCTTGCTTTTTTCAGCCTCCATGGTCATGGTGGCCGCGTTTGATTTGAGGGCGGTGATTTCGTCGGAGATTTTCCTGCCCTGTGCCATCCGATCCAGAACTGCAAGTGAAAACATCCGGTCCTGTTTTTTATCATAGTAGCGACTTTCGATTCGGACGCCCTCCACTTTTATTTTGACGTAAGCGGCGGTTTTTTCCCATATATCTCTCTGACTCAACGTTTCTCCTGCACCTGATGACACTTCCCGTTCGAAACTGGAGGAAAGCTGCTGAATAACGACTTCGATCTGCTTGGCAACCTGTGCAATGGATTTTGAATCCGCCTCGGCCTGAGCGGCGGCTGTATCACTGTATTTTACATCGGCACTTCCCACTCCGGTGATGAAGAGGTCTGAAGGAAACAGGTCAATACCGCCGGTGTCGATCCAGTTTGGCGCTGCCTGAGCGTCATTTTGGACTTGTTTGGCCTGCCCGCTGCAAGAGAGCACCAGGAGCTGGATGATGAGCAGAGAGGTAACCAGCAAGGTTTTTTTCATAACCATCTCCTTTGGACGTCGGGAAAATACGGATTTCCAAAGCCCAATTTAGGTTTTTGTGTCAGTTGATCAGGACCATTATTAAGAAAGTTCAAAAAAAATTCAACACAAATATATCTGCATTTCGGTTGCGCAAGCGTTGTTAATTACGTTATACTCACTCTCAATGTCATGTCCCCGGTAAACTTTTGTGCCCATCGGACTATTTTTTTGAACACGGGAAAGAATGACAGCATGGATGAAAATTATAATCATACAGCCTTGAATTCCAATGTAAACGGTATCCTCTACGTGGTGGCCACTCCCATCGGAAACATGGCGGATATCACGTTCCGGGCGATCCAGACGCTAAAGGATGTTGCACTTATTGCAGCGGAAGACACCCGGCATACCAAGCGGCTGCTGACGCATTACGCGATCCGTAACAGCATGATATCTCTCCATGAGCATAACGAAAACCAGCGAACAGACGCGTTGGTCAAACGCTTAAAGGACGGTGCGTCCATTGCACTTGTTTCCGATGCGGGGACGCCGACGCTTTCCGACCCGGGTTATCGCTTGATCAAAGAGGCCATAGCATCGGGAATTCGTATCGTCCCGATACCGGGTGCTTCAGCTGTACTGGCCTCACTCTGTGCGTCAGGGTTGCCCACAGATGCCTACGTGTTCATGGGATTTTTGCCTCGCAAGGAAGGGAAACGGCAGAAAATTCTGACGTCTTTGGCCGATGAAAAAAAAACGATGATTTTTTACGAGTCGCCAAGGCGAATCAGGGTGCTGATCAACGACCTGATCGAAACGCTGGGGGATCGGCAGGGGGTCTTGTCACGGGAGATGACCAAGCGTCATGAAGAGTTTGTACGCGGAAACTTGTCGGAGATTCTTGATGTGCTGGCAGGTCGTCCGGAAATCAAGGGGGAATGCACACTGGTCCTTAAAGGGGGCGCCGAGCAGGAAACACCCGGGGCGGATGCTCTCAGGGAAGAAATTATCCAAGGACTTCATTGCGATGGGTTAAGGCTTTCCAGTCTGGTAAAAAACATCGCCGACCGTTACGGTCTGCCAAAGAAACAGATCTATGCCGAGGCACAAAAAATTAAGGAGCATCTCCTCAGCAAAAACTAAAAAGTTTTTCTATGAAACAGAGCAACACCGCATCGAATCTGGTACATCGGATCTTTCCGGTCATACTCCCCGTACCTCTAAAGGACCACGGGCTCAAGGGCAGGGAACGGGTTGTGGCGCTGAGTCGCCTGGCACGTCAGGCCCTTGAAATCTGTTCAGAAAAAGGACGACTCCAGCTTGGAAAACTCCGCAAGGATGCCAACGGCGCGCCCATGCCCTTCGATGGTCATTACTGGTCAGTGACGCACAAGCCGAAATACGTAGGGGCGGTTATCTCTCTTCAAAAAACCGGGATCGATATCGAAGAAGTCCGGACCATTTCAAGCCCCATGTTCAAAAGAGTGGCAAATGATGGGGAGTGGCGGCTTGGGGGATCTCGCTCTGAAATGCTGTTTTTTCGATTCTGGACGGCCAAGGAAGCGGTTTTGAAAGCCGAAGGTGTCGGCATGGCCGGGCTGTCAAATTGTGTGGTCAAGCGGCTATGGGACCGCCGGCATCTGGAAATTGCCTACCAGGACAAAAGATATCTTATCGAACAGGTTTATTTCAACGGTCATATCGCGGCGGTCGTCAAAAACAAACTCGACAGTCAATGGACGATTAAGCACACCCATGTCAAAAGGAGTGAAGAGTTATGCAGCGAATTATCATTGCCGACGACGAAGTCATCATTGCCTCCCAGATCGGAGAGTGCCTGACAGCCAATAACTACAAAGTTGTTGGAATTGCCTCCACGGGGATAGACGCCGTCGAGATGGCCCTGGAGCTCAAACCGGATCTCATGCTGATGGATATTGTGATGCCCGGAAAACTGGATGGGATCTCGGCAGCGGCAAAGATCAACAAGGCCCTCAATATACCGGTAATTTTTCTGACGGCCTATGCGGATGAAGAGATGATCCAGCGGGCCAAACCCATCGGGCCCTATGCCTATGTTTTGAAACCCCTGCAGGAGAGGCAGCTCCTTGCAGCCATTGAAATCGCGCTGCATAAAAGTATCATGCAGCAAAAACTCAAAGAAGCGCATGACAAACTGGAACAACGGGTGGATGAGCGCACAAGGGAGTTGAGAATCAAGTCTGAAAACCTCGAGGAAATGAATACGGCCCTGAAGGTACTTTTGAAGAAGCGCGAGGAAGACAAGAATGAACTCGAGGAGCAGGTTATCTACAATGTTAAGGAACTGGTCATGCCTTTTCTGGAAAAGATCAAAGTGAGCCGATTGGACAATCGACAGAAAATCATTGTGGAAATCCTGGAATCGAATCTGAACGATATTGTATCGCCTTTTGCAAAGTCACTGTCGACACGCTATTTGAACTTGACGCCCGCTGAGATGCAGATTGCCAATATGGTTAAGCATGGCAAAACGACCAAAGAAATTGCTGAGACACTCTTTTTGTCTACACGTACCATCGAGTCTCACCGGGACAGTATCCGACAGAAACTGGGGATCAAGAACAAGAAAGCCAACCTGCGGACACACCTGATGTCGTATACGTGATACAGGGTTCGAGGAGATCGAGGGTGATATAAGAGTTCGAGACTGTAGGCTGAAGGCTTATAGCAGCTAACAGCACTCAGCTTCCAGGCATTCTATCGGTCCTAGCAGACAATGGGCCAGGACTCGATAAACGATCTGCTTAAATCATTGGGAGAAATATAGAATCTAACTGGGAGGAATACATGGAGATTACATTTTACGGCGGTGTCAGGGAAGTGACCGGGTCGATGCACCTGTTAAAAGCTGGTCAAGATCGTATTCTTTTTGACTGTGGCATGTTTCAGGGACGTCGAAAGGAATCACACGAAAAGAACCAGGTTATGCCGGTCGATCCGGCTGTCCTTACCAATGTGGTGCTGTCTCACGCCCACATCGACCATTCCGGACGACTGCCCGTATTGATGAAGCAAGGTTTCAAAGGTCGGATTTTGTGTACGAACGCAACCGCGGATGCCTGTAATTATCTGTTGTTGGATGCCGCCCACATCCAGGAGTCGGATGCGTCTTATCTGAACTACAAGGCGCTGCGGAACCACCTCACCCAGCTGAAAGGGGACGGCGATGGTGGTAAAACACGTCAGGGAAGGACCCGGGAAATTCAGAAAATCCTCAAGAAGAACCGCCATCAACTGGATGTGGAGGCCATTGACCGCCTGATGACCGATCACGGAATCGAAGCAGTCCGGCCCCTGTATACCATTGCTGATGCCGAGAATACGCTTGGGGTTTTTGACGGGTATCCCTATGAACATCCGTTTTCTGTGGGCAAAGGGATAAATTGTACGCTCTATGATGCCGGTCATATCCTGGGATCAGCCTTCAGCATGTTCCGTATTCGGCAAGATGGGAAATCCGCCACTGTCTGCTACACAGGCGATATCGGGCGATTTGGAAAGCCCATCATCCGTGATCCCAGCACCCGTTTTGCGGAAGAGGACAGAGATGTCGATTTGCTGATCATGGAGAGCACATACGGGGACCGGCTGCATGAGCCTGTCAAGGATTTGAAGCCGGGTTTGAAGCGCATACTGGCCGAGACGCTGGAACGTGGTGGATCCGTGCTGATACCATCCTTTGCCTTCGGACGGACCCAGGAATTGTTGTATACGCTCCACGAGCTTTACAAGGACGGTGAAGCGCAGCGTGTACCGATTTATGTTGACAGCCCCCTGGCCACGAATTTGACGCGGGTTTTCGGGGAGCACCCTGAGGTGTATGATAAGGAAACGCACAAGACATTTCTCCAGGAGGGTCGGAATCCTTTTTGCATGGGACAGATTCACTTTGTTTCTTCCGTGGAGGAGTCCATGGCCTTGAACAGGGAGGAGAAGCCCCACATTGTTATTTCAGCGTCCGGTATGTGTGAAGCAGGGCGGATTCTTCACCATCTGCGCTACAAGATCCATAACCCGAAACATACCATTCTGATCGTCGGGTATATGGCCGCCAACACGCTGGGACGCAGAATCCTCGAACAAGGGACGGCATACCAGGAGGGTGGCCGAAAGGGCTCCCCACCATTGGTGAAGATCCTCAACAAGGAATATCCCCTGGAAGCCAGAGTCGTTAAACTGGGTGGCTTCAGCGCCCATGCCGATAAAGAGGAAATGTGTCAATTCCTGAAATCGTCCAACCTGAGAATCAAAAAAATTGCCCTGGTTCACGGCGAAGAAGATCAATCCCTCTCATTTGCGGAAACGTTGAAACATGAGGGCTATGATGTTTTTGTCCCGGAGTGTCGGGGAGACGGTGGGTATAGGATAGAAAGGGTTCGAGAATTGCAGAGTGAAGGGGAAAAAGCAGTCATTAGCTCTTGCGCTGTTAGCTCTTTGTCAGCTATCGAGCCTAAGCAACAACAAATGACGCGCGTAGCGCTAACATCGTCCGAAGGACAAACGTCGCAGAAGTTGTTTATGACATCCGCAAGGTAAATAATTTGATATGTCAATAGGTCAACACGGAAGCGGGTGGAAAAAAGTTGCTATTCCTGAATTAATCATTTGCGAATTCCCGGAGAAAGGCGTCTGTAGGGGATTTAAAGATGAGAGAGCTTCCGGATCCATAATACATAAGCTTTTACTCTTGACATTTTAGTTCTCCTATTGTAATCCGCTGTACAACTATTTTATTCTTGGTAGAACTTAACCAAATTAAAAAAGGGGGAGCACATGACAAAAGCAGAATTAGTTGAACAGATGGCAAAAGACGCGGGCATTTCAAAGGTCGCTGCTGGCGCATCACTTGATTCTTTTATGAGCAATGTGATGAAAGCACTCAAGAAAAAAAACGGCAAGGTAACTTTGGTGGGCTTTGGTACATTCAAGAAAGTCTATCGCAAAACGCGTAAGGGTCGTAACCCACAGACCGGTGAAGTCATCAAGATCAAAGGCAAAAACGTCGTCAAATTTTCTGCCGGCAAAAAGCTGCTCGACTACCTCTAAGCCTCATCCAAAAAGAAACCAAGGGCAATCATGCACTCAGCGTGTGGTTGCCCTTTTTTTATTGGCTCTAAGCTGTAAGCTGTAAGCGGTAAGCGGTATAAAAATTAACATATACACTTACATTTACATTGACATTTACATTTCTTATCGGATACGCTGCATTTCCATCGCAACAACGCCATCCCCCGGTGATTATCGGTAACACTTCTTACGCCTAAGCGTTGCAAAAGCTGGACGGCTTCAGAGCTCAAGCGCGTCTGAGGGTGAAGTCGTAGTTCTTTACTTCGAACCCTCAGCAACGCAGGATCTGAAGTTCTCCGGCTTTCCCGCAGGGTAAACAACATGGTAAAATAAACATATACATTTATATTTACATTGACATTTACATTTCTTATCGGATATGCTGGATTTCCATCGGCAACAACGGCATCTATACTTTGCCATGTTGTTTATGCAACGATAGGGTTTAGACAGGCAGGAGGGTGTATGCAAATGCAACCACGATCACAACTTACCCAAAAGCAGGAACAATTTCTGGTGTATCTGCGACAGGAGATCGATCGGGAAGGTCAGGTGCCGAGTCTTCGTCAGGCAGCCCTGGATCTGGGGGTGAGTCATGCCGCTGTCGCACAAAGCCTGAGAGTTCTCGAGGCCAAGGGTTATGTCAAACGGGAAGGACGCTACAGCCGATCGGTTCACCTTTTGAATCGTGCACGTGAAGTTGCTGCACGTCAGCGCTGGCGGGAGGTGCCGATTATCGGTCGTGTGACAGCCGGTCTACCCATGTATGCGCAGCAGGAGTGGGATGGGAGCATTGTTCTTGATGCAACCATTTATCGCGGGCAGAATCTTTTTGCACTCCGCATCGATGGTGATTCCATGAAAGATGTGGGGATCCTGGATAACGACCTGGCCATTTGTGAACCCCGTCAATATGCCCGGAACGGAGAAATCGTCGTGGCGTTGATCCATGGTGAAGAGGCAACGGTCAAACGGTTTTATCTCCATCAGGACCATATTGAGCTCCGTCCGGAAAATCCCCGTTACAAACCCATGCACTACGGGTTTGGTGATGTACTGGTTCAGGGGAGGGTGGTGGGAATTCAGACGGTTCCCCATGCATTTGATGGAGCGATCTTACCGCATCCGCTGTGTTGCGTGCCATTCGCAGTAGTAATCTACGGCTTCATGGCCCGACGCCTTGCGGCTACGGCAAGCTTGCTCCATCAAATTACATGCGCAGGGTGGTGGCGCACCCAAGCTCAAAGCGTACGAAGCTGTAAACCCTGAGCGCTTACGCTCAGAGCTTATGAGCTCTGCAGGATGAATGACGCGCGCAGCGCTAATATCGTCCGAAGCGTCAAATGACTATCAATGACAGCCGCAGGCGTAAATGTCGCCCGCAGGGCAAATGACCATAAATTACGGCCGCAGGCCAAATGACACCCGAAGGTAAATAACGTGCGCAGCACAAATGACACGAACCATGATCAGAAGTATCGTTGCCACATCCGTGTCGGCACCAGCGGTTATTCGTACGCGGAATGGGCAGAGGCCGGGTTCTATCCGTTGGATACGAAGCCGGGTCGGATGCTGACGTGCTACGCGCAGATATTTTCCGTTACCGAACTGAATTACACCTGGTATCAGATGCCGAAATCACAGGCAATCGAGCGGATGCTGCAGCAGGTTTCGCCGGACTTCCAGTTTGCCGCCAAGCTGATCCGGTACCTGACCCACGAGATCGATGAGGACGCCTGGCGCGGGTATGTGAAACAGTACAGGGACGGTATTGCCCCACTCGTGCAGTCAGGACAGCTGGCAGCGGTTTTACTTCAGTTTCCGCCTTCTTTCCATCGCGTTCCCAAAAACAGGCACTACCTGGCGGCACTGCTGGATGAACTCGACGGGTTGCCCATGGCCATCGAGTTCCGCCATGTGTCCTGGGCAGCAGAAAGTGTCTATGCCGAGCTCGAACGGCGCAGGGTAACACTGGTTGCCGTGGATACGCCGGACATAAAAGGATTGTTTCCAACGGTCGATATTATTACAAGCCCGGATCTTTTTTATGTTCGTCTGCATGGCCGCAATGCCGGGGGGTGGCGCTCCGGAAACATGCAGAAGCAGTTCAACTACGACTATGCCGACAATGAATTGCGTGAATGGGCGGAAGAGCGGATCGAGAAGATGGCCGAACATACCCGAAACGGCCTGATCTTTTTCAACAACCATGTTCAAGCCCAGGCCCCCGGAAATGCCATGAAACTGGCAGGGATGTTAAGGGCCGGGGGGTTGATGTAGGGTTTGAGGGGTAGAGACCATTGTCATTCGCTACGCGTCATTAATGGTCATTTACTTCGTGTCATTGTAGATCGTTTTAGGTTTTATGTTTTAAGTTTTAGGTAGTCTCCGGGCCAAGAGCTATTGCAACAACAAATGACGCGCGTAGCGCTAATATCGTCCGAAGGATAAATGTCGCACGAAGTGCTAATGACACCCGAAGGGTAAATGTCGCCCGAAGGGCAAATGACCATAAATTACAGCCGCAGGCGTAATGACGCGCGCAGCGCTAATGTCGTCCGAAGGACAAGCATTGTATGTCCCGTGCCATCATCCACATTAATATCGCTGATTTTGCGGTGGCTGTCGAGCGGGTGGTGGATCCCCGGCTGGTGAACCGGCCGGTCATCATTGCACCCAAAGGCTCTGCGCGGGCAGCAGTGTACGACATGAGCGAAGAGGCTTATCAGAGTGGGGTTCGCAAGCAGATGGCGCTGAAAAAGGCCCTGCGCTTGTGCCGGGATGCCCGTACGCTATCCCCGCACCCGGACCGTTATGAACGTGCCATGCAGGCGCTTCTGAAACAGGCCCTCCCGTATTCACCCCGGATTGAGAGTGGTGACGGAGACGGGCATTTGTTTGTGGACGTTACCGGCACCAGCCGGCTCTTGGGTCCTCCCATCGATGTTGCCTGGCGGTTGAGTCGGCATGTAAAGACAGGTCTCGGCCTGAGCCCCATATGGTCGGTAGCGCCCAACAAGCTGGTGGCCAAGGTGGCTACCCGGCTGGTCAAACCCATGGGAGAATATGTTGTCGGGGAAGGCGAAGAACAAAAGATTCTGGCCCCGCTCCCGATCTGGTTTGTCCCGGGAATCGAACAGGATGACCTTCTCAAACTGCGGGAACTGAACCTGTCCACGGTGTCGCAGGTTGCGGCACTGCATCTGGCGCACCTGCAGGTTCCCTTTGGCAGTCGTGCCCTGTTTTTATATGAGTCGGTTCGAGGCATCGACAATTCTCCCGTATTTCCCGTTGGTAAAGAACGCCCGGTTGTCAGGATCGGTCACGAGTTCAGTGAAGATACCAACGATCTGTCCGTGCTGGAACGTGTGCTGTATGGGATGACCGAGGAAGCCGGCCGTAAACTGCGCCGTCGGCAACTGGCCGCACGTCATATCCGTATTACCCTCGACCATTCCGACGGCTTCCGGCGTTCCCGCCGGTTCGCCGCAAAACCGGCAACTGCCAATGATTTGACGCTATTCAAACTGGCCAGGCAGGCGTTGTTTTCGGCGTGGACCCGCCGGGTGCGTATCCGGCATATGTGTTTGCTGTGTGATCAGCTGGTTTTCCCGCCGGCCCAGCTGGCACTGTTTCCGGAGAGCCGAAAAGAAAAGCAAAAGCAGGACAATCTCGTGACGGTCCTGGATCGCATCCGTGACCGTTTCGGCCCAGACATGATTCGCATGGGCAGGACCTTAGCGGCATAAACGCTAACAGTTCAAAAAATATCTCGAAAATACGTGACGTACGATGACATGTATAAAGATGAAGCGTAACAACATCGAACATCCGAACAGTCCGAATATCGAACGAGAACAAAACCTAATGACAGAATTATTCTGTATCACATACTTGTCAAATTGCGTATGTTCAACTGTTCGGTCTGACGTCTCAACGATTCGACAGTTCAATTCGACTCGCTATCGGGATAATTTCTCGACTTTATGCGATGTTTCGACTATCTGACTGTCGTGAGTTCTTTAGATTGCAAACTCGATAATTAACGAACAATGTCCATGTATAGGTTGTCAAATCAGTGTCTGATTCGTGGATCGATATCTATTATGGTCCCCCTATGCGTTCGATCAAATTATTCCCTCATGTGGGGTGTCGATGGTGTCAAGGCGATCTGCCGGGCTGCCGCGCGCATGGGCTATGATTGTCTGGCGCTGACAGATACCGACAACCTTTATGGTCTCTGGACATTTCTGTCGGCATGCCGGCAGGAGGGGCTTCAGCCCATTGTCGGAGCGGAACTGACCGATCCGCATACAGAGAGACGGGTGGTCTGTCTGGTTGAAAACGCTGAAGGATACGGGAATCTCTGCCGCATCCTGACACAGCGCCACCTGGATACGGATTTTAGCATTGAAGAAGCGGTCATGGCACATGCCCGGGGGTTGTGTTTTCTCGTCACGGATCCAGGTCTTATGAAAGCATGGCATGACGCCGGTGTTTGGGTGGCGGCGCACATGCCGCGCAGGCCGCTATTAGGCAGTCACCCGCTTTGCCGCATGGCCCATCATCTGGAAGTCCCTCTGGTTGCGACCCCGAGCAGCTTCTTTCTGTCTTCCGAAGACGTGTCGATTCACCGGCTCCTCAGGGCGATCGGCAGGAGCACGACCCTGTCCCGGCTAAAAGCGGGGGATGCTGCCCCGGCCGACGCATGGCTGGCACCCCCTGAAACATATGCCGCACGGTTCGCCATCTGTCCGGAAGCCATCCAGGCAACCCGGAAAATCGCCGCGCGGCTGACGTTTAGCGGACCTTCCTTCGGTACGGTCATGCCGCCGTGGCAGGATGATCAAGGCAGGTCAGCCACGGCCTGTCTGCGGGATGCGGTCTACAAAGGCGCAATGCAACGTTATGGCAGGGAACTGGCAGAACCGGTTGTCGAACGGATCGAAAACGAGCTTCGGGTCGTGGAAGACATGGGGTTTTGCGCTTATTTTCTGGTTGTCCGTGATATCGTCCGTCACAGCCCGCGGACATGCGGCCGGGGGTCGGGTGCGGCATCCATCATCGCCTACTGCCTTGGCATCACCAATGTCTGTCCTCTCAAGCACAATCTCTATTTTGAGCGGTTTTTAAATCCCGGGCGGAGCGACCCGCCGGATCTCGACGTGGACTTTGCCTGGGATGAACGGGATGCTGTTCTGGACAGGGTTCTGGCAAAATACAGGGGCCACGTGGCCATGGTGTCGAACCATGTTTTTTTTCAGCCACGCATGGCATTGCGTGAGGTCGCCAAGGTCTTTGGATTACCGGACAGGGAGATCCAGACCCTGACGAAACGGCTGCCTTTTTATTTGCGGACGGGCGGAACCGATGCAGCCCTCGAAACGAGACTCCGGCAGCTGCCGGAACTCAAAAATATGGACTATCCGGAGCCCTGGCCCCGGATCATTCATCTGGCCCACAGGATCACCGGCATTCCACGCTATCTTTCGGTTCATCCCGGGGGGGTGGTGATTACACCGGATCCCATCGACACGTATGTGCCTCTGGAAATGGCCCCCAAAGGGGTTCCCATCCTTCAATGGGAAAAGGACGGTACAGAGACAGCCGGTCTGGTTAAAATCGATCTTCTGGGGAACAGGAGTCTTGGTGTCATCCGCGATGCCGTGCAAAATGTCCACGAAAATGATGGGGATCTCGATGAATCCTGCTGGGAGCCGGAGGACGATTTTGCCACCCAGGAGGCCATCGCCCAGGGCCATACCATGGGATGTTTTTATATCGAAAGCCCGGCCATGCGTCTTTTGCAGAAGAAAGCAGGCGTGGGGGATTTCGGGCATCTGGTCATTCACAGCAGTATTATACGCCCGGCCGCCAATAAGTTCATACAGGCGTATATCCAGCGTCTGCATGGCGCCAGGTGGGATCCGATTCATCCGCTGCTGGGGGATGTCCTCGACGAAACTTTCGGGATCATGGTTTACCAGGAAGATGTGTCCCGGGCAGCGGTGTCCATCGCCGGGTTTTCGCATGCCGAAGCAGATGGATTGCGGAAGGTGTTGTCCAAAAAAGATCGTGAGTTCAAACTCCGGGATTATCGTGATCGGTTTTTCACCGGGGCGGCATCCCGGGGTGTGCCCGGGGAAAAAATATGCGCGGTCTGGGAAATGATCATGAGTTTTGGCGGGTATTCTTTCTGCAAACCCCACAGCGCATCCTATGCCCGTGTGTCCTTTCAGGCGGCGTATCTCAAGGTACAGTTTCCGGCGGAGTTCATGGCGGCCGTCATCAGCAATCAGGGCGGTTTTTACAGCACCTTTGCCTATGTTTCCGAAGCCCGCCGCATGGGTCTCACCATCCTCCCGCCGGATATTCAGCACAGCGACATTGCCTGGAAGGGGAGGGATCTGTCGGTGCATGTGGGACTGTTCTCTGTAAAAGGGCTTTCAGAAAAGTGCCGGGAATTGATTGTGTCCGAGAGACAAAAGACAGCCTTTCAAAGCTTTCAGGATGTGTTGCAACGGGTTCGCCCGGATGATTCGGAAGCACGGGCACTGATCAACTGCGGTGCTCTGGATGTTTTTTGCACTGCAGGAAACCGGGCAGGGCTCATGTGGGAGCTGGCACAATGGCAGAAAAAACGATCCGCTGTATCCCCAAACCAAAGCCTGTTCAACGACACGGAAGGGTATCTGCCGCCTCCACGGCTTCCGGATACGGATGAACTGGAACGCCTGCGCAGGGAATTTATGGTTCTCGGTTTTTTGTGTGATCGCCACCCTTTGATACTTTACCGGGAAGAGCTTAAGCGGCTTGGTTCAGTTAAAGCGGTTCAGCTGAACCATTTCATCGGCAAGCGGATTCGATTTGCAGGCTGGTTGGTGACGGGCAAACGGGTTCAGACCAGGCACGGGGAGACCATGGAGTTTTTGACCTTCGAAGACGAGACCGGTATTGTGGAAACCACATTTTTTCCCAAGACCTATGAGCGGTTCTGCCACATGGTCGACTGGAACCGGCCGTATGTGCTGGCCGGAAAGGTGGAGCTTGACTGGGGGGCAGTCACCCTGACGGTGGATCATGTGACAGCGCTTTCCCCGGTGAACCGGGTTGATAAAAAGAGAGAAAGCGTATAAGAGCAGGGTTCGAGGATTCAAGGGTTGGAGGGTCGAGGGGAATACAAGGGTTGGAGGGGAAGCAAGGTTTTAAGTTTTAGGTGTTAGGTTTTAGGTTCGGTTTTGCGCTGACAGCACGCATCCCAGCTTCCAAGCATTATACAACCCAATAAACTCAATGAACCCAACAAACCCAATAAACTCAATGAACCCAACAAACCCAATGAACTCAATGAACCCAAAAAACACAGTTATATATATTTCCGTGAGAGATCTCGTGGAACGGTTTGTTCGGGCCGGTGATCTCACCAGCGGCGTTTTCATTCCGGACCGGGCCACGGCGGCCATCGCCCTTCACCAGAGAATCCAACAATCGCGGCCGGAAGCTTATGAGCCCGAGGTTGTCATTTCTCACACCTGCAAATCCGGTCCCTGGTCGATCCATATTTCAGGCAGAATCGACGGCATCTTCCGCTATGCGGATCGGTTGGTTCTGGAGGAGATCAAGACGACCATTCGAAATCCAAAGGAATCCGGAGACGAGGACAATCCGCACCACTGGGCCCAGTTGAAGCTCTATGCCTACATGCTCAGCATGGAACATGACCTCGAATCCGTTGACGCCTGCTTGACCTATGCCCGGTTACATTCGAATGCCACATGGGAGATCCAGCGCACATTCAGCCGTGCCGATCTCGAAGCATTTTTTTCCCCATTGATATTGCGCCTGGTTCAGCGCACCGAGAGCATTCAGCATTTTCAGCATCTGCGTGATCAGTCCATTGGGTCCCTCAAATTCCCCTTTAAGGAATGCCGGCGTGGGCAGCAGCGCATGATGGAAGAGGTCTACCAGGTCATTGTCGACGGAGACCAGCTTTTCGTGCAGGCACCCACGGGCATCGGCAAAACCATGGCAGTGATTCTACCCGCATTGAAAACGCTTTCCCAGGGGAAAATTGATCGGATGTTCTATCTGACGGCCCGGTCTACCGGTAAACAGGTGGCTGAGGAGGCATTTAGCATCCTCATGGATCAGAAACTTCGCCTGAAAACGGTTACCCTTACGGCAAAAGAAAAAATCTGCTTCGATGCCGACGCCGAATGCAACCGGGACGAATGTGAATTTGCCAAAGGGTATCATGACCGCATCGACGAAGCCGTCACCCGTGCCTTTGAAACGGACTGCCTCAACAGAAATGTCATCGAAAAGATCGCCAGGCAATACATGGTGTGCCCATTCGAGTTGTCCCTGGAGCTGTCTGAACTGGCGGATTGCATCATCTGCGATTACAACTACGTGTTTGATCCCCAGGCAAACCTGAGACGTTTTTTTTCCCGGCCGCGTGAGGCATACCTGTTTCTCGTGGACGAAGCCCACAACCTGGTGGACCGGTCCCGGGAAATGTTTTCGGCAGATATCCGCAAGCAGGCATTTCTGGATGTCAGACGCCAGGTCAAGAAAGCGCTTCCGGATGTGTATCACACCCTGGGAAAAGTAAACACATGCCTGCTTCGGTTCATGAAAGCCAGTCCGGATACAGCGCAGGCATTTGCAGAGACGGAACTGCCGGAGGATCTTTGGCGTGCGTTGAGTGATTTTATCAAGACCTGTGAAAAATGGCTGGCACTCAACAGGGAGGCTGCCTTCCGGGAAGCACTCCTGGAACTTTACTTTGGTGTCACCCGCTTCCTGAAGGTTACGGAACTGTTCGACGCATCCTACGCGGTCTGCTGTGAACGGTTCGCAAAGGATTTCCGGGTCAGGCTTTTCTGTATCGATCCTTCGGGTTCATTAAGCAGGGTGCTGGAGAAAGGCCGGGCTACTATCTTTTTTTCCGCCACCTTGACGCCGACCGAATACTTCCAGAAAACCTTCGGGTGTGGAGAGGCTTCATCAGGACTGGTTTTGGCATCCCCTTTTCCCCGGGAAAATTTGTGTGTCATGGTTTCCAATGTATCGACCCTTTTCCGGAACCGCCGCAACACCAAGGAAATGGTAGCGGGTCTGATCCAATCACTGGTATCACAAAAGACCGGCAACTATTTGATATTTTTCCCTTCTTACAGCTACATGACCATGGTGGTCAGATCTTTCGAAGCCCTTTTTCCGGAATTCGAAACCCTTGTCCAGACGCCTCGCCTGACCGAGATTGATCGGGAGCGCTTCCTGCAAAAGTTCAGCCGGCATAATTCATCGACGCTGGTGGGGTTTGCCGTCATGGGAGGGGTGTTCGGAGAAGGGATCGATCTCGTGGGAGATCGTCTGACCGGGGCCGCCGTCGTGGGGGTGGGGATGCCGCCGCCCAATCTGGAAAGGGAGCTCATCAATGCATATTTTACCGAGCAATACAATGCCGGGTATGAATTTGCATATATATTTCCGGGGTTCAACAAGGTTCTGCAGGCCTCTGGCAGGGTGATCCGTTCCGAAACCGACCGCGGGGTGGTTCTGCTCATCGATCGCCGCTTTGCATCCCGGAACTACCAATCCATGTTCCCTGATGATTGGAACCCCAACGATGTCCGTGATCCAGGCGATATCTCCCAGGTGTTAAGGGATTTTTGGGATTGATCAGCGCATGCGTGAAATTATAAATGACACCGAAGGAGAAATGTCGCCCGCAGGGCAAATGACCATAAATTTACGGCCGCAGGCCAAGTGACACCGAAGGGTAAATTACAGCCGCAGGCGTAATGACACGCGTAGCGTAAATGACACCGAAGGTAAATAACGTGCGCAGCACAAATGACACGAACCATGATCAGAAGTATCGTTGCCACATCCGTGTCGGCACCAGCGGTTATTCGTACGCGGAATGGGCAGAGGCCGGGTTCTATCCGTTGGATACGAAGCCGGGCCGGATGCTGACGTGCTACGCGCAGATATTTTCCGTTACCGAACTGAATTACACCTGGTATCAGATGCCGAAATCACAGGCAATCGAGCGGATGCTGCAGCAGGTTTCGCCGGACTTCCAGTTTGCCGCCAAGCTGATCCGGTACCTGACCCACGAGATCGATGAGGACGCCTGGCGCGGGTATGTGAAACAGTACAGGGACGGTATTGCCCCACTCGTGCAGTCAGGACAGCTGGCAGCGGTTTTACTTCAGTTTCCACCTTCTTTCCATCGTGTTCCCAAAAACAGGCACTACCTGGCGGCACTGCTGGATGAACTCGACGGGTTGCCCATGGCCATCGAGTTCCGCCATGTGTCCTGGGCAGCAGAAAGTGTCTATGCCGAGCTCGAACGGCGCAGGGTAACACTGGTTGCCGTGGATACGCCGGACATAAAAGGATTGTTTCCAACGGTCGATATTATTACAAGCCCGGATCTTTTTTATGTTCGTCTGCATGGCCGCAATGCCGGGGGATGGCGCTCCGGAAACATGCAGAAGCAGTTCAACTACGACTATGCCGACAATGAATTGCGTGAATGGGCGGAAGAGCGGATCGAGAAGATGGCCGAACATACCCGAAACGGCCTGATCTTTTTCAACAACCATGTTCAGGCCCAGGCACCCGGAAATGCCATGAAACTGGCAGGGATGTTAAGGGCCGGGGGGTTAATGTAAGGGTAAACCATTGTCATTCGCTACGCGTCATTAATGGTCATTTACTTCGTGTCATTGTAGATCGTTTTAGGTTTTATGTTTTAAGTTTTAGGTAGTCTCCGGGCCAAGAGCTATTGCAACAACAAATGACGCGCGTAGCGCTAATATCGTCCGAAGGACAAATGTCGCACGAAGTGCTAATGACACCCGAAGGGTAAATGTCGCCCGAAGGGCAAATGACCAGAAATTACAGCCGCAGGCGTAATGACGCGCGCAGCGCTAATGTCGTCCGAAGGACAAGCATCGTATGTCCCGTGCCATCATCCACATTAATATCGCTGATTTTGCGGTGGCTGTCGAGCGGGTGGTGGATCCCCGGCTGGTGAACCGGCCGGTCATCATTGCACCCAAAGGCTCTGCGCGGGCCGCAGTGTACGACATGAGCGAAGAGGCTTATCAGAGAGGGGTTCGCAAGCAGATGGCGTTGAAAAAGGCCCTGCGTTTGTGCCGGGATGCCCATACGCTATCCCCGCACCCGGACCGTTATGAACGTGCCATGCAGGCGCTTCTGAAACAGGCCCTCCCGTATTCACCCCGGATTGAGAGTGGTGACGGAGACGGGCATTTGTTTGTGGACGTTACCGGCACCAGTCGGCTCTTGGGTCCTCCCATCGATGTTGCCTGGCGGTTGAGTCGGCATGTAAAGGCAGGTCTCGGCCTGAGCCCCATATGGTCGGTAGCGCCCAACAAGCTGGTGGCCAAGGTGGCTACCCGGCTGGTCAAACCCATGGGAGAATATGTTGTCGGGGAAGGCGAAGAACAAAAGATTCTGGCCCCGCTCCCGATCTGGTTTGTCCCGGGAATCGAACAGGATGACCTTCTCAAGCTGCGGGAACTGAACCTGTCCACGGTATCGCAGGTTGCGGCACTGCATCTGGCGCACCTGCAGGTTCCCTTTGGCAGTCGTGCCCTGTTTTTATATGAGTCGGTTCGGGGCATCGACAATTCTCCCGTGTTTCCCGTTGGTAAAGAACGCCCGGTTGTCAGGATCGGTCACGAGTTCAGTGAAGATACCAACGATCCGTCCGTGCTGGAACGTGTGCTGTATGGGCTGACCGAGGAAGCCGGTCGTAAACTGCGCCGTCGGCAACTGGCCGCATGTCATATCCGTATTACCCTCGACCATTCCGACGGCTTCCGGCGTTCCCGCCGGTTCGCCGCAAAACCGGCAACTGCCAATGATTTGACGCTATTCAAACTGGCCCGGCAGGCGTTGTTTTCGGCGTGGACCCGCCGGGTGCGTATCCGGCATATATGTTTGCTGTGTGATCAGCTGGTCTTCCCGCCTGCCCAGCTGGCACTGTTTCCGGAGAGCCGAAAAGAAAAGCAAAAGCAGGACAATCTTGTGACGGTCCTGGATCGCATCCGTGACCGTTTCGGCCCAGACATGATTCGCATGGGCAGGACCTTAGCGGCATAAGCCAAGGATTTTCATATAATGACCTTTTAAAGATGAACGTCCAACATACGAACATGAACATCGAACATCGAATGAAAACGGAAATCCGGAGTAATAAAGAAATGTACCACTGCCAATGACACAAACTTCGAATCGGCGAGTTCAACTTTCGGTCTGAGCTCAAGGTCGAAGACAAGTCGACTCGCTACGTTGGAACATTTGTGCTCGCTATTGCCGTTCAATATCCGACGTCTGTTTCTTCATATTCAACATTCGATGTTGAACGTTCAATGTTCGAATGTTCATTCGTTAGTCAAAAATCAGTGCTGATTCGTGGAACTAGATATCATTCGATGGTCCCCCTATGCGTTCGATCAAATTATTCCCTCATGTGGGGTGTCGATGGTGTCAAGGCGATCTGCCGGGCTGCCGCGCGCATGGGCTATGATTGTCTGGCGCTGACAGATACCGACAACCTTTATGGTCTCTGGACATTTCTGTCGGCATGCCGGCAGGAAGGGCTTCAGCCCATTGTCGGGGCGGAACTGACCGATCCGCATACAGAGAGACGGGTGGTCTGTCTGGTTGAAAACGCTGAAGGATACGGGAATCTCTGCCGCATCCTGACACAGCGCCACCTGGATACGGATTTTAGCATTGAAGAAGCGGTCATGGCACATGCCCGGGGGTTGTGTTTTCTCGTCACGGATCCAGGTCTTATGAAAGCATGGCATGACGCCGGTGTTTGGGTGGCGGCGCACATGCCGCGCAGGCCGCTATTAGGTAGTCACCCGCTTTGCCGCATGGCCCATCATCTGGAAGTCCCTCTGGTTGCGACCCCGAGCAGCTTTTTTCTGTCTTCCGAAGACGTGTCGATTCACCGGCTCCTCAGGGCGATCGGCAGGAGCACGACCCTGTCCCGGCTAAAAGCGGGGGATGCTGCCCCGGCCGACGCATGGCTGGCATCCCCTGAAACATATGCCGCACGGTTCGCCATCTGTCCGGAAGCCATCCAGGCAACCCGGAAAATCGCCGCGCGGCTGACGTTTAGCGGGCCTTCCTTCGGTACGGTCATGCCGCCGTGGCAGGATGATCAAGGCAGGTCAGCCACGGCCTGTCTGCGGGATGCGGTCTACAAAGGCGCAATGCAACGTTATGGCAGGGAACTGGCAGAACCGGTTGTCGAACGGATCGAAAACGAGCTTCGGGTCGTGGAAGACATGGGGTTTTGCGCTTATTTTCTGGTTGTCCGTGATATCGTCCGTCACAGCCCGCGGACATGCGGCCGGGGGTCGGGTGCGGCATCCATCATCGCCTACTGCCTTGGCATCACCAATGTCTGTCCTCTCAAGCACAATCTCTATTTTGAGCGGTTTTTAAATCCCGGGCGGAGCGACCCGCCTGATCTCGACGTGGACTTTGCCTGGGATGAACGGGATGCTGTTCTGGACAGGGTTCTGGCAAAATACAGGGGCCACGTGGCCATGGTGTCGAACCATGTTTTTTTTCAGCCACGCATGGCATTGCGTGAGGTCGCCAAGGTCTTTGGATTACCGGACAGGGAGATCCAGACCCTGACGAAACGGCTGCCTTTTCATTTGCGGACGGGCGGAACCGATGCAGCCCTCGAAACGAGACTCCGGCAGCTGCCGGAACTCAAAAATATGGACTACCCGGAGCCCTGGCCCCGGATCATTCATTTGGCCCACAGGATCACCGGCATTCCACGCTATCTTTCGGTTCATCCCGGGGGGGTGGTGATTACACCGGATCCCATCGACACGTATGTGCCTCTGGAAATGGCCCCCAAAGGGGTTCCCATCCTTCAATGGGAAAAGGACGGTACAGAGACAGCCGGTCTGGTTAAAATCGATCTTCTGGGGAACAGGAGTCTTGGTGTCATCCGCGATGCCGTGCAAAATGTCCACGGAAATGATGGGGATCTCGATGAATCCTGCTGGGAGCCGGAGGACGATTTTGCCACCCAGGAAGCCATCGCCCAGGGCCATACCATGGGATGTTTTTATATCGAAAGCCCGGCCATGCGTCTTTTGCAGAAGAAAGCGGGCGTGGGGGATTTCGGGCATCTGGTCATTCACAGCAGTATTATACGCCCGGCCGCCAATAAGTTCATACAGGCGTATATCCAGCGTCTGCATGGCGCCAGGTGGGATCCGATTCATCCGCTGCTGGGGGATGTCCTCGAGGAAACTTTCGGGATCATGGTTTACCAGGAAGATGTGTCCCGGGCAGCGGTCTCCATCGCCGGGTTTTCGCATACCGAAGCAGATGGATTGCGGAAGGTGTTGTCCAAAAAAGATCGTGAGTTCAAACTCCGGGATTATCGTGATCGATTTTTCACCGGGGCGGCATCCCGGGGTGTGCCCGGGGAAAAAATATGCGCGGTCTGGGAAATGATCATGAGTTTTGGCGGGTATTCTTTCTGCAAACCCCACAGCGCATCCTATGCCCGTGTGTCCTTTCAGGCGGCGTATCTCAAGGTACAGTTTCCGGCGGAGTTCATGGCGGCCGTCATCAGCAATCAGGGAGGTTTTTACAGCACCTTTGCCTATGTTTCCGAAGCCCGCCGCATGGGTCTCACCATCCTCCCGCCGGATATTCAGCACAGCGACATTGCCTGGAAAGGGAGGGATCTGTCGGTGCATGTGGGACTGTTCGCTGTCAAAGGGCTTTCAGAAAAGTGCCGGGAATTGATTGTGTCCGAGAGACAAAAGACAGCCTTTCAAAGCTTTCAGGATGTGTTGCAACGGGTTCGCCCGGATGATTCGGAAGCACGGGCACTGATTAACTGCGGTGCTCTGGATGTTTTTTGCACTGCAGGAAACCGGGCAGGGCTCATGTGGGAACTGGCACAATGGCAGAAAAAACGATCCGCTGTAACCCCAAACCAAAGCCTGTTCAACGACACGGAAGGGTATCTGCCGCCTCCACGGCTACCGGATACGGATGAACTGGAACGCCTGCGCAGGGAATTTATGGTTCTTGGTTTTTTGTGTGATCGTCACCCTTTGACACTTTACCGGGAAGAGCTTAAGCAGCTTGGTTCAGTTAAAGCCGTTCAGATGAACCATTTCATCGGCAAACGGATCCAATTTGCAGGCTGGTTGGTGACGGGCAAACGGGTTCAGACCAGGCACGGGGAGACCATGGAGTTTTTGACCTTCGAAGACGAGACCGGTATTGTGGAAACCACATTTTTTCCCAAGACCTATGAACGGTTCTGCCACATGGTCGACTGGAACCGGCCGTATGTGCTGGCCGGAAAGGTGGAACTTGACTGGGGGGCAGTCACCCTGACGGTGGATCATGTGACAGCGCTTTCCCCGGTGAACCGGGTTGATAAAAAGAGAGAAAGCATATAAGAGCAGGGGCGAGGATTAAGGGTTGCGAGGGGATTACAAGGGTTGGAGGGGGAAGCCAAACAGTTTTAAGTTTTAGGTGTTAGGTTTTAGGTTCGACTTTGAGCTGACAGCAGCATCCTAGCCTTCCAGCCTCCTAAGCTTCCAGGCACTTATAAACTCAACAAACCCAACAAACCCAACAAACTCAATGAACCCAACAAACCCAATGAACCCAATGAACCCAGAAACACAGTTATATATATTTCCGTGAGAGATCTCGTGGAACGGTTTGTTCGGGCCGGTGATCTCACCAGCGGCGTTTTCATTCCGGACCGGGCCACGGCGGCCATCGCCCTTCACCAGAGAATCCAACAATCGCGGCCGGAAGCTTATGAGCCCGAGGTTGTCATTTCTCACACCTGCAAATCCGGTCCCTGGTCGATCCATATTTCAGGCAGAATCGACGGCATCTTCCGCTATGCGGATCGTATGGTTCTGGAGGAGATCAAGACGACCATTCGAAATCCAAAGGAATCCGGAGACGAGGACAATCCGCACCACTGGGCCCAGTTGAAGCTCTATGCCTACATGCTCAGCATGGAACATGACCTCGAATCCGTTGACACCTGCTTGACCTATGCCCGGTTACATTCGAATGCCACATGGGAGATCCAGCGCACATTCAGCCGTGCCGATCTCGAAGCATTTTTTTCCCCATTGATATTGCGCCTGGTTCAGCGCACCGAGAGCATTCAGCATTTTCAACATCTGCGTGATCAGTCCATTGGGTCCCTCAAATTTCCCTTTAAGGAATGCCGGCGTGGGCAGCAGCGCATGATGGAAGAGGTCTACCAGGTCATTGTCGACGGAGACCAGCTTTTCGTGCAGGCACCCACGGGCATCGGCAAAACCATGGCAGTGATTCTACCCGCATTGAAAACGCTTTCCCAGGGGAAAATTGATCGGATGTTCTATCTGACGGCCCGGTCTACCGGTAAACAGGTGGCTGAGGAGGCATTTAGCATCCTCATGGATCAGAAACTTCGCCTGAAAACGGTTACCCTTACGGCAAAAGAAAAAATCTGCTTCGATGCCGAGGCCGAATGCAACCGGGACGAATGTGAATTTGCCAAAGGGTATCATGACCGCATTGACGAAGCCGTCACCCGTGCCTTTGGAACGGACGGCCTCAACAGAAATGTCATCGAAAAGATCGCCAGGCAATACATGGTGTGCCCGTTCGAGTTGTCCCTGGAGCTGTCTGAACTGGCGGATTGCATCATATGCGATTACAACTACGTGTTTGATCCCCAGGCAAACCTGAGACGTTTTTTTTCCCGGCCGCGTGAGGCATACCTGTTTCTCGTGGACGAAGCCCACAACCTGGTGGACCGGTCCCGGGAAATGTTTTCGGCAGATATCCGCAAGCAGGTATTTCTGGATGTCAGACGCCAGGTCAAGAAAGCGCTTCCGGATGTGTATCACACCCTGGGAAAAGTAAACACATGCCTGCTTCGGTTCATGAAGGCCAGTCCGGATACAGCGCAGGCATTTGCAGAGACGGAACTGCCGGAGGATCTTTGGCGTGCGTTGAGCGATTTTATCAAGGCCTGTGAAAAATGGCTGGCACTCAACAGGGAGACTACCTTCCGGGAAGCACTCCTGGAACTTTACTTTGGCGTCACCCGCTTCCTGAAGGTTACGGAACTGTTCGACGCATCCTACGCGGTCTGCTGTGAACGGTTCGCAAAGGATTTCCGGGTCAGGCTTTTCTGTATCGATCCTTCGGGTTCATTAAGCAGGGTGCTGGAGAAAGGCCGGGCTACTATCTTTTTTTCCGCCACCTTGACGCCTACCGAATACTTCCAGAAAACCTTCGGGTGTGGGGAGGCTTCATCAGGACTGGTTTTGGCATCCCCTTTTCCCCGGGAAAATTTGTGTGTCATGGTATCCAATGTGTCGACCCTTTTCCGGAACCGCCGCAACACCAAGGAAATGATAGCGGGTCTGATCCAAGCACTGGTATCACAAAAGACCGGCAATTATTTGATATTTTTTCCTTCTTACAGCTACATGACCATGGTGGTCAGATCTTTCCAAGCCCTTTTTCCGGAATTAGAGACACTTGTCCAAACGCCTCGCCTGACCGAGATTGATCGGGAGCGGTTCCTGCAAAAATTCAGCCGGCATAATTCATCGACGCTGGTGGGGTTTGCCGTCATGGGAGGAGTGTTCGGAGAAGGGATCGATCTCGTGGGAGATCGTCTGACCGGGGCCGCAGTCGTGGGGGTGGGGATGCCGCCGCCCAATCTGGAAAGGGAACTCATCAATGCATATTTTACCGAGCAATACAATGCCGGGTATGAATTTGCATATATATTTCCGGGGTTCAACAAGGTTCTGCAGGCCTCCGGCAGGGTGATCCGTTCCGAAACCGACCGCGGGGTGGTTCTGCTCATCGATCGCCGCTTTGCATCCCGGAACTACCAATCCATGTTCCCTGATGATTGGAACCCCAACGATGTCCGTGATCCAGGCGATATCTCCCAGGTGTTAAGGGATTTTTGGGATTGATCAGCGCATCAATCAGAAAGACGATCAGTATGCACTACCGTCAGGGTGGATTTTTCGCTAATCTGGATCATCGAGTCGATTCGGCACAATGGCCAAACTCCTCGATGACGATTGACAAGCGCCATCAATAAGGGTATTCTTTTCTTTAATCTATTTCTGATTTTCTATTTCCACCTTACCAGAAGCGGTTCTCTATTAGCAGAATCGAATCCTGTTTCCCATAGAATTTTGCGCGCCATTGAACCGCAACAGCGAGCGCATTCCCCGTGGATTCTGCTGTGCGGCAGTGCTTCGCATACCGCGGGGTTAGCGAGAGAATCGAAATTGGACAGAATCCCTTTGAATTTAGGAGGTCGGTATGAGTATTAAAGTCTTAATCAAAAGAATAGTTCCGCAGGAAAAATCCAGGGAAATGTTAAATTTGTTTAAGGAGATGAGATCGTTGGCGACAGGTCAGGATGGGTATGTTTCCGGTGAAACCTTGAAAAGTAGTGACAGAATGGATGTTTATCTGGTCATAAGCACATGGGCATCTGCCAATGATTGGGAAAATTGGCTTAAGAACAGGGAAAGGCAGGAGATTCAGGGCAAAATTGATGATCTCCTGGGTGGTAAAACATCCTACGAAATATTTCAATATGGATTAAGAGAATGATGTTCACAGGAACAATAAACAAAACACTCATTTGGAGCACTCAACATGTCGGATTTATATGATGTTGTCATTATTGGTGCAGGTCCAGGTGGTCTGGGTGCAGGAATAAAAGCAGCTGAAGCCGGTAAATCTTATATCATTCTGGAAAAAGGCAAAAGAGTGCTGCAAGGTATTATCGACTCATATCCCAAAGGTAAAAAAGTCTATCCCACAATTCCTAAAAATGAAAGTGATCCTTTTCCCATCAAGGCTCTAATGCCGCCTGAAGAAAGGATTCCGGTGGAAAAATATGTTGAACAAATAGAGACATATTTGCAGTTGCATAAAATAAATATCAAACTTGAAGAAAAATTTGAAACCCTGGAACGTGACAACTCCGGATTCATTGTTAGGACGAATACCGGTATCTATATCGCCAGAAATGTGATTTTATCTTTTGGCAGCAACATTCCCAATGATCTTGGCGTATACGGTGAAGCCCGAACAGTTGCCCGAAACCTGGAGAATACGCAAGATTATATCGGTGTGACAACGCTGGTAATCGGTGGCGGCAACGCTGCAGCGGATATCGTCGCGGCGCTATCTAAGGTGAAAAGAGAAGCCAGCGACCCTAAACCGGTCTACTGGGGCCATACCAAGAAAAAGTTTAAAATAAACAAGGATACAGCCCGTGAGCTTGGTGAGGAAATACTTTTAGGCGGTCAGATAAAAATACTTCAGGGGGCTATACCTAAGATCGGAGAAGTAGATTCAGAGGGTATCGATCGTCTCTATATCCATCAAACACCAAGCCCGAATGCACGAGATGATGTCTATATGTACCAGGGGATGAGCTTCCCGATGAAAAATGTTATCGCCTGTGTGGGAACGCATGGTCCCTCGGCTATTTTCAACAAGCTCAACCTGCAGCAGATTACCTGTACCGGAGAAATATGTAAAATCGCCAGGGAAGGAGAACAGGTACTACTGTTAACGCAAAACCTGCAAACCAGCAACAAAGGTGTCTACGCCATTGGAGGGTCTATCAGCCCATCCTATATGGAGATTTATCCTGAAGGGACTATCAAAGAAAAAAAGCACCCCAACCTCATCTACACCGCCATAAAAGATGCGGTCATCGCCATGAATGAGATCCTGCAGACTTAGAAATAAGAATATTTAGGTCATACAAATTTAGACGACAACTTATAGCTGAAGAAAATCATACAGCTATTGCATCAGTTTTTTGGCCTGTTTTTCTATTTTCTTCCAGTCAAAAATTTTAGCCGTGGACAAACCGTCCTCTCCATTCAATCCCTTATAATGAAAGACAAATAAGGCACCCAGTTGACCGGTGCCGGGCAGCACAACGACCACGGCTCCCTCGGTGTCAATTTTCGAATGGTGTATGGACACCTGATACCCGTCAATTGTGGTTGCCTTGACTTTTACTTCGGCGGTTTCCATCTGCATGGATTGCATCCCCTGGGCATGGGCCTGGGTCATCATGGTGTTTCCAATCATGATCATGGCATCGGCTTCCATACTGTCCCGGGTATATTGGCGTACGGCCTGGATGATTTTGGTTCCGCCCATATCCATGTCCATGCCTTCGGCCGGCTCCGCCTGCCAGCCCTTGAGATCGATCAGCAGGGGACTCAGTGATTCATATTGTCCTGCATAAACCGGAATGGATGCTGAAAAAAGAAAACACACCACCATCAACCATCCTGTGCAATCGAGTATCTTTTCCAAGCGTTTCATTTCATCCTCCTTATCAGCTCAAGTGTTCTATTGTCATTGATCGGTTGCATCATAAATCAGTTTGTTGGTCTTTGCAAATATCTCCGCCTTTTACCAGGGGGTGTACACGTCATCGGAAACCCAACACTTGAACCCTGGAATCCTCGATCTCTTGAACCCTTTCTCCCAATTGGGAGAAGAATCAAAAAAAATACCGTACCCTGAGTTCCGTTTTATATTCATTTGGCTTCTCGCCGTATTCGGTGTTGTTACCGCCATGCAGGACGGTCAACCGAAGTCGGCATTCCCAGTTTGTAAAGCCGGTGTAGGTGATCTCCGGGCTCATGGAGTAGCTCTTATCCTCGATATTGATGATGGCGGTGAGCCCGGGTGTCGTGTAGAGCAGGTTGAAGGGATCTTTCTGGGTGGTTTTAAGGTAAAGGTAGTTTCGCCATGCCTGACGCGTGCCGTACCCTCCTTTGCTCAATTGTTGAGCCTTCTTGAGCAAGGCATCGTCACCGGTGGTGTTGAACACGTCATATGCGTCGTCGACGAGTTGAAAAAAACGATCCATTTCCGCTTCCGTATACCCGGCGTCGTTATGATAAAATTCGATGATCGTCGTTAGATCACTTTCCGTGAGGTAGCGTAACCCCAGCAGATAGCTGGTGTCGGCGGTCTTTCGCGTGTCGATGGAACCGTCCGAAGACAGGACTTTCTTTTCCTGCTCCGGGACATGAATCAGTTCACCATGAATTTCAAAATTCGTGGCAAGGTTCTTTGCAAAGTCAATACCGTATTTCGTGGGGCGACTGCTCCCTTCGAACCAGATCAGATCGATATCCGTATCCATGTAAAGCAGATACAGTTTAGCTGCGAAGTTTTCCCCCGTATCCTTACCAAAATCGTCATTCCATTCTTCGGTGACCGGTATGAAGACCGTGGTGAGAGCGACAGTTTGCAGGGACCCGGAAAAACTCTTTACCATGTCTAATTCAGCCCCTGTAAATCCTTCGAGCGCTTCTTCGGGATTGTCGGGGTCTTTGGGCCGGTCGACAACACCCACCGGGTTCCAGGCATAACCCTTGCCCCACTTATAGGTTTTTTTCCCCATATTAAGGGTTGCAAGAGGCGTTGGTTTAAGACTGACAAAAGCCTCAAAAACATCAGCGGTCTTATCAGATTCCACCTCGTCCTTCCAGGCGGTAGCCTGCATCACCCAGTTGGCAGATATCTTTTCCTTTTGAAAGCTGCCGTCAAACTGGAGCGTGGTGCCAAAGCGGTTCAGGGTCTCACGGGGATCTTCGTAGGAATTGAGCAGGTAGAAGGCACCATTACGGTTCAGGTCCATGTGTTCCCACTTCAGCTCGATGTATCCCCCCCATTCGAGAGGTTTTTTCTCGAATGCCTCCAGATCGAAGCTGTAATCGTCATCTGCACATACAATCGGTGGAAAGATCAGGAGAAAAATAGAGAAATAAATTAAGGCTAAATAGAAAACCACGTACCTGTTTTTGCGTGTCATCGCAACTCGGCTACTTTCGGCAGATAGTTCAGGGAAAAAATCTCATCCGCCAGTTCTTTCTTGTTGATTTTGGCGTAAATCATGACGGATTTGTACCCTTTATAAAGCGGGCTGTCCGTTTCCAGGACAGACGGCCGGATAAGGCCGTTTCCGAAATCTTTGGACTGTTTATAGTACAGGGTTTTGATCAGCATGTCGCTGGCGGTATAACATTCAATGGTCGTGGGTACAATGCGCTCCTTGTCCACAAGCATCTTCAGACGGTCATAGGCGATGGAAGCTGTTTTGGCTTTCAGCTCCAGGAGATAATGATTATCATTCTCCTGGATAGATGTCACATTATACTCCGCGCTGTAATCAAGTCGAAGAATGTCGGAATTGTTGAAAACACCCCCCACCACTGACTGCAGGCTGGTGATCCTGATAGGTTTGCCGACATTCGGGATATAGAGCCACATGTTTTCACCCAGACGCAGGGTCGATCGTCCCTTTTCGCTGGCCGGAGACAGAAAAAGGGCCACCATTTTTTCCTGGCCTTTTTTGACCGAGTATAGGACAAATTCTTTCTTGTCCCCATTCGGTTCAATGTTGATGAGCTTCCGATACATCTCGTAAGATTCAGGTTGCAGGTTCCTGTCCACCTGCATCAGGATGGCATTGCCGTCCAGGGCAATTGCCGGCATCGCAAATAAAAAAAGAAAGACAAAAAAGAAGGAAACGGCTAATACCCGATGACCCGTAACTATTTGTTTATTTATCATTTTATTTGGCTCCCAATCCGTATTTTCGTGTGATAGAGATTTTTGTAATAGTATTTGGTTCATTTAGACCAACTCGTTTGGCATGATCTTTTATCATACATGCCGCAGGGCTACAATTGGATCCATTTTTGCAGCCTTGTATGCCGGCTGCAGGCTGGCCACCACCGCTATCCCGATGACCGTGAGCACAACGACAACCACCTCGCCGGCCGAGATGGTGGGCGCCAGGAGCAAACCGGTCTGCCTGCCAAAATCGAAACTGATCTGGGAGGCGTTCATGGCCGCAATGGAGATGAGGCTGATAACCGTACCGATGGCCGTACCCAATATGCCCAGCAAAAAGCCTTCGACCACAAAAATTCCCAGTATCCTTGAGGGCAGGGTGCCGATGGCTGCAATGGTGCCGATTTCATTGATGCGCTCATAAACGGCCATGATCATCACATTCATGATGCTGACCAGCACGATGGCAACCAGCATGATCCTTATGAAAAAGGTCATCAGGTCGATCATCTTGGCGATATTGTAAAAAGGAGAGAGCTTTTCCCATGTGTGCACTTCAAAAACCGGTTGACCCTGCTGATTTTTTATGGCCGACAGTTTTGCGTTGAGGTTTTCGTAGGTTTGAGGGAGCTGGTCCATATTTTTCAGACGAATGGCGACCTCGCTGATCTCCACACCGGTGATGCGCAGCAGGGTTTTGGCATCTTCCAAATGGATGACCCCGTCGCGTCCTCCCGGCCCGGAGATGCCCTCGAGGATGCCGCGGACCTTCAAGGACAATCCGTTCACAGACCCGTCCTTGTTGTTGGCAACCAGCACAATGGCGTCACCGACCTTGACCTTCATTCCCTTGGCAATCAATTCCGGGATTAAAATTTCACCCTTTTCTATCAATCCGGCAGGCTGACCCTGGATAATCCTGTTGGAGAGAAGGGGAACGGTATTCAATTCCTGTTCAGGCAAAACCGCATTCAAGCGGATATTCGTGGTTTCGGCAAAATTGCTGAACATGGCACCCAGCTTGATTCGCATGGAGTAGGTATCTACAGCATCTTCCTCGGCAAGAACCTGCTCAATCTTGGCAACCTGTTTGGCACTGAGATTCCGGTTCAAGGGCAGGCTGTCGATGGAGGCCAGGTATCCTTTGCGATGGACCTGAAGATGGCCAATCATGGAATCGGTGATCTGGCCGATCATCATGGCTTTGAACGAGCCGGATATGGAAACAAACAGGAGCACGGCAACCACACCCAGCGTGATCAGCATGGATGTCAGAAACGTTCGTCGTTTATAGCGCTTGAGATTGCGGGCCGCTAACTTGAATATATTAAACATGATGCCCTCCATTGCCTGTCTCGCTTTTTTTCAGCCGGCCGTCTTCAAGGGTATGGATGATTTCCGCATTTTTGACAACCCTGGGATCATGTGTCGAGAAGACAAAGGTTGTATCAAATTCGTCGCGCATCTTTTTCATCAGGGTGATGATGCGGGTAGCCGTCTCCCTGTCGAGATTGGCAGTGGGTTCATCGGCCAGAACCAGTTTGGCGTTGGTGACCAAGGCCCTTGCAACGGCGACCCGCTGTTTCTGGCCGCCCGAGATCTGGCTCGGGTATTTGTTGCCCTGGTCCGCCATCCCTACAGCCTCCAGCAGGTCCTGAACCCGCTGCCGGCGTTTGGCGGTGGGCCAGTTCTGCACCATCTGCAAGGGGTATTCAACATTCTCGAAAACGGTGAGGACCGGGATCAGGTTAAAATCCTGAAACACAAAACCGATATTCTTACCCCGGAAAAGGGCCGCTTCCCTGCGATCCAAACGGGTGATATCGTTATCAGCCACCTGCAAAGCACCGTCAGTAGGGGGATCGAGGCAGCCGATCATATTCAAAAGGGTGGACTTTCCGCTGCCTGACGGGCCAACAAAGGAGACAAAAGAACCCGACTCGATGGAAAAATCAACGTCCTGAATGGCGTTAACGGTGATATCACCGGCGGTATAGGTTTTTTTCAGATTTTTTGCGACGACGAGTGACATGGCTTATCC
>CAWKCS010000025.1:0-106276 GCA_963848165.1 uncultured delta proteobacterium | reverse complement strand
ATCTCTTTTTGCAACACTCTTTTGGCTTCGATGGCGATTTCATCACGCTTGCTGATGACCTCGTTGATGCTTCGATCTCCCACAACCAGTCTCATGGCCGCCTCTGACATGTCGATCAGCAGGTTCCTGGGTTCCTTGACCTTGAAGAGATAATCGAACGGGTTTTTGATTCGATACTGGACGATCCACGGGACCACCCGACATTCAGATCACCGGTCAGCATCAGGGCGACGTTCATGTTCTCGTTGGCGGTGACGTAGCGGGAGTTTTGAGCCCCGCTGGCGGTGGTAACCCCGAACTCTTCGGTGTTCACGCGTTTGACATTGACCTTGGTGACCTTTTCAATACCGGCCGGTAGCTTGAAATTCAGGCCGGGCTCTTCGGTACGTACGTATTTCCCGAAACGCTGTACCACCCCGACCTCATCCTGTTTTACCGTGAAGACCACCGAGGATCCAAAAAACAATACCGCGAGGATCAGAATTATCAAGAATCCGCCCGGGAGTTTGAACTTCTTGAACTGTTGAAATAGTTCATCGACTTGCGGTGGAATGCCTCTGCCATCCTGTTGCTGTTGTTTTAATTTTTCCCAATCCCAATTCATGATAGTTACCTTGTCGTAGGGTGATAGTTGGTTTTTAAATATTTTAACGTCCATGGGCGAATTTGAACTGATACGTAACGTATTAATCTAAAGTCCCAAGGCCTTCAAGTCAAGGAAAAACGGAAAAAATAAGATCCTGACAGGAACGGGCAGGGGTTTTTATTGACGAACCTGGTCTTAAATATATAAAAACACCAAACACAAACAAAACACAAAACACAAAAGTGTTAGACACATGACCAGACCAGTTAAAGAAAAACGATCGTTCGTTCACATCGGACATGTGATCCGGGACATGCTGAAGAATCATCGTCTGGAAACGGACACATCCCTGATCCGGGTCTGGGATATCTGGGAAGAAGCCGTGGGAGAAGTGATTGCGGCCAATACGCGTCCGGCAGCATTCAAAGGGGATCTGCTGATCGTGAATGCAACCAGTTCCAGCTGGCTGCAGCAGCTCAGATTTCTGAAGCCGGAGATCATTCGGAAGATCAACCATGCCCTGAGAGAGGTTTCAGTGCAGGATATCAAATTTAAAATCGGTCCGGTGGACTGATGCAAGACAGACTTACCCGGGATACATTTTTTAACGGCAAGCTGACGGTCAGGCAGGAGCGGGTGGGATATCGGTTTTCCATCGATGCCGTTATTCTGGCGCACCGTGTCAGACCCAAACCGGGTGAGCGGGTTGTGGACCTGGGAACGGGTTGCGGCATTGTGCCGTTGATCGTCGGTTTTCGCCACCCTGGGACCCGGATGTTCGCTATCGAAATCCAGAAGGAACTGGCAGACATCGCGGATGTCAATGTCAGGGAGAATGGGATGGAAGGAAACATCCGGATTTTTTGCCGGGATATGCGGACCATCCAATCCGAAATGTTCCAGGGACCTGTCGATATTGTGGTCAGCAACCCACCTTTTCACAGAGCTGCATCCGGAAGAATCAATCCGAACCCGCAGCGGGCCGTGGCAAAGCATGAAATCAGGGTAACCCTTCTTGATGTCGTAAAAGCTGCCGGTGATATCTTGAAGCGGGCCGGACTGTTTGTACTTGTTTATACGTCTGAGCGCCTGCCGGAGTTGGTTCAGCATATGAGAGCTTGCAGGATTGAACCTAAAAATGTGCGCTTTATCCATTCCAAGCAGGAGAGTGAATCAAAGCTCATGCTGATGGAGGGCATCAAGCAGGGAAGACCGGGGCTGAAAGTGGGTCCGCCTATCATTATCTATACTGAAGATGGTACATATACGGAAGAAGTAGAAGCCATGTTCCTTCCTAACTAAGTTGATCGTTTTCAATTTTTCACGATTGCACAGGGATCACCCATCGGCAGTTATAAAAAGATTTTATTGGTATTGACATCTTCGCTTTATCAATTGTAGGGGTAAAAAATTTTCATGTTCCGAAGGGTGTCCGAGCGGCTTAAGGAGCCGGTCTCGAAAACCGGTGAACGCGCAAGCGTTCCGTGGGTTCAAATCCCACCCCTTCGGCCATCCGCTTGTCAACCAAACTTTTAACCTTTCCCGCTATTTTATAACCCTTGCCGAGTTCCAAACGCCATATTATTCATTCCTTTCCTAATCCAAATTATATTAACTTATAAATAATATCCTACTACACTCTCCATAAAATCATGAAATGATTTTATTACCAGTGCGGTTGGTTTCCGATTCTGTACCCCATCACCTCGAGGGTATCCTGAACCACCAGGAAGGCCTTGGGGTCAATATCCTGCACGATGCGTTTGATGCGGTGCAGCTCCCGCATGCTCACCACGACATACAGGATTCTTTCAGGCTTACCGCTATACCCACCCTGCCCGTGGAACTGCGTGACCCCCCGAACCATCCGGTGCATGATATCTTCTGATATTTTGGCCCACTGATCCGAAATGATGAGAACGGCCTTGCGCTTGCTGATGCCCGTAATGACAAGCTCCATCATGCGTGTGGTTATATAAATATAGATGAATGAATAAAGAGCGGTTTCCAGGGAAAACAAAAAAGTAGTTACCACAAGGACAACGGCGTTGATGGTCAGAAACGTTTTTCCGATGGATATGGAAAAGCGTTTTAAAAGAATTACCGAGAGAATATCCAAGCCCCCGGCAGAACCGTGGGACCGAAGGGTCAACCCGCCGCCGATACCGGTAAGAATGCCGGCAAAAAGAGCGGCAAGGAGTTTATCCTGTAAAGGAACACTCACGTGTACCCATTCGAGGGTGCCGGTCAAGGAAAGCATGCCGATGATACTGTAAATGAAGAAACGGCGACCCACAAAAGCCCAACCAATTGCAAAAAGGGGTATGTTCAGCACCAGATAGAGCGCTGCCACCGGCAGAAAAGAAAACAGGTAATGAATCAGGAGGGCCGTACCGGTGACGCCGCCGCTCAGAAACGCGTGGGGGATGACGATGCCGTTGACGGCTATGGCAATCAGGGTATTGCCAAGGCCGATCAAACCGAGATTCCGAATGATATCGCCGGCGACACTGACGCTTCGGGTATGTTTTTCTGTATCTGCATCCATGGATGTTTTCCTGAAGGAATAATCCGGCAACTTAGAACATCTCCCCAGATTGTCAAGACCGGTGGACCCAATCTTGACAATTTTTTCAGGCTATGGCATTTTGACGGACAGTAGCGGTGGATATATCACGGGGTGTCACATAAGGGGGTATCAGATATAATATATTGTAATTGCATGTTAAATTGATTGACAAAACGTGTGGATGCATTGTGGTGAAAAAAAACGCAACATATTCATTGATCAATACGCATAAAAGCATTATAACGCCATCCCTGTACCGGTTGATGACCCACGAAAAATACGGAGAGATGTCCGAGCTGGCTGAAGGAGCACGACTGGAAATCGTGTGTGCTGTTAATAGCGGCACCGAGGGTTCGAATCCCTCTCTCTCCGCCATAAAACATCTGTGAATCAGCAGGAGCGTTTTTCAGGGGTCTCAGCATTTTCCCGAGGGCTTCCCATCCATGTCTTACTTGGTTCTTGCAAGAAAATACCGTCCGCAAACATTTGATGAGGTCGTGGCACAAACCCATGTCACCCAGACGCTGAAAAATGCCATTTCATCGAGTCGACTGGCCCATGCGATCCTGTTTACCGGGCCCAGGGGTACCGGTAAAACGACCATCGCACGGATACTGGCCAAGGCAATGAATTGTGAAGCAGGGCCTGTACCGGTACCCTGCAACACCTGCCGTTCATGTTCCGAGATTACTTCCGGCAGCGCAACGGATGTTTTCGAGATCGATGGTGCCTCGAACAATGGCGTGGAACAGGTCAGAGACATCCGGGAAAATATTAAGTACCTGCCGGCGCACAGTTCCTACAAAATTTATATTATTGATGAAGTCCACATGTTGAGTACGGCCGCTTTCAACGCCTTGTTGAAAACCCTGGAAGAACCGCCGACCCATGTCATTTTCCTGCTTGCGACAACGGAGCCGAGAAAAATTCCGATTACCATTCTGTCCCGGTGCCAGCGGTATGATCTGAAACGGATCGAGACTTCCGACATCACCGAGCACCTGATATCTATCTGCCGGAAAGAAGGTATTGATATTGCCGGAGAGAGTTTTGATCTTATTGCCAGGGAAGCCGACGGCAGCATGCGGGATGCCTTGAGTCTCCTCGATCAGGTGACGACCGGCGCCGGTGGAGCTGTGACACACAGCGAAATTATCGATGTCCTGGGGGTGGTCGATCGGGCGATTGTCCTCGAACTGGCCCAGGCGACCTTCAAGGGAGATGCCCCGCGGATTCTGAAAATCATTGATACGGTCTACCGGCACGGCCATAGCATCGTTGACCTGTATACCCGTTTGATCGAACATTTCAGAAACCTGTTGGTGATCAAATTAAGCCCTGATTCACATACGCTCATGGATCTGCCCTCCCACGAGATCGATATCCTGAAGAATCATGTGCAGGGTGTTTCCCCCTTGCATTTGAATCAGATTCTGGAGGTGCTTTTCAAAGAAGAACGTACCATTAAGTGGTCTTCACGACCTCAGATGGCGTTTGAGGTGGTGATGATCAAACTACTCAATATCCGGCCGGCACTACCCATCCATGACCTGATTGAAAAGCTCGATGACATTCAGAAACAATTTTCGTCGGCACAAGATCTTTCCCTGTCTGAAACGCAAAAAGGATTTGAAACCGTTAACGAATCATCTGCCGTAATACCGCCGACAGACCGGCAGGAGCATCTATCCCCAGCAGAACCATCCTTGCCGGATCCGGTTTTATCGGCGGCCGGTAACGAATCAGACCCATGGCGGTCAATCCTGGATATTATTTCGGAACGGTATCCGTCTCTGGCCCCCAATTTGACCCATTCCCGGTTGCTAAAGCTGTCCGGGGACACGCTCGAAATCGAGGTCAACGGGAGCGATTTTAATTACAAACGTATGCGGCGGAAAGAAAATATCAAAACGCTGGAGCAAATTTCCGAGTCTTTTTTCGGGCGACGGATAAGCGTCGTGATCCATGCCGGATTAAACATGAACGGTCAACCCAAGAGAGAAAAAATCGATGCAGCAAACCGATTGAAAAAGGAGCTTCTGCACCATCCCCTGGTGGCGGATGCCATCGAGATCTTTAACGGCAAGCTGGTGGATATAAAAACAAGTTAGAAGTGGTTTTGAAACCACTTATGGTCTTTTAGACGCAAACGTTGTGTGTTTTGTAAAAAAATAAAAGTAATCACGAAAACACGCACGAAGTATCCGTACAGGATAAATCTGAAAAACACGAAAAAACTCATGGTCTCTTTCGTGATTTCGACCTTTCGTGATTTCGTGTTAAAAGATCTTATTTTTCCGGTGTATCCGGGTTGGGAGGTATAGAGATGAAGGGTATGGGTAAAATGATGAAACAGGCTCAGCAGCTTCAGTCAAAAATGCTGAGAATGCAGGAAGAACTTGCAGACAAGACCGTGGAAGCCAGTGCCGGCGGCGGTATGGTCCGGGTTGTGGCCAACGGCAGGCAACAGATCGTCGCCCTTGAAATTAAGCCGGAAGTTGTCGATCCGGATGATGTCGATATGCTTCAGGACCTTGTTCTGACGGCTGTCAATGATGCCTTGACACGATCACAGGAAATGATGTCGGGAGCAATGAGCCAGCTGACCGGTGGGATGAATATTCCTGGGATGGTGTAAAAAAAAGGGTCCGAGGGTGATACAAGGGTTGGAGGGTAGCTAACAGCTATCAGCTGAAAACGGCATCCCAGCCTCTAAGCATCCTGGCGTGCCAGCATACAGGGTCGCTGACAGCTATCAGCCTTTGGCTGCAATAAATGACGCGCGCAGCGCAAATTACGTCTGAAGGACTAATATCGCACGAAGTGCAAATGATGCCCCTGAAAGGCAAAAGTCACCCTTGAACCCTAAAATTTAGCAAACAGGCACAAACATCGTTATGGCGACGAAAATGAGGAATCATGTATCACTATCCGCCTTCGGTTCTGAATCTGATTAAACATCTTTCCAGGCTTCCGGGCATTGGGGAAAAGACGGCCGAGCGACTGGCCATGCACATCCTGAAAATATCCCGCAGAGATGCTGAGCAATTGTCGCAGAGTATCCTGGCCTTGAAGGAAAGCATCCAGATATGTTCCATGTGTTTTGCCCTGAGCGATACAGAGACGTGTAAAATATGCAGCGACCCATCGAGGGATGCCGCTCAGGTGTGCGTCGTGGAGCAGCCGGGCGATATGGCATCCATAGAAAAATCAGGCGCATACCGGGGGCTTTACCACATTTTGCAGGGAGTTCTTTCGCCCATGAACAATATCGGACCGGGTGATATTCACATCAAAGAATTGCTGGCGCGTATTTCCTCGGGCAACGTTACGGAAGTGGTTCTGGCAACCAGCACCAGTGTTGAGGGGGAGTCAACGGCCGGCTTTATAGCAGAAAAGCTGCGTTTTCTTCCCGTCAAGGTGACCCGTATCGCTTCCGGTGTTCCCATCGGAGGAGATCTCAAATATGTGGATCAGGTAACCCTGCGACGGGCCATGGAGACACGCCATGCCCTCTGATGAAGATGCCGAAAAGGATAGCGGTGCTTCGGCTTTTTCCTGCAAGCAATGCGGAGAATGCTGCATCGGTTATGGCGGCACCTTTGTTACCGACCAGGATATCGAGAGAATCTCTACCTATATCGGCGTGGATCCGCATGGGTTTGTCGAAAAGTTCTGCTGCTTTTCGGGAGGCAGACCCATTCTGGCTCAGCAGGACGACGGCCATTGCGTGTTCTGGGATAACGTATGCACGATTCATTCTGTAAAACCCCAAATGTGCCGTAAGTGGCCCTATATCGAGAGCCTCCTGATCGATTTCGACAACTGGAACATCATGGCATCCATGTGCCCCGGGATGAATAAGAAAGCGCCAGTCCATCTGGTCAAAGCCTGGATAAAAAAGATAAGCTCCTGACTTAAACGGAACATACTTATGGCAAGGGCTATAAAACCGCTTGATGATGAGCGTTCTGTGCTTGACACAATATAGGAATTATGCCATCGTTTATCGGTTTTCACGTACACTTCAGCAGATACACAGATATTCTTGGAGAGTGGATCATGAAGACATTTGTCTGTTTTTTTCTGTCAATTCTTTGTATATTATGTGTTTCACACCATCCTTCATTTGTAGCATCGGCACCCGCCAGTCCATCGAATGCACCCATCAACGCCTCGGCAGAGGGTGTCGGCGTGATTGTCGACGACAATACAGCCATGGCAAGAGACCAGGCGATCCAGGATGCGCTCCGACTGGTTGTGGAGCAGGCCGCCGGCACCATGGTGTCGTCCGAAACACTGGTTCAGAATTACGAAGTGCTGCGGGATCGGATCTATTCCCAAAGCCAGGGCTATATTCAGCGCTATGAGGTGACGGACGAGTCAATCCAGGGCAATTTGTACAAGGTGACGATTCAGGCCGCCGTGGCTGAAGGGAACTTGAAAAACGACATCCAGGCCCTGGGACTGCTCATGGCCAGGAAGAATATGCCCCGGGTCATGATCATGGTGGCTGAGCAGAATATCGGGATGCATTACTACAGCTATTGGTGGGGTGTCAAAGCCGGCACCGCTGATCTCAGTATTACCGAAAATGTTCTGATGGAAAAACTGACCCAGAAAGGCTTTCATATCGTCGATCATGCAATGGCGTCAAAGACCCTCGAAATCAAAGCCCCCTACAAGATCGAGTCTCTCAACAACGATGCCGTTCGAAGCATCGGCAATCTCTATGACGCCGAAGTCGTGATCTATGGCAAAGCGCTTTCCAAGCTGGCAGGCTCGGTCTTGGGAACATCCATGAAATCAGCCCAGGCGGATGTTTCTTTACGTGTTGTCAATACCGATACCGGCCGGGTCATTGCATCGTCCACCCATCATGCGGCGGCTGTGCATCCGAACGAGGTCACGGCCGGAGCGGATGCGCTCAAGATTGCAACCGATGCCATTGCCGACCAACTTCTCACACAGATCGTAAACCAATGGTCACAGGATGTCGGCAGCGGTAGTATGATACAGTTGGTGGTATCTGATATCCCATCGTACAACCACCTCGTGAAACTCAAGGAAATGATTCAGAAACGGGTGAGGGGCGTCAGTGGATTGTACCAGCGCGATTTCAATGCGGGGACGGCAACACTGGACGTGAGTGTTCCGGTGACATCCCAGAAACTGGCCGATGAGCTGGTGATGATCGATTACGGCGAATTTACGATCGACATCACCAACATCACGCAAAATAGTATCAGCCTGAACATGAAATAAATTCATTATTTGTCCGGAGGTAATTATGAGACGATTCCACGTGTTGATGACCCTCTTTCTGGTGCTGGTATTTCTGGCCGGCTGTGGTGGCATGCCCGTCATGGGACCGACACCCGATTCCACCAACCCCATCAAACGTCTGGCGATGCTGCCCTTAAAAAATGACACGACGGATGTCGAGGCACCTGACTTTGTGCGTGAAAAACTGGCTTCGGCAATACAGAAAAGATTTTACAATGTGCAGCCCCTGGAAGAGACGGATCGTATTTTAAGAGATGAGCTGGGAATCACCATGGGGGGACAGCTGGATATGGCAACGACCGCCAAGCTTCGTGAAGCGCTTCAGGTGGAAGGGCTTCTCTATGGGACCCTCATGAATTTTGAGGAGACCACCACGGGTCTTGTCAACGTGCGCAAGGTCCGGGGGAAGTTCAATATTGTGGAAACCAATACGGAATCGGTCTTTTGGGAAAATGGTATCGGGGTCAAAAGCCAGGACACATCCGGCGGTGCTGTCGGGAGTCTTACCGGTGCGGTCGCGAACGCCGGCAGTCGTGATGAAGATGTTCCATGGGTCGTCATCGAGAATACATCGAGTGACAATAGCATCATGGAGGGATTTGCCGCGGGGTTGACCAAGAAGCTGATTTCAAAAGCAGTGGGTGTGCATCTGGCCCGGGAAACCGACGAAATGATCTGGCGGCTTGTGCAGAATCTGCCATGGGGCGCCGGGGATGCCGTGGGCCCCGTTCTGACGGCAGTGCCTGCCATGGTCATGCCCAAGATTGAGATGCCGCCGCCGCCCGCTATGGGGCACATGAACTATGGTGATCGGGATTTTAAAGCCGTCATGATTTCGACAACCCTTGACAAGTCGCAGGGGCGGGAATTTTCTTTTGAAATGCCCATCGCCAAGGCTGGTGAAAAATTCCGGATGGAAATGGATTACACCAAGATGTCAGGGGCCCAGGGCATGCCGCCGGCCATGAGCAGCGTGGTGATGATTCACCGGGGTGATGAAAAACGTACGTACTCTCTCTACACAAACAAGAAGAAATATATAGTTAGCGATGAAACGGACGAAGGCTATTATGCGGAGCCGGATGTTGAAAAGACCTTTGTGGCCAAAGAGACCATCGATGGCCATCCCACCGAGAAATACCGGATTACGATAACCTACCAGGGGCAGGAAAAGCAGGAAGGCTTTATCTGGAATGCAACAGACCTGGACGGTATGACGATCCGCAGTGAAATCGACAACGCGACGGTCAAAATGACATCTACATTAACGGATATCGTCATGGGGACACCGCCGGCGGACCTCTTTGAAGTACCGGAGGATTACACGGAAACCAGTAATTTTTTAGAAATAGTCATGGAGTAACATTCAAATCTAATTTAGGAGGCATAACATGGTGAAGACTAAAAACATTTATCTGTTGGGGTCGCTACTTCTCATGGCAGCCGTATTGGTTTTCAATGGATGTGCTGCAAAGACATCCGGGGCAGTGCGTGACGATTCTTCGCTTACAGGTGTTTCAGACCAGCTGGCTCCCTCTGGAGATTATACCGGCCCGAAACTTCGGGTGGGGGTCGTGAATTTCCAGAACAAGACACCCTCGAAGCATATCGGTATTGGTGAAGCAGCGGCGGATATTCTGGGAACAATTCTTCAGAAGACCGGCCGGTTTATCATTATCCCACAACAGGATGTCGCTTCCATTCTGGATCAGCAGGCCCTGGGAGCCTCAGGCGCCGTCAACCCGGCTACTGCTGCAAAAATGGGCAAGGTTCTGGGATTGAACGCAATGGTCACCGGCGCGATTACTGCCTATTCAGAGGCTGAAGAGGGTTCGGACTACCTGGTTTACAAAAAGAAAAAACAGATTGCCCGGGTCACCGTGGATTACCGGATTGTCGATACCACAACAGGGATCCAGATGGTAGCCGACTCGGGGCAGGGCGTTTATGAAAAGCAGACCGGTGGTGCACTTGGCTTAGGCGCCAAGGCGAGTTACGATGCCGACCTGCGGGACGGTGCCTTGCGGGATGCATTGACCAAAGCCATGGTGAATATGCTGCCGCAGTTTGAACGTCAGGAGTGGAGCGGTCGAATCGCCAGCATCAAAGGCCGGACCGTCTACCTGAACGCAGGGCAGAAAACCGGGTTGAAAGTGGGTGACCTCCTGATGGTACAGGAACTGGGAGAGGAGATTATCGATCCGCAGACAAACGTATCCCTCGGCAGGGCTCCGGGATCGGTCAAAGGCGAGCTCATGGTAACCGGTTTTTTTGGCCGCGATGGATCTGTGGCTACCATTAAATCGGGAGCTGGTTTCAAACCGAACGATCTGGTGAAGTACAAATAAAAAAGGGTTCGAGGGTTCGAGGAGACTAGCGTTCATTGAGTTTGTTGGGTTTCTTGGGTTCATTGGGTTGATGAAACCGAAACGAGTTGAAGACGCTGTACCTACGGCCTTAAACAACACAATAAACCCAAAAAATACAATGAACAAAGCGACTATGTTTGTAGGGTTCGAGGGGGTGGCTGACGTCTAATAGCGAAAGGCACCTAATAGTCTACAGTCTAAACCGCTAAAAAGCTGATAAGGGTCCGAGGGTGCGAGGGGGTTGCGCTGTGCGTAGAGCTCCCCGGACTCTCTGGGCCCTTTTTTTTATCATTCGTTTTTTTGCACCGGCTCAGATTGCCGATGCGTAATGACGATATCCCGTTTGGGGTAGGGTATCTCGATGCCGTGTTGGTCAAAGGCCTCTTTGACTCTGTCCGTTATCTCGGAAATGGTGTCCATTCGTTTTCTGGCATCCTTGATCCAGACCCGCACCTGCAGGTCGACGGAGGATTCTCCAAACAATCTTACCACCACTTTCGGCTTGGGTTCCTTGGCGATCCATTCGATGGTATCGGTGATATCGAGGATGATTTTCTTGGTTTTGGGCAGGTCGGTATCGTAGGCAACGCCGATATTTATGCGTACACGGATCTTGGAAGATACGATTGTGTAATTGATGATATCCCTTTTCATGATTTCGTTGTTGGGAATGATGATGACGATATTGTCGGTGGTTTTTATCCGGGTGGCCCGGATGCCGATATCCATGACGTCTCCCCAGGTGGAACTACCGGAAGGTGCCGTCCAGACCTCGATGCGGTCACCAATCTCGAAGGGCCTGTCGATAATCAGAAGCACCCCGGCTATCAGATTGGACAAGGTGTCTTTTGCCGCAAAACCGATGGCGATCCCTAAAACGCCCGCACCGGCGATAAAGGGCATTACGTTGATACCCAGGAGGTCGAGGGCCAGGATGATGGCAACGAGATATATTATCACGCCCACAAAGCGCGTCAGAAGATCGAATATGACATTGTCCACCTTGGTCTCGGTCTTGTTGACGATTCTTTTTTCAAGTGTTTTTAAGATGGCGATCGTGATCTTTACCGCCGGCGCAGCTCAGAAACAGCATCATCAGGGCCTGAAAGGCGGATTCCAAAACAGGAATATTCATCATCCGGAAAATGTAGATACCCGTGGCAAACACGAGGACGATGGTGACGGCCCGGCCAAGGGATTTGAAAATAATGGCATTGTCACGAATGATTTCGAATTGACGGCCTTTTCTCCGGAGAAGTGCCAGCAGGAGTTTCAGCACAAACCAAAGCATGAGAGCCAGGACGATGGCCATCAACGCTTTGATGAAAACCGCCGAAGAGGATGCCGGATCACCGATCAGTTTGTCGATATATTGTTGGATTGTTTCCCAGAAGCGCATGTTATTTCCGTATTTGTTTCGTATTTCGATATTCGGATTTAGAATTTATCACACGCTGAATGTGTATAATATTAATCCCTTATGGGGTTGAATCAGTGCCGGGCCCTTTGGACCCGGGTATCTAAAAACTGGAAAAAAGACCTGCTTTTATATACTCACGGTTCAAGCGAGCGATATTGACTATCGATATCTCTTTGGGACATTCCGCTTCGCATTCCCGTTCGTTGGAACAGTTCCCGAAACAGAGCCGGTCCATGGTTTTCAGCATGACCTGAACCCGCTGGGCTGCCTCAGGCCGTCCTTGTGGCAGAAGCGCCAGATGAGATATCTTAGCTCCCACAAAGAGCATGGCAGAGGCATTGGGGCAGGCTGCGACACACGCGCCGCAGCCGATACAGGCGGCAGCATCCATGGCTTTTTCGGCTACTTCCTGGGGGATGAGAATCGTGTTGGCATCCGGGGCGCCGCCGGTATTGGCGGATATGTAGCCGCCGGCCTGGATGATCTTGTCGAAGGGGCTCCGGTCCACCACGAGATCCTTGATCACCTTGAAGGCCCTGGCGCGAAAGGGCTCGATAAAGAGGGTATCGCCATCTGAAAAGTGCCGCATATGGAGTTGGCACAGGGTTGTGGCTTTTTCGGGCCCGTGGGGACGCCCGTTGACGACGCAGCCGCATTGTCCGCAAATCCCCTCCCGACAGTCATAGTCAAACGCGATGGGTTCTTTGCCCGCGAGCGTCAGCTGTTCGTTGACCACATCGAGCATTTCCAGAAACGACATGTCCGTGGAGATACTGTCTGCAGAATATGTTTCCAGACGGCCTTTGGCATGGGAATTTTCCTGGCGCCATATTTTCAGTGTCAGGCGGATGTCTTTTGTCACTTGTAACTCCTTTGGCTTAATTTGACATTCTCGAAGACAAGGGGCTCTTTGTGCATTTCAGGATTCGTGTCCGGTCCTTTATATTCCCAGGCAGACACATGGCAATAGCCTTCATCGTTTCGCTGGGCTTCATTTTCTTCGGTCTGATATGCCTCGTTGAAATGACCGCCGCAGGATTCCTGCCGTTCCAGGGCATCCATGACCATGAGTTCTCCGAATTCCAGGAAATCAGCCACTCTGCCGGCCCTTTCAAGACTCTGGTTGAAATCTTTTTCCTTGCCCGGTACGGTGACGTTTTCCCAGAACTCTTCACGCAGCACCTGGATCTGAACACGGGCTTTTTCAAGATCGGCGTTGTTGCGTGCCATACCGCAGTGATCCCACATAATCTGGCCCAGGGCCCTGTGGAAGTCGTCCACGGTCCGTTTGCCGTTGATGGACATGAGCTTGCCGGTGGTTTCCCGGGCCAGGTTTAGGGCGGACATAAACGCGGGCTGGTCTTCATTGACCTGTTCGAGGTGTGTTCCGGCAAGATAGCCTCCGATGGTATAAGGGATAATGAAATATCCATCAGCCAGGCCCTGCATAAGTGCGCTGGCGCCCAGTCGGTTGGCTCCGTGATCTGAAAAATTGGCTTCCCCCATGACAAAAAGCCCTGGGATGTTGCTCATCAGGTTGTAATCGACCCACAGACCGCCCATGGTATAGTGGACGGCCGGATAAATCATCATGGGTGTTTCATAGGGATTGTCTGCCGTAATTTTTTCATACATCTGAAAAAGGTTGCCGTATTTTTTTCCGATGACATCTTGACCATCTCGTTTGATGGCATCTTTGAAATCAAGAAAGACGGCTAGGCCGGTTTCACCCACACCCTTGCCCATGTCGCATTGATCCTTGGCATTTCTGGAAGCCACGTCCCGTGGAACCAGATTACCGAAGCTCGGGTATTTGTTTTCGAGATAATAATCACGCTCGGATTCCGGAATATCGCTCGGGCGTCTTTGATCTCCGGGCTTTTTGGGGACCCATACCCGTCCATCGTTTCGAAGGCTCTCGCTCATGAGCGTCAGTTTGGACTGGTAGGTGCCATGCACCGGTATGCAGGTGGGGTGGATCTGTGTGAAACAGGGGTTGGCGAAACAAGCCCCTTTCTTATAGGCACGGAAGGCGGCCGATACATTACTGGCCATGGCATTGGTCGATAGAAAGTAAACGTTTCCGTAGCCGCCGGTACAAAGCACCACGGCATCCGCAACATGACGTTCGATATCCCCGGTGATGAGGTTCCGGGAGATGATGCCCCGTGCCTGGCCATGGGCGATAACCACATCCAGCATTTCCTGACGGGGGAACATGGTCACCCGCCCGGTAGAGACCTGGCGCATGAGGGCACTGTATGCACCCAACAGCAGCTGTTGACCTGTTTGACCTCTGGCGTAAAAAGTCCGTGAAACCTGTGCCCCGCCAAAGGATCGGTTGGCCAGCAATCCGCCGTAGTCCCGTGCAAAAGGGACCCCTTGAGCGACGCACTGGTCGATGATGGCATTACTGATCTGGGCCAGGCGATAGACGTTTGCCTCCCTGGATCGAAAATCACCCCCCTTGATGGTGTCGTAAAAAAGACGCCGGATACTATCGCCTTCATTCTGGTAGTTCTTGGCTGCGTTGATACCGCCCTGGGCCGCGATGCTGTGGGCTCTCCGCGGGGAGTCCTGGATACAAAAGTTTTTCACAAAATAGCCAAGCTCCGCCAGAGAGGCCGCGGCAGCACCGCCTGCCAGACCCGTGCCGACGACAATAATGCTGAATTTTCTCTTGTTGGCCGGGTTTACCAGCTTCAGGTCGAAACGATGCTTGTCCCATTTATCGGCCAGCGGGCCACCAGGTATGTGTGCATCCAACTGCATAAAAATCCTCCTTATCCCGAAAATGAAAGAAATATCGGGAGGTAGCCGAATCCGAATCCGAAAAGCAGACTCAATACGATACTGGCCCCCATGATCAGAGGCATATATTTGGGGTGATTGGCGCCCAGCGTCTGGAACAGGCTCCAGAAACCATGACGGATATGCAGCGCAACGATGATCATGGCCGCAATGTAAAGAATGACATAAGGGGTGCTCTGAAAAGCGTTCACCACAATCTCGTATATGGTGGTGGTCGATTTGTCGACAAAATGAAAATTCAACAGGTGAAAAATAACGAACCCAAGAATGACAAAACCGGTATACGGCATGGTTGCAGAGCTGATCGTGCGTCCACCGGCCCATTTGTTCATGTGGTAGCGCTGTGGTCGGGCCATGAGATTCTGGAAAAACAGGATGGTTCCGGTGGTGATATGAACAAGGGCCAGTGCCAGGAGTCCCCACTCGGCCAGGGTGACAAGCGGACCGAATCCATGAAGGTGTTCGGCATAGGAATTGAACATTTCTCCGCCGCCGTACAAGGTCAGGTTGCCTGCAAGGTGAGCAGACAGGAAACCGATGAAACAACAGCCCGTCAGGGCCATTAACAGCTTTTTCCCCATAGATGACCCAAAAAAATTACCGATCCATTGCATGTATGCCTCCAGAAAATAATAACCTTAGCCCCAAAAAAGGATCCAAGGGGTCGAGGATTCAAGGGTCCGAGGGGCCAAGTGAAATGCTCAAAAGCTATACGCAAATGAGTTTTGGTTGGATGTATGTAAAACGATCAAACCTTTTTTTTCCATCCAGTTGGGAGAAAACAAATTTTTAATGAGTTCGCGCCTATCTGTCAACATAATTCTTGAGCCACCAAGTATCCCAATCGGTTTGAGCGATGGCTTCGGCAATCTGTTTTCCGGTATCGGTCTGAAGTCTCTTCAGGACATATGGCAGCCATTTAAGGGGTGGTTTAAACCCGATATCTGCGAGTGTCTTCAATTCGATGACCAGGGAGATCTGGTCTGCATCTTTGGCCAAACATGCTTCCCGTGTCTCTGCCTTGTTGAATTCATGTACCAGATCCGAGATGTCGGACCCCAGCGATGTATCACCGCCCATATGATTCATGGCCGAGTTTTCATCAGCTGTCACGTACTGTTTCTGGACATAGTTAATATCTCCCATGCGCGATTCCGGCAGGTCGTGCACCAGGCACATGCTTATCAGGCGCAAGGCATCGACCCCCGGTTCCATCCGGGTCATGACCCAGGCGATAAACAGGGTACAGAAAGTATGCTCGGCAACGGACTCCCTGCCGGCACCCAGGAAGTTAAAACCGGATCTGGGTGTTCTTTTCAAGTGGGCCGCCTCAAACAAGAGATTGGCGATGTCTTTCATTCAGTTTTCCTCCGCTCAAAATTCTTGACACATTAACCATGCTCGTATATTACTGAACAGATTTATAATTAATTCTAATTAAGGCTAATTATCGACATCTAAAACGTGGAGCGAAACGACGATGCAACAGATTAACTTGATCAACATGATCAGCAACGCTGGATTGATGGTGCAGTTTGTGCTGCTGCTGCTGCTCTTTTTTTCGATTACATCCTGGGCGATCATATTAATAAAATTCCGGTATATCAAGAGGGCCTATCAGGAATCAGCTGTTTTTACGGAGTTGTTCTGGAAAAGCAAAGATCTTTCAAATGCTTACCGGCAGGCTAAAGAACTTGAGGGAAGTCCCATCGCGCGTATATTCCGGATAGGATATGTGGAGTTGAAAAAGATCAGCCAGAGCGGGGTTTCGGAAGGTGGCGATGACCGACCGGATAGATCCTCGGGCTTGGGTGCTCGATTTGCAGGAATGGACAATATCAAACGGTCATTGCGACGAGCCATCAACACCGAGACCACAAGAATGACGCAAATGGTGCCCTTTTTAGCGACAACCGGCAACACCACCCCCTTTATCGGCTTGTTCGGTACGGTTTGGGGGATCATGAATTCGTTTCACGGCATCGGCCTGCGGGGGTCTGCCAGCCTGGCAGTGGTGGCGCCTGGGATATCCGAGGCCTTGGTAGCGACAGCTGCAGGGCTGGCGGTTGCCATACCGGCGGTGATCGCCTTTAACTATTTTATGCAGAAAATCAAGATTCTGGAATCCGAATTGAACAGCTTCTCCGCCGATTTTCTCAACATCATCGAACGGGATATTTTATTGATGGAAAGGGGGCGACGATGACCCTGGGTGGAAATGATGACCGGTTGATGTCGGAAATCAACGTGACACCCTTTGTGGACGTCATGCTGGTTTTGTTGATCATCTTCATGGTGACGGCCCCCATGATGATTCAGGGGGTTGACGTGTCCTTGCCGGAAGCAACCTCCAAACCTCTGGAATCGTTGCAGGAACAGCTGGTTGTAACCATCGATAAAAACAATCAGGTATACATTAACGACTTTCATGTCGGCAGTGAGAACCTCAAGGAAAAATTGATGCAGATCACGAAGAATCAGAAAGCCGACGAGATCTACCTGCGTGCAGACAAGACAGTGGCCTACGGCATGGTTGTCTATGTCATGTCGGAGATAAAAGGCGCCGGGATCGAAAAACTGGGAATGATAACAGATCCTGTTGATGACACTGAAAATGACCGTAAAAAACAACCATAGGGCACCCCATCCAAAGAATTCGGTATCCCTGGTCACGCTTTACGGCGGGGGTAACGAAAACCGCCTGGTCATGATCGCTTTTACAGTTTCCCTGATCTGCCATTGTATCATTTTCTCGCTATTGATTTACGCGCAGACCCATAAACCCAAACGCCAACCCGCACCCATCATCATGAACGTCAGCCTGGTTTCTCTTCCGGAATATGTCGGACCGAGCAAGCCGGTTGCGAAACCATCGTCTTCAGGGCCAAAAAAAACAAGCAAGAAACGTGTAACCGTCAAGATAGAGCCGGCGGCCGAACCGTCCGATGCTCCCAAACCGGTCAAAAAAAAGGTATCATTGAAAAAGGAGACCTATAAAGCGGAAAAGGTCAAAAAGAGCACCCTACAAAAACTGGAAAAAAAGATCGAGACATCCACGTCGGATCGAATTGCCAAAGCCATTGATGAGATCCAGGCCAAGGTTGACCAGGAAAAAGACAGGGCGCCATCCAAGGAAAGTGCGGTCAAAGTGCCTGAATCCAAAAGCCTTGGGGGAAATGGTGAGGTCAGTGGTGGAAAGCTGGCGGAGATTGTTGATATCTATCGTGTGGAAATTGCCTATAAAGTACAGCAAAATTGGGCCTTCCCCGAGCAACTAGCCGAGGGCCGATCTGATTTGCAGACACTGATCGTATTTAAGGTGATGCCCAATGGGGAGATAAAAGATCTCTTTTTTACCGATCGATCCGGGAACAGCCATTTTGATGAATCGGCTTTTCGTGCAGTTATGAAATCGGATCCCGTGGATCCTCACCCCAAATCGGTTTCCGAGCCATATGTTCAAATGGGATTACGCTTTACTCCCGAGGGGATACAATAACGAATGGAATCAGTTGAAAATTCAAAGCCCATGAAAGTTGTTTTGCGTGCCATTATTGGATGTGTCGTGGCCCTGATGGTGTCTCAGACAAGCATCAATGCCGCCGAATATGACTATATTGATATCAGCAACCCTTTTCTGCATAAAATACCCTTGGCCGTACCCTGGTTTAAAAATATTTCAGGAGGGGCGGACGTCGAAGCCCTGACTGTCAACTTGCCGGACCTCTTGTCTGACACGCTGGAATTTACAGGCTATTTTAAAATGCTCGACCGGCAGGCATTTCTCATGGATCCCAAAAACCCCGATATTCTTGCTACGCAGATCAATTTTCGAAATTGGACGGCCATTGGCGCCGAATTGCTCATAACAGGAGGAATTCTGGTGAAGGACGGTCTCATGGAAACGGAGCTTCGCCTGTTCGATACCATCAAGGGAAAACTGATTATCGGGAAGCGATATAAAGGGGGGCACGATGACACAACACGCATGATACGACGATTTTGCGGCGAAGTGATGGTTCACTTGACGGGTCACAGGGGTGTTTTCGACAGTAAAATTGCGTTTTTATCATCTGTGGCCGGTAATAAGGAGATTTTTATCAGTGAATTTAACGGCCACAATCCGGAGCAGTTCAGCCATCACGAGAACATCACGCTTTTTCCGGCCTGGTCTTCCGATGGCAAATGGATGGCCTACACCTCGTATGCCAAGGGCCGTCCCGACCTATATATAAGAAATATAACAGAAAACAAGAGTACTACCCTTGACATACAGGGCATCCAGATTACGCCGGCATGGGTCCCGGGAAAATTTGAACTGGCAGCGACGCTCTCTTTTTCAGGTGATCAGGAAATATATTTGTTGACCGGAGAAGGGAAAATTATTAAAAGATTAACGGATAGTCGTGGAATCGATGTTGAACCGACCTGGTCCCCGGACGGAAAGCAAATGGCTTTTGTTTCCAAGCGGTCCGGGACGCCCCAGATCTATATCAAGGACATGACATCGGGTCGTGTCCGGAGGTTGACATTTCAGGGGAGGTACAACACGCAGCCGGATTGGTCTCCAAAGGGGGATAAAATCGCATACTCCTCCATGGATGGCGGCAGGATCGATATCTACACCATTGTGGTGGATGGCAGCAGCAGGGCAAAGTTGACAGAAAATCAGGGAGATAACGAAGCGCCTTCCTGGTCGCCCGATGGAAGCCTGATCGTTTTCAATTCTACCCGTGAAGGCAGATCAAAAATATATATCATGACGGCGTTTGGAACGGATCAGCGACGCTTGATATCGATGCCGGGGGAGCAGACAAATCCGAAATGGTCTCCAAACGTTATTCCCAATTAAAACCGAGCACGAAAGTAAAAAGGAGGAAAATATGCGCAAAAAATTATGGGTACTCATAGGTCTGATGGTAATTGTTCCAGGACTGCTCTTCACGGTTTCATGTGCAAAGAAAGTTGTCCAGTCTGAACCGGTGGCCGAGGAAGCGCCGGTTGAACCGGTAGTTGACGAAGCAGCTCTGGCCGCGCAGGAACAGGCCGCCCAGGAAGAGGCTGCCAGACAGTGGGAAATGCAGGCCGAAGAGGAACTCCGGCAGGCCCAGCTGGCTGAGCAGGCTGCAAAAGAGGCCGAACTGGAAAGAGCCCAAATGGCTGCCATGCAGATGTTCATGAATGAAGATGTCTACTTTGATTTCGACAGCTCTGCTCTTGGGGACATGGCCAAAGAAGTGCTATCCCGAAAAGCTGAGTGGCTTCGCATGGTCACGGATGCTTCCGTCATCATCGAAGGACACTGTGATGAACGCGGCACCAGTGCTTATAACATTGCCTTAGGTGACCGCCGGGCAGAGAGCGCCAAGGCTTTTCTCTTGGATCTTGGCATTAACGCCAACCAGTTATCCACCATCAGTTATGGTGAGGAACGTCCTGTAGACACGGGAAAGAATGAAGAATCCTGGGCCAAAAACAGACGTGCTCATTTTGTGGTCGAATAATTCCGGCGTGTGATTCCTTCAGTGAATCGACAAGATAAACGGCAAGCAGCGGCAAGGCTGCTGCTTGCCGTGTTTTATCCGTCCGCTTTATGAAATGAAGAGTTGCCATATGAGATTCAGATCTATTCTCTCAATTGCGATCTTGGCCATGTTCCTCGGTTGTGCCCATCAGGAAGACGTCATTATCCTTGATCAACGGCTATCGAAGATGGAGGCCCTCGCCAAAAAGCTCGATCAAAAAGCTTCCAGTCTTGAGGAAAAAGCCGTCAGTCTGGAAAGAGTAAACGAGAGCAGCGGCAAGGAAATCGAGCAGAACAGAGTCTATCTCAGCACCAAGATTTCCGAATTTGAAAAAAACCTCGGGAAGGAAGACATCCAGCTCAGAACCGAGTATGCAAAACTGAATGCAGGTATAGAGACCCTCAAAGATGATGTTCAGCTGTTGGGAGGTCGACTCGAGGAATCGGAATTCATGATGCGGGAGCGACTGGATGCCGGGGAGAATGCCGATAAAGGAACTCAGATACTGCTCGATAGGCTGTCCATTAATCTTAACCAGATCGAAGCCCGTCTTCGGCACATCGAACAGTACCTGAACCTGGAATCGGCAGGGTCGCCTATCGCGCCGAAAAAACCCTCTCAAACAGCCGAAAAGACACTCACCGACCAGGAACGCTATGTCGCTGCCAAGCAGGCATTTGATCGGAGTGATTTTGAGACGGCCCGTACCGCTTTCGAAGCGATCATCAAGGATTTTCCGAAATCAGAACATGCGGACAATGCGCAATTCTGGATAGGTGAAATCTATTACCGGGAAAAGTGGTATGAAAAAGCTATCCTGGAATATCAGAAAGTCATCGAGAATTACCCCAAAGGGAACAAGGTCCCCGCATCCTTGCTGAAACAAGGTTTTGCCTTTATCTCGCTGGGAGACAAGGCCAATTCCAGGCTGATATTGAAGGAACTGAGTCAGAAGTACCCTGAAACCAATGAAGGGAAAATAGCACTTCAGAAATTAAAAGAACTTCAATAGGATTTTGAAGAACCTCGCAGCCATGCATCACCTTCCCGGCGTTCTTTGCGGCACTTTGAAGCGCGCAACATGATAAAGATTATCGGCATAGACCCTGGCTTATCTGCAACCGGTATCGGCGTTGTCACGGGTAAAGGGCTTTCGGTTCAGGCCTATTCATATGGCACCATTCATACCTCAAAAGATATCTCTTTGCCGCATCGCCTCGATAAAATCTATTCAAAAGTCACAGAAGTCCTGCAGAGAGAACATCCCGACCACATGGTAGTAGAAGATGTTTTTTCGTTGAACAATTATCCCAAATCAGGAATTCTGCTGGGGAAGGTCACGGGAATTTTGTTGCTGGCAGGATTCAAAGCCGGTGTTTCCGTATCTGAAGTGGCGGTCAGGGAAGCCAAAAAAGTTTTGACCGGTAACGGACGTGCAACCAAGCAGCAACTCGAGAAAGCGGTCCGCCAGAAATTGAATCTGGTTGACCCCATAAAGCCGTATCATGCTTCGGATGCATTAGGATTGGCGCTGATCGGATTATACCGGTATGGGTAATACAGCTGTAAGCATTTAGCATTAAGCTCTAAGCCGCTTACAGCTTATCGCTAAGAGCTAATACAAAACACAGGCGAATTATGATCGGATATATCGAAGGCACACTCATGCGCAGGGATGAAGATCACATCCTGCTTCTGACCAATCATATCGGATATGAAATACTACTTCCGGCGGTGGTCATGCGATCGTTGAAAGGCACCCAGGTAGGAGATACGATTTCACTGTACATTTACCATCAACAGACGGAACGTCAGCCAAAACCGATATTGATCGGTTTCAACCTGGAAGTGGAAAGGGAATTTTTTCAGCGCTTCATTTCTGTGGAAGACATCGGCCCACTCAAAGCGGCCAGGGCTCTTACCCGACCGATCCGGGAGATCGCAAGTGCCATCGAATCCAAGGATGTCGGTCGGCTCAAAGAGCTGAAGGGAATCGGTATCCGTACGGCCCAGAAAATTGTCGCTTCCCTGGAGGGCAAGATGGGAAAATTTGCCTTGATGCGTGAAGACGACAAGCCGGATCTGCCCGAAATCGAAGACCTGGAAAAACAGGTCATCGATGTACTGGTGAATCAGTTGGGACACAAAATAGCGGATGCCAGGACTATGGTGGCGCAGGCTATCAAACAGGGCCCGGCATATACAACAGCCGAGGAGTTGTTTGATGCGGTGTATCATATTCAAAAGGACAACCCGATATGAAGGGTCCGAGGGTTTGAGGGTGATACAAGGGTTGGAGGGTTGCTGATAGCTATCAGTGGACGGCAGCGATTGCACCAAATTGTAAACCTGATTACCGCGGTTAGCCATAAGCGTTAAGCTTTTAGCAGCTTATGGCTTATCGCTTAGAACAATAAATCCTACAGGGTTAAAGCAGTGCCGGTTTTTACTCATGTATCGGCTTCGGAGATATCTCAAACCATGCCAGACCATTTCAAAAGCGGTACCATCGGACCCCAGGAGATCGTTTCCGGTGATTGTCTTCCCTGCGATGAGGAAAATGAAATATTGTCCCTTCGACCGGCCAGGCTTTCTGAATATATCGGTCAGGGCGAGATTGTGGAAACATTGAAAATCGCCATCGAGGCGGCCACAAGACGCCAGGAACCCATCGACCATGTTCTGTTTCACGGCCCTCCCGGACTTGGAAAAACAACCCTTGCACACATTATCGCCAACGAGATGGGGGGCAAGTTAACCACAACGTCGGGTCCGGCCCTTGAAAAAGGGGGGGATCTCATCGGTATGCTGACACATCTCGAAGAAGGCGATATCCTGTTCATCGACGAGATCCACCGTACACCCAAGTCGGTGGAAGAATTGCTCTACCCGGCCATGGAGGATTTTGCCATTGATTTTGTATTTGACAAGGGCATCCATGCCAGGAGCCACCGATACCGCCTGAATCGATTTACCATCGTGGGTGCTACCACACGCGCAGGGCTTCTCTCTTCGCCCCTCAGGGATCGGTTCGGCATTTTCCGAAACCTTGATTTCTATGATGAACGGGAACTGGTTCAGATTTCAACACGATCCGCAAAGCTGTTGAATATTCAAATTTATAAAGCTGCCGCTGAGGAACTTTCCAAACGCTCCCGGGGAACCCCCAGAATTGTCAACCGCCTACTCAAGCGGGTCAGGGACTATGCCCAGGTGCGGGCTGACGGCGTTATCACATTCGATACTGTCGAGGCGGCTTTGTCCCTGGAAGGGGTGGATGCAAAAGGGCTGACAAAGCTGGACCGGAAATATTTGAAGACGATCATCGACTTTTACCACGGAGGGCCTGTCGGCATCGAAGCCATTGCCGCAACCCTGCAGGAGGAGAGTGATACCCTGGTGGATGTGGTTGAACCGTTTCTTCTTAAAACAGGGCTGCTCATCAGGACCTCGTCGGGTCGCAAGGCTTCCGAAGCCGCCTTCCGGCATCTGGGGCTCAAGATCGATGAGCAGCAGGCGCTATTTTAGATAGCTTTGAGCGTTAAGCATTAAGCTGTAAGCGGCTTAGTGCTTATGGTTAAAAAATTTCAAGCTTATATGAAACAATTGAAACAGGATCATCCCTCATACAAAGAAACCCGCTGGCATCTCCTGAGAGTCGAGAAAAACGGCAGTCTGAGGCCGTTTGTTCATTTCAGAGGCGTGGCCATGATGGTGGCGGGTCTGATCTTTGTCATGGCAGGTGCCATTGGGTGGCTGCTGGTTGAATGGCTGGACACCAGGGGAAAGCTGGTGGCAATTCAGGAGGATGTTTCCAGGCAGAATAGTGCCATGGAAGCGATCCGTAATGAAAAAGAAAGTGTTTTGGTCCGCCTGGCCATTACAGAGTCAAAACTTAAAGCATTTGTTTCCGGCCCTCCAATGGAAAAACAGAGTGAACCCCCGGCGGTGAAAGAAGAAGAGCAAGTACCGCCTGACAAAAAGACCAGTTCCGGCAACACCCCGAAAGCACCTCAGGCAACAGTGCCGCCGCAGACCATCAAGGCATCTGGAATGTCACCGGAGCCTGACGCCACCGACATGGATGCTGCCATTGAAAAGGTTACCGCGGATAATCTGTTTATCTGCGCCAGTCCTGACGAGACATTGCTGAGCATCGAGTTCAAGGTTATCAACATGGGATCCCGAGATGCGCCCGTATCCGGGCATGCGTTTGTAATACTGAAAGATGCGCATGCCGAGCAAGACCAATGGCTGGTAGTTCCCAGGGCCATGCTGATGGATGGAAAACCAGTTCAATCAAAAGGACAGCGATTTCGAATTTACAATTACAGGACCATTAAATTCAAGGTTGTGCATGAAAATCCAGGGGTGTTCGTGCAGGCGACCATCTTTATCTTCAAGGATACGGGCGAATTGATATTCGAAAGAGACTTTTCTCTGGAACCCATCCGATGTGTGTCCATAACGGGAGATACCCATTGCAGCATCCACAGAAGAAACTATCCATCGTTGAAAAAGGACTGACCATTGATGGCTCGGTATCGTTCAAGGGGCAGTTGATCATCAATGGTACGGTCAAGGGGACCCTCGTGGGCGATCATATCGTTATTACCGAAGAAGGTGTGGTCGAGGCGGAAACACGGGCTTCATTTATCACCATCGGTGGAATTTTCAGGGGGCGGCTTACACTATCCGGTAAATTGGTTATCCTCTCCACCGGAACCTGTTCCGGTAATATCGTATGCCGGGAGATGGAACTGGAACCAGGGGGCGTATTGAATGGAGAAATAAGCTGCGGACCGGTGGCTCAGAGTATTTAACCGGAAATTAATTATGTGAATGAAAATGAGACAACGACCGGGAAGTGATCGGAATAATAAGACCCCTCCACGTGATCCCGGACCACCAGGGCATCTTCAGGTGTAATGCCGTTTGTATGAAGGACCCAGTCGATACAGTCCCGGCCGGGTTTTCCGGAAAATCCATGATGGGTACCGGACGGTGGGTCATCAAAGGCATTGTGAAAGGAAATGCCCGGTTCTTGTCCGACGGCGGATTTATTTATAAAAATCCGGTAATGGGGCGAGTCAAAGGGTGCGTTGAAATCACCCATGAGAACGGCGGGAACAGGGTCGGGGCGCTGTAAGAGACGTTGCATGATGAGTCCGGCGCTGAATGCCTGAACAGAAGAAGAAAAATCGAAATGCGTGTTGATACAGGTCAACTTGCGTGACATCCTCTTGAATGTGCCGATGGTGCACTGCCTGGGCCACTGGCTATTATGTGAGCGGCTCGGTATATCAGGCATCTCGCTCAGGTAGAAATGTTCACTGTTTTGTACCTGCCAGTCTTTTCGGAAAAAGATGATATTGTTCTGCCAGAAAGAGGGCGCGGGTTGCCGACGGCCGATCAGTCGATAATCGCTGAGAATGGCTGCAAGATCGTCGGCTTGAAAGTCATTGACCTCCTGGCATCCGATAAAATCCACCGGATATGCCCGAAACAATTCCGGTATCAGTTTTTTGCGATATTTCCAAGCATTGGGCCCGTCTTCTGCCAGACCGAAGCGAAGATTGAGGGTCATCACGGAAACGTGGTCGTTGTCGGGGTGCATGATGGCATGGATATTAGGGGAAAAGTTGTGACGTGTCAAATTATTCCTTGACATCCTAAAATATATGACTTAAATATCCAGATTCATTTTTAAAGAATTCGTGAAAGCGCCGTCCGTTGTTCAAAGGCGATTTCCCAGGGAGAATAGATGTGAAAAAGTATACATACAGTGCCAAAAAAGAAGACAACAATGACAAGTGGTGGGTTGTCGATGCAGAGGGGCAGGTTCTTGGCCGGCTGGCATCCTCCATCGCGGCGCACTTGAGAGGAAAACACAACCCGTTGTTTACGCCCCATGTGGATACCGGGGATTCGGTTGTGGTCATCAACGCGGAGAAAATTGTGCTTACCGGCAGAAAGTGGGATCAGAAAAATTATTACCGCCACAGCGGGTATATCGGTGGTCTTACGACCATTCCTGCCAAGAAATTGCGGGAGGATCGGCCCGAAGATCTGATCCGTTTTGCGGTCAAAGGGATGCTGCCTAAAAACAGACTGGGCAAGGCCATGATCAAGAAATTAAAAGTATATGCCGGCGATGCACACCCCCATGAAGCTCAGCAGCCTGAACCGCTGGCATTCCAGTGATGTGGACCATTGGCAAGGGGCGGCAGGCAATGAACCGAAGACAAATCAATTAAATTACCAAGAGACAAGAGTTGAGGAAACCTATGGCAGAACAAAACGTATATTACGCAACCGGCAAACGAAAAACCTCTATTGCCCGGACATGGCTGGAACCGGGAACCGGTAAAATTACCGTTAACGACCGACCTCTTGATGATTATTTCAAGGCGGGTACGGCCAAAATTATCATGCTGCAGCCCCTGTCACTCACCAATACCCAGGCGGCCTACGATATCAGGGTGCGTGTACTGGGTGGCGGTATTACCGGTCAGGCGGGTGCTATCCGTCACGGCATCACCAAGGCCTTGCTCCAGGTGGAGCCGGACCTGAGGCAGGTGCTGAAAAAGGCCGGGTTTATCACACGTGATGCCAGGGTCAAGGAGCGCAAGAAATACGGGCAAAAAGGTGCCAGAGCCCGCTATCAGTTCTCCAAGCGTTAGAACCTGTTTATATCCATATCGTTTTCAAGCCGCCCCATTTCAAGAAAGACTTTATTTTGGAATGGGGCGGCTTTTTTTAGTGCCTTAGATAATTTCTATCTCCTCGGGATACGTGGTCAGGGGCTGCAATCCGTCCGATGTGACCACATGGGTATTCTCCACCCCCACGACCCCTTTTCCGGGAAAGACGAGTTTCGGTTCCAGGGCGATGACCATGTTTTCCTGGAGACGGAGCTGCTGCCCCTGGGCTAAAAATGGATATTCATCCAGCTCCAGCCCGACACCATGCCCGATGAAACGGATGCGTTGCGTTTCAGCACCCATAAAAAAACGATCATAACCGGATTTATCGACGAAGGCCATGGCCATATCGTAGACATGGCCGGCAGGAACACCCGGCAGCATCTTTTTTATCAGCAGGGATTGGAGATCCAGCATGGCCTGATGCGCGTTCAGCATGTCATCGGGAAGACTTCCCAATGAAAAGATCCGTGTGTGGTCTGCCAGATAACCCTTGTAGGCAAAAACATAGTCGAAGAGAACGGGTTCATGACGCTGGATTTTTTTGAAACCGGGACCCTGGGAAAACGCCGGGCTCATGGCCGCACCTCCGGTGGGGGAGGCGAGGGCGCTGGGGACGGCTGCTGATGCACCCGACATGAGGTGTCCGTAAAACATTTCGCTGCCCCACAAGCGCATGCGCACCATCCCCTGGTGACCAAGTTTCCGGGCCCTGGCTTCGAGCTTGCCTGCTAGTTCAACTTCGGTGATCCCTTCTCGCAGTTCTTCTTTTACAAAGGATGCCACCTGATCTGAGAACGCGGCTGCCTGGGTTATCCGATCTATCTCGAACATAGATTTGACGGACCTGACCATCCGGATGTCGTGGGATATATCGACGATTCGGGCCTCGTCAAAAATATCCCGGTATTTGTGATACAGGTTGACGGGCAGCACATCCAGCTCCATGCCGAGGGTTCGGGGTGCCTTGCAGCCATTGTCTTTTAAAATGGATCGAAGCCGGGAAAGACCGGATATGGGAAGAATCGTATCCAGATTCGATTCCGCTGTGGCCCGATGGATACTTTTGCGCACCAAAAGAATCGGCGGGGCGTCGACAGGCACATACAGGTGCCCCTGCTGGGTGGTACCGGAAAAGTAGTACAGGTCACTGCTTTGAAGAATCAGCGCGGCATCCACTTTGTTGCGGGACAGGCGCTCCTGCAATGCGGTAATACGGTTTTTCAGTTCATGAGTTGGAACGTTATCATCGGTCTGGAAATGTGTTGTGGGGTCTGGTGCGGCCATGGTTTCCTTTCGGGCTGGTATCATAAAATTGTGAGAAGAGTTTATTCGATTTTGAGGAAAAAAAGCAAGCGACAAGTTTAGATAGACAGGCTGTTAGACTGTTAGGTTTTTAGAAAGATGAACGTTGACTTCGATGTTGGACGTTCATTTTTTTTACGGACCACACCTAATAGTCTAATAGTCTACAACCTAACAGCCTATTGAAAATGTCAGTCGCCTAATGCTATAAGCAACGCATGGAAAGAATCGATTATTTCATCCGGCGGTTTCTGCTCGTGATTCCCACATTTCTGGGGATTACGCTGCTCTGTTTCGGCGTCATTCAGTTTGTTCCCGGGGGTCCTGTGGAGCAGGCCATCATGCAGATGCGTGGCGGTATCGGCGCTTCGGAATCCGGCGGGGGTGCCGGGGCGGCCACGAGTATTTCAGCAGACCAGCGCAAAGCCATTGAAGCGCATTTCGGGTTCGATCAGCCGTTCTATAAAAGGTACTGGAAGTGGCTGGTAATGGATCGTATGGGCATGAAGATGGAATCCTATCGCTTCCCCAACAAAACATCGTGGCAGTTGATTCAGGAACGATTCAAGGTGTCCCTGGTCTTTGGGATCACCGGGTTTATTCTATCCTATCTGGTCTGTATCCCTCTGGGCATTTTCAAGGCCTTGCACCACGACCGATCTTTTGACATCGTTTCGAGCATCGTCGTTTTTGTGGGATATGCCATCCCGCCTTTTGCCTTTGGTATGGTGCTCAAAATGCTTTTTGCCGGTACGGTTGAAGGGTTGTGGGATATATTTCCGATTTCAGGTTTTCATTCGGACCTGTTTGATCAGCTCACGTTTTGGGGTAAGACAAAGGATATTTTCCAGCACATGTTCCTGCCGATCCTGTGCTATGTGATCGGCAATTTCGCCGTACTGACACTGCTGATGAAAAATTCGCTCATAGAGCAGATCGGGAAAGATTATATCCGCACGGTACTGGCCAAGGGCGGCAGTTTTTCCCGGGCAATCTGGGGACATGCCCTGAGGAATTCCCTGGTTCCCATTGCAACCGGTTTCGGATCCATCCTCACGGTCATGTTTGCCGGCTCCGTCATCATCGAGCAGGTCTTTGAAATCCCCGGAATGGGTCGTTTGAGTCTCGAAGCCATTGTGGGGAGGGATTATCCGGTTTTCATGGGGATCCTTTCCATCACCGCCATATTGGGACTCATCGGCAATATCCTGTCGGATTTTTGTTATGTTCTCATCGATCCGAGAATTAATTTTCAAGAGAATTGAAGCCTCCGATGATATCGCGTTTTGTTAAAAATCCCATGACCCGCAGGCGTATATCACGCTTCAAGGAGATGAAGCGGGCCTATATTTCGCTATGGATTCTTGCGCTCCTGTATCTCTTCAGCCTCTGCTCTGAGATCATCTGCAACAATGTTCCGCTCTATGTAAAATTTCAGGGCGAGTCGTATTTTCCTGTGCTCAAATTTTATCCGGAAGACACCTTTTTGGGAAACGGCAAACACACACGGCCTGATTACCACCAGATCAATACCCATGCTGATTTTTTGGACAGCGATGAAAATTTTATGGTTTTTCCACCGATTCCTTATGGCCCGTATCAAAGCCTCGACCCGGCGCTTATTGACGTGTCCGATCATGTCACGGCCTTATTCAAGCCGCTCCCCATGGTGGGGACAGCCAATATCCGAAACGATTTTTCCATTGCAAAGTCATTCAGACTCGGGCCATTTCTGGGCTTGGCAGACAAAGACATCCTAAACAGGCGTATCACAGACTATTTCAAGACCCCATTGGAACTCAGGGCTGCCATCCAGCTTAGGTTCGAAGGTAAAGGAGCCCCATCTCTCTCCATGGTGACCACGGGACCCGAAGGTGAAAGTATTACAGCGTCCCTGTCGACCCACACGGAAAAGGCGCATAAACCGGAAACCGTTAGAATTACATTCAGGGAAGGGGCGACGCCGGGTGCGGATGGCGAAGGGGATGCATTCAAAGTTACGTTTAATAGAGAACTGGCCCTGGTCGGGGAGGCCTCGAAACCTGGAACCGAACATTTCTGGAACGCGATGCTGGAAACGCAGCAAACGGCCATTAAAGAAAATGTGCGTAACCGGTATTTCGGCCCCGTGGACAGGCTCACGATTTCCATGGGCCATCGAAAGTACCGCGTCGAATTTCTAAAGGAGGACGTCAGATTCCCTTTTCGACCGGTCAAGGGACACATCATGGGTATTGACGGGGCTGGACGAGATGTTCTGTCACGCATTCTTTACGGGCTGAGAACGTCCATGTCCTTTGGATTGCTGCTCGTTGTGGGGTCCATGGTTCTGGGTATTGCCGCCGGGGCACTTCAAGGCTATTATGGCGGTCTTCTGGACATATCCGGTCAACGGTTCATTGAAATCTGGAGCGCCCTGCCGTTTTTATACATCATGATACTCATGGGGTCCATTTACGGCCGGAGTTTTTCCCTGCTGCTGTTCTGCTACGGGCTCTTTAACTGGATCGGGATATCCTACTATATTCGGGCGGAATTTCTGCGTCTACGGAAACTTCCCTTTGTGGAGGCTGCCAAATGCATGGGGGGCTCATCCTTTAAGATCATATTCAAGCATATTTTACCCAACGGCATGGTTCCGGTGATTACCTTTTTCCCGTTTTCGCTGGTGGGTGCCATCGGCTCACTGGCCGCGCTGGACTATCTCGGTTTTGGTCTGCCGTCACCCACACCGAGCTGGGGGGAATTGCTTTACCAGGCCCAGCAGTATCGGTGGGCATGGTGGTTGATTCTCTATCCATCCCTTGCTCTGTTTACCGTCATGCTCCTGGGGGTGTTCGTGGGCGAAGGTGTCCGCAATGCCTATGACCCCAAACGATACACGAGGCTGACCTGATGCTGCAGACACTTCTTTCCGTATCGAATCTGAAGGTGTCATTTACAACCGATGATGCTTATTTTACCGCGGTGGACGATGTGTCTTTTGACATTCAGCGCGGGGAAATCGTCGGTCTTGTGGGCGAGTCCGGATGTGGGAAATCGGTGAGTGCCTTAAGTTTGCTGCGTCTGATCCCGTCTCCACCGGGACGCATCGAGAACGGCAAGGTTCTGTTCAAAGGCAACGATCTCTTGACGGCCGATATCGAGACGGTTCGTAAGATACGCGGCAGAGAAATCAGCATGATATTCCAGGAACCCTTATCGGCCCTGTCCCCCTTGCAAAGAATCGGTCAGCAGATGGTGGAGACGATCCAGATACACCAGCATATGCCAAAATCAAGGGCCTGGCAGATGTCGCTTGAATGGCTTGGAAAGGTAAAAATACCCGATGCCGCGGAAAAGATGCATGCCTATCCCTACCAGTTGTCAGGAGGAATGCAGCAACGCATCATGATTGCCATGGCCTTGATGATGAACCCGGAGTTGATAATTGCCGATGAGCCCACAACCGCCCTGGATGTGACCATACAGGCCCAGGTATTTCAACTGATTCGTGAGATGAAGACGGAGCATACTTCCATTCTTTTGATTACGCACGACATGGGCGTGGTATGGGAAATGTGTGATCGGGTCCTGGTGATGTATGCCTCCAGGATCGTTGAAGAGGGGAGGATGGAGGACATATTTTCGGCGCCGTCGCATCCCTATACCTACAGCCTTTTAAAATCGATTCCCACTTTGTCGGATGGCAAGGGAAATCGACTGGCTGTGATACCCGGCAGTGTTCCCTCTCCGGAGAATTATCCGTCCGGGTGCCGGTTTCGTGACCGATGCCCCTTTGCATTTGAAAAATGCAGAACTGAGATGCCGGAATTAAGGCCTGTATCAGACAACCACAGGGCGGCATGTTTTATTGCGGGGAAATTCCAGTAAACTAACAGGCGAGAAAGGGTTGAAGGGGGATACAAGGGTTGGAGGTTTGAAGGGTAGCTGATGGCAACATCATAGCTTCCCAGCCTCCCAGCTTCCAGGCATTGTAAACCTTCAACAATCTCAACAATCTCAACAAACTCAATGAACCCAACAAACTCAACAAACTCAATGAACTCAACAAGCCCACTGCTTGAAGTCAATAATCTGAAAACCTGGTTTCCTGTTCGCAGGGGGATTCTGTCCCGGACCATCGGTCATGTCCGGGCGGTGGACGGCGTCTCTTTTGCGCTGCAGAAAGGGGAAACAATCGGTCTGGTGGGGGAATCCGGCTGCGGCAAGACAACCCTCGGCAGGACCCTGGTGGGTCTGGAAAAGATTCATGCGGGTCATATAAAGTTCCAGGGCAGGGATCTTGCCGCTCTGTCCCGCAAAGAATTGAGAGCCTTGCGGCGCAAAATTCAGATCATATTTCAGGACCCCCTCTCGTCCTTGAATCCGCGCATGAATGTTCTGGATATCATCACGGAAGGGATATCCGAATTTAAATTGATCCATGGCGATCGTGAGGAAGCGGCCAGGGGCATCCTCAAAGATGTGGGCCTGGATGCCGATGCATTGTACCGCTACCCCCATGAATTCTCAGGCGGTCAGCGCCAGCGTATCAATATCGCCCGGGCAATATCGCTGAAGCCTGATTTTATTGTCTGCGATGAGCCGGTCAGTGCCCTGGATGTTTCCATACAGGCCCAGATTATCAATCTGCTTCTGGATCTCCGGGAGAAATACCATCTGTCCTATCTGTTTATCTCACACGATGTGAGTGTTGTCAGTCACATCGCCAACCGGATTGCGGTGATGTATCTGGGGCGAATTGTGGAGTTCGGGGAGACGGGGGACATGGTTTATCACCCGAAGCACCCCTACACCAAGGCGCTCATCTCTGCTGTTCCGCGTCCGGGATCCCACAGGGCGCAACAGCCGGCGATCGAGGAGAACCCCCCCTCCCTATCCGTTCCCCTGGAAGGGTGCTGTTTCCATCCCCGATGCCCGGACGTAATGGATGTCTGCCGCAAAGAGGTGCCAAAGGAAACGGACAAGGCGGGTCATACGGTGAGTTGTCACCTCTACGCATGAAATAATACCGAAGAAACGATTTTATCGAACACAACGCTGTCGCTCCTATCGCAACAGGTAAAAGATCATCAATGGTTGACGGAAGTGTTTTATGCACGTTGTGCACGATGTCCCCTATTATGTCCCCGCGTCCCCCCAGAGCCTTCCATCGCATCACACCAATAGAGCATATTTTAATATCGACCTATATGTCATTTAATCTCAATTTGGGTTTATTCCCCGCAGCTTGCTGCGATGAAAACCCAGAATGGTAGATTGATACCCGGGGCTTGCCCCGGGAGTTGTTCATTTGTAAAAAGAAAATAATAATTAATATATTTTTCTAATAGAATAATTATTTCTTGACATATTATTTGTTCAGATGTATCTACCATATAAATACTTCCAATAAAAAAACAGAGGAGACCTTTGGATAAAACAAAACTCGATACATTGGATAATGAGATCATTCATCTGCTAACAGAGAACGGGCGAATGCCGATCGGTGAAATGGCGAAAAGACTCAATGTGACGGCACCGACCATTCGAAGCCGAATAAAAAGTCTTGAAAAAAATGGCATGTTTAAAGTCTCAGGACTGATCGATCCAATCCGACATCATGAAATGGTAACCGCGTTGGTTGCCATGAGCGTCCGGTCAGAGGGAAAATTGGATCAGATACTGGATAAGATAGCGCATCTGCCGAATGTCGCTTGGGCAGGAGTGGTTACTGGGCGTTACGATATTATTGCTGAGGTAATTTGTGCAGAAGGAATGGACGAATTATATCGATTCACTACTGATACAATTCTCAAAATGGGCAATGTCATTAGGAGTGAAACATTTATCCTCATGAAATCCAGGCATAACTGGTTACCGTTGCCCAAGGGTGTTGAGGAAATATAGTCGAGAAATATATTATCCCAATTCAATGATAGGCAGGGAAAATATAACAATCATACCATGAGAAATTAAAAGGAGGGAAAGATGAAAAAAGTAAACGCATTTTTGGTAATTGTCTCATTGGCGATTCTTTTCGTTTTTTGCGGTGCCGCCTCAGCAGGAACCCTTGATGAAATTGCACAAAGAGGGGAACTCCGTGTCGCCTGTCAGACCCAGGGCGCACCTTTCAGTTTTGTGGATAGAAATGGCGCACGGACCGGCAGCTCCATAGAGCTTTGTGAGATGATCGCCAAGGAAATGGGCGTAAAGATCAAGTACCTCAACTATGACTGGGACGGTCTGATTCCGGCCCTGCTTTCCAAGAAGGCCGACATGCTTGCGGCCGATATGACCCCGACCTTGAAAAGGGCCATGAAAATCTCTTTTGTTGATCCTTATATGTACACCGGAAGCGTGGTATTCGTGAAGCAAGACAGCCCGATCAAGTCCCTCGAAGATGTTCGGAAACCAGGAACCAAGCTGGCTGTTTTGTTAGGCTCAACCGGTGAAAACGATGCCAAAAAAGCATTTCCCGAGGCCCAATTGAAGACCTATAAAGGCGGAGGACCGATTCTGATCAATGCGGTGGTTGCCGGTCACACCGATGCCGGGGTGAATGACGGGTCGGCCGTGCGCGGCCAGGCCGCCAGTTTCCCGCCCGGTAGCCTCCGGATTCTTGACGGGCAGTTGTCCAAATCTCCGCTGGCCTTTGCACTGCGTTATGACTCTCCGGATTTACGCGAGTGGCTCAATCTTTTCTTTCTGCACATCAGCCTGGACGGTCGTCTGGATGATAACTTGAATTACTGGGTCAATTCTCTGGATTGGAAGAAAGATCATTAAACAATTTTCGCTTTTCAGGCGGATGACATTTTGTCGGGTGCGAACCGGTTATACCGGTTCGCACCCCGCCGAATAAAACCCATGGCATAAATAAATTACAGGTAAAAATTATGCTCGAAGCCTTCAATTTTAGAGTTATCTTGGAATACATGCCGCTCTATCTGCAGTGCTTCATGGCCACCCTTTGGCTGTCTGTCCTGTCACTGATCGGAGCTATCCTGGTGGGAATAATTTCCTGCGCCATGCGATTGAGTCCATCCCGGGCCATCTCCAGAACCGCCGCTGTTTATATCGAAAGCATCCGTTCCACACCTTTGTTGGTGCAACTCTATTTCTTCTATTTCGGTCTTCCAACCCTGGGTATCATGCTTCCGGAATGGGTTACCGGTGTTATTGCCCTGACCCTGAACAGTGGGGCCTATTATGCCGAGATAATCAGGGCGGGCATTCAGGCCATTGACTACGGACAGATCGAAGCTGGGATCGCTTCCGGTTTGAACTATTTCCAGCGTATGCGCTATATCATCCTGCCTCAGGCACTTGGTATGACGATTCGGCCCATGCTGGGACAAGCCATTGTTTTGGTTAAGGACTCGTCCCTGCTCTCGTTGATTTCGATTATGGAGCTGACACGTGCAGGCCAGATGTTGACATCGGATCGATTCATGCCCACAGAAGGGTTCCTGACCACTGCGGCTTTTTATCTAGTTCTTTACTACCTGCTCAAAACCTTCTCGGGTTGGTCTGAAAAACGACTGATCTTTCGGGAAGCTCATTGATGATAGGGGAATAAGATATGTGGAGTTTCTATTTTCATGAACTGATGCGCAGTCTGCCCTTTTTCCTCAAGGGACTCTGGATGACCGTGGCGGTTGCCGGGCTGGGTCTGATCGCAGCGACCATCATCGGCTTTATATTAGGAATTGTGAGGGCCGGTCGGAATAAAATTCTGCGATCCATTATCGGTGCGTGGGTGGACCTCATTCGTGGAACACCCTTTCTGGTCCAGGTATTCATTGTCTTTTTTATCCTGCCGAGCGCCGGCATAGAACTGGAAGCATTTCCGGCGGCGGTTATCGCACTGAGTAATATGGGTGCCAGCTTTATCTGTGAGATCGTCGCCAGCGGCATACTGGCTGTGCCGCAAGGCCAGAGAGAGGCTGCGACCGCATCCGGGCTCTCCAATTACCAGCAACTGCGGTATATTGTTTTGCCCCAGGCCATGCGATCCATCATACCCCCTCTGGTGGGACAATATGTTCTTATTGTTAAAGATTCATCCGTGGTCTCTGCGATCGGAGTGGTTGATGTTACCCGAGTCGGCTGGCTGACGGTGCAGCGCATTCCGGAAGGTTTGATGGTGTTCGGCCTTGTGGGCATTTTGTATTTCGCGATTTGTTATCCGTTAATCAATTTGTCGAATTACATGGAAAGGCGGATGACGGTGACAGCTACCAGGCTCTAAATGAGATCTACACGGCAGCTGCAGAAACCTGTTAATTTTTATTGGGGAATGAGACCATGATTTCTTTTAAAAATGTCAATAAATGGTTCGGTGAACTTCACGTCCTGAGAAACATCAACCTCGAGGTTTCTCACGGGGAGGTGGTGGTGGTCTGTGGTCCGAGCGGATCGGGTAAAAGCACTTTGATTCGCTGTATCAACCGTCTGGAGCCCATTCAGGAAGGCGAGCTCATCGTCGACGACATGAACGTCCACGACAAGAAGAGCAATATGACCAAGATTCGAGCGGAGATCGGGTTTATCTTTCAATCATTCAACCTCTATCCTCACATGACCGCCCTGGAGAACGTAACCATTGCCCCCATCAGGGTCAGGAAAGTCAAGAAAGAAGAAGCCGAAAAACTCGGTAAGGAGACGCTCATCAGGGTGGGGCTGGGCGATAGAATCAATCACTATCCAGCCCAACTCTCGGGAGGTCAACAGCAGCGGGTGGCCATCGCCAGAGGCTTGGGCATGCGACCCAAGATCATGCTTTTTGATGAACCCACATCGGCCCTTGATCCGGAAATGATCAATGAAGTGCTGGACGTCATGCGAAATCTGGCCAAGGGCGGAATGACCATGATGGTGGTTACGCACGAGATGGGATTCGCCAGAGAGGTTGCCAGCCGGGTTGTTTTCATGGATCAGGGGCAGATCATCGAAGTCGCGCCACCCAATGATTTTTTTACCAACCCCCAGACCGAGCGGGGTGCGAGTTTTCTGAAATCGATCCTCACCCACTGATATCCGAGGCCGTTGTCGTAGCTTGAGCTTCGTAAAGATTCGCGAAACGGTATATTAAAAGCAATTTCCTATCACTCACTCAAAGAAATCAGGGGGATAACAATATGAACATCGCTGTATTGGGTTCGGGAAACGGGGGCTGTGCCGTTGCTTTCGACTGTGCAGCCCATGGGCATCAGGTCAATCTGTTTGATTTTGAACAGTTTCCGGTGAGTATCAAGGCTGTCCAAAACAGCGGAGGCATCCACTGCGAGGGTGTCCTTGAAGGATTTCAGCCGATAGTCTCTGCCGGGCATGAGATTGAAAAAGCGCTGGAGGGAGCTGATATCATATATGCCGTAGGCCCGGCGTACAGCACTAGACCCTTTGCCGAAGCCTGTAAACCCTACCTCAAACGAGGGCAGATCGTAATCGTAAACCCAAGTTCCTGCGGCGGCAGTATTGAATATAAAAACGGCGCAGGTCTGGATCTTCGGGATGAGGATATTGTCGTTGCAGAGACTTCGACCCTGCCGTATGCCGTACGACTGCTTGAACCCGGCAAAATCAGGATTTTTAACAAGCTCAAGGGCGGGTTGTTCCTGGCGGCGGTTCCCGCGCAAAAGACCAATTATGTGTTGGAGCAGGTGCGCGATGTCTATCCGACGATGAGCGCGGCAAAGAATATACTCCAGACCAGCTTGCAGAACGGCAACCCGGTCATCCATCCCGCGATTACGCTCATGAATGTCGCATTAATCGAACGCACCAAGGGTGATTTCGATTTTTATCACGAGGGCGTTACGCCTGCGGTTGGCAGGCTGATCGAAGCGGTTGACAAAGAACGGATCGCCATTGGGAAAAAATTGGGCGTGGACGTTATTCCCGATCCGGAATTAGGCGTCATGCAGGGCTATATGCTGGAAGCCACGTATGACAAAGGATTTAACACCGCGCCGGGATTTGCGGGGGTCAAAGCCCAGAGCAGCCTGGATTACCGGTATTTCAATGAAGATGTGGGGTATGGCCTGGTGTTCCTCCAGAAACTTGGGGAACAGATCGGGGTAGCGACACCGGTTATGTCGGCTGTGATCACACTGGTTTCTCTGTTGATGAATCGAGATTATTTGGGTGAAGCCAGGCGCACAATGGAATCATTAGGGCTTTCAAATCTCACTGCGAAAGAATTGGACAAACTGTTGGCGTAAAAAGTATGCAGATATAATTATAGGGGTTGTCAGAAAAACGTTCCGATTGAGGACCTTTTTTCTGCTACAACCCCTTATGCCGCCATCCTATTTTCGGAACATTATTATGACAAGCGGTATAAATAAATTTGGGTTTTAATTGGAGTTAAAACCAATGAATGTGCTCGTTTTAGGTGGTTGTGGTATTCAAGGAAGAGCGGCACTATACGATTTGTCACGTAACTCAAGTGTTAACCGGGTAACCTGCGCTGATATTCAGCCTGAACTCCTTCATTCCTTTGACTTTTTAGACACGGCCAAAATTCAACCTGTTGGGTTGGATGCCAATGACCCCAACGCACTGGCATCCATCATGGGCAATAATTATGATGTCGTTCTTGATTTTTTGCCACCACAATGTATTCGGGCCGTTGCAGAGACTGCGATTACTAGTGGGGTTCATCTTGTCAATACCAACTATGCATACGATATCCTCGACCTCGATACAAAAGCAAAAGAAAAAGGTATTGCCATTGTGCCGGAATGTGGGCTTGATCCGGGCATCGACCTTGTCATCTACCAGCATGGTCTGATGCATTTCGACGAGGTGTACAAAATCAATTCCTATTGCGGGGGTATTCCGGAAAAAACAGCCTGTGACAATCCCATTAATTACAAGGTCAGTTGGAATTTTGATGCGGTATTGAAAAGCCAGAACAGGGATGCGACCCTGGTAAAGGACCGCAAGTCCATACAGATCCCCGCTGCCCATCAGCACGACAACGAATTCATACATCAAATTGAATTTCCAGGCCTTGGCAGGTTGGAAGCCATCCCCAATGGGAATGCAGCCTATTTTTGCGGATTGCTGAATATTGAAGAGAAAATTATTGAAACCGGCAGGTATTCGCTTCGATGGCCGGGCTGGTGTGATTTTTGGAAACCGATGAAACAGCTTGGTTTTTTAAGTGACAAACCGGTAAAGGGTCTGCCCTGTGCGTTAACGCCAAACGAGTTTGTGGCCAAACTGCTGGCGCCGCAACTGCAATACAAAAAGGATGAAAAAGATTTAGCAGTGATGTTGAATGTGTTTGAAGGCCTGAAAGATGGCGAGCGGATATTAATGACGTGTTCTCTTTCAATTGAAAGAGATCTGAATACCGGATTGATGGCCATGAGTATGGGTGTAGCCTATCCTGCCTGTATCGCCGCGAACATGATTGTGAAAGGAAAAATAGAGAAAAGGGGAGTTCTTTCACCGGCCAAAGACATCCCTCCTGATCTTTTTATAGCCGAACTGAAAACAAGAGGCATTAACGTAACGGATACTTTTGAGCGGATAGCTACTTAAGGGAATATTATTCGCTGTGCTGCTCGTCCTTGTAGATGGGCTGCCACAAGAGATTTGATTCTGCAATGGCCCTGAAGCTAAACCTGTTCCAAACGCAGCGATCAGGGAGCATGGCTAAGCGAGCTGGCATTCATATCAAGGTCTTCCTGGCCAGGATGAAGATGGTGAAGACACCCATATATTTTGCTTTGGCATTCATGCTGGTGAGTATGGTCTGCTGCCGGGGTCATTCAAATGATGATACATTAGCCGGAATAGTTAACCCGCATAATTCAACCTGCTATGACTGGAGAGGGGATGTTGTTCCCTGTGAATTTAAACGACAGTATGCAGAACTTCTGCTGAACCAACCCATCCCCATTTCTCGTTTTACAGATAATAATGACGGTACCTTTACCGATAAACTGACCGGGCTCATCTGGCTAAAAAATGCAAATTGTTTCGGGATGATGAATTGGGAAAATGCTATCCTGGCAGCAAAAAGTCTCAAAGATGGTGACTGTGGACCGAATCCCGAGCTCCTCCTTGCTGACAGGTCATCGGCCGGCGACTGGCGTCTGCCGACAATGGATGAACTATGCACTCTGATCGATTTTAGCAGAAGAGCCCCTGCTTTACCCGACGACCATTTATTTTTGAATATTCCTTCAGGTTACCATTGGTCCGCGACAACGCTTGAGAGTTGTTCTTCATTGGCCTGGATAGTATATATCGAATCAGGAACCACTTGTTACGATGGTATCAATAATCGTGCTGGTCATGTTCTTCCGGTCCGTAGCCTGAAACAGGAATAGGATAGCAATTTATGGAAGTTTCTCCCATAAAAATTGGATATATTCTGAACTAAAAGGATTGTTTTTATGATTTTAGAAACGTTGCCCCGGTTTCATCTGGCTGAATTCCCAACGCCGATTCATACGCTTGAATCATTTTCACATGCCTGCAATGGCCCTGAAATATTTATGAAAAGGGATGATATAACTTCCCTTGGTATGGGTGGAAATAAAACCCGGAAGCTTGAATTTCTCATTGGTGAAGCCCTGAAACAGGATAAAGACACGTTGGTTACCGCCGGGGGACTACAGTCCAACCACTGCCGCCTGACAGCAGCTGCAGCAAGAAAAGCGGGCCTGTCATGCCATTTGGTCTTAAACGGGATAAAGCCGGAGAGCCTTAATGGTAACCTTTTACTGGATAGAATATTTGGGGCCAATATACATTACTGTGATAGAAAAGACAGGGATAGTAGGTTAAACCAGGTTGCTGAAGATCTTGCAGCTGCCGGAAAGAAACCCTATGTAATACCTGTTGGTGGATCTAACAGCATAGGGTCTGCTGGATATGTCAATGCTATGCTAGAACTTGAAACCCAGTTGAAAGACATGCACATCCAGCTGGATGCAATCGTTTTTGCAACAAGCTCCGGAGGGACCCAGGCCGGTCTGACATTAGGAGCAAAGATCATAAACTTTAAGGGTCAGGTTCTTGGCATCAGCATTGATCAAAAAATAACCGGCGATGAACCATTTGCTCCAGTTCTGGCCAAGATTGCCAATGCCACGGCTGAAAGAATCGGGTCTGCCATCCGGATGACGGAATCGGATTTTTCTCTTAATTGTGACTATCTGGGGGCAGGGTATGCTATGCCTGGGGATCTGGAATTCGATGCTATTAGAGATCTCTCACTTCATGAAGGGATCCTTTTGGGACCGGTGTACACAGCGCGGGCCATGGGCGGGTTTCTGGACCTGATTCAAAAGGGCTATTTTACAAAAAACCACACGGTGTTGTTCTGGCATACCGGCGGCACTCCTGAGTTATTTGCTTGGGCAGACGAGTGCCAGGAGGCATCTGGATAACTTCATCTATTGATTCAAGAAGGAATGTCGAAGATATCTTGCTTGATAGATTCGTCAAATAATAAGAAATGCCAACATTTGCTGGAACTTTATGGAATCTTATGATCTGATATACGTCCCTATATCCCAACGTAAAAACGATCCGGATTTCATGAAATTCTTGAATTCATTTCGGAAGAGGGAGAACACCATGGCTAAAAAGGAAAAACGTCTGTGCAAGTGGAAGGAAGATGAAATATCCGAAAAATTTGATAAATATATAACGATAGTTAGTGATCCGAAATTTGTATGTAAAAAATGCGGCAGGGTGGCTGACAAGAAAAAGTGGTTGCACAAACCCGTGTCATTATAGTAGAATTTCTTTAGCTATATAAAGTAAATCCGGTTTTTAGTTTCCTAAGAGACATGCTTTATCAATCTCGATAAAACAGCCAATCTCAATATTTTCTAATTCCACAGCAAACTATGAGGAATTGAAAACTTTAAAGAAAGGAGAGTCCCATGGCAAAAGAAAAAAAGCTCGAAAAAGCTAAACCCGAAGAGGAAGCCAAAGAAGAAAAAAAAGGCGAAGGGGTAACAGCAGAGAAAAAGAAAGATAAAAAGGAAAAAAAGAAAGAAAAGAATAAGGCGGAGAAAAAGGGAAAAAAGAAAAAGAAAGAAAAGAAAAAGGTAGAGAAAAAGAAAGAAAAGAAAAAAGCGAAGAAAAAGGGAAAAAAGAAAAAGAAATAAAAAAGACCATGCAGCCCCGAATTGAGGCCACGGCCTTTGGTTACGGGGCTGCAAAATATTTCAATAAAGATATTGAAAACGATACGTCTGGGATCAACTATGAAAACTGAGGAGAAAGACAAGCAAAAAGAATCGGAAAAAAGAGCCGGCGATTTGAACGCACCGGGGAAAGGAATCGTGAAAAAAGTCGATTCGAAAATCAAATCCGTCGATTCTAAAAAGCCGGTTCTAAAGATCCCGAAGCTTTCCCAAAAGAAAGAAAAAGAAGAAATCATCAAGGAGGCATTGGAAAAACATTACCGTTCAGAGGAGTTGAAACCGTATCAGGCGGAACTCATCAAGCTACAACGCCATCTGGAAAATACCGGTAAAAAGATGGTCATTCTTTTTGACGGCCGGGACGCCTCCGGCAAAGGTGGGACGATTCGACGAATTATCCGGTATATGAATACAAAAAGATATCGGGTCGTCGCCTTGGGCAAACCGAGCGAGCAGCAAAAAACAGAACTCCATATCAAGCGGTATATCGAACAATTCCCACATGCCGGAGAGATCGTTTTATTTGACAGAAGCTGGTACAACCGGGCTTTGGTCGAACCGGTGATGGGGTTTTGTACTAAGGCGCAATATAGGCGTTTCATGAAGAAGGTCATTACTTACGAACAAAATTTTCTCGAAGATGCCGGCAAGACCATATTGATTAAACTCTACTTTTCAGTAACCAAGGAGGAGCAGAAAAGGCGATTTGATCGCAGAAAAAACGACCCGCTTCGACAATGGAAACTTTCCGAGGTGGACTTGCAGGCCCAGGAACTGTGGGATGAATTCACTGAAAAGAAGCTCATGTTGTTGAAAAAAACTCACACGAAAAAATCGCCATGGTGGGTGATTCGATCCGACAATAAGCATCTGGCCCGAAGGGAAACCATGAAGCTGATTCTCAATTCAGTGCGATATAAAGGCAGAAGCCGAAAACTCGATTTAGCCTTGGACCCAACGATTGTAATACCTGGGAACAAAGAATTGAAGGAAATGAAAACGCAGCGAAAAAAATACGGCAGATCAATGATATGATTTCTGAATATTTTCAAACCTGAATGGATGTTATATAAGAAAAAGGGGATTAGATGGCTAAAGAAAAGGCGGAAAAAAACAAAAAGAAAGCTAAAGGCGTAGAGTCTAAAGCTGCAGTGAAATCCGCGGAAAAGACTTCTAAGGCCGATAGGAAAGCAAAGGAAGAAGGCAAGAAAAAAGAAAAAAGAAAAAGAAGAAATTGACCGAACACACCAGCTTTAAAAATGTTAATAAGAAAAAATCAAAAGGACGGAAGGCGATTTGGGTAAAAAAATTCACCCTCGAATACGAAGAGGGGCTGAACAAGCTGCAGATCGAACTTTTGAAATGGCAAAAGCATGTCATTGCCAACGAGGAACGCGTCTTGATGTTGTTTGAAGGGCGGGATGCCGCCGGAAAAGGAGGCACGATCAAGAGGATTGTCGAACATTTGAATCCACGGGGCGCCCGGGTTGTCGCCCTTTTAAAGCCCAGCGACAGGGAACGCACCGAATGGTATTTCCAAAGATATATCCAACACCTCCCGTCCGCCGGAGAAATTGTCCTATTCGACCGCAGCTGGTACAACCGCGCCATGGTTGAACCGACAATGGGTTTCTGCACGGATGAAGAGAATAAGCGTTTTTTGAAAGATGTACCGATGCTTGAATCAATGCTGGTAAAGAACGGAATTGTTTTATTCAAGTTCTTTTTCTCTGTTTCCAAGAAGGAGCAGCTGCGCCGGTTTATTGGGAGAGAGACGAGCCCGTTGAAACAGTATAAAATCTCTCCGGTGGACAGAGAGGCACAGGAAAGGTGGGATGATTACACCCTAAGAAAGTTTCAGATGCTCAATGAAACCAACCGAACCATTTCTCCCTGGACGATTATCCGATCCGACAACAAGAAAAAGGCACGACTCAACTGTATCAAACATATTCTGTCCAAAGTCGATTATAAAGGCAAAGTCCCCCCGGAAGAACTCCTGATAGATCCTGAGATCGTGATATCGGGCATTGATGAAATCAGATTCATGGAAGATCATCTCATGACGGGCGATGAATTGCCCGGATAATATTTTTTAGTGTGCTTTGGTTCCGCAACGTATTAAGATTTTAATTTACAAGGAGGGATTAATGCCTGTTTACGTTATGATTAAGCGCAAATGGAAAGTCTATAAGCCGGAAGACCTTTTGCCGCTTTTCGAAGAGCTGCATTCCCGCGCAAAAGAACAACCCGGATATATTTCAGGCGAGACATTAAGAAACCTTGAAGATCCCGCAGCTTTCCTGGTTATAAGCAAGTGGGAGACAGCCGAAGACTGGAAGAAATGGCTGCACAGCAAAGAAAGAAGAGATATTCAAGGCAAGGTGGATTCTCTGATCGGAGAAAAGACTTTTTACGATATCTACGAGGAGTTAACTCGATAGACAGGAATTTTTGAGATTTTCGATCCAATGTTATAGGGGTTGTCAGAAAAACGTTCCGATTGAGGACCTTTTTTCTGCTACAACGCCTTATGCCGCCATCCTATTTTCGGAACATTATTATGACAAGCGGTATAATCTTTCCGATTAATTTAGTTTCCTCCCCATGCGGAACATTTTTTCATAGATATCCGGCAGACGGTTTTGTTTCAGCCCTTGAATCACCGCTTCCACCGGATAGGGGATGCGGAAATGCTTAACGGCTATCTTTCCTGAAGAGAGCTTGAGAATTGCAAAAGCCGTTCGCGGATCTCCATCGAACATTCGTCCCACACTCCCCGGATTGATAAAATGAACCCCGTCGATTATTTTATGATAGGGTGTATGAGAATGACCCATGATATGAATCTGAAAGGGAGAGCCCGCTGCCAGCTCGCGAAAGCGGCTTTCAGGGGCGCTTGGAAACAGAGTTTCAGCCTCGTCATCGCAAGTTCCATGGAACACACCAATACGGATATTGCCAATGGTCAGATCGATTTGTCCGGGTAAAGACTTCAAATACACTGCATTTTCCGGAAGCAGGTTTTCCGATGTCCAATAATACATGACCCGTTTTTCTTCTTTCTTGGGTCTTTTCAATTTTTTGCCTTTTAAGATTCTTAATACCCTTCGGTCCGTATTCCCCAATATAGAGACAGATTTCTTTCTCTTGCGGAGCCATTGGATCGTTTCATTGGGGAAAGTGCTGTATACGGTTAAATCGCCCGTGTTAATGATCCGATCGAACCGGTATTTCCGGACATAGCCCCATATCGCTTGCAATGCCGGATAATTTGCATGAATATCACCCAGTACAAGTATTTTTTTCATGAATTTTAGAAGCCGTAACTGCAGTTGTGCAATCGGGATGCATTATCTATGAATTGGCGAAAGTGGCCGTCGTCAACATTCAGGAAATAAAATCCCGCAGCAATCTGGAAAATGATTGAATTTCCTGAATTGCTTTTTAAAATCAATATACAATTCCAGATACTTTTTTTGCCACAAGGGTTTTAGATTTTCGTTCACCCGGTTTAAATTCTTGTGAAGTCTTTTAACTCTTTTCTTTAAATCCCGAGTGCTCTCCGGGGCTTTCCTTCTTTGGCCGCTGCGGTCTGGTCAGACAATTTTTCGTGTTTTACCCTATCATATTCGGCAACAGAATTTTTGATCAGCTTGGCATAATGGGTGCCGATCGATTTAATCCCGGCCAGTTTTTCCAGCGGCATTTCTCGCAGTTGCTTTATTGTTTTGATGCCAAGGTCGTTGAACAATCTCATGCGATTGAGACCAATATGTTTTATTTTGGTAAGATCATCCTGTTTCATTATCATCTCCTTCCGGCCTTATACTCTCTATCCCCAACGTTTCACGAAATTTATCGAGCAATTTACCTTCCTTAACCAAGAATTTTCTTTCGATTTCCAAAGCCATCAGTGCCTCGTCAAATCACAAATTTTATATTCCGGAAGAGGCTCCATGCCTATATTAGACCTTGCCCTTATTCTTTGATTGATGCTCGGCAAGCTCGATGAATACTTCTTGAGCGGCGCGGCGCTTTTCGCCTTTGGCCGGACGCCGCCGAATATAACGGCCGTCAGGTCGCATATCCCAGGCCGAGCAGTTATCGTTTTCGTAAACCTGTAAGGTCTGCTCTAATTCCTGTTTCAGTGTCGGGTCGGAAACGGGCGTTATGGTTTCCACACGACGGTTGAGATTACGCTGCATCCAGTCGGCCGAACCAATAAAAAATTCAGGGTCACCCCCGTTTTCGAAACGATAGATGCGTGAATGTTCTAAAAAGCGCCCCAGTGTACTGAAAACCCGAATTGTATCGGACAATCCGGGAACCCCCGCACGCAGGCAGCATAAGCCGCGGATATTCAGACTGATGGGCACACCCGCCTGGCTGGCGAGGTAAAGTTCGCGAATCATGAGCGCGTCCTGAAGTTGGTTCATTTTGGCGCGAATGCCAGAAGAACGGCCTGACTGACTGAGCCGGGCCTCGCGCCGGATCAATTCGGTAAAGTGCTCGCGCAGATTGTGGGGGGCGACCAATAATTTTCCATAGCTTTGAGCCGGAGTGGCCCCCGTTAGTTCGTTGAACACAGTTGCGACATTAGCACCCAGTTCCCTGTCGCAACTGAGAATGCCCATGTCCTCATAAATTCGGGCTGTGCCTTCGTGGTAGTTTCCGGTGCCCACGTGGAAATAGCGGCGAATGCCGTTCTTCTCTTCACGGACGACGAGAGCCAATTTGACGTGGGTTTTAAGACGCTCCACGCCATAGGCGACGTGTACGCCAACTTGCTCCAAGCTGCCGGCCCCATGCGATGTTGGGGGCCTCGTCGAAGCGTGCGGTAATCTCCACCAGCACGGCTACCTGCTTGCCCTGGCGCGCTGCATTCATCAACGCTATAATGATCGGTGACTCGCTGCTGGTGCGGTAAATGGTCAGCTTGATTGCCAGCACATGCGGGTCAACTGCTGCACATTGCAGGAAATGCAATATTGAGCCGTCGAAGCTGTGGTAAGGATGATGCAACAGGATGTCCCCTCGGCGAATCTCGTCGAAAATATCTGCAGAGTCGAGGGGATCCAGGTGGACCAGGCGAGGATGGGTTACGGGCTCATGGTGAGGATCGCGCAGTTTCGAGTAACCTCCCACCTGGAACTTCATTAAATCCGAAAGACTCAGCAGACCTTTCGTGGGTTCCAGATCTTTTAGATCTGCCTTGAGCTGTTCGGCGATCCAGCGTTGACGTTTTTTGGGCATGTTAGAACTCACCTGGAGTCGTATCACGCCGGCAAACTTTCGGGCAGTCAGTTCTTCCGTGACCATACCGATCAGGCGACCTGGAATATGATCGGTTCCTGGGCCTTCAAGGTATGTCCGTTCCCACGGGTCATCCTTGGCGACGCGAGTTACGCGAAAAAAATAGCACTTCAAACCGGCTGCCCTGGGAAACAGAAGTTTAAGGTTCGCCTCGATCACCTGCTCCAGAGGCACATAACCGGCGCCATCGGGCAGAGGCACCCAGCGCGGGCGGTTTGCCGGTACTTTGATCCGCACGAAGCGATTGCGTTTCTTCTTAGTTTCCTTGACTTCCACCGCTATGTTTAACCCCAGGTTACTGATGAAGGGAAACGGATGTGAAACATCTACGGCAAGCGGTGTCAGAATGGGTTCCACCGATTCAAGGAAATAGTGCTGCAAATGCGACTGCTGTTGATCGTTCAACTCCTTATATTCCAGGATGGGAATTCCGGCCTTTGACAAAGCGGGGCCAAGCTTATGACTCATCAGCCTGGAAACACGTCGGGTTTGTTTATGCAATTCGTTCCGGCAGGCTTGCAATTCCTCTTCCGGGCTGAGCCCGTCGGGGGATAGCTTCTTTTTCCGTTTCCGTTTCTCAATCTTGCGTTTGAGCCCCCCCATGCGTTTCATCGCGAACTCGTCAAACAGCATGCCCATGATGCCGGCAAACTTGACACGCTCCAGCAGGGGTAATTCGGGATCCTCCGCGAGCGCGAGCACACGGCGTGCAAAGCTGAGCCAACTTAACTCACGGTTGATGAGCGCATTTGGCGAATCCGTATCGATTTTACCAGGTTTTACCGTATTTGTTTTTGCTTTTCCCATGCTTTTTTTCCCGGCCGGAACGTTCGTTAACCGGCACATAGTTGCACGTGGATGTAATTCATGGCTTTTGGTTAACGGCAGTCATGCATTACTTATCATCGGAATTCGAGGATCCTGTTTCAGATGTCAGGAGTTTCTCAAATCCGGGTTCAATTGTTCGGGTTCGCAAAAGCGGCTTCCTGGAATTTTGTCCACAGGTTTTGATATGCTTTTGAAGCCACTGAACCCGGTGCAGAAACCGCAACCGGCTCCCGCTCAATTCCCATTCTTTCGATCTGCGATAAATATGGAATAAGGCTTCGCAGCACGCCATTAAATTCCTTCAACATCATCGCCATGAGTTCTTTGTGCATTCTTTTGCGTCTGTCGACCATGGAAAAAAAGGCGTAAATTTTACCTGCATCATATTTATTCTTTCTGCAAAATGACAGTAATTGTTTATAGGTTCTAACAGAAAGCGTTGTTGGAATGAGCGGAACGAGGATGAAATCAACAGCATTGAAAATATTTTCGGCCAGGATGCTGATTGTGACCGGACAGTCCAAAATGACCAGATCATATTCAGCCTTAAGCGGTTTTAGAAATTTATTCAACCGCTCTTTGGGGCGGTTCAATTTGCCAAAAACGGCATCTAACTTTCGAAGGGTGAAATCGGCCGGCAGCAGATCCAAATTTTCATAATCAGTGCCTTTAATGCTTTTTTTTATCTGCTCGCCACCTTTAATGAACCTCTTTGCACCGAACTTCAGTTTAGGTTTAATCCGAAAATAATAGGTTGCGGAGCTTTGGGGGTCTAGGTCACAGATCAGGGTTCTAGCACCTGCCTGCGCAGCCAAATAGGACAGGTTTACTGCTGTCGTAGTTTTGCCCACGCCCCCTTTATTACTGTATAGTGCCAAGGTTGTCATGGAACCGTCTCTTTCTGCTTTGAGGCGAAAAGTTTACTAAATGCTCTTTTATTCGAAGACGATGCATAGTCTGTAAACGTTTTGGCAAATGCATCTTTAATGATCTGCTTTTCCTTATCCAACGTTCCGATCAGACTGCCAATTGCCACCTGTGTCTTTTTAGATATCCGATGGGTTGCGGGCAGCTCCTCGGCAATGTTCAGCAGGTATTGTTCCTGAACACACAGGTCATTAAAATCCCCTAAATTGTCTTGCAATATCTTTAATTGGGCAATCAATATATTGATTTTTTTGCGTGGAAACAGACTGTAGAAAAACTCCATCAGATACCGCAATTTTTTGCATTCAATTCGCAGTGCATGCAATTTCTCGTCCTCGGTGTTCTCAAGGATCTGGCTACCGACTTTTACGATGCTCCGGTATTTCTTATAGATTCTTTTTCGCGCCAAGGTAATAATGGGCACATTAGCATTGGATGCCGCTGGCGGATCCTGAACGGGTTCATCCAGGAAGAATTCCCAATTCTGCATGATCCGTACATATTTTTTAGAATTTAAACCACGGATAACTTTTTGCAGAGCCTTTGATCGATTTTTTCGCAAATAGTCAAACAGGGGGGCAATGTCATCGCGCAAGACGGGTGGGAGAATCGCTTTAAAGGCCTTCTCCTTGAGGAGGTAGACGTCTAGGTCGCGCAACTGGTTGGAGAGTTTGCCCACAAAAGCGAACTCTTTTTTAAATCGGCCGGCTATATGTTTCGGAAACACGGATTTTATTTGACCCAAAGCAGAGCGGGTGCGCCGAGTTGCGACTCGAAAATCATGTAAAAATTCCGTATCCAGGTCCTTCTTAAGGTTGGCTTCATTGATCTTCATTATTTGTAGCAAATAACGTAAAATGATTTTAGTGGCTTCATCAGAACGCATGGCAGGGTCGAGCTGTATTTTCAATTTTGAAGAATAACTGCCCGGACTTTTGCCGGCTGCATCCATCGCTTTAAAGTAGATGTCTTCTTTTTTAAGAGCTGTAAATCCGACTTCTTCCAAGTATTTGGTGATGTTTTGGCAGGCCTTTGTGTACCCCTTAACCGGTTGCAACCACAAATATTTTGCCAAAACCGGGGCGTTTTTTCCTTGTACAGGCCTAATTTCCTCGTAGATCAAGCGGGCCACTGTTTTTTCATCCTGGTTTAAAATGCGATGAGCTGCTAATCGGGAATGTAGCTCAATAAGTTTTAAAAGCGCGCGCACGTTTAAAACCGGTGATAGCTTTTGTTTTAATTCACTGTCGGGGAAATCCCATACAAAAACAGGTGGCGAGGTAATTGCGGCACTGTGAATAATGGCGTTTTTGAACAGTCTGCGTAAAAAGAGTTTGTTTTCGGAAGTGTACAAAACAAATGATTTATTAAACAAACGCCAATCAAACGTATCGTAAATCGCCATGCGCTTGAGAACGGCTCGCTCTTTTTTGATCACATAATGATCAGCCAATGCGCCGGTCAGCCGCTGCTGGATGTACGCGTCAGGCAAGCTGAATTTTAAATGATCGCACATTCCTTAACTTTGATCCATAAAATGTTTAGTATCCACCTGGTATCGCTTTGGATAATCGTAAAAGACGGATTCGCCTTTCCATTCACGCATGTTTTGCCATTGATTCACATTAACTTTGATACAGTATACGCCAGTGGTAACAATGTTATCAACCGGATTTTTATTAAGCAATATATTGGCCAAGCCATTCAAATCAGGGTTATGTCCAAAAAGCATGATTGTTTCATGTTTATCATCAATATTTCTAATTATCTCAATTAGGTATCTTGAACTAGCATGATACATATTGTCGTCAAAGACAATCTTTTTTTTGGGATAACCGATGGCTTTGGCAAAAGCTGTGGCTGTTTTTCTGGCCCTTTTAGCAGGACTTGACAGAACCAGGTCAGGCATAATTTGTCGCTCTTTTAGTTTCCCCCCCATAAATTGTGCATTCTTTTTACCTCTCTTGTTCAAAGGTCTGTCAAAGTCGTCCAGACTGAGATCTTTCCAGCTTGATTTGGCGTGTCTGACCAGAATTATCGTTTTCATCTCGAACACACTCCTTTCGGCCCATCACCCCATCCAAACCTGCGACAGGAGAATACTATCATTCTATGAGCACCTGGTAAACAAAATGGCGGGCTCCTTGGGGAACAGTGCCAATCTTTGGCTCATGGCATCGGTCAGATCTGCATCCATATCCACCCAGCTAACCCGGACAATGCATAAAAAACTAGCAAAACCTTCTTTATTATGTTATATATCAGTTGATTAGAATGATAAACAAAGAAGGTTTTGCCATGACAGTTTGTACCATACCCAAAGTAGAATATGCAAGGTTCAAAAGGCGAAAAATTGAAGCCGAATTTACTGGAGGCGACATCACATCAGATGGCGGTGTTATGCTTTTAAGAGAAGTTGACAAAAGACTGAATCTCACTGCACGCGTGGCAGAATTATTTGAAGATACCCGCTGCAAGGGCAAAGTCCGCCATCCATTGCTGCCTATGCTCCGCCAGAGAATCTATGGCATTGCCTTGGGCTATGAGGATTTGAACGACCATCAAACGTTGCGTAAAGACAAGGCGATTCAGACAGCAGTTGAGCGAGATCGTGATCTTGCCAGTTCATCAACGCTATGTCGTTTTGAAAACAGGACAAGTTATCAGGTAACGCGCGACATGCTAGAACTTGAAACCCAGTTGAAAGACATGCACATCCAGCTGGATGCAATCGTTTTTGCAACAAGCTCCGGAGGGACCCAGGCCGGTCTGACATTAGGAGCAAAGATCATAAACTTTAAGGGTCAGGTTCTTGGCATCAGCATTGATCAAAAAATAACCGGCGATGAACCATTTGCTCCAGTTCTGGCCAAGATTGCCAATGCCACGGCTGAAAGAATCGGGTCTGCCATCCGGATGACGGAATCGGATTTTTCTCTTAATTGTGACTATCTGGGGGCAGGGTATGCTATGCCTGGGGATCTGGAATTCGATGCTATTTGAGATCTCTCACTTCATGAAGGGATCCTTTTGGGACCGGTGTACACAGCGCGGGCCATGGGCGGGTTTCTGGACCTGATCCAAAAGGGCTATTTTACAAAAAACCACACGGTGTTTTTCTGGCATACCGGCGGCACTCCTGAGTTATTTGCTTGGGCAGACGAGTGCCAGGAGGCATCTGGATAACTTCATCTATTGATTCAAGAAGGAATGTCGAAGATTTCTTGCTTGATAGATTCGTCAAATAATAAGAAATGACCCCACCTTATTGTGCCAATGAATAAAACTTGAATGACACGTCAAACGTATTAGAACTTCCCTTCGTGCATCTTCCCCGTAGGTTCTGCCGCACGGCAGGACATTCCTCGTAGCTTGCTGCGAGGAATCTTCAATTGCGCATGTTCTACTCGACTTTCAGCACTTGACCCGGAAAGATCTTGCTCCTGGGGGTCAGGCCGTTAATACGCAGAAAATGTCCGAGAGACATGTTGTGGCTTCTGGCGATCTTGTACGGACTGTCGCCGCTACGTACGAGATATTGGTTGGTGCTGGTTGTCGTTGGGGTTTCGTAGCGGTATTCCGGCACCTTCAGGCGTTGCCCTATATAAAGGTTGGTATTTTTCAGACCGTTTAATTCCTGGATCTTCTTGACGGTGGTCTCATATCGCCGGGCAAGGATCCAGAGAGAGTCGCCGCTACGCACCTTGTGGATAGTGATCTTTCCGGTAGGTTCTTTTACGGCGGTGTCTGCATGGACTATGACGGTTCCCCGCTGGGGGATTTTCAATTTTTTTCCTGCCACGATAAGATGCGACGACCGGAGATTATTGGCCTGCATAATGCGCCGGACGCTGGTTCTGTATTTATCGGCAATGCCGGAAAGAGTTTCTCCGGACCGGACAAGATGGGTCACATAGGCGGGTCTCGGTGGATGGGAAACAGGGATGCTGTCGATGGATGCCAGCAACTGGCCGACCTTTGCCGGTGGCACTTTCAAAAAATAGCTTTCCGGCGGCAGGATGTTGTAGCGCAGCTCGGGGTTCAACTCTTTCAGCACATTACTGGATTCCCCTATTTTGCTGGCGATGTCCGTCAACTGAACCTGCCTGGACACCTCTACGATTTCGAAATCGAGGGGGGTGTCCGGTACGACCGACCCGAGACCGTATTTATCGGGATTATTGATAATATGAACAGCGGCCAGGAATCTGGGAACATACCGGGCCGTTTCCCTGGGGAGTCGTTCATACAGGTCCCAGAAATTGTCGAGATAGTTGATATTCTGGCCGCGGATGACCCGCAGAACCCGGCCCTCTCCACAATTGTAGGCCGCAAGTGCCGTTATCCAGTCTCCAAAAATACCATGCAGTTCCTGCAGATAGGCAATGGCGGCTTCGGTGGATTTAGCGGGATCGATACGTTCATCGATGTATTGGTTGCGTTTCAAGCCGAACTTGTAACCGGTGGATGGAATAAACTGCCAGAGACCGAGGGCCCGGGCTTTGGATAGGGCTTTCACCTTGAAATCCGCTTTCGATGAGGGGCAGCCAGGATAGTTCTTCGGGCATTCCGGCTTCTTTCAGTCTTGGAAAGGATAAAGGGCCGGTACTTTCCTGACCGGACCAGGGATTGCTTGAAAAAGTTTTTTTCCCCGCCCTGGGTAAAAAGTCGTATTTCGGCCTGAACGTGGCGGTTCATCTCCAATGGAATGGCATTGTGGCTGCCATTTGCCACCGTGTTGCGCGAGGCGTAAATTTCCAGAATACGTTTGGATATCAGGTAAGCGGAGATCTTCTTTCTGCTGCATCTGTTGTGGCTGGTCTTCACGTTCGATGTCGAGAATCAGGGAATAAGCCTGGTCCAGCGCTTCAAGGGCATTATCAAGTTCTCCCTTTTGCCAGAATTCCTGAGCGGCTTCGCAAAAGCCAAGGGCCTCGTCAAGAACCATCTGGGTCGTTTTTTGAGGAGGCGTCGTTTTATCGTTTTCCAGCTCCGGTATCTGCGCGTCAGGTTCTTCCGGCAGAACCTCGTCCTTCTGATAGGGTGTCTGACCATTTTCGGGTTGTAATTGCTGCAGGGCGGCGATACTGAGTGCTTTTTCAGGGATCTCCTCGTCAACAATGTTCGATTCTACAATGTCTGCATCATCGGGGGTATTGGGCGGGTTTTCGTCCAGTGTGTGATCCTCAGCTTTTTCTGTCGGTAAAGCTTCTTCCACGGACACTTCGGATGGCTGGGCCACTGGATCAGAGGGCATTTCCGGCGAGACAGCGGCATCTCGCAGCAGTCCAAATTCATTGTTGGACGCCGGTTCAGATGGCACGTCAGGTTCGTGCGCCAGATGCTGGCAGCCGGTCAATAAAAAGAAAAAAAGGGACAAACACAGGAGGTATGGAAAACCCTTCCATGCCTGGTGTTTGGTATGGTCTGTTTCATGTTGCATAATTATAACCTACATTCTGGCGTCGAAGGAATATACAATAAGGTCATCCACTGTCAAGGTTTTATCCCAAGGTTGAGCGTTCGAGTGTCCAACGTTTCGTTATTGCTTCATTTCCTATAGGCAGATATCGATACGCCTATATTAGAAATTTACGCTTTCCGTTAAGAACACATTATATAAACCGTCAAATCGGACTGTTTACGAGTATTGTCAAGTCGAAATACGGCCTGGGGCCGGTGTCTTCATACGATATCATCCTGATATGATTACACTTTCCGTTATCACAGAGCTATATCGAAAACAGCCTCATAGTTCGGTCAATGAACCTAATTGGGGCATTTATTCCGCATGTTTTCCAGATGAATTGGCTGTCGGCATTTTAACTATATATATTCAGGTCGAGAAATTGATCAGAAGTCATGGAATTGATATTTGAACCACAATAACCAGGGTATTCTCCGTGGCATGTTCGAGTGCAAGGGAAATTCCGGTTATCGGAGTTGCTGTTTTACTCAAAAATAATCGAAAATTGCCAATTTTGGATATAAATGGATGATTGTTGCCTATATTGTTATATAATAGCCCATAATTTGATTTAATGTATTATTATGGAGGTTGAAAAAAACAATTCTATAAGATACAAGTCACTGTTTCGAGCCGCAACAACGAGCGTAGCACCTGTGGCATGCTGCGGGGGTTGCGGGCGAATCTAAATTCATTAATCTTTTCTGTCTGGCTGCAGGTACTGTTTATTTCCAACAAGTTGTAAATATTAAAAAATGTGCCAGCGTAGCTCAGCTGGCAGAGCTACTGATTTGTAATCAGTGGGTCGGGGGTTCGAATCCCTCCGCTGGCTCCATTTTAAATCACGTGTTACTGCATCGTCGAAGCGGGCATGGCGGCTTGTTTTCGGTGATGGGATTTTCAATCGTTCAGGTGGGGTTCCCGAGTGGTCAAAGGGAACAGACTGTAAATCTGTCGGCGAAGCCTTCGGAGGTTCAAATCCTCCCCCCACCACCAGCCAATTGGTAAGTTGTATGTAGGAGATTTCGGTTATGAATCGGGGTCGCAAAGAACTACACGGCTTCTTTCTGAATGCGTTGTCTGCAATTTGAAGAAACGTTGTTGTCTCCATGCCCTGTTTGACTGAAAGTCGACTGATATCCGAAGCGGGAGTAGCTCAGTTGGTAGAGCTTCAGCCTTCCAAGCTGAATGTCGCGAGTTCGAGCCTCGTCTCCCGCTCCAAATTAAGTTCGCAGAAGATGCGGCCATTATCAGTTGACGCTGTGGATTACGATCCGCCCACGTAGCTCAGTCGGTAGAGCGCTTCCTTGGTAAGGAAGAGGTTCATCGGTTCGATTCCGATCGTGGGCTCCATAAACGAATTTATTTCAGCATCATTTGAAAACTCATGGGAGGGTGAGAAGATGGCAAAGGAAAAATTTAATCGAACCAAGCCGCATGTAAACGTAGGAACGATAGGCCATATCGATCACGGGAAGACGACCTTGACAGCGGCGATAACCAAGCATTGCGGATTGAAAGGTATGGCGAATTTCATACCGTTTGATCAGATAGACAAGGCCCCCGAGGAGAAAGAGCGGGGGATTACGATTGCGACGGCGCATGTGGAGTATGAGACGGCCAATCGGCATTATGCCCATGTGGACTGTCCCGGGCATGCCGACTATATCAAGAACATGATTACGGGAGCGGCGCAGATGGACGGTGCCATCCTGGTGGTAGGCGCGGACGATGGTCCCATGCCCCAGACCCGGGAACACATATTGCTGGCCCGTCAGGTGGGTGTGCCCCAGATCGTTGTATTTTTGAACAAATGCGACATGGTGGACGATGAGGAGCTAGTGGAGCTGGTGGAGTTGGAGCTTCGGGAGTTATTGGACAAATACGAGTTTCCCGGGGACGACACACCGATCATCCGGGGGAGCGCATTGAAGGCGTTAGAGAGTGACGACGCCGATAGCGAAGATGCCAAGTGTATTTTCGAGCTTCTGGCCGCCGTGGACAGTTTTATACCGGAGCCCAAGCGTGAAATAGACAAGCCGTTTTTGATGCCGATAGAGGATGTTTTCAGCATATCGGGTCGTGGCACGGTGGTAACGGGTCGTGTGGAGCGCGGGATTGTGCATGTGAGCGATGAGGTTGAGATCGTAGGGATTCGACCGACGCAGAAGACGGTGTGTACGGGAGTCGAGATGTTCCGGAAACTGTTGGACGAAGGTCGCGCCGGAGACAACATCGGTGTTTTGCTGCGAGGTACCAAGCGTGACGAGGTTGAGCGTGGCCAGGTTGTAGCGATACCGGGAACGATCACGCCGCATACGAAGTTCAAAGCGGAAGTCTACATATTGAGCAAGGAAGAGGGTGGACGCCACACGCCGTTTTTTAATGGATACCGGCCGCAGTTTTATTTTCGGACAACGGATGTGACCGGGATTCTGGATCTACCCGAGGGCGTCGAGATGGTGATGCCGGGCGACAACGTAACGATAACGGCCGAACTGATCACACCCATTGCGATGGAAAAAGAGCTCAGGTTTGCCATACGTGAAGGCGGTCGAACCGTCGGTGCCGGAGTGGTTAGCGAAATAATCGAATAACGGCGAAGGAGTTTACTGGTGAGAATAATAGTTACCCTTGCATGTACAGAATGCAAAAGAAGAAATTATACAACCACGAAGAACAAAAGGACGACACCGGATAAGCTGGAATTCAATAAATACTGCCGATTCTGTCGCAAACACACGTCGCACAAGGAAACGAAATAGCGAGAAAAGCGATACAGGTGATAATGTTCATGATGACTCGCCCCATGCAGGCCAGTAGCTCTAACGGTAGAGCGTCGGACTCCAAATCCGGGTGTTGGGGGTTCGAATCCCTCCTGGCCTGCCACTTTTATGGGAAGAGATTTGTAAACGATTAATGCATTCATCCGTGAACCATCGAAGAGCTGATATGCGCTTCTTCGGCAAATGTTCACGTTTTCAGGAGACCAATGGGACGGTTAAAACGGAAGAAGCCTTCAGGCCAGAAAAAATCATCGGCAGGGGCTGTGGATAACGTGCTGTCGCCGAAATCGGCAGAGACGGGGACGCCGGAAACGAATCCGGAAAAAAAGAGCGCCGACACGGGAACCAAAGCCAAAAAACTCGTACCGATCAGGAAACCTTCTAAGCCGGTTAAGGCCGTGAGTGGCAAGAAGGAACCCAACCTTATTGATAAGAGCCTCCAATTTCTCAGAGAGGTCAAGGTAGAGCTTAAAAAGGTGACATGGCCCTCCAGAAAACAAACCATCGGATCTACTGTTGTCGTGGTGATACTTGCCATGATCATATCCCTTTTCCTCGGTGTTGTTGATATGGGGTTGTCAGGACTGATCCGGGTCGTCCTCAATTAAATATCAGGAGAAAAGCGAGATGGCACTTAAATGGTATATCGTCCATGTTTATTCGGGATTTGAAAGCAAGGTCAAGATTGCGCTGGAAGAACGGGTTGCTTCATCTCCTCATCCCGAAAAATTTGGTGAAGTACTTGTGCCCACAGAGGAAATCGTTGAATTGGTCAAGGGTAAAAGAAAGACATCGTCTCGAAAATTTTATCCTGGGTATATTCTAGTACGAATGGAACTTGATGACGAAACCTGGCATATTGTCAATGACACTGCCAAGGTCAGTGGTTTTTTAGGCGGCAGAGAAAGACCGACACCCATATCGGACGAAGAAGCGGAACAGATCATCAACCGCATGGAAGCAGGCAAAGAAAAACCCCAGCCCAAGTACTATTTCGAATCGGGCGACGAAATTCGGGTTATTGACGGCCCCTTCTCAAATTTTAATGGAACCGTAGAAGATGTGAACCCTGAAAAGGGAAAAATCAAGGTTCTGGTAAGCATTTTCGGTAGATCTACACCGGTCGAACTGGAGTTTGTACAAGTTCAAAAAATTTAGAAACAGAAATCAGGAGTATATTAAATGGCAAAAAAAGTTATGGCTCTAATTAAACTTCAGGTTACGGCCGGGAAAGCAAATCCTTCCCCCCCGATTGGACCCGCATTGGGGCAGCACGGCGTCAATATCATGGATTTCTGCAAGGCTTTCAATGCCAGGACAGCCAATGATGAGGGAATGATTATACCTGTCGTGATAACGGTTTTCCAGGACAGAACATTCAAATTCATCACCAAAACACCACCGGCGGCTGTGCTTCTTAAAAAAGCAGCTGCAGTCGCAAAAGGTGCCGGTGATCCCAAGCGTGACCGCGTCGGGTCCGTTACGCGCGCACAGGTAGAAGAGATCGCTAATCTCAAGATGGTCGATCTGAACGCAAATGATCTGGACGCAGCATGCAAGATCATCAGCGGTACTGCAAGAAGCATGGGAATAGAGGTGAAATAGTCTGTTTGCGGATATGACACGGCAGCCCTAATTATCATATAGGTACGTGGGTTGTTATATTTTAATGGCAAAAGGGAGTAAGTGAGCAAAATGCCAAAACGGGGCAAAAATTATTTAGGTGCTACAAAGAACCTGAGCGGCGAGAGACAGAGCATGGCGGATGCCTTGAAAACAGCCATCGATGCTTCGTTCGCCAAATTTGATGAAACAATAGACGTTGCCGTACGCCTGGGTGTCGATCCTCGACATGCGGATCAGATGATCCGGGGCACTGTTATTCTTCCCAATGGTCTCGGGAAACAGGTAAGCGTTCTTGTCTTCGCCAAAGGAGAAAAAGAAACCGAGGCGCAGGAAGCGGGTGCTGATTTTGTAGGCAACGACGAGTTGATTGAAAAGATTAGAGAGGGCTGGTTTGGCTTTGACAAAGCAGTGGCTACGCCGGACATCATGGGTTCTGTCGGTAAAATAGGAAAATTGCTCGGTCCGCGTGGTCTGATGCCGAATGCCAAAACAGGCACGGTGACATTTGATGTGGCCCGGGCCGTCCAGGAGCTCAAGGCTGGGAAAATTGAATTTCGAGTCGAAAAGGCGGGAATCATTCATGCGCCCATGGGAAAAGTGTCATTTGGTGTAGACAAAATTTTTCAGAATGTAACCGCATTTCTGGAAACCATCGTTCGACTTAAGCCGGCGTCCAGCAAAGGAACCTATCTTAAAGGAATTGCTGTCTCTACGACAATGGGACCCGGGATTAAGATCGACATTTCCTCTATCAAAGACCTGATCAAGTAGACTGTTCCTGAAAAAGGATATCACAGGTTTGAATCTGCCAAGACTACCCAATCCACAACCTGAGGGTGCCGTTCTGACGCTCTTGCGGAGATGGATAGTCTTTTGTGCAGTCAATATCAATGAAAAAAGCCTGTCAAAGACAGTAGGTGCACCTATTCGTGCCTAAGTGGCCATGCCATCCTACCGAGGCGGCTTATTGAAGCAAACGCTGCAAAGGTTTGTCTCCTCCGGTTTTTTTCAGAAAAAAGGAAGGAGGTGTGAGTTAACATTGAAAAAAGAAAAAAAGAAACTGATCGCCGAGAATCTCAAGGAAAGATTTTCGAAATCGAAGGTCGTCATCGTCACAGACTACAAGGGTCTTGACGTCATGGCCATCAACGCCCTGCGTCGGAAACTCAGGGAAGAGCACATCGATTATCAGGTTGCCAAGAACACGCTTCTCATCAGGGCATCGGAAGGTACCGACGTTGCCGTTATTAAGGAATATTTTGTCGGTCCCAGCGCGATAGCTATCAGTTATGAGGATCCGGTTGCGCCGGCAAAAGTTCTTACTGAATTTGCCAAAGAGAATCAAAAACTTGAGATCAAAGCGGGTGTCATGGGGAATAAGATGCTGGATGTCGACGCCATCAAATCTCTGGCATTCCTGCCATCTCGGGAAGTTCTCCTGGGACAGGTGCTTTCTGCCATGAATGGCGTACCGACCGCATTTGTAAGAGTACTCAATGGTGTTACTGGAAATTTCCTCAATGTCCTGACCGCGATAAAGGATCAGAAGGAAGCCGGATAATTAAAAGAAAAAAAATCAATTGGAGGATACATTAAAATGGCTGATATCACAAAAGAAGATGTAATTGAATTTATAGCGAATATGTCGGTTCTGGATCTTTCGGAACTTGTCAAGGAAATGGAAGAAAAATTTGGCGTCTCAGCCGCCGCCCCTGTAGCCATGATGGCAGTGGGTGCCGGTGATGCAGGCGCTGGTGCACAGGAAGAGGAGCAGACCGAATTTGATGTTATCCTGGTAGCCGCAGGCGATAAAAAAATAGCGGTTATCAAGGAAGTCCGGGCAATTACCGGGCTTGGCCTGAAAGACGCCAAGGCGCTTGTCGATGAAGCACCCAAACCCGTCAAAGAAGGTATTGCCAAGGAAGAAGCAGAGAAACTCGTTGCTCAGCTTGAAGAAGCGGGCGCCCAGGTAGAAATGAAATAGCAGTTTATCTATTTAGTCTGTTTGGCCAATATGCCTGTTAACTCGGTTCGGTCCCTTTGAAAAACAGCCGAACCGAGTTATTCGGTGATTTGTTATGTAAAACCTAAGTTGAGCGATTGTCGAGGTTGCCGTAGCTACAAGGAAGATGCTGTTCCGCTATAGTGAACTATGCGGGATGGCATCTGACACCGTAGATGCGGCAAGATCGGCAATCCCAACGGGTTTCAAATTTTAAGAATTTAAATGAATCAAATCCTTTGAAATTATTTATAGATCCCATATTCTTAAAATTTGAAACGCTCATCTTAGGTAAAAGATAGGAACTGTAAATTAAACCGATACAGAACCTTTTAAAAAATTGGAGATGCCATGTCGAATAGACCTTCGGCCATAAAGCGCATTCGAAAAAATTTTGGTAAAATACGTAAAATAGTGGACATTCCGGATCTGATCGGTATGCAGAGGGAATCTTTTGCGCGTTTCCTGCAAATGGATATTCCTCCGGAACAAAGAGAGGAGATCGGCCTGCAGGCTGTATTCAAGTCCGTATACCCGATCAAAGATTTTACGGGAAGCGCTTCTCTCGAATTCGTCTCTTACCGCTTTGGAGAAATCAAGCACAGTGAAGAGGAATGTGTGCAGAGGGGCATGACCTATGAGCTGCCTGTACGTATTACGGTTCGCCTCGTTGTTTACGAGGTAGATAAAGAATCCGGCGTGTCCAATATCCGTGATATCAAAGAGCAGGAGATCTACTTTGGAACGATTCCCCTTATGACGGAAAAGGGGACTTTCATCATTAACGGAACCGAGCGTGTCGTCGTCAGCCAGCTGCACCGATCATCCGGCGTATTTTTCGACCATGACAAGGGAAAATCACATTCCAGTGGTAAGATTATCTATAGTTCGCGGATCATACCGGTGCGGGGTTCCTGGATCGACATGGAAATCGATCCCAAAGATATTTTACACATCCGAATTGACCGGCGGCGCAAATTTCCGATAACGATTCTATTCAAAGCCTTTGGCTATTCAACCGAGGATATTCTTTCCTATTTCTACAGTTTTGACCGGATATTTTTGAAAGGGAAGAAAATTCTTAAAGCCTTCAACCCGGAACTACTGAAAGGTCAACGGGCTGCCGAGAGTGTCAAGGATCCCAAATCGGGAGAGATCATCGCTAAAAAAGGACGCATGTTCACCAAACGGTCTCTCAAGCAGATGGCCGACAGTGGGATCGAAACGATTCCCGTGAGCAAGGAATCGTTGGAAAACCGTATCTCGGCCTATACCATTATCGATCCGGAAACCGGTGATATAATTGCTAAACCCAATACAGTTATCGATGCGGAGGTTCTGGACCGGATCCTCGACGCCGGCATCACCGAATTTGATATCCTGCACATTGACGGTGTCACAAGCAGTGAATCGATTCATAAAACCCTCAATCTCGACAAGGTCGAGAAAAAGGAAGATGCCCTCATAGAAATTTACAGGCGCTTGAGACCCGGGAATCCTGCAACACCTGAAGTGGCCCAGGATTTCATGGATCATCTGTTTTTTAAATCGTCTTATTATGATCTATCAAGTGTGGGCCGGCTCAAGTTAAACTTGCGATTGGGTATTGAAACCCCGATCCAGCTCCGCACGCTCAGGAAAGAAGATATTTTTCTTACCGCCAAGACACTTCTGGCGCTCAAGGACACACAGGGCGTTGTCGATGATATCGATCACCTGGGCAACCGTCGCGTACGTGCGGTGGGCGAGCTTCTGGAAAACCAGTACCGAATCGGACTGGTGAGGATGGAACGTGCCATAAAGGAAAGGATGAGTCTGCAGGAAGTCGATGCACTCATGCCGCATGATCTCGTCAATCCCAAGCCGGTTTCAGCTGTCGTCAAAGAATTTTTCGGAACGAGCCAGCTCAGCCAATTCATGGACCAGACCAATCCGTTGTCCGAGACGACACACAAGCGGCGACTAAGCGCCCTGGGGCCGGGCGGGCTGACGCGTGAGCGTGCCGGATTTGAAGTTCGGGATGTGCACCCTTCTCACTATGGCAGAATTTGCCCCATCGAAACCCCCGAGGGCCCCAACATCGGTCTGATTGTGTCTCTGAGCACGTATGCGCGTGTGAACAATTTCGGGTTTATCGAAACGCCTTATCAGGTCGTTGAAAATGCTAAGGTAACAGACAAGGTCAAGTTTCTGAGCGCATTTGAAGAAAAAAAGCATCCCATTGCCCAGGCCAATGCTGTCATCAACGAAAAAAGGGAATTCGTCAATCCGCTTGTAACATCGCGGGTTGAGGGTGAGTTTATGATGGTCGAAAGGGAAAATCTCGAATTCATGGACATTTCACCCAATCAGCTCGTGAGCGTATCCGCCTCATTGATTCCCTTCCTTGAAAATGATGATGCCAACAGGGCCTTGATGGGATCCAACATGCAGCGGCAGGCTGTTCCGTTGATCATGAACGAAGCGCCGCTTGTGGGTACGGGTATAGAGGGTGTTGTTGCCAAGGATTCCGGTGTCACTATCGTGGCGGACCGGGATGGCGTTGTTGAAGATGTCGATGCTTCCCGTATCGTTCTTTCCCATGGCCGGACGGATAATGAATTTGAAAAGCCGGTGACCGTTTACAACCTTTCCAAGTTCAGCCGCTCAAATCAGAACACCTGCTTTAATCACCGGCCCATCGTCAGAAAAGGTGACATCATTTCTGCCGGAGATATCATTGCAGACGGCCCTGCCACAGACCAGGGAGAGCTTGCCCTCGGGAAAAACGTTACCGTGGCTTTTATGCCCTGGGGCGGTTATAACTTTGAAGATTCCATTCTGGTGAGCGAAAGACTGGTTCGGGACGGCATTTATACCTCCGTGCATATCGAGGAATTCGAAGTGGTCGCCAGAGATACCAAGCTGGGCAAGGAAGAAATAACGAGAGATATTCCGAATGTCGGCGAAGAGGCGCTCAAAGACCTGGATGAAAGCGGGATTATACGACTCGGAGCCGAGGTGACTCAGGGAGATATTCTGGTTGGGAAAATTACGCCCAAGGGAGATACACAACTCTCACCCGAGGAAAAACTGCTGCGGGCGATATTCGGTGAAAAAGCCGGAGACGTCAAGGATACATCTCTGCGCGTGCCGCCGGGCGTTGAAGGTATCGTCATCGATGCAAAGGTTTTTGCCAGAAGAGGGACCGAAAAAGATGAGCGGGCACAGCTCATAGAGAATGAGGAGATCGGCATCCTCGAAAGTAACAGGGATGCCAAACTATCCGTCATGAGCGGGATGATGCAAACACGGATCGAGAAGCTCCTGGTGGGGCAGAAATGCGCATCACCCCTGAAAAAAGGCCAGAAGACGCTTCTAAAGAAAGACAAACTGATCGATAGCGAAATGTTGAAAGGCATCTCCGTTGCCCATTTTGAAGGCATCGTTCTGAGCGATGCAGAAATCACCGAGAAGATTCACGATTACCTGGAGCTCTATCGCAATGAGCAGGAACGTGTGCGGGAAGAGTTCGAGAACAAGCTTCTTCGGTACGAAAGAGGGGATGAAATGCCGCCGGGCGTCATCAAGATGGTCAAGGTATATGTGGCCATGAAGCGCAAGCTTTCTGTGGGCGACAAGATGGCCGGACGACACGGCAACAAGGGTGTCGTGTCACGAATACTGCCGGTGGAAGATATGCCGTATTTCGAGAACGGTGAAACAGTGGACATGGTTCTTAATCCATTGGGTGTTCCATCGCGTATGAATGTGGGCCAGATTCTGGAAATTCATCTGGGATGTGTTGCAAAAGGCCTCGGCGATCAACTCAACAAGTTCATAAGAGACAATGAAATGAATCTGATCCGGGAAAAGATGAAACGGATCTTTGACGATGACGCCATTCATCAAATGGTTCAAAAGATGGATGAAGGGGAATTGAGGGATTTTGCTCAGGGATATGCGAACGGTGTTCACATGGCTACTCCGGTATTTGACGGTGCAAAAGAGGATGAGGTAAAAGCGCTCCTGAAGGAAGCGGGACTATCCACGACTGCTCAGACGACACTCTATGACGGCCATACAGGAGAGGCCTTCAAGGAAAAAATTACCGTGGGTACCATGTACATGCTAAAACTGCATCATCTTGTGGACGATAAAATTCATGCCAGATCCATCGGGCCGTATTCCCTCGTAACCCAGCAGCCGCTGGGCGGCAAAGCACAGTTCGGAGGTCAGCGTCTGGGGGAAATGGAGGTCTGGGCCATGGAAGCATATGGCGCTGCGCATGCTCTCCAGGAATTTATTACCGTCAAGTCTGACGACATGGCCGGTAGAACCCGTATGTACGAAAAGATCGTAAAAGGTCAGAATGTGCTGGAACCCGGCATACCCGAATCCTTTAAAGTTCTGACAAAGGAACTACAGAGTTTAGGTTTGGACGTGATGCTCCTGGAAGACGACGTAAACAACTAAACGCATAAAAAGGTAATTATCTATGGATACATTATACGATTTTTTTGCCAAGCCCAAAGACCCGAAGCTTTACAGTGGTGTTCGAATATCGCTTGCATCATCGGAACAGATCCTGCAGTGGTCCAGCGGCGAAATCAAAAAGCCGGAGACGATCAATTACAGGACGTTTAAACCGGAGCGTGATGGTCTTTTCTGTGCAAAAATATTCGGCCCAACCAAGGACTATGAATGCAACTGCGGCAAATACAAGCGCATGAAGCATCGTGGTGTCATCTGCGAGAAATGCGGGGTTGAAGTCATCCAGTCCAAAGTACGGCGGGAGAGGATGGCCCATATTGCATTGGCAACACCGGTATCCCACATCTGGTTTCTAAAGAGTCTGCCGAGTAAGATCGGAAATTTGCTCGACCTGACATTGAAGAACATGGAGAAGGTTCTCTATTTCGACAGTTACATCGTGATTGACCCGAAGGATACAGGGCTGTCCAAGTGCCAGTTGTTGACCGACGAGAAATACCGCGAAGCCCAGGAGCTTTATGGGTCGAAATTTGAAGCGGGTATTGGTGCTGAGGCTGTCAAGAGGCTCCTTGAGGAGATCGATCTTGAGGCGCTCTATGTCCAGCTCCGAGAAGATATCCGGGCCACAAACTCCATTGCCAAACGGCAGAAGCTTTCCAAGCGACTTAAAATCGTCGATTCCTTTCGACGATCCGGAGTCAATCCGGTGTGGATGATCATGGATGTCATCCCGGTGTTGCCCCCGGATTTGCGTCCCCTTGTCCCCCTGGAGGGCGGACGTTTTGCAACATCCGATCTCAACGATCTTTACCGAAGGGTTATAAACAGAAACAACCGTTTGAAACGGCTTATGGACCTGAAAGCACCTGATATTATCGTGCGTAATGAAAAGCGAATGCTTCAGGAATCCGTTGATGTGCTTTTTGACAACGGACGGCACGGCAGGGTCATAACAGGTTCCAATAAGCGACCCCTGAAATCCCTGAGTGACACCCTGAAAGGGAAACAGGGACGTTTCAGACAGAATCTTTTAGGCAAGCGCGTGGATTACTCCGGGCGAACCGTTATTTCGGTGGGACCGGAATTGCGGCTTCACCAATGTGGTTTGCCCAAGAAGATGGCGCTGGAACTTTTCAAACCGTTTGTCTACTATCGACTCGAACAGAAAGGTCTGGTTTCTACCGTTAAAAGTGCCAAGAAAATGGTTGAAAAGGAGGTCCCGGAAGTTTGGGACACCCTTGATGAGGTGGTAAGAGAATATCCAGTGCTTCTGAACCGTGCGCCGACACTGCACCGTCTGGGTATTCAGGCGTTTGAACCGATACTCATCGAGGGCAAGGCGATTCAACTGCACCCGCTGGTTTGTACGGCGTTCAATGCAGACTTCGATGGTGACCAGATGGCGGTTCATGTGCCTCTGTCCGTTGAATCCCAGATCGAAGCACGCGCATTGATGCTTTCCAGTAACAACATCCTATCGCCTGCAAACGGCAGCCCTATCATCGTCCCCAGTCAGGATATTGTTCTCGGTATTTATTATATGACCAGGTCGATCGAGGGTGCCGAGGGGGAAGGACGGCTTTTTTCAAATCCTGAAGAGGTGCGCTCTGCATACGATGCCCGTTCCGTTGATTTGCATGCCCGGATAACCGTTCGAATAGCGGGTACGCGTGTGAAAACCACCGTTGGCCGGATTCTGCTCTGGGAGATCATGCCCAGGGAAGAAATCATGCGTTTACGGCATATCATGGTAACCGACGAGAAATCCGCGCGGGCTGTCCTGAAAAAGATCAACAATGGCGATGCCTTTATCAACCTGGTTGATTCCTATTCTGAAAGTGCAGACAAACGTTTCGACGGTGATATCGGACTGGTCAAAAAGCACGACCTTAATGAGATACTGCATATCGACGAAACCGATGCCGAAAGTCTGTTTGCTTTGAAAGCAGGTGAAACCAGCGGCATTATCATGTCCAACGATCTGATGTTTCATCTGTTCGAAGCCGTTGAAAAACGACCGGAAATACCATTTGACATCGTCAACAAGGTCATGGACAAGAACGAGCTCAGAAAAATCGTTGACTATGCCTACCGGAACCTGGGGCCCAAGGCGACCGTTATTTTAGCAGACCGCTTGAAGAATATCGGTTACAAGTATTCCACCAAAGGGGGCCTGTCCATTTCCATCGATGCCATGATTATCCCGGATGCCAAGTGGGACATTCTCAAGGCGGCGGAAACTCGGGTCACGGAAATCGGCAGGCAGTATACCGAGGGTCTCATCACCCAGGGTGAAAAGTACAACAAGGTCGTCGATATATGGGCCAAGGCAACGGATGATGTTGCCAACGAGATGATGAACTCCATGAAGATCGCACCCGTTATCGACAAAGACGGAAACCCGGTTCTGGGCAAGGATAATAAACCCGTTGTCATGGAAAGCATGAACCCGATTTATATGATGGCGGATTCCGGCGCCCGGGGCAGCAAGGATCAGATGCGGCAGCTGGCCGGTATGCGTGGGCTCATGGCCAAACCATCCGGCGAGATCATTGAAACACCGATTACGGCAAATTTTCGTGAAGGGCTATCGGTTCTGCAGTACTTTATTTCCACGCACGGCGCCCGAAAGGGGCTGGCGGACACCGCTCTTAAAACGGCGAACTCCGGTTATTTGACCCGAAGATTAGCCGATGTCGCTCAGGATTGCATTATCCTGCAAGATGACTGTGGTACCATGATGGGTGTGGAAGTGGAGCCCCTCATGGAAGGCGGCGAGGTGATACAACGTCTGTCGGAACGCGTTCTGGGAAGGACGGCCCTCGAAGATATTCTGGACCCGTTTACGGACAAGGTGTTGGTGAAGGCCGGAGAAGAAATTGATGAAGCCGCTGTAGATCTCATCGAAAACGCAGGCATAACCAGCGCGAAAATCCGTTCGGTTTTGACATGTAAAGCCGAGCATGGTGTCTGTGCGGGTTGTTATGGCCGTGATCTTGCCTACGGAAAGAAAGTGGAGATAGGACAAGCCATCGGTATACTGGCAGCCCAGTCCATCGGTGAACCCGGTACACAGCTGACCATGAGGACATTCCATATCGGTGGTACTGCGAGTCGACGGGTCGAGCAGGCCGACATCCGCGCACGCGTCGAAGGCACCATCAAGTTTATCGACCTTGATGTCGTCAAAAATGCCAACAATAAATACGTGGTTATGAATAGACGGGGTGGTGAATTTGCCATCGTCAGTGAATCCGGACGGGAGCGGGAACGGTTTCCGGTTATTTACGGCGCCCATCTGGATATAAATGACGGCGACACGGTCGAGGCCGGAGATCTGCTTGCTAACTGGGACCCTTTTACCACACCGATCCTTTCGGAAGTGAATGGAACCGTCAAGTTCGGCGATCTGGCTCTCGGAAAAACGCTCCAGGAAAAAGTGGATCCTGTCACAGGTAAATCGAGTCGTACCGTTATTGAATCAAAGACCGCAGAAGAAAGACCCAGGATCTCCATCAAGGACAAGGAGGGTAAAACCGCTTCCCTGCCGAAAAAAACAGGCCAGGCCAGATACATACTGCCGGTCAATGCCATTCTCCTGGTTGAAGAAGGCGATACCATCCAGGCCGGTGATGTCCTAGCAAAATTACCGAGAGCCACGACGAAAACCAAGGATATTACCGGCGGTTTGCCAAGGGTTGCAGAACTTTTCGAAGTCAGGAAACCCAAGGAGATATCTGTTCTCAGCGAAATCGACGGCTATGTGTCGATTGCCAAGGGAACCAAGAAGGGTAAACAGAAAATCACGGTTTCCCCGGTGGATGTGGGTGAGAAGAAGGAATACCTGATTCCCCGTGGAAAACACATCAATGTCTATGAGGGCGATTATGTGCGAGCCGGTGAACCCTTGATCGGGGGGTCGGCAATTCCCCAGGACATTTTGAATATCAAGGGTGAAGTAGCCCTCGCGCGATACCTCGTGGATGAAGTGCAGGAGGTTTACCGGCTGCAGGGTGTCCGTATTAATGACAAGCATATCGAGGTAATCGTCCGGCAGATGATGCGCCGGGTAAAGGTTCGTGAAATTGGTGACACCGATTTCATCATCGAAGAGCAGGTTGATAAAATCATATTCGAGACGGCCAACCGGGCGGTCATCGAAAAGGGCGGCAGGCCTGCTGTGGCAGAACCCCTGATTTTGGGTATCACCAAGGCTTCGTTGAGTACGGAAAGCTTCATATCAGCGGCCTCTTTCCAGGAGACGACCAAGGTTCTTACCGAGGCGAGTATTTCCGGAGCGGTCGACCACTTGCGGGGTCTGAAGGAAAACGTGATTATGGGAAGGATTATACCTGCCGGAACAGGTTTGAAGGTCCACCGGGACGTCATGATTGAACAGGCCGAATAATTTTGCAGCGGTCCACCGGGGACTATTGATAATAAGCGGTGATTTCCAAGAAATAAATAGATAAATCGCTTGACAGTCCCATGCAAAATGTATACATATTCGCTTTTGTGCGATGACGCATATTTTGCTGATGTAACTATTGAAAACAGATGAAATGAGGAGCGTATGCCAACCATCAACCAGTTAGTCAGAAAGGGTCGCAAAAGGGTAATCAAGAAAACCAATACACCGGCTCTAAAGCGGGCACCCCAAAAGAGAGGTGTCTGCACGCGTGTTTATACCTCAACGCCAAAGAAACCGAATTCGGCGCTACGTAAGGTTGCAAGGGTCAGGTTGACGACCGGAATAGAGGTGACAGCCTATATCCCGGGTATCGGTCACAATCTGCAAGAGCATTCGGTTGTCCTGGTACGCGGTGGACGTGTAAAGGACCTTCCCGGTGTCCGTTACCATATTGTGAGAGGAACCCTCGACACACTAGGTGTGGTGGAAAGAAAACAGGGCAGGTCCAAATACGGCGCAAAGAAACCAAAATAGCTAAAGATTGAAGAACCTCGCAGCATGCGAAGCACTGCCGAACGGCAGAACCTACGGGGAATGCGCTCGCTGTTTCGGTTCAAGTCAAGGTACGAACCAAAAGGATTTAGAGGATGCCAAGAAGAAGAGAAGTACCGGAACGTGTTATCATTCCAGATGCAAGGTTTAACAGTCAACTGGTGTCTAAGTTTATTGCCTGCATAATGCGGGATGGCAAAAAAAGTACTGCAGAGTCTATCCTCTATGGTGCGTTTGGCATCATAGAAGAGAAAACGGGTAAACCACCGCTGAAGATATTTGAGCAGGCGGTAGACAACACCCGGCCCATGATCGAGGTCAAGTCACGGCGGGTAGGAGGATCGACCTACCAGGTTCCCACGGAAATCAGACCTTCGCGCAGAACAGCCCTGGCGCTCCGTTGGTTGATCAATTATGCCCGGAGTCGTTCAGAAAAAGGAATGGCCGGGAAGCTCGCTGGAGAATTTATGGATGCAGCCAACAACCGTGGAGCGACCGTCAAGAAAAAAGAAGATACGCACAAAATGGCCGATGCCAACAAAGCGTTCGCACATTATCGGTGGTAGCGACGTTATTGAACCAATCGAATCATAAAAGTCTTACGGTCAGGTGTGTTGAGCCGATCAAAAAATCAAAGGGGAGGGTGAGAAGATGGCAAAGGAAAAATTTAATCGAACCAAGCCGCATGTAAACGTAGGAACGATAGGCCATATCGATCACGGGAAGACGACCTTGACAGCGGCGATAACCAAGCATTGCGGATTGAAAGGTATGGCGAATTTCATACCGTTTGATCAGATAGACAAGGCCCCCGAGGAGAAAGAGCGGGGGATTACGATTGCGACGGCGCATGTGGAGTATGAGACGGCCAACCGGCATTATGCCCATGTGGACTGTCCCGGTCATGCCGACTATATCAAGAACATGATTACGGGAGCGGCGCAGATGGACGGTGCCATCCTGGTGGTAGGCGCGGACGATGGTCCCATGCCCCAGACCCGGGAACACATATTGCTGGCCCGTCAGGTGGGTGTGCCCCAGATCGTTGTATTTTTGAACAAATGCGACATGGTGGACGATGAGGAGCTAGTGGAGCTGGTGGAGTTGGAGCTTCGGGAGTTATTGGACAAATACGAGTTTCCCGGGGACGACACACCGATCATCCGGGGTAGCGCGTTGAAGGCGTTAGAGAGTGACGACGCCGACAGCGAAGATGCCAAGTGTATTTTCGAGCTTCTGGCCGCCGTGGACAGTTTTATACCGGAGCCCAAGCGTGAAATAGACAAGCCGTTTTTGATGCCGATAGAGGATGTTTTCAGCATATCGGGTCGTGGCACGGTGGTAACGGGTCGTGTGGAGCGCGGGATTGTGCATGTGAGCGATGAGGTTGAGATCGTAGGGATTCGACCGACGCAGAAGACGGTGTGTACGGGAGTTGAGATGTTCCGGAAACTGTTGGACGAAGGTCGCGCCGGAGACAACATCGGTGTTCTGCTGCGAGGTACCAAGCGTGACGAGGTTGAGCGTGGCCAGGTTGTAGCGATACCGGGAACGATCACGCCGCATACGAAGTTCAAAGCGGAAGTCTACATATTGAGCAAGGAAGAGGGTGGACGCCACACGCCGTTTTTTAATGGATACCGGCCGCAGTTTTATTTTCGGACAACGGATGTGACCGGGATTCTGGATCTACCCGAGGGCGTCGAGATGGTGATGCCGGGCGACAACGTAACGATAACGGCCGAACTGATCACACCCATTGCGATGGAAAAAGAGCTCAGGTTTGCCATACGTGAAGGCGGTCGAACCGTCGGTGCCGGAGTGGTTAGCGAAATAATCGAATAAAGAGAGAGACCGAATCATGATAATGAATTCAAAGATAAGAATCAGGCTCAAAGCATATGACCACAAGCTGCTCGATCAATCTGCCGCAGACATCCTGGATACTGCCAGAAAAACGGGCGCAAAGGTCGTTGGGCCGATACCACTTCCCACTACGATCAATAAATACTGTGTTCTTCGCTCTCCCCACATCGACAAGAAGTCACGTGAGCAGTTTGAAATGAGAACGCACAAAAGACTGCTCGATATTTTAGAACCGACACAACAGACGGTTGATGCATTGATGAAACTGGATCTTTCTCCAGGTGTCGATGTAGAGATCAAGTTATAGCATAGGAATGGTTGTGAATTATGTGTAAAGGTTTAATCGGAAAAAAATTGGGTATGACCAGACAGTTTTCATCGGAAGGCCGGTCTGTTCCCGTAACGGTTATCGAGGCGGGACCATGTGTCGTGACACAGGTCAAGACCGTCGACAGTGATGGATACAACGCCCTGCAAATCGGTTTTGGAGAAAAAAAAGAAAAACGAACCAGCAAGCCACTGCAGGGGCACCTGAAAAAGAGCGGGGTCGAAACCGCCCGGATTCTTAAAGAGGTGTCGGTTGAAAACCCGGAAGAGTTCAGCCCGGGGCAGGAAGTGACCGTAGAGATGTTCACTGTTGGCGAGCGTGTTGAGGTGACCGGAACGACAAAGGGACGCGGTTTTGCCGGGGTCATCAAGAGACATGGTTTTCATGGCGGGAAAAAGACGCATGGAAGTCATAGTCACCGGATACCCGGATCAATTGGATGCAGTGCCTGGCCGGCCAAGGTCATCAAAGGCAAGAAAATGCCCGGGCATTACGGAACGGATAGAAAAACAGTCCGGAATCTTGAAATATTCGATATCAGGCCCAAGGAAAACCTCATCCTTTTGAAGGGAGCGGTGCCCGGACATACTTCAGGATTTGTCACCATTCGAAAACCGAAATTTGTAAAATAAGAACCGAGGGAATCCATGGCTGTCGTAGATGTTATAAACAGTAAAGGCAAAAAAGTTTCACAGGTAGATTTGAACGATGAGATATTCAATGTGCCGGTGAAGAAGAACGTCCTGCATGATGTCGTTACCATGCAACTGGCAAACAGGCGCGCCGGGACTGCTTCCACCAAACACAGGTCAGATGTCACAGGGAGCGGAAGGAAACTGTTTCGGCAAAAGGGAACCGGCAGAGCCAGAAGGGGTAACGCCAAGTCAAATCTGCTCAGGGGCGGTGGGGTTGCTTTCGGTCCCAAACCGAAATCATGGGCCTACAAGGTACCCAAAAAAGTGAGAAAACTGGCGCTTAAAATGGCCTTGAGCAGCAAATTCAAGGATGATGATATACTGATTCTGGATACGTTCGAGCTTGATCAGATCAAGACCAAGGCATTTTCTGAGGTAGCCGGAAATCTGAATATGGAGAATGCGCTGATTGTTATCGACCAGAAGAATGAAAATCTCGAGCTTTCCTCCAGAAATTTGCCGAAGTTCAAAGTGATGAGATACGAGGGCCTCAATGTATATGATATTCTGAAGCACAGGACACTTGTCCTGCTTGAAGCTTCTGTAAAGGCAATCGAAGGGAGGTTGCTCTAATGATTCAGTACGATATCATCATTCGACCCCTGATTACTGAAAAAACCAGTATTCAGAAAGAAGATCATAATCAGGTATCCTTTGAAGTCGATCGTCGGGCAAACCGTGTCGAAATCAGAAGGGCTATCGAAAAAATATTCAATGTCAGGGTGGCCGATGTCCGCACGATGCAGATTAAAGGCAAAATAAAGCAGCGGGGTCGTGTTGTGGGTAAGCGCAGGGACTGGAAAAAAGCGATTGTGAACCTCATGCCGGGGGAGAGAATCGATTTTTTTGAAGGGGTATAAATATGGTATATAAGAAGAGTCAAACCGACATCACCGGGACGTCGATTTCAAACATATGCTTCGTTTGAAGAGATTACCAAAAAAGAGCCCGAAAAAAGTTTGCTGCGCATCATAAAGAAGAGCGGTGGCCGTAATGTAAATGGACGGATTACGAGTCGTCATCGCGGAGGTGGCCACAAACGACAATACAGGATCGTCGATTTCAAGAGAGACAAAATCGGCATTCCTGCCAAGGTCGCTTCAATCGAATACGATCCGAATCGGAGTGCCAGAATTGCTCTTCTTCAATATGCGGACGGAGAAAAACGATATATTCTTTCCCCGTTGCACCTCTCCGTGGGGGATGAAGTGATGTCCGGGCCCGAGGCCGATATCAAACCGGGCAATACCTTGCCCTTGAAAAACATTCCCCTGGGAACGCACATTCATAACATCGAACTGCGTATCGGCAAGGGCGGGCAGATCGTACGAAGTGCAGGAACCTATGCTCAGTTAATGGCCAAGGAAGATCGTTATGCACTGGTTAAACTCCCTTCGAGCGAGGTCCGAATGGTACTGCTTAACTGTTTGGCGACTGTCGGGCAGATCGGAAATGTGACCCATGAGAATATCGATCTGGGCAAAGCCGGTCGTAAACGGTGGCTGGGCAAGCGACCCAAGGTGAGGGGCGTGGCCATGAACCCGGTGGATCACCCCATGGGCGGCGGCGAGGGCCGTTCATCAGGTGGGCGTCACCCATGTACACCATGGGGTGTGCCCACAAAGGGTTACAGAACCCGAAAAAATAAACGAACCAACCGTTTTATCGTCAAGAGACGTACAAAACGATAGGATGTCCGCGATACTGCTTCTAAGCAGGATTAAAGCGGGAACAACCGAAAAAGATAACACAGTTCAGGAGAATTTATGCCACGGTCTTTAAAAAAAGGTCCATTCATCGACCAGAAGTTAATGAACAAAGTGGAACTTGCCCAGTCATCCAGGAGCAATCAGGTTATAAAGACCTGGTCCCGGAGATCGACAGTCATTCCCGAAATGGTGGGTATTACGCTGGCGGTTCATAATGGGAAAAAATTTATTCCGGTTTTCGTTACAGAAAACATGGTTGGGCATAAACTGGGTGAATTTTCACCGACGCGAACGTTTTACGGTCACGCCGGCGATAAAAAATCGAAGTTAAAAAGATAACACTTTTTAAAAGGGAGTTTCGGTAATGGAGGTCAAGGCGGTAAGCAAATACGTTCGTATTTCGCCCCAAAAAGTCAGGAAATTAGCGGACGCTATCAAAGGACAACCGGTAGAAACCGGATTGAACATGTTGAAGTACATGCCGCAAAAGGCTGCCGGTTTAGTGGAAAAGACGGTTCGCTCTGCTGCCGCAAATGCCGACAACAATCACGGTATCGATGTTGATTCCCTGGTGATCCAAAACCTCATTGTGGATCAGGGCCCTTCGCTGAAGAGATTTCGAGCCAGAGCACGGGGGCGCGGTGCCAGGATATTGAAAAAATCCAGCCATATAACAGTCGTGTTAGCTGAGAAAGCTTCATAAAAAGGAGGTACGAGCTTGGGTCAGAAAGTAAATCCGATTGGATTAAGATTAGGGATCATCAAAACATGGGATTCCAGATGGTATGCCGGGAAGAATTATGCGGATTATATCCTCGAAGATCATAAAGTCCGAAAATTCATAAAGAAGAAACTGTATCATGCAGGTATCTCCCGGATAGAAATCGAAAGATCTGCCAAGCGTGTACGCCTGCGCATATTCACTGCCAGGCCCGGGATTGTTATCGGAAAAAAAGGTTCTGAAATTGAGCAACTCAAGCGGGAACTGGAATCGCTGGTTTCACAGGAGGTTCTTATTGATATTCAGGAAGTCCGGAAACCGGAGGTTGATGCACAACTCATGGCTGAAAATGTTGCATTGCAGATAGAGCGTCGGGTTGCCTTCAGACGGGCAATGAAAAGAGGCGTGACTTCTGCCATGCGATTCGGCGCACAGGGTGTCAAGATTATCTGTTCCGGCAGATTGGGTGGCGCCGAGATGGCCAGGACGGAATGGTACAAAGAGGGCAGGGTTCCTCTGCATACCTTGAGAGCGGATATCGACTATGGTTTTACAGAAGCCAAGACCACTTATGGCCTCATCGGTATAAAAGTGTTTATTTTCAAAGGCGAGATTCTGAGCAAGCAAGATACGGAAATAGGTCGCGCCTAGCCAGTCGAAACAAAAAACAAAATCAAGGGTGCAAGTTGCCGGAACTAGTTTTCGAAAGATCGCTTCAAGGCCCTTTAACAGGAGATAAACAATGCTGAGCCCTAAAAAGGTAAAGTATCGAAAAAAACAAAAAGGCAAAATGAGGGGATTGGCCCGACGAGGCAGTCAGCTCAATTTCGGGGAGTTCGGTTTGCAGGCTGTTGAGTGTGGTACGATCAGCAATAAACAGATCGAAGCTGCGCGTATTGCCATGACACGCCATGTCAAGAGAGGTGGAAAACTCTGGATACGTATTTTCCCCGACAAATCCTTCACAAAAAAACCGGCTGAAGTTCGTATGGGAAAGGGTAAGGGCGCCCCGGAAGGATGGGTTGCGGTTATCCGTCCAGGAAGAGTTCTGTATGAGATGGCGGGTGTACCCAGGGATCTTGCTAAAGAAGCACTCCGGCTTGCATCGCATAAACTTTCCGTTAAAACAAAATTTGTGGAAAGGAGCGTGATCTAATGAATCCCAAGGAGATCAGGGATCTCAGCTCTAATGAACGGCAGCAGAAGCTGATAGATTTGAAAGAGGAATTATTTAATCTTCGCTTTCAACATGGCATTGGACAGATTGAGAACCCGACAAAACTAAAGCAGACCAAATCCGATATCGCGCGTGTCATGACCATTATTCGTGAAACAGAAAACCAAAACCAGGAATAGGCGATAAAAGCTGTTATGAAAACAATAGGAATGAAAAGACAACAGGTTGGAACGGTCGTAAGTGATAAAATGGATAAGACGGTAACGGTCCAGGTAGAAAGACTCGTGAAACACCGTCTTTACGGAAAATACGTTCGCAGGCGCAATAAGTTTTCTGCTCATGATGAGACCAACGAATGCCGGATCGGAGACGAGGTGCTGATGACGGAATCGAGACCCTTGAGCAAGAACAAAAGATGGCGAATTGCTAAAATTGTTAAAAAAGCTGTTTGATATAAAGGAATAGAAAGATGATTCAGGCGGAAACAAGACTGACCGCAGCGGACAACTCAGGCGCCAGGGTTCTTTATTGTATTAAGGTTCTTGGCGGATCCAGAAGGCGGTATGCAAGTATTGGCGATATTATTGTCGTTTCGGTCAAGGAAGCCATCCCCAACGCAAAGGTCAAGAAGGGAGATGTCCTCAAGGCAGTTGTTGTCCGTACGAAAAAGGAAATCAGAAGACCGGACGGGTCTTTTATTCGATTTGATGATAACTCAGCGGTTTTGATTAATGCACAGAAAGAACCGATTGGTACACGTATATTTGGTCCGGTTGCGAGGGAATTGCGCGCCAAGCGATTTATGAAAATCGTGTCATTGGCACCTGAAGTTCTATAATCCGATCGGCCTGTGGAGATGAGGATATGTTAAGAGACAAGAGTCATATAAAAAAAGATGACAAGGTAAAGGTCATTACCGGTAAAGACAAAGGCAAAATCGGTAAAGTGCTCAAAGTCGATAGGAAGAAGGATCGAATCCTTGTCGAGAACATTAATGTCGTCAAGCGGCATACCCGTCCAACCGCTAAAAATCGCCAGGGCGGTATCGTTGAAAGCGAAGCAACTGTCCCGTGGTCGAATGTGATGCTGATGTGCAGTAAATGCTTGAGCCCGGTTCGTATCCAGATGAGACGGCTGGATGATGGAAAAAAAGTGCGTTCATGCAGAAAATGCAATGAAATTATAGATGCATAACCCGGTATCCTATTCAGTACGGTCGATGCGAATCACTGCCGTATGGCAGAACATTCCTCGCAGCTTGTTGCGAGGTTCTTCAATCAAACAGGGAGATCTAAGGTCGAGGGAAACTTAAATGTCACAGATGAAAGAATATTACGAAAAAGAAGTCGTGCCGGCCCTGCTCGACACCTTTAAATACGGCAATATCATGCAGGTACCCAAGCTGGAAAAAATAGTGCTGAACATCGGCATGGGCGAGGCGATTCAAAACATCAAGGTTCTCGATTCCGCTGTAGAAGAACTCACAGCAGTTGCCGGTCAGCGACCGGTGATTACGCGGGCAAAAAAATCGATTGCCGCCTTTAAGCTCAGAACCGGGATGCCGATTGGGTGCATGGTGACACTCCGAAAACAACGCATGTTTGATTTCTTGAACAAACTTGTCAATATCGCATTGCCGCGTGTTCGCGATTTCAGAGGTGTTTCAGGGAAAGCCATGGATGGTAGAGGCAATTATTCCCTGGGTATCAAGGAACAGATTATATTCCCGGAAATCGATTACGATAAGATCGATAAAATCAAGGGAATGAACATCACCATCGTTACAACCGCAAAAACAGATGAAGAAGGGAAAGAGCTTCTTAAAAAGCTCGGTATGCCTTTTAAAAATTGACGGTTCTCGAAAAAAGCCCAACTTCTACGTTGTGCTGCATTTTGCAATCATTCAACGTACAACGAGTACGCCTCATGATTACAAAATTTGCACGCCTTGAATTTAAGCTTTTTACGAGAACCGACTATATCGGACTTTTCGCTTTGGAGCGACAAAGTCGCGTCATATAAAATCGTGTAACGATTTTATTGACGAGGGAGGATGATTTGGCAAAAACAGCGCTAAGAAATAAAGCGGCCGCAAAACCGAAATTCAAGGTAAGGGCCTATAACAGATGCCCTATTTGTGGCAGACCCCGGGCGTTTCTTCGAAAATTTGGTGTCTGCAGAATCTGTTTTCGTGACTTTGCATCAAAGGGAAAACTACCAGGCGTCGTAAAGTCGAGCTGGTAAATAGAACGATTTCGGTGGTGGACATCGAAATTTACGCTTTCAACGAGCACACAGCTTGATGGGTTAAGAGAGATAGGAGAAGACAATGGCGATGAGCGATCCAATTGCCGATATGCTGACCAGGGTCCGGAATGCCGGCAAGGCAAAGTTTAACAGTGTCGACATACCCGGTTCCAAGATGAAATTCGAATTGGCAAAATTACTGAAAGACGAAGGCTATATCCGCAACTATAAATTCATTAAGGACAACAAGCAGGGTATACTGCGGGTCTATCTGAAATATAACGAAAAACAGGAACACTCGATTCTTCGCATAGACCGTGTAAGCAAACCGAGCAAAAGGGTATACATGAAGGGCAGGGACATCAAACCGGTCTACAATGGATTGGGTATTGCCGTTTTATCGACGTCCAAAGGGATTATGACGGACAAGCATGCCAGGGAAAATAATATTGGTGGAGAGATTATCTGCAATGTCTGGTAATCGTTGTGATGATAAGAAAAATCCATTGAAGGATGTTAACGAAGTCTCATAAAATGTTAGGTGACAGTGGAGGTTAACCCATGTCTCGAGTTGGGAAAAAACCGATTCCGGTTCCAGATAAAGCAAAAATAAATTACAAAGATAAAGTGCTGACCGTTCAGGGCGACAAAGGCAGCCTTACGAGAGAAATTCATCAGGCCATTGAACTGGAGATAGCAGACAACGTCATTCATGTCACAATGCTCAATGAAAACAAGGAGAATCGGGCATTGCAGGGTTTGACGAGAAGCCTGGTGGCAAATATGGTGACGGGTGTCAGCACGGGTTTCGAGAGAGTTCTTGAAATCAATGGCATCGGCTATCGTGCCGAGCTAAAAGGGAAAAGCATTGTTTTTAATCTTGGCTATTCCAATCCGATAACGTTTGATCTGCCGGAAGGCGTATCAGCCACCTCGGAAAAGAACAACATTGTGAAGCTCTTTGCCATCGACAAGGAACTGCTGGGGCGAACTGCTGCTTCAATCCGACAGCTGAGACCACCCGAACCCTATAAGGGAAAAGGCATCAAGTACGCAGAAGAGTACGTTCAGCGAAAAGCGGGAAAAACCGGAACCAAATAACAAGAAACGACTTAGGACGATAAAATGGGCGCAACAAATCCAAACAAACTATCACGGTTGAAAAGAAAGAAACGGATCCGAAAGCATCTGAGCGGTACGGATCAGAAGCCGCGTATGAGTGTATTTCGAAGTTCGAAGCATATTTATGCGCAGTTGATCGATGATATCAGCGGGCATACACTGGTGGCTGCGAGCAGTATGGAAAAAGTGGTCAGGGATCAGCCGGAATTTGAAAGCAAGATTGCAGCGGCAGAATATATCGGCAAGATTCTGGGAGAGAGAGCGATCGAGAAAGGCGTTAAAAAGGTCGTCTTTGACCGCAATGGATTTCAATATCACGGTCGCGTAAAGGCTGTTTCAAAAGGGGCCAGGGACGCGGGGCTGGTGTTCTAAAAGCCATTTCAAAGCAAGGAGGCAAACTCTTGTTCAGACAAGATAAGGAAGAAAACGAATTAATTGATAAGGTTGTTCATATCAGCCGGGTAGCCAAGGTTGTCAAGGGCGGGCGTCGGTTCAGTTTCAGTGCCATTGTCGTTGTCGGCGATGGCGATGGCAATGTCGGCTACGGTCTTGGAAAGGCCGGAGAAGTCCCGGAAGCCATACGGAAAGGCGTTGAAAAGGCGAAAAAGAATATGTCCCAGGTGGCGCTGATTGAAGGAACCATTCCTTTTAGGGTTGTGGGAAGATATGGCGCCGGCAGGGTGCTGCTCGCTCCTGCATCCAAAGGTACCGGTGTGATCGCGGGCGGTGCTGTCCGGGCCGTTCTGGAGGCTGCCGGTGTCCAGAATATTCTTACCAAGTGTCTGGGCTCTCACAATCCCCACAACATTGTCAAGGCGACAATCGAGGGACTTCAGCAGCTCCAAACCCGCGAGCAGGTTGCTGCGAGGCGGGGAATATCTGTTGAAGATTTATAAATCGAGGAAGAATTCATGGTCGAGAAATTGAATATAACGCTGGTTAAAAGTATGATAGGCAGACCTGAAAAACACCGCAGGGTATTGTACGGGATGGGACTCAGAAAAATGAACAGAACGGTTCAGCTTGAGGACACACCCTCCATTCGGGGAATGATCAATGCGGTTTCACACTTAGTCAAGGTTGAGGAGAACAGCGATGAGATTAAATGAACTCTCTCCGGCAGCCGGATCGAAAAAATCCAAGAACAGAAAAGGCCGGGGTGTCGGATCCGGAAATGGTAAAACCGCCGGACGGGGCAGCAAGGGATACAACAGCCGTTCAGGTGGTGGTGTCAGACCCGGGTACGAAGGCGGCCAGATGCCGATTCACAGAAGGCTTCCTAAGCGCGGATTTACCAATATTTTCAGCAAAAAAATCGTGACCATAAACATTCGGGATCTGAAAAGATTTGAAAGCGGCAGCGTGGTTGATGAAACCGCTCTGGTGGGCTGCGGTCTCGTAAAGGGTGCGCGCGATGGGATAAAACTCTTAGGACACGGCGATATTGATTATCCGTTGACCATCAAGGTGAACACCGTAAGTAGAAATGCAAAACAGAAAATCGAAGCTGCGGGCGGAAACGTAGAGGTCGTATAATGATAGGTAGCGGATTCCAGAACATATTCAAGATTCCAGAGCTCAAAAAGCGAATTTTATATACACTGGCGCTTTTAACGGTCTACCGGATTGGTGTGCATGTACCCACACCCGGGATCGATACGGTTGCGCTGGCCTCCTTTTTTGCCAAAGCTCAAGGAACCCTCCTGGGTTTGTTCGACATGTTTTCCGGCGGTGCCCTGGAGCGGCTGTCTGTTTTCGCTCTGGGCATCATGCCGTACATCAGCGCTTCCATTATTTTGCAGCTGCTGACCGTTGTGGTTCCCCATCTCGAGCGACTTAAAAAAGAAGGTGAGCAAGGGCGGAAAAAGATTACGCAGTATACCCGCTACGGGACGGTTGTCTTGAGTATTATTCAGGGATTCGGTATCAGTGTCGGACTCGAGAGCATGACATCACCGGGTGGGGCACCGATAGTTATCGATCCGGGATGGAGCTTTCGGCTCATGACGGTGATTACCCTGACTTCAGGAACCGCTTTTATCATGTGGTTGGGCGAACAGATTACCGAACGCGGCATTGGAAACGGTATTTCCCTGATTATTTTTGCGGGTATTGTGGCCGGAATACCCAGTGCGGTCGGTAACTCGTTCCGGCTGATTTCCACCGGTGAGATGGGTATTTTCTCAGTGCTGATTTTAGCTGTTTTGATGGTAGCGGTTATCGGCTTCATCATTTTCGTGGAACAGGGTCAACGCCGGATTCCGGTGCAGTACGCCAAACGGGTTGTGGGCCGCAAAATGTATGGCGGGCAGAGTACGCATCTACCGCTCAAGATCAATACCTCCGGTGTTATACCGCCCATATTTGCCTCATCCATCATCATGTTTCCGGCTACCATAGCCAGCTTTATCGCCGTTCCGTGGGTAAAGACCATCGCTGACTCCATGCAGCCCGGGAACTGGTTGTACCAACTGCTATTTGTGGGCTTCATCTTTTTCTTCTGCTATTTTTATACCGCGGTCACATTCAACCCTGTGGATGTCGCGGAAAACATGAAAAAACAGGGGGGCTATATTCCCGGCATCCGTCCTGGAAAACGTACGGCCGACTATATCGACAGAGTTCTTACCCGCCTTACACTTGGCGGTGCGCTTTACGTGTCGGCGGTGTGTGTGCTGCCTTCTATACTGATCACCAGATTCAATGTGCCTTTTTATTTTGGTGGTACGGCACTTCTGATTGTTGTTGGCGTGGCTATCGATACGATATCGCAAATCGAGTCGCATATGCTTACGCGCCATTATGAAGGCTTTTTAAAAAAGGGCGGTATCAAGGGTAGACGATAGAGATAACCGGTCCATCAAAAAAGGATGAAGAAAGATGCCGAAGGAAGAGGCAATCAAGGTTGAGGGCATTGTGCTTGAGACATTGCCGAATGCGATGTTCAAGGTCGAGCTTGAAAACAAACACCGGGTTCTGGCGCATATTTCGGGCAAGATGCGCATGCATTTCATTAAGATTCTACCTGGTGACACGGTGACCGTGGAGCTTTCACCTTATGACCTGACACGGGGCAGGATTACGTATCGGTCCAAATGATGCGGTTGTCTGGGAATGGGAAATTTAACTACACAGCTCTGTAATGCGACTATGATAACCGAATGGGTTATATCGAAAGAAAATAAGGAGATGCACACATGAAAGTCAGGGCATCGGTAAAAAAAATGTGCAATAATTGTAAAATCATTCGTCGGAAAGGTGTCGTTCGCGTCATCTGTACGAACAAACGGCATAAACAGAGGCAAGGATAGAGGAGGATAGGCTTTGGCACGAATTGCTGGCGTAGATTTACCAAGAGGTAAACGTATAGAAATAGGCCTTACATATATTTATGGTATAGGCAGGACCACATCGAGCAGGATCTTATCCCAGCTCAACATCAGCCCGGATACCAAAACAGATAATCTGTCGGAGTCTGAAATAAATAGTATTCGAAAGGTTATAGACAATGAATGCAAGGTAGAGGGAACACTTCGAACCGAAGTTTCCATGAATATTAAACGGCTCATGGATCTGGGTTGTTATCGTGGCCTCCGTCATCGTAAATCATTGCCTGTTCACGGACAGCGTACCAGTACGAATGCAAGGACACGCAAGGGACCAAAACGATCTGCCGTCAAGAAAAAGGGTGGCGCTACAAAGAAATAATCACACACAACAAGATGATTAAACAGGGATATTATATATGCCGAGACCAACCAGAACAAAAAAGAAAGAGAAGAAAAACATCTCCAGCGGTGTTGTTCATATTCAGTCCACATTCAATAACACCATCGTAACAATCACGGATCAGGGCGGTAACGTGGTTGCCTGGTCAAGTGCCGGAGTTCATGGTTTCAAGGGATCTCGGAAGAGTACGCCTTTTGCCGCCCAACTTACAGCTGAGGATGCCGCCAAAAAAGCCATGGAGCATGGCATGCGAAACGTTGAAGTTTATGTAAAAGGACCTGGTGCAGGCAGGGAATCAGCATTGCGATCACTTCAGGCTGCAGGATTTAATATCCTTCTGATAAAAGATGTGACACCGATTCCCCATAATGGGTGTCGTCCACCCAAAAGACGTCGGGTCTAAAATAAGGCATCTGTGCGTACAGATACCTCAGTAGGGTCTAACAAATCAAACTGTTTTGAAAAAATAAACGGGTTTGATTTAGCCAAATAATAAAGGAGGATAATTTGGCACGATATTGCGGAGCAGTCTGCAGGATATGCAGACGCGAAAATTTAAAATTGTTTCTTAAGGCTGACCGATGTTACTCAGACAAATGCGCCTTTGACCGGCGGGGGTATGCCCCCGGTGAGCACGGTCAGCGACGGAGAGGGAAAACATCAGACTATGGTATCCAGCTGCGTGAAAAGCAGAAGGTGAAACGTATGTACGGTCTTTCTGAAAAACAGTTTCACTTATTTTTCGGCAGAGCAGACCAGCAGAAAGGTATTACGGGTACCAATCTGCTCGTTTCACTCGAGCGCAGATTTGATAATGTTGTTTATCGTCTGGGTTTTGTGAATTCAAGAACACAGGGTCGTCATTTTGTTCGTCACAACCATTTCCTCGTGAATGGCAAGAAGGTTAACATTCCTTCTTATTTGCTGAATATCGGAGATGTTATAGAAGTCAGAGAAAAGAGCAAAAACATTCAAGCGATAAATGATTCCATGGATGCGGTTGTCCGGAGAGGTATTCCCCAGTGGCTTGATCTGGAAAAAGAAAATCTTAAAGGAGCGGTAAAAGGGTTTCCTGCTCGGGAAGATATTACCATGCCTATACAGGAACAGCTTATCGTAGAGCTCTATTCCAAATAAAATCGTAGGAACGATTTCAAGATAATCTGGAGAAGAATAATGACTTCAAGTGACATTATGTTCATGAACTGGCAAGCGATGATCAAGCCTAAAAAGGTTGAAGTAGAGAGTACACCTTCATATGGTAAGTTTGTCTGTGAGCCCCTGGAAAGGGGATTCGGCATAACGATCGGAAATGCATTAAGACGAATCATCCTTTCATCCCTTCATGGCGCCGCCATTGTAACGGTTAAATTCGAGTCAGTCATGCACGAGTTTACGACCATTGATGGCGTTATCGAAGATATTACAGAAATCATTCTGAATTTAAAGGAAGTTCGCTTGAAGATGGCCGGGACCAAGACCAGAACCATCTCCATTGATGCCAAGGGCAAGGGAGTGGTAACAGCCGGTGATATCGTCAGCGAAGACGGGAAGGTCGAAGTCCTTAATGTGGATCATCATATCGCGACATTGTCTGAGAAGGGCGAATTGAAGATGACCATGACGGTCAAAATCGGGAAAGGCTACTCCCTGGCCGAATCAAATAAGGACGAAGATGCGCCCGTTGGAACCATCCCCATTGATGCGGTTTTTTCACCCGTCAAACGTGTCAATTATGTTGTAGGCAATGCACGGGTGGGCCAACGAACTGATTATGATAAGCTAACGCTGGAAGTCTGGACAGACGGAAGTGTTATCCCGGAAGATGCAGTGGCTTATGCCGCAAAGATATTCAAAGAGCAGATGGCGATTTTTATTAATTTCGATGAAGATATTGAACCGGATCCGGACGAGTCATCGGAAGAACAGCAGAAACCCAAGTTCAACGAAAATCTCTACCGTAGTGTTGAAGAACTTGAACTTTCCGTACGCAGTGCCAATTGTTTGAAAAATGCGGAGATATTGAAACTTTACCAGCTTGTACAGAAATCTGAAGCTGAAATGCTGAAAACGAAAAACTTTGGCAGAAAGTCCTTGAACGAAATCAAAGAAGTACTGAGCGAGATGGGGCTTTCCTTGGGGGCGAAGCTGGAAGGGTTTGTTCCTCCTGAGGCAGATGAAGAGGAAGGAGATTAAACAGTAAAATGAGACATCGAAAATCAGGCGTAAAGCTAAACATGACGAGCAGTCATAAGGATGCCATGTTTCGAAATATGGTAACCTCCTTGCTCAAGCATGATCGTATTCAGACAACAGATGCCAAGGCAAAAGAACTGCGCCGCTGGGCTGATCATATCATCACATTGGCCAAAAGGGGTGATCTGCATGCTCGAAGACAAGCCATGTCCATCGTGCGTGAAAAGGATGTTGTTCACAAGGTCTTTGAAGAGGCGCCCAAGCGCTTTGCAACTGTTTCCGGTGGATATACGCGCATCATCAAGATCGGGAGACGGCCCGGTGATGCTGCTCCGGTTTCTCTGATTGAGCTGGTTTCACCAGAACCCGCGAAAAAGAAAACCACCAAAAAAACCAAAACAGCGGCACCCAAGAAGACAGCTCCGAAAAAGAAGGCTGAAAAGAAAACAAAAGCCCCAAAGACTGAAACAGATACGCCGGAAACCCCAAAGGTAACGGCCGACCCTGTTGAGGAAACCCAGGTGTCTCCCGAGACTGCCGCAGAAGAAACTACCTCAGACAAACCCCAAGAAGCCGCTGATGCGGTGCAGAAAAAAGCGGCGCCGGAAAAGACCGAATCTGAAGCCAAGGCTCCGGCCGGTGGAGATAAGAAGACTGAGGATACCGAGAAAAAAGAATAAGTCAAAGCATACGAAATCGATATTTAAAAGGCCCTGATGTCATGTCAGGGCCTTTTTTAGTAGTCGACTTAATATTTAAAACAATTTATCGCTTTACAAAGAACTCTGGGCCACCTGGTTTTGATAATCAATATACAGCACCCCATTGAGATGATCCATCTCGTGTTCTATCAAACCGGCAGAACTTTTTGTTGCCACGAGGACTTCCTCTTTCTCCTGTAAGTTTCGATAGCGTACTTTCACGTAAGCTGAGCGCTGGACCATCCGGGTCGGATGTTCGGGGAGAGACAGGCAGTATTCACTGTTTTCATAGGCACCCCTTTTTTCCAGAATTTCCGGATTCACAAGGACCTTCAGCGCTCCGTGCAAACCACAAACCATCAATCGTTTTTGAATACCGATCTGGGGTGCTGACAGTCCTTTACAAAGAGAGCCTTTCGTAATAAAATCAATAGGTGCGCGGGTTCTCAAGATGCCGATCATCTTATGTGCCAGCGATATGACGTCGTCATCAATGACTTCCACCGGGTTTGCAACGTATCTAAGAATGGGATTTGGGTACGTCAAAATAGGGAGTGCTGCGGATTTTGCGTGGAAGAATTTCAACAGAGTCAGAACCCCGGTGATGCCGGCGATCCCATATAATCCCGCCTTTATGAATTGTCTTCTATTCACGCAGCCATGCCACGGCTTCTGTTTTATCTCTGAATACATTGATTTCGGTCAGGTCGGTATTGCGGAATACTTCATAAATCCGTGAAACACCGAAAGATAAATCTTCCTTGACCAGCATGGCAACTTTGGCCGGTCGAATATCCCCTGTGGATGCATGCGAGGCAATATCGAGGACTTCATCCTGGGAAAAATTAAAACTGGAATTTTGAAAATCCCACAGGCGTGGCTCTGTGTGAGTATCCTGATTCATTTCGAATCTGATCCAGAATATGCTTTATATCGTCGACACCGGGGTTACCCTTAATGGATACCACCAGAATATTTTCCATCTCAGTGATCTCATATGTCATACCCATTGGACGATACCTTTTCTAAACATAGGATAATATTATTTTATTACCAATGGTTGGAACAACAAGAAATATGATGCTTTCGTTCCAGAATGTCAATGAAAATGAAGACAGAAGGTGATCCCTTCCGGGGAAGGGTGCCTGGCAGAAAAAAGACCGGGAAACCAGGCGACATACCGATGGGCAGGTCTTTCAAAATAGAATCGGGCACATCCCGTATCATATAGACAGGTAATGATTTTATCCTTGACTATTTGCCCTTGTAGCTGTAATTTAGCTTCAAATCCGCTTTGACAAATGAATGTTGTTTAGTTCGAACTATGACCCATATTGAAAAAGGAGGCACAGATGATTAAAAAACTATCCATAATTTTAACGGTCTCTCTGGTCAGTCTAAGTTTCTTGTTTGGGATTGCGCTTGCAGCAGACCATCATTGGATGCATGGAAGCCGGCTTTCGATCCATCCGGAGCCAAGTATCGCTGCATTGTTTCCAATGTGTCACACCCTGTTATCAAAGGCGTCTACACCGGATTTGCTATCCGGGATGAACTGTGGAAGCGGACCAACGGGCAGATTTATCTCGACTATAAGCCCTTTTCCATGCTGGGCGGCGAAGTGGAAGTTCTCAACCAACTGCAAATGGGAGCCATCCAGGGCATGGGTGTCAGCTCTGTTGCTGCGACCAACCTGGGCCCGCGGTTCGGGGTCGTCAACTTGCCTTTTCTGATCAACTCTTTCGACAAACTAGGCAAGTTTGTCGAACAACGAGAAACTGTATAACCACTTCTTGATGGCCATGGACCACCAGGGCATCACCGGACTCGGCATCACCGGTTATGGTAGTTACGGATGGGCCACGACGACCCGGTCCGAACCCTGGCATATGCCAAAAAGATCAAGTTTCGAACGGCCGAGGCCATTGTCAACCAGATCCTGTACAGGGATGGGGATTCAACCCCGTGGCCATGCCATGGCCGGATGTCCCGGTAGCCCTGAAACAGGGTGTTATCGAAGGTCTTGACCATACACCCATGGTCTGTAACATTACCAAGAAATTTGAGGTAGCAAAGTACTATACTTATATCAACTATGCCCAGGGGCTCTTTATCTGGATTTTCAATAAAGCATGGCTCGAGAAACTGCCGGCGGACCTGCAACAGACCTTTGTGGAAGTTGTGCGCGATGTCTGTGCCGACATCAGCAAACAAAGTGAACAGCAGGAACAAGATGAGATCGCCAAGGCAACAGCTGCAGGCATCGAGTTTATCACCTTGTCTGATGCGGCCATCGGTGTTCTCCAGAGAAAAGGTAATGTCGCCCACGAAAAATATGGCGGGTGATATCAACAAGCTCTATAAAAGCGATACCTATCGGCCGGCTAATTACTTGAAAGAAGTACAGGATTTTATGGGCTATAAGCCATAATACCAGCAATCGTATATATGAAAGGGGCTTGGGATATACCGGGCCCCTTTTAATCTTGAGGTCGCGTTGGGAGATTGTCGATGATTGGAAAGACACTTGGGTTTTTAGACAAGAGTATTAAGTTTTTTTGAGGACTGGACCTTGTTCATCGCCGTGATGGTCGCCCTGATGGCTCTTTTTTGTCAATGTTGTGTTGCGATATGGATTTAATTATACATCTGGCATGGTCTGAAGAACTGGTGCGGGAGGTGATCATCTATACGACGCTCATCGGCTGCAGTGCAGCCATCAAGCAGCGCAAAATGATCAAAATCGATGCATCGGTGCAACTCCTCCCGAAACTAAAGGCACCGCTGATATTTTTCAGTAATCTGGTGACCATGATATTTTTTCCATCATGATCCTATTATGGATGGCTCATGATGGCTCTCCAATGCAGATCCGACCCATCAAAAAACCATTGTCATGCAGATTCCCCTGGCATATCTCTACGCCATTTTGCCCTTGATGGGGATTTTGATGTTTATCCGCACCATTCAGATTATTTATGAGGATGTAAATACTTGAATAGAAGAAAAGCATCAGAAAACCCAACCGGCAAAGAACGCAACAAACTAACAACAATGATATTGGGAGAGATTGCATGGAGACGAGCGACGCTATCATCTTTGCGATTCTTCTTGGTTGCATGGCAACCTATGTCCCTGTGTTCATGTGTCTCTTTTTTACGGCCGCTTTGGGTTTTATCTTTTTACCGATCTGCCGTTATTCCTGCTCGCACAAACCCTTTTCCGCTCCATGGACAATTTTGCTCTCGTGGTGGTCCTGTTTTTTATCCTTTGCGGGAATATTATGACGGCCGGGAGTATCGTTGAAAAACTTATCAAGGTCGCCAATGCACTGGTGAGCTGGCTGCCGGGTGGGTTGGGTATGGCCGGTGTTCTTGCCTGCGGGCTATTCGGCGCGATTTCCGGATCCACGGTTGCCACTGTGGTTGCCCTGGGCGGATTCATGATTCCCGCATTGATCAAACACGGCTACCCGGAAAAATACACCATAGGATTGATGACCACTTCGCCTAACCTGGGTGTCATCATTCCTCCCAGTATCGGGATGATTCTCTACAGCATGATCAGCAACGTATCCCTGGAAGGCCTTTTCCTGACGGGTTTTCTTCCGGGTATTCTGATTATGTTGGGTGTGTGTGTCTATACCTATCTATTGTTCCGCAAACGGACCGAAATTACGAGACTGCCGGTTCCAAACTTTAAAGAAACCCTGGCTGTCTTGAAGGAGGGCTTTTGGTCTCTGATGCTGCCGGTCATTATTTTCGGCGGTATTTTTTCCGGTGCCTTCACGGCCAATGAAGCGGCTGTCGTGGCCTGTGTCTATGCATTCATTGTCGAGATATTTATCCACAAATCCATGAAATTGAGCCAGGTCAAGGAGATTACGGTTTCGTCGGCCGTCACATCAGCTACGCTCTTGATCATCGTCGCGGGCGCCACCTGTTTCGGCCGACTGCTCACGCTGGAAAGTATTCCGGGACGGATTACTGAAACCGTTCTATCCGCTATCCAATCACCCATGTTATGTTTTTGTTTGCCATGAACGTCTTGCTTTTGGTGGTGGGTATGTTCATGGATATTATTTCGGCCACCATGATTTTAGGACCGGTCTTTTTGCCCATGCTGGATGCGTTCAATATCAGCTGGATGCATTTCGGTCTCATCATGACCGTCAACCTGGCCATTGGATATTGCACCCCTCCCATGGGTGTCAGCTTGTATATTACCGGTGCCATGGCCAATCGTAACCTTATCTATGTGTCCAAAGCCGTGATACCTTTTATCATTATCCAGATGATTGTATTGGGCATCATTACCTATATGCCGGACATGGTACTCTGGCTGCCAAAATTTTTCGGGTACCTCGAATAAAATCGTAGAAACGATTTTATAAAACGCGGCTGCGCCGCTATTAATTAAAAAAACCTGATCAGACATGCAACGGTCTGATCAGGTTTTTAACTATAATGTAGTTACAAAATAGCTTGACAATCTTTTGAGGTTGCTGCTATATTTTTCAGGTTAATTTCGTATTCGAAAAAATTAAAACATAATAAATCAGTATGTTATAATCAATATAAAGAACCAGGAGGATATTGAATGGATTTTGAACTCTCAAAAGAATTGGAGATGCTCAGGAAGGCCGTTCGGGAGTTTGCAACCAAAAAAATCGCACCCTTTGCCGACCAGTGGGATGCCGAGCATTACTTCCCCTATAAGGAGGTCATAAAACCCATGGGCGAGCTCGGGTTTTTCGGCACGGTGATTCCGGAGGAATATGATGGGGTCGACATGGGCTGGATGGCGGCTGCTGTGGTTACCGAGGAGATCGCCCGAGCGTCGAGTTCGCTGCGGGTTCAGATCAACATGCAGACCCTGGGGTGTGCATATACCATACTGACCTATGGCTCGGATGAAATCAAAGCCAAATACATTCCAAAACTTGTGAGTGCGGACTATATCGGTGGTTTCGGTATTACCGAATCGGATGCAGGATCCGATGTCATGGCCATGACATCCACGGCCGAAGACAAAGGGGATCACTGGTTGTTGAACGGTTCAAAAACCTGGATATCCAACGCCAATATAGCGGATGTCATTATCTACTATGCCTATACGGATGTGTCCAAAGGATCCAAAGGGCTGTCGGCCTTTGTTTTGGAAATGAAGAATTTTAACGGTGTCAAAACATCGGCATTGGATAAAATGGGGTCTCATTCATCCCCCACAGGAGAAGTTTTTCTGGACAACACACGGATTCCCAAAGAAAACATCCTGGGAAATCCAGGGGATGGGGCCAAGATCGTTTTCGGTTCCTTGAATCAGACGCGGATGTCGGCGGCCGCGGGCGCTGTGGGTGTTTCCCAGGCTTTCCTGGATATTGCCACCAAATACTGCAACGAAAGAAAACAGTTTGGAAAACCCATTGGGCAGTTCCAGATGAACCAGGACATGATCGCCCAGATGGCCACCGAGATTGATGCCGCACAGTTTTTGGTATACAGGGCGGCCTGGCGGAAAGACCAGGGTCACTTGAACAATGGCCTCGATGTTGCCAAGGCCAAGTATTTTGCCGGAGAGGTGGTTACCAAGTGTGCCAACTATGCCATGAAGATCCTGGGAGCATACGGGTATTCCACCGAATATCCGGTTGCCCGTTTTTACAAGGATACCCCCACTTATTTTATTGTGGAGGGCTCGGCCAATATCTGCAAGTGGATTATCGCCCTGGATCAACTCGGGTACCGGAAAGCGAACCGCTGATAGAATCGCTCCGCGATTCTATTTGACGCGGCTTTGCCGCTGATTTTTATAATTTCCGTGATTAAAAATTCGTGCTTTCGATATTTCGTGTTTTCGTGATTAAATAGGTATTATCTTTCGGGGGTACTGTTTTGGACAAAGATCTGATAGAGAAAACCAAAAAAACCGCTGAGCTTTATTTCAAGGATGTCGAGGGTGAACGACCTTTCGAGCTATGGCGGGCTTTTGATAAAGATCTGGCAAAGGACCTCTCTTTGTTTATTACCGGCAGCATGTATGCCAGGGAGAAGATTCCCCACCAGACCCGGCAGTTGGTGACGATTGCCGCCCTGACGGTACTGTCCCGTCCCGAGGAATTGAAACTCCATATCGAAGCGGCATTGAATGTGGGGTGCTCACCCGGCGATATCGCTGAGACCATATTTCAAACCCTGGTATACGGTGGTGTTCCCGCTGCCAATAGCGCATTGAAGGTTTTGCGAAATGTTCTGCAGGAAAAGGGGAGGTGGCCCATCGAAGAGCCATAATGGTTTTAGGTTTTAAGTTTTAGGTTTTAGGCAGGCTACAAGCAATGAGCTTTTAGCAGTTTATCAACCTAAAACCTAAAATCACATCTTTTCGCTTTAGACTTAAGTATTTCGATAAAAGACTTAGAATGTCATGTATTAATATATATTGCATCTGTTAAAACCACTTAATGGAGTACAACCATGAGACCGTATTTCGAAAAAATGCCTGAGTTCGGAAAGGCGATCAGTCAGGGGCAGGTTCTGAGCACCGAAGAGAATGTTGAAAAGATCAAGGGCGTGGAAGAGGGTATCGAAGCGGAAGTCGAAAAAGTTAAAAATGTGGGTTTCCCAGAGGAGAAAATCAATGCCAGGGGGCAGATGACCGTCTGGCAGAGACTTAAATATCTCGTGGATCCCGGGACATGGTGTCCCCTGCATACACTGTACAATCCTGATGACAATGCCGAAGGATCGACGAATGTTTTTGATGGTCTGGGAAAAATATCCGGCAAGTGGGCCGTAATCATCGGTTTTGACAACAAGCTTTTGGCTGGTGCCTGGGTACCGGGGCAATATGAAAACATTTTGCGGGTTACCAATCTGTCCAAGCGCTTGAACATCCCTCTAGTGTGGCTTGTTAACTGCAGCGGTGTCAAACTGACCGAGCAGGAAAAATTTTACGCAGATCGCCGGGGCGGGGGCACGACTTTTTTCAGGCATGCCGAGCTCGAACAGATGGGAATCCCAATCCTTGCCGCAATTTACGGAACAAACCCTGCGGGCGGCGGATATCAGGGTATCAGCCCGACCATTCTTTTTGCCCATAAGGACTGTAATATCGCCGTAGGTGGCGGCGGCATCCTGAGTGGTATGTCACCCAAGGGTTATTTTGATCTGGAAGGTGCCGAGCAACTGATCAACACCGCCAAGCAGTACAAAGCGACACCGCCCGGTTCCGTCAAGATCCACTATGATGAAACAGGCTTTTTCCGGTATGTTTACGAAGAGGAGACGGGTGTTCTGGACGGCTTGAAGGATTACATGAAGGACATGCCGGCCTATAACCCTAAATTTTTCCGGGTGGCAGAGCCCAAGGATCCCCGGTTCCCAGCTGAAGATCTGTATCGCCTGGTTCCCTTCAATCAGAAACAGATGTACAATTTTGACGAAGTCCTGGCACGTCTGGTGGACAACAGCGAGCATATGGAGTTCAGGCCGGACTACGGTCCCGAGATATATACGGGGATTGTCAAGATTGACGGGCTTCCCGTGGGATGCATCGGTAACCGTCAGGGTTTTCTGGGAATGGAATACCCGGAATATGCCGACTATCCCGGCATCGGTGGAAAACTCTACCGTCAGGGCCTCATCAAGATGAACGAGTTTGTCACCCTCTGCGGGAGGGACCGACTTCCGATTATATGGTTCCAGGACACATCGGGTATCGATGTGGGAGACATTGCCGAAAAGGCGGAGTTGCTGGGCCTGGGGCAAAGTCTCATTTACTCCATCCAACAGACGGACGTTCCCCAGATTCTGATACTGTTACGAAAAGGAACGGCCGCGGCACATTACGTGATGGGAGGTCCCACAGGCAATCGCCACAACGCTTTTACGCTGGGTATCGCCACTTCCGAAATCTATGTCATGCATGGTGAAACCGCAGCAGCGGCGAGCTTTTCCCGACGCCTGGTCAAGGAGAAGGATGCGGGCAGGGATCTTCAACCCGTCATCGACAAAATGAACCAGATGGCGCAGGAATATCATAATTACTCCAGACCCCTGTATTGTGCACAAAAAGGCTTTGTCGACGAAGTCGCCAGGATGACGGATATTCGCAAATACATGGTGGCGTTTGCCGGTTCTGTCTATCAAAATCCAAAGTCCATCTGCCCACAGCACCAGATGCTGTTGCCCAGAAGTATAAAAGGATAGCCCTCAAGTATCACCCCCTTGACAAAACCCCCATCAACGTAATTTTTGATGGGGGTTTTTGCTTCCAATCACAGTCAGCGTCTGCTGAAACGCAACAGCGAGCGCATTCCCAGTGGCGACTCGACTTGTTTTCAACCTTGAGACTTGTCGACGAGCTCAAGTTGAGTCGCTCAGCTTTATATGAAATTAAAAAAAAATCGTAAGAAACGACAAGTCTTCAATTTGGGACTATTGGAGGTTGATTCAGCCAATCTTCAAATATAGCCTATTGGGAAATTAGGGCAAAAAAGACAAAGTCTTTGATTGGGAGGGCTCTCCTGGGATGATGTAATCACCGCTTTTCAGCGGCAATCAATTTTAGGATACTTGTTTCGTAATTTCTACCAGGGAGACTCTCCAAATAGTGGGTGAACGATATCATGAAAATACAACTTTCATAATAAAAGATGTCAATGCCGAGACCATGTTATGGTATCGGCAAATTTAGCTGGATAGTACTATGTTGGAGATAGTACAAGTCTCCAAGGCTAAGGAAAAGTGGCCAAATATGGAAAGCCAATACGGAAAAAAGCCCCCAAGATAGAGACACTGACATTGGCAAATGTTTGACCATCTCAGGGGCTTTATAAGAACCTTATGTATATATGAGATATGTTCCAGCCTTACCCTTAAAACCACAACCTCACTCCCACCAGGCCTTGGAAATTACTTGCCAGAAAGGTAAAATCCTCCGAATTTCCATTGCTAAAATCCCATTTCGAATCGATACTTCCGGCCACAAACCGACCGTCCAACGTCAGTGCTATGTTTCTGGTGAAGAAGTAATCGACCCCAGCACCCATTTCGAACATGAAGGCGTTGTCATTTGATATATCGATGCTGACGCCGCTAGATTTTTCCAGATCTGTGATACCGTCTCCTTTTTCCAATTTCGACGATGCAAAACCACCCCCGATCGTGGCGTGAAAGGCAAATTTGCTCTGATTTATGGGCATGCTCTGGTAACCGACCATAAAGAGTATCGGCGTCGCTTTCAAGGTTCCGATTTCATCGCCATTTTCCACCGCCGTCATTTCAAACTGTTCGACACAGAAGTTCAAAAACAAGACCGTTTGCCATACGGTACATGGCACTGCCGCCATATGCTTTACCGGCTTCCCACTCCGTGTCTTCATAATCTTCCACGGCTTCTACGGTCATGCCTGAAGCAAATCCACCAAACACACCAACGCTGAACGAGGGCGTGTCTTGGGCATATGCAATAGAGGAGGAAAGAATACATACCGATACAATTACGAGAAGCATGATAATTCTGGCTGAATGTTTTGTGAGATTCAGATTCATTTTTCTCTCCTTTGCGATGTGTTTTGGTGTTTGAAATTGTGACAGGTGGGAACAATAAGCCTATAATTCAACTGAAATGGATTTTCAACATTTTCATTTAGAAATAGACAACAATCCATATCACAGTGCAGATTTATGGAGACAAGTCCAGTTATCAGAAAATTAATGAAACTGTCAGATACCATCTGGTTATGCCCAGCGTACCATGGGAAACCCTTTCAATGCAAGATTTGGTCGGTGGTGATAATAATCGAACACCGGTGGTTTTCAGGTGCCTGATATCTTTGTATTTGTAGGAGATGGCTAATTAACAAGGCACATTTCTTGTAGTATCGAGAGTCAGTGAGATATCCGCTGGCAAAAATATAAAACAGAGATGAGAGACAGAATCTCAATTAAAAACTATCTCTAAGATACTGAAATCATCATCAAATGTTACCTTTTGGGATAATTCCTGTGCATAATTCAAAAGACTGTCCAAAATAGATTGATCTGTATTGGAAGGTTGCACCATAAACTCCAAAAACTCATTAAATCCCCAGATTGATCCATCACCTTTTGTAATATCGAAAACACCGTCAGAAAAAACGAATAAACGTGCGGGAATCCTAATCTCCTGAATCCTGCTTTGATAAATAGTGTCCGGATCGCCCCCTATAATGAAGTTTGGAGTTCTAAGCTGTTCTACTTGAGCATTTTCCGGAGAGAAGCCGGAAAATAATAGCGCCGGAGGGTGGCCGCCGCTGGCATATATTAGTTGGCGAGAAGATATACTATAAACTCCATACCAAATTGTAAAAAACATATCGTTGTGTCGTTCACCTGGAAATGTATTGTTTAGAGCAAATAAAACCTGTTCAGGTTTGTGAAAATCGGTCTTCGGAAGAGCATGGGAACGTAACATATTTATAACTGAAACAGAAAGAAGGGCTGCTGCCCAGCCATGACCACTAACATCTATCAGATACAAAGCAAAATGATCTTCATCGATCCAATGATAGCCAAAAGAGTCACCTCCCAATGAGGCTGATGGAATAAATCTCCAGTCAGTCAGTAATGCTCCGGAACTAATTTTTTGAGGTAATACAGTTTTCACGTATCCCGCAGCATCTGACAGCTCATTATTTAACTGTTTCAAAACCTCATTACGTTCAAGAAGCGTTTTATTAAGTAAGGCCTCGGCCTTTTTCTGATCTGTGACATCTCTGGCAACTTCAACAGCACCGATGATTTTTCCTTCTGCATCCTTGATAGCTGCTGAACTGATTTCGACCAATGAGATATTACCTCCAGGTAGTGGAATATCCTTAATACCTCTTCTTTCCCTGCCGTCTTTGAGAACTTCGAGTACCATGCAGTCACCACAGGGCTCTTTGCGACCGCGGTAAGCCTCATAGCAATGCTCACCAATTTTTGAACCGAATAATTGAACAATGGTCTTATTTTGATATTGGATTTTAAGATCATTGTCCATCACCGTAACTCCATCGCTCACAGTATCCAGAACGATTTTGAAAAGGTTCTCCCTCAGTTTTCCCGTTGTAATTTCATTCATTTTATCCCTCTTTTTATCCCTAATGAACTTCGTTAATAGCATATGATAATAGAAGAGGTGTAACGATTTAATAATCGTTCCATGACCACAAGGCGACGACAGCAATACCGATACATGGAGAGATCCTAAAGTTATCATCTCGCCAAAATACCTGCGATAACATCACATTTCGGACTGAAAATTGCTTGGAACGCTATTACTGATACCATTTTTCTTACAATTATGCAAAAAAGTGAAAACCGCTGAAACAGTTCTACCTCGTGATAACATAAAAATGCAAGTCGCTTAAAAACGACTATGGTGGTGATGTGCTATAAAACCAGTAAATATCGTTAAATACCGATGAGTTGGAGCTGTCTCAGGTTGAGTGGAGTAGATTGGCAAATGTCGTATTTGTAGTTTAGGAGAACGTACTCTTAGGTAGACTGGAGGTGAATGACCTCGCTAAGATGGCAAAGCCTTAATTGATTTTCATTTGATTAGCAACCATCACCATCAACTTTTCCATAAAATTCCCAAGTTCTATCCTCATTAATGGTTACCGTTTCTCCCGGATCGTCCTCACTATGCCATTTGCCAACTAAACCGAGCGCAGGTTCTGAGATTCTTGTATAAGTGTCTATATCATCACCACCTTCTAACAATATGAGAGTGGTTTCCGTTATGGAAACCACCTCATAGAAAAGTTTGTCACCAACAAAGACACAGGGAGATTGTGAGTCAGTTACTGTCATGGTTAATTCACCGAGGTTAATGATATACTCGTATGTTCCTTCAAGCATGGGTGGATTACCATCATCATCGTCACCACCGCCACCACCACCACCGCTGCTACAGTTTATAGTAAGTATGGAAAGCAACCCAACACAAAACAATATTATTACCGTCTTCCAAGTTTTCAAGAATATTTTCCGCATAACAGAATCCTTCTCTGGTGAATAATAGGTAGTATTAAAGAAATTTGGTCATTAACTACATTATGGTTATGCGACTCTTACTATACTAATGCCGCTCTTTCAAGGTTGCATTCCGATTCGATAATATCTACTTGTTGCCGTGCTATTCATTTTCCCACCGAACTTATATTCGCAATGATCCAGAAAGCTATGCAACTGTGATTGATAGAGACGATCTCAACTATCCGAAAACATATAAAATTGTCAGATACCATCTGGTCATCCCCACGGTACCACGGGAACTCCTAATTTTGCAAGATTTGGCCAGTTGCGATTATTTTCGCACACCGGTAATATTTCAGGGGCCTGATAACCTTGTTTTTGTAGGAGGTATGTCAGGTATTGCTGGTTTTGCGAGACTATATTTTCGAGAGATAGGCACGATGTATCACAGGTTCATAAGAACTCCACTCGAAGATGATATCACAAGTCCTTTTATCAAATATCAGTATTTATAACGAAAAGCTCTGCGGCGCCTGCCCTTTGCGTCCTGTGCAGTTGTAGGTTCGGCGCTTCCAAATTAATCATGCTGGAGTTGATAATCGCAACTGGTTCAATCGATCTCATTCAACTCTACAAAATTTATATACAAGTATGTTGGTCAAAGCAAAAACTCCAGCTAAATCGAGATGAAAATATGCTCTGTCATCTATTCCGATCACTGCTCTTGCAGGAATCTCCTGATCCCCTCGCCAATATAAAATGTATAGTGGTACGTATGGTAACCCAGGTAATCGAATCGCAATATCTGCACCCTCAACCATTTCACCGCCGATTTCAAGGGCACGTTTTAGCAATTGATCTGAATCTTTTTCGAAATGTTTAGCCAACGGTATAGTAGCAACAGCATGAGCTCCAGTAAAAAACATCCGTCCACCGGGAAGTTCCTGTGGCACGGCCATCCGTCCGCTGGGAGGCACTCCTTTAGAAATAGATAATGTGGTTAGCAGTAAAATTCCAGCCTGATAACTGACCGGATGATCTGCATTGTTTGCAATCTTGATCCGTTGATTAGCGGGATCAATTATATATTGGACACCTAACAAAGGCACTTTGAAGGATTTGCCATCCCATTCCGCACCAACAGCCTCCGCTGCTTGTTGGGGTGAGCGATTACATATATCGATCCATGATGCCGCAGGTATTTGGTCTGCCCATCTGAACAATCCTTTTTGAGATGACGCCATTTGATTTACACCCTATACATTTCATTTAGTAGCCGAACGGAATAAACCTTCAATCCCGTACCGTTGATATATGGAGAGACTGTTGAAAAACCATTTTGACAAACCCGGTTATCTCTCGATATTTTCGATTTTTAAATATCACCAAATTAAGTCAAATTAATATTGCTTCTTATAGCCAGAGCCTATCCAGTCAACCCAATTCAGCCTATGCAAAGCCGTAATTGGCCACTTTCTCTATGTTGTGGACCATACAATAAAGCAGCCACTGGATATTTACCTTGATCTTACCCCTTAGGTTAAACTTGTCCAACCGTTTTTGAGTCCGAATGTTGGCAAACACCGGTTCAACGATTGCGATCCGTCGAGGATAGATGTTTCGTCCCTTTTCTGAGTCAATCTTTTTGATCATTGTATAGGATATATTCTCGCCGGATGCATCTGCATAATACGATAAGTAGCGACACTTGGCATCTTTATATCTGAGACATTTGGCCCTGAGTTGACAGCATCTGCAATCGCTTTCATTTGAAACATAAACTCTCAGAATTTTACCTTTCTGAAGTTTTGGTTTGATATGCCTCTTAAGCCGTTTACCATTGGGGCATATAAATTGATCATTTTCACGATCGTACTTGTAGTCAGCAAAAGTAAATTTTATTGATCTGGGTCGATAACCAACCCGGCTGGCAAATCGTTTATCCCGATTACGAAATCGATTGTCCGGTATGTAGGCATCTAACTTTTCTTCGGTACATTTGTTCAAATTGGGTATGCTGTGATAGCTTGAATCTGCCGTTAGTATTTTGTCTTCAAAATAATCCGGGGGTTTGCCGATGCTTTCAAGATTCTCTTTGGCTCCATCCAATACCGGTGGCAGATTTTCGTTGTCCGGGCCCCTCCCAAGGGCCTCGCCATGAACGATCACCTGGTGTTTTGAATCGACTATCGCCTGGCTGTTATAACCCTGGACCGTACCATGCGATGTATACATCTTGGTAGAGTCGTTGTCGGTTATGTTGCTCTGAAGCTCCTTGCCATTGCTGCCAACCTTTTTCTCATTTTCAGCCAGCCACTTTTCTATCTTTTCTGCTTGTTGATGCAGTCTTTTTATCTGCGTTTCACGGTTGGCCAATGGTTGACCTTTTTTAGTACTTTCCTTTTTGTCCTTCTCTATATGGTCTTTAACCAGTACCTTGATCTTGTCCTCAATTTTTTCCTTCCTGTTTTGGAGTTCACTGAACGTGCCACTCCATTCTTTGGAAGCATTGGACGGCATTTTGCAGCCATCTACGGCGAAAAAAGTCCCGCCCAAAAGACCTTCTTGCTCGCACACCAAAAGGACATCCCTGAACAACGGTTTAATTTGATCTTTCATCGAAGATACAAAGGTCGCAATCGTGCTGTGATCAGGCCGCTGGTTACATGACATGGCCATAAAAGTAACATTCTCACTGCAGGCCCGCTCGATCTGACGGGATGATATCAAACCGCGAGAATAGGCTAACAGGACAACTTTCAATAAAACCTTGGGATCATAAGCCCTGCGTCCGGTCTCGTCATTTTGGTATTTTTCATCAAAAACGGACATGTCCATTCGCCCTTCCACCAAAGTGTGGATGGCGAACTCCAAGGTCCCAGGCATCAATTGCTCTTGGAGGGAAACAGGTATTAATAAGCTTTGGGAGTAGTCGTAGAGTTTGTATTTTGCCATGCCAGCCTCTTATTTGATAAGCTATTAGTATTTGCTTATATGACTAAATAATGACTAGCATAACATCAGGTTATGTCAATAGTTTTTAGGTGATTTTTTTGTCTATACGGAATGGTTGAGCTGACCTTTTTCGACAGTCTCGGAGACGATCTCAACTGTCCGATAAATTAGGAAATTATCAGATACCATCATGGTATGTCAATCGCAAACCAGAAGGAGCTATGAACGCAAGATTCTGTCGGTGGTGATAATTTTTAAACACCGGTAATTTTTTGGGTGCCTGATAACCTTGTTTTTGTTGGAGGCATCAACGGGTCTTTGATGAAGATTTTGGCTGTGATTTGCAAAAGTAATCGCAGATTTTAGCCTCAACCCAGCAACCACTATATATTGGTGTGCCACTGATGCTTATGTATAGTATGTTTGATCTTTGGAGTCAGATAGATATTCATGAATTGTAATTATCGGGTCGAACCTTTTGACTTATCCAGGACCCTCCGGACAGTGTTCACCAAGTCTGTTTTCACCAGAGGTTTCATGGCATAGGCCGCAATTCCCGATTTCATGGCTTTTCCTTCATCCATACGGTCGCTGTGCCCGGTGCATATGATAACGGGAATGGTCGGACGAATCTTAATAAGCTCTTGTGCCAGACGATCCCCCGGCATTTCCGGCATCGCCATGTCGGTGATGACCAAGTCAAATTTTTCCGGTTCTTCTTGAAACAGCTTCAGGGCTTCTGTGCTGCTGGTTTTTCCCACGACCTCATATCCCTGCCGTTCGAGCATTTGCGTGACCATTTTTACCAAAGATGCCTCATCATCGACAAACAGAATCCGCTCCGTGCCTCTTGGCAAGTCCTTCGATACTTCCTTTTCGATTTGTGCAGTTTCTTTGGTTACAGGGAACAACACCTCAACTGTGGTGCCTTTACCGACTTTACTGTTCACCCTTATGGCACCATCATGCTTTTTCACGATGCCGTACACAACCGCCAAACCCATGCCCAGCCCTTTGTCGACATCCTTGGTGGTGAAGTACGGATCAAATATCAAGCCTATTAACTTTGGATCTATCCCAGACCCATTATCCTTGACAGTCAGTTTTACATATTCACCCGATGTTAAACCGTTGTATTGAGCAGCACTGCGATCGTCAAGAACAGTCGTTTCCAACCGGACCTTTAGAACACCGGTTTCTCCTTCCATCGCATGAACCGAATTGCTGCACAGGTTCATGAGAATCTGATTGATCTCGGTCGGATTTGCCAGGATCATCTCATCATTACACAGGATCTCCTGACGGATTTCGATGTTGGTTGGAATCGTTGCACGCATCAACTTCAGAGATTCTTGTATAATGGTGCTGATTTGTATCGGTTTTCGGGTAGCCGGGGTTTTACGGGAAAAGCTCATGATCTGCCGCACCACATCCTTGGCCCGCAGGGAGGCGGTGCGTATTTCCTCCAGACAGTCTTTGGCAGGATTCCATTCCGGCACATCGTCAATAGCCAGCTCGGTGTTGCCGATAATAATCCCCAGGATGTTGTTGAACTCGTGTGCGATACCGCCCGACAAAGTGCCCAGGGCTTCCATTTTTTGAGTTTGCCGAAGTTTTTCCTCTAATGTCTTCAAATGGGTGATTTCGGTGTCCGTCCCCAGGAATCTTATGGCCTGACCGTCTTTATCTCTTTCAACCTTGCCTGATGCCAAAAACCAACGCAGGCTGCCGTCTTTATGCACCATGCGATGTTCGACACGGTATTCTTTTTTTGTCCCTTCAATACAGGCATTGGCTTCCTTCATTACGGCTTCGACATCTTCAGCATAAACATTCTTGCCCCAGTCTTCGATATGATTTTGGATCTCATGATCGTCATAGCCGATCATCGCCTTGAGATTGGGGGATATAAACATGTCACCTGTGATAAGATTCCAATCCCATACACCCGACATTTCCGCCTTTGGTGGCCAAGAGGTATCTTTCTTCGCTTTTACGGAGTTCATTTTCGATCTGGTTTTTTTCGGTTAGATCTCGTGCGATATTGTTAACACCGGTTATGTTGCCGCTTTTGTCATACTGTATGTTGATGGTCCAATGCATATGGCGGGTTTTCCCGGTGGCTTGGTTGACCTGCCGATTTTCAAAAGTAGTGCTTTGGATACGATTACGCACCCATTCGGAAAATGCCTTTTCTGTTCTGTCCCTGTCATCCGGGTGTATAAATTCAAAGGCGGACATCCCGATGCATTTTTCTTTGCTTAGGCCGAATATTGTCTCAGCCTTGTGATTGACAAACGTAAGCCTTCCTTTGTGGTCCACCTGTGCAATAAGATCATCCGTGCCTTCTATAAATTCACGATATTTTTCTTCACTCTTTTTCAGCGCCTCTTCGGCCTGCCTGCGCAAAGTTTCATCACTATATACCGAGACGATTTCCCCAGAGGGTAACTTATATACATAACTATCTCTCCAGCCCGAAGAGCCTTTCATCTTTGTAAAAGCTTACCGGATAATTTTCCGGCTTGCCTGTTTCCAAGACTCTTTTAAACACATCGAAAAGTCCAGAATCGTTTGACGCCGGGAAATACTTCAGTCACACGCTTGTACCAATAATTTTTTCCTTCCTAATCTTATCGATTTTTTCTCCAGCCTTGTTAATATCCAGGAAAGATAAAATCCTCTCCATCATTTTGGCCTGATATACAGCAACTCCCACTATTAATGTTGTCAATTAATGACCTGTATTTAGCCTCGCTTTTCATGACTGCTTTCTCCGCCTGCTTGCGTTCGGTGATATCTTCAACAAATCCCTCCAGCAGAAGGGCTGCCCTTTGAATCGAAAACATACCGCAAGTAAAGATAGGCGTTCCATTCCGAACCATCCTTTCGGCGATAAAGATTTTCCACCTTGACTGTTTCCCCTTTGGCCAATGCTTGGGCTATCACTTCATCACCGACTTGAGGCTTCACATAAATCTGTTCAGCGATGCTGTATATTGAATCCACTACTTCTTGTGGTGTTTCGTAACCAAGCATTTTAACCAAACCGGGGTTTACATCCAAAAATCGTCCCTCAAAGCTTGAATGAAAGATGCCAATGGCTGCATGCTCATACAGCTTGCGATATTTTTCTTCGCTCTGCCGGAGTGCGGCTTCTGCCGTATATTCTTAGTGATATCGTTATAGGTTATAACAACTCCGTAGCCTTCAATTTGAAGGGGTGCAGCGGTGACATTAATCCAGGTTGTTTGACCATCAGATTTAACGATCCCCATCTCAGAGCCAGTAATCATTCGTTTTTCTTTCAGGGCGATTACACTGGCCCATTCGTCAGGCGGCATATCGGTCCCGTCTTTTCGAATAATTCGCCATTCCTGACCGGCAATATCCCTTTTCTTATGTTCCTCTTTGCTGATTTCCAAAAGTGTCTCTGAAATCAAATTAGCTTCGACAATATTGCCATGGGAGTCTGATACGCTGATGCCAAGTGGAAAAGAATCGAAGAGAGTACTGTATTTGGTAGCTTCAGATTGCAACAGTTTGTTCTGCTTCTCCAATTCAGATACTCTTTGCTTTAGCTCTTGATAGGTGGGATTTTGAGACATATTAACTCCAGCAATCCGGGAAACTCACCACAAATAGTCCGAACTTATTGGTTTCATCATGAATCAAGTATTCTTACATCATGTGTAGC